>CAZBZR010000003.1:121843-180686 GCA_964496445.1 uncultured Microbacterium sp.
GGCCTTCTTCTGCTCCTGCTCGGCCTTCTTCTGCTCCTGCTCGGCCTTCTTCTGCTCCTGCTCGGCCTTCTTCTGCGCGCGTTCGTCCGCGCCGCTGTCGCCGCCCGAGGAGGATCCGGCCGCAGGGGCATCGCCGGTCACGGGGGCGACCACGGGGGTGGTCACGACCGGCTCGGTCACACTCTCCTCGCCGCGGTCGACGACCGGAACCGCCTCCTCCAGCGTGGGGGCCTCGACGGGCGACACCCCCGGGGTGGGCTCGGTCAGCACCGGACCGACCGGCCGCGGCAGCAGCGCGCCCCCGGCGCTCCCCATCGCCCACAGTCCCAGCGGGATCATGCCGGCGACGACCACGGCGGTGGTCGTCGCGATGATCCACGGCCGCACACGCCGCCGGCGCCGCGCGGCGTGCGCGCCGCGGTGGGCGGTGTGCGGCACGGGCGGGGCGATCGTGCTCGGCGCGGCCGTGATGAAGGGCGACGACACCGCGACGACCGGGCCCAGGAGCGGCTGGGTCGGGGTGAGCTCGACGGGAACGCCGGCGGGCTCGACGTCCGGCGGCGGCGGGGCGAGGGCGGGAAGCGCGGCTGCCCGGACGGCGACGGCGGCCGCATCCGGACGCGCCGCGGGGTCCAGCGCGGTCATCTCGACGAGAAGACCCGTCCACTCCGGCCCGAGCCACGCCGGGATCTCCGGCGCCGCCGTCAGGCGCGCCAGCACCGCGCCGATGCCGGTCGCGTGGGGGAACGCGCGCCGGCCGGTGGCCGCCTCCAGCAGCATGAGCCCGAGGGCGTAGATGTCGGCGGCGGGAGTCAGCGGCTCGCCGCGGACCTGCTCCGGGGCGAGGTAGGCGCCGGTTCCCACCACGAGCCCCGGCGTGGTGTGCCGCGTGCTGTCCACGAGGTAGGCCACCCCGAAGTCGGCCAGCTTCGCACGCACGGGGCGGACGGGGATCCCGGTGGGGGCGAGCAGCACGTTCGACGGCTTGATGTCGCGGTGCACGACGCCGGAGGCGTGGACCACGCGGAGCGCGTCGGCGATCTCGGCGACGATGCCGGCGAGCTCGCGTGCCGGCAGCGGACCGTCGGCGAGGCGCTGCGCGAGACTCGGTCCGTCGACGTACTCCATCACGAGGTAATGGTCGGAGCCGGGAGTGACGTGGGCGTCGAAGAGCGTGACCAGCGACGGATGGTTCAGCCCCGCGAGGACCGTGACCTCGCGGCGGGCCCGTTCGGGGGTGGCCGCCGCGTCGGCGCCGGGACGCAGCAGCTTGATGGCGACCGTGCGCTCGAGGATGAGGTCCTCCGCGCGGTACACGCGGGCCATGCCGCCCTCGCCGACGCACGCGCCCAGCCGGTAGCGGCCGTCGAGCAGCGCCTCGGTGGGCGAGTCCCCGGGATGCGAAATCACGGCTTCCTTCCTCTCCGCGGGCACGGAGGGCGTGAGTGCAACAGACGCTACTGCCGCCGAAGGCGCCTGTCGGGGCGCTTGACGTAGCCATTCCCGTCTGCAAGCGGCGTGTCGTTCACCCCTCGTTCATGCGCCGCTGGTGGAGTCGGGGCGTGCGCGGTACAGCCGGCGAGGTCTTCGCGGTCTTCCTCAAGCTCGGCGTGACGTCCTTCGGCGGGCCGATCGCCCACCTCGGCTTCTTCCGCGAGGAGATCGTCCGCCGGCGCCGGTGGCTCGGCGAGGACGAGTACGCCGACCTCGTCGCCCTCGCCCAGTTCCTCCCGGGGCCCGCCTCCAGCCAGGTCGGGTTCGCGGTGGGGATGCTGCGGGCCGGGGCTTGGGGGGCTCTGGCGGCCTTCGTCGCGTTCACGCTGCCGTCTGCCCTCCTCATGGGCGCGGTCGCCGCGGGAGCCGTTCTCCTGGAGGCGCCCCTCGCCGCGGGGATCGTCTCGGGCCTGAAGATCGTGGCGGTCGCCATCGTGGCCCACGCCGTGTGGGGCATGGCGCGCACGCTCACCCCCGACGCCCGCCGCGCGACGATCGCCCTCGGCGCCGCCGCGGCCGCACTGCTGATCGGCGGGACGCTCGGCCAGGTGCTCGCGATCGCCCTCGGCGCCGCCGCCGGACTGCTGTGGTGCCGGAGCGCGGAGGCCGCCCCCCGTGCGACGCTGCGCTTCCCCGTCGGCCGCGGCGTCGGCATCGCCTGCCTCGCGGTGCTCGCGGTCCTCCTGATCGCCGGTCCCGTGGTGGCCGCCGCGACGGGGGACGGCGCCGTGACGCTCTTCGACGCCTTCTTCCGCGCCGGGGCGCTCGTCTTCGGCGGCGGTCACGTCGTCCTGCCGCTCCTGGAGGCGGCCGTCGTGCAGACCGGGTGGGTGGGAACGGAGGCCTTCCTCACCGGCTACGGCGCCGTGCAGGCGGTGCCGGGGCCGCTGTTCACGTTCGCGACCTATCTCGGCGCGCTCGCCGACGTCGGGCCGGGCGGGGTGGCCGGGGCCGCGCTGGCGACCTTCGCGGTGTTCCTTCCCGGCTTCCTCCTCCTCACCGGCGTGATGCCGTTCTGGAACGCGCTGCGGAGCCGGGCCTGGGCGACGCCGCTGCTGCGCGGGGCGAACGCGGCCGTCGTCGGCATCCTCGCTGCGGCGCTGTACTCCCCGGTTTTCACCGGCGCCGTCCGGGACGCGGCGTCGTTCACGCTGGCCCTCGGCTGCTTCGTGCTCCTGGCGGCATGGCGCTGCCCGCCGTGGGCGGTCGTGCTGGTCGGCGCGGCGGGAGGGGCGGTGCTGTCGCTGCTGCCGTGAGGCGCGGGGCGCGGGATGCCGCATCCCCCGCGCCCCGCCGCGGCTCACTCCTTGTTCAATGCGTCCTGCGCCCGTCCCGCGAGCTTCTCCACGGTGTGGGGGAGCTCGGTCGTGCCGTAGAAGCGGACGTCGGGGTGCGTCGGCGGCGGCATCGGCACCCCGGCCGTCGGAGAAGTTGATGTACTGGTACGACACGTCGCGCTCCTCCTTCTCGATCGGGACGTTGCTCGGCACCGACAGCAGCTCGACACCCTCCTCCTGCAGCTCGGCCGCCGCCGCCAGCCACTGGTTCTGGTGCATCGTGTCGCGGGCGAGCAGGAATCCGAGCAGGTCGCGGATGCCGTGGTCATCCGTCATGTGATAGAGCCGCGCGACGGCCACGCGCCCCTGCATCTCGGCGTTCGCGTTCGCCGTGAAATCGGCGAGCAGGTTGCCGCTGGCGGTGATGAAGCTCCCCTGCCACGGATTGCCCATGCTGTCCACCGGCCGGGCGCCGGCCCCCGCGAGGATGCCGTGCTGGATGTCGGTGCCGCCGACCACCGCGGCGACCGTGGGATCGTTCTGCACGGCCTCCTCGGTGATCCCCAGCGGCGACTTCTCCAGCAGCTGCGCGATCATGACGGCGAGCATCTCGACGTGACCCATCTCCTCCGCCCCGATGCCGAACACGAGGTCGCGGTACTTGCCCGGGATGTGCATGTTCCACGCCTGGAACTGGTACTGCAGCGCGACGGTGATCTCGCCGTACTGACCGCCGAGCACCTCCTGGAGCTTTCGTGCGTAGACCGCGTCCGGCTCGTCGGGGGTGGCCTTGTGCTGCAACTCCTGCCGATGGAAGTACATGGTGTCTCCTTCTCGCGCTCTGGGGGGATGGCCGGTCGACCGGATGGCGCTCCCCCATCCGACGTCCGCCGTCGGCGGATCGCCAGGGGGGTTGCCCTCGCGCGTCGCCGGAGGCACAATCGCGGCCGCGGACGGGGCGCGCCCCGCTTGTCAAGGGCGTCGGGCGCCGCCGTGCGATCGGCGAGGCTGGCAGGACCGCACCCCCAGATCGGAGCCCCTGTGTCCGTGGTCGACGTCGCCCTTCCCTCCCTCGGGGTCCCCTTCTCCGCACGCGGGCCGCTCAGCGCGGCCGTGATCTCCCGCCTCACCGGCAGCGACGACAGCGTGCCCCTGCGCGAGGCCGCCCGCCGGGCCCTCGCCGCCGCCGCCGAGATCGCCCGCGACGAGGACATCCAGCTCGCCCTGTTCGCGATGTACGCCTCGTCGTACGGATCGATCGACGCCTTCCGCCCCGACCTGGAGTGGGATCCCGAGGTGATCGCCGCCCGCCGGATCCTGGAGGCGGCGCTCGAGGCCGAGCTGCGGGCCACCGTTCCGGTGCCGGAGGCGCCGGAACCGGACGCGGATGCGGTGGCACGCGTGCTGTTCCAGCTGGCCGCCGCCGACTCCGGGCCGAGCGTGTCGCGCCACCTGGCGCGCAAGGCCACCCTCGAGCAGGCGCTCGAGTTCTTCCAGCATCGCTCGGTCTACACCCTGCGCGAAGCCGACCCCCACTCGTGGGCCATCCCGCGCCTGCGCGGCCGCGCGAAGGCGGCGCTGGTGGAGATCCAGTCCGACGAGTACGGCGGCGGGCGCCCCGAGCGGATGCACGCGACGATCTTCGCCACGGCCCTGCGCGGCGCGGGCCTCGACGACACCTACGGCGTCTACGTCGACGCGGTTCCGGCGATCACCCTCGCCTCCCACAACACGATGTCGATGTTCGGCCTGAACCGGCGCCTGCTGGGGGCGATCGTCGGTCACCTGGCGGCCTTCGAGATGACGTCCTCGATCCCCAACAAGATGTATGCGGACGGGCTGCGCCGCCTCGGCTTCGGCCCGGACGTCACGGACTACTTCGACGAGCACGTCGAAGCGGACGCGGTGCACGAGCAGATCGCCGGGAGGGACATGGCCGGCGCGCTGGCCGAGGACCGCCCCGACCTGCTCCCCGACATCCTCTTCGGCGCCGCGGCGTGCCTCATCGTCGACGGCTGGGTCGGGGAGCACATGCTGGCCGCCTGGTCGGCGGAGCAGTCCTCCCTGCGGGCGGGGGCGGACAGGTGAGCGCCCCTCGACCGACCATCACCGCCTACCCCGACGGTCCGCTCCTGGTGCGCGGGGAGGTCGAGCTTCTCGACGCGGACGGGCAGCCCGTCCCCCGCCGTCGGCGCACGGTGGCGCTCTGCCGCTGCGGCCTGTCGGCGATCAAGCCGTTCTGCGACGGCACCCACAAGCCCGCGGGATTCCGCACGGAGGAATGACCCGCCTTCCCGCCGAGTACGTCCTGCCGCTGCGCTGGACGGATGACGCGGGCCGGGGCGAACTGACGGCGTACCTCGACCGCCTCGCGGAGTGGATCGACGTGACGGTCGTCGACGGCTCGGGCGAGGATCTCTTCGCCGCGCATGCGCGCGCGTGGGCGGGAAGGGTCCGGCACCTCCCGGTGGAGGTGCCCGCGGGCTGCAACGGCAAGGTGTGCGGCGTCCTTTCCGGAGTGGCGGCCGCCCGGCACGAGCGGATCGTGCTCGCGGACGACGATGTGCGCTACGACCCGCGGGCGCTGGCCGCCGTGGTCGGGGCGCTCGACGACGCCGATGTGGTGGTGCCGCAGAATCACCTCTCCCCCCTGCCCTGGCACGCGCGCTGGGACACCGCGCGGTCGCTGCTCAACCGCGCGATCGGCCGCGCGATCGGCCGCGACTACCCGGGCACCTATGGCGTGCGCCGCGGCATCCTGGCTGCCACCGACCGCTACGCCGCCGACGTGCTGTTCGAGAACCTCGAGATGGAGCGCACCATCCGTGCCGCCGGCGGACGCGTGCGCCACCGCGGCGACATCTTCGTCCCGCGCCGCTCCCCGACCGGCGGCCACTTCCGGACGCAGCGAGTCCGGCAGGCGTACGACAGCTTCGCCCAGCCGTTGTGCGCCTCGCCGTAGAACTCGCGATCCTGCCGCTGAGCATGTGGGCGGCGCGACGACCGCGCACCGTGCTCGCCGCGACCTCCCTCGTCATCGCCGCCGCCGAGGCGGGCCGGCGGCGAGGCGGAGGGCGCTGGCACTGGCCACGCAGCAGCGCCCTGTGGGCACCGCTGTGGGTACTCGAGCGCGGTGGGGCGGCGTGGCTCGCCGTGGGCCTGCGGCTGCGCGGCGGCGTGCCGTATGCCGGTGCCCGCCTCGCGCGCGCCGCCACGCCCACGCGCCGGCTCCGGCGACGACACCGCAACGTCAGGGCTGGAGGACGACCTTGATGCAGCCGTCGGCCTTCTTCTGGAACGTCTCGTACAGCGCCGGAGCGTTCTCCAGCGGCTCCCGATGCGTGACGAGCTGCTCGGTGCCGAGCGGATCGGCGGGGTCCTCCACGAGGGGCAGCAGGTCCTGCGTCCACCGCTTCACGTTGCACTGACCCATCCGCAGCGTGAGCTGCTTGTCGAACATCGTCTTCATGGGCAGCACGTCGGCGTCGCCGGCGTACATCGTCGATGTGCTCCGCCGCGTCGGCGTTCCCGACGGCGTGGTGAACCTCGTCACGCCGGTGCCCACCGGACCGCTCGTGAAGGCGATGCTCGACCGTCCCGAGGTGCGAAAGCTCTCCTTCACCGGATCGACCGAGGTGGGGCGGGATCTCCTCCACGCCGCCGCCGACGGCGTCGTCAGCGCCTCGATGGAGCTGGGCGGCAACGCCCCGGTGATCGTGCTCCCCGGCGCCGACCTGGAGGCGGCGGTGGCGGGGGCGCTCCTGGCGAAGATGCGCAACGGCGGATCGGCCTGCACCGCGGCGAACCGGTTCTATGTGCACGACTCCGTGCACGACGCGTTCGTGGCGGGTATGGATGCGGCGCTCGCCGCCGTCCGCACCGGGCGCGGGACCGACCGCGAGAACACGCTGGGGGCTCTCGTCTCGGTGCACGAGCGCGACAAGGTCGCCGACCTCGTCGACGGCGCGGTCGCCGCCGGTGCCACGCTGGTGCGCGGCGGCGCGCGCTCGGAGACGGGCGCGTTCTACCCGCCGACACTCCTCACCGATGTCGTCCACGGCTCGGCGATCAACGCCGTGGAGATCTTCGGCCCGGTCACCGCCGTGGTGCGCTACGCCGACGTCGACGAGGCCGTGCGGATGGCCAACGACACCATCTACGGGCTCATGGCGTACGTGTTCGGCCCCGAGAGCGAGGCGGTCGCCGTCGCCCGGCGGCTGGAGGCGGGGATGGTCGCGGTCAACCGCGGCGTCGTGAGCGACCCGGCCGCCCCCTTCGGCGGCGTCAAGCAGAGCGGGCTGGGGCGCGAGGGCGGGTTCGAGGGTATCCACGAGTACCTCGAGGAGAAGTACATCGCGCTCACCGCGTGAGGTGTCAACCCCATCGCCGCGCGCGGGGCGGATTGATGCGATGGGAGGACCGACAGAAAGGTCCGCCATGTCCGACGCCTCCTCGTACGCCTCCTCCGACGACCTCCGCCGCGACGCCGGCGATCCCAATCGCGACCGCGCGGACCTCGCCGACCAGGCGCCGGCGCAGGCTGACGCCGACGCCATCGCGGCGCACACCGACGACGCATCCGGCGACGACACCGACCACGACGCGCCCACGGCCGCGCAGTAATCGGGTCCATTCATGGGAATGCGTCCGCGGCGACGCCGGTTGCATCCGTCATGCGCAGCTTCGGAACGCTCTCCTTCGGTCACTACGGCCCGCTCGGCGGCGGCAGGGAACTGACCGCCGCGGACTCGATGCTGCAGGCCATCGACCTGGCACAGGGGATGGATGACCTCGGCGTCAACGCCGTCGCATTCCGCGTGCACCACTTCGCCCGGCAGCAGTCCGCGCCGATGCCGCTGCTGGCGGCCATCGCCGCGCGCACGCGCCGCATCGAGCTCGGCACCGGCGTGATCGACATGCGGTACGAGAACCCCCTCTACCTCGCCGAGGAGGCCGCCGCGGTCGACCTCATCAGCGGCGGCCGCCTCGCGCTCGGCGTCAGCCGGGGTTCACCCGAGACCGTCGTGCGCGGCTATGAGGCCTTCGGCTACACCGGGTCGGAAGACCCGCGCGGCGCCGACATCGCCCGCGATCACTTCGACCTGTTCCTGCGCGCCATCGACGGCGAGGGCCTGGCCGAACGCGACGCGTCGAGCCCGTTCGGCGGCGGTACGGGCCTGCAGCGCATCGAACCGCACTCCCCCGGGCTGCGATCCCGGGTGTGGTGGGGCGCGGGCACGATCGCGACGGCGGAGTGGGCCGGACGCATCGGCGTCAACCTGATGTCGTCCACGCTGCTCACCGAGGCCGACGGCACGCCGTTCGATCTCCTCCAGGCGCAGCAGATCGACGCTTTCCGCGCCGCGTGGCGCGAGGCGGGGCATCCCGGAGAGCCGCGCGTGTCGGTCAGTCGCTCCATCTTCCCGATCACGACCGCGGAGGACCGCATGTACTTCGGCGGCCGGCAGGACGGCGACCAGATCGGCGTCATCGACGGCATGCGCTCGACGTTCGGGAAGACCTACGCCGCCGAGCCCGACGCCCTCATCGAGCAGCTCCTCGACGACGCCGCCATCCGCAGCGCCGACACGCTGCTGCTGACCATCCCCAGCCAGCTCGGTGTGGCCTTCAACCTCCGCGTCGTGGAGTCGTTCGCCACCCACGTCGCCCCGGCGCTGGGCTGGGAGAGCACCGTCGCTCAGGTCTGAGGGACGACCGCGCCACAATAGGCGGGTGGGCGAAGACCGGATCGTGGTGTCGCGCGACGGCGTGGACCTCTCCGTCGTGCGCCGCGGCGGCCGCGGGCCGCTCGTCCTCCTCCTGCACGGGCTGGCCGGCAGCGCGTGCGAGCTGCTGCCGACGGCGGATGCGCTCACCGACGCGTTCACCGTCGCCCTGGTCGATCAGCGCGGCCACGGCCGGAGCACCCGCCGCCCCGCCGATCTCTCGCGCGCCGCGTTCGTCGACGACGTGGTCGCCGTGATCGCGCGGCTCTCCCCCGGTGACCCCGCGATCCTGGTCGGTCAGTCGGTGGGGGCACACACCGCCTTCCTCACCGCGGCGGCCCGTCCCGACCTCGTCTCTCGCCTGGTGATGCTCGAAGGACACGCCGCCGGAAGCGACGACCCGGCCGAGGCCGCGGGGCTCGGCGCGTTCTTCGCCTCGTGGCCGGCGGTGTTCGCGGACGCGGCGGCGGCGCGAGCCTTCCTCGGCGACGGCGTGCTCGCCGACGCGTGGATCGCCGACCTGGAGCCCGTCCCGGGAGGCCTTCGCCCCCGCTTCGATGCCGACGTCATGCAGCGCATCCTCGAGGCGGTGCACGTACCGCGCTGGAGGGAGTGGGAAGGCCTGAGCGTCCCCACCCTTGCGGTGTTCGCCGAGAACGGCATGTTCTCCGAGGAGCAGAAGGCCGAGCTGATCGCGCGGCGGCCCGCCACGGCGCGCGCAGACATCGCCGGAGCGAGCCACGACGCGCACCTCGACGCCCTCGAGGCGTGGACCGCGATCCTGCGCGCCTTCCTGCTCGAGGGGACGCAATCCGATGCCTGAGGCCGTCACGTGGTCGGTGCACGCGATCACCCTGGACCACGCATCCGCCGTGCTGCGCAGCGAGGACCCGCACCTGCTCCTCCCCTCGGCGAGCGCCGCGAAGATCCTGGTGCTCCTCGCCGTCGCGCGCGGCATCGAGCGGGGCACGTGCGCGCCCGATGAGCCGCTGCGCCGGGACGCCGCGGCGCCGGTCGCCGACTCCGGCCTGTGGCATCGGATGCGGGTGCCCGCCCTTCCGCTCGACGACGTCGCCCGGCTCGTCGGGGCGGTGTCGGACAACCTCGCCACGAATGTCCTGCTC
The DNA here is from genome assembly GCA_964496445.1 of uncultured Microbacterium sp. Classification (GTDB taxonomy): domain Bacteria; phylum Actinomycetota; class Actinomycetes; order Actinomycetales; family Microbacteriaceae; genus Microbacterium. Next base: position 131,465 of record CAZBZR010000003.1, read on the forward strand.
GCGCGGCTGGGCGGAGTCGCCCGCGTCGCCGAGGTCGCCGCGGAGTACGGCATCGCCGGTGTCGCGCTCCACGACATCGTCCGCGACGAACGCACGCCCGCCGACCCGCCCACCCTCAGCTCGGGCACCGCTGCGGGGTATGCCGAGCTCATGTGCCGGATCGCCCTTGCCGACGGGATCGAACCGGCCGTGGCGGCGCGGGTGCGCGGCTGGCTCGTCGACGGCAGCGACCTCAGCATGGTGGCGGGAGCGTTCGGCCTGGACCCGCTGGCCCATCGCGCCGCCGACCGCGGCATCCTGCTCGTGAACAAGACCGGCACCGACAGCGGCGTCCGCGTCGACGTCGGCTTCTGCCGCATCGGCGGGCGCGGCGCGGCCTACGCCTGCCTGGCGCAGTGGCCGGCGGCTGCGGACGATGCCGCCCGCGACGACGTGCTCGCCCGGATGCGGCGGCTCGGCTCCGACCTCCGCGCCGCCCTCCGCTGAGCCGCCTCATCCGCTGCCGCATCCGCTGAGCCGCCTCATCCGCTGCCGCGAGCGGAGGAGATGTCGCGGCGGGAGGACCGATTCACGGCATCCGGCCCTCCGCTGCCGACACTTCCTCCGCTCGCTGCGGCGCGGGGCGCAGCGAGCGAGGCGGGGGGAGGCTCAGCGGAGGAAGTCGTCGGGGTCGACGTCGTCGAGGAAGCGGCGGAAGTCGGCGAGCTTCTCCGCCTCCGACCGATCGTCGGCCCCCACGGTGAGGTCGTCCGCCACGCCGGCCTCGGCGAGCACCGGGTCGGCGACCCAGATCGGCGCGTCCATGCGGGAGGCGAGGGCGATGGCATCGGACGGCCGCGCGTCGACCACCCGGATTCCGTGCGGGGTGAACAGGGTGACCTCGGCGTAGAAGGTGCCGTCCTCCACGCGCGTGACCTCGACGCGCTCCACGGTGCCGTCCAGCGCCTCGACCAGGCGCACCATGAGGTCGTGCGCGAGCGGGCGCGGCGGGGTGACCCCCTCCACGGCGACGAGGATGGAGGTAGCCTCCTGCGCCCCGATCCACACCGGCAGCACGGTCCCGGGAGTCCGGCCCGGCCCCACGGACTTGAGCAGGATCACATGCTGTTGCGCGGCGTCGAGGGCGACGCCGGCGACGCGTACCTGAACCATGATCCGCCCTCCGTCCGCGGCATGGTGGACAGCCTACGACCGCGCGGCGGCCGCGTCACCGGGGTCCCGAGGAGATCTCAGGAACCGTTGCTGTCGGACTTGGCGCCGCCGGCCTCCAGCACGTCGCCGGCGGGCAGTTCCTGGTGCCCGCCGAACTGTAGGCGCATGGCCGAGAGCACCTGGTTGGCGAAGTGGTCTTCGCCGCGCGAGGCGAACCGCTCGAACAGGGATGCGGCCAGCACCGGCACCGGAACACCGACATCGACGGCGGCCTTGACGGTCCAGCGTCCCTCGCCCGAATCCGACACCCGGCCGGCGAGGCCGTCCAGCGTGGGATTCTCCTCGAGCGCGGCGGCGGTGAGATCCAGCAGCCACGAGGAGATCACCGACCCTCGCCGCCAGAGCTCCGCGACCTTCGGGGTCTCGATGTCGAACTGGTAGTACTCCGGCTCCTCCAGCGGCGCCACCTCGGCGGAGTGGGTGCTCTCGCGCAGCCCCGCGTCGGCGTTGTGCAGCACGTTGAGGCCCTCGGCGAGCGCGGCCATGATGCCGTACTCGATGCCGTTGTGGACCATCTTCACGAAATGTCCCGCCCCGCTCGGGCCGCAGTGCAGGTAGCCCCGCTCCTCGGGGGCGAAGTCGCCGCTGCGTCCGGGGGTGCGCGGGATCTCCCCCGGCCCCGGGGCGATCGTGTGCAGCACCGGCTCGATCGTCGCGAAGGCCTCATCGGGACCGCCCACCATGAGGCAGTATCCGCGGTCGAGGCCGAACACGCCGCCGCTGGTGCCCACATCGACGTAGTGGATGCCGCGCTCCTTCAGCGCAGCGGCCCGCCGCACGTCGTCGCGGTAGTTGGAATTGCCGCCGTCGATGATGATGTCACCGGGCTCGAGCGCGTCGGCGACCTGCTCGACGACCTGACCGGTGAGGCCGGCGGGGATCATCAGCCAGACCGCGCGCGGGGCGGTCATCTTCGCCGCCAGGTCGGCGAAGTCGCTCGCCCCGGTCGCCCCCTCGCCGGCGAGCGCCGCCACGGCATCCGGGTTGACGTCGTACACGAACATCTCGTGACCGTCGCGCATGAGGCGCCGCGAGATGTTCGCGCCCATCCGCCCGAGTCCCACCATCGCCAGTTGCATTGCGTGCCTCCTCGAAGGGGTCGTCCTCCCGCGAGTCTAGGCGCGGGCTCCGAGCCCGAGGGCGGTCAGGAGACCAGCGCCACCACCCCGACGATCGCCGAGACCAGGGCGAGCAGGATCGCCGCGGCGATGAGCACGGCGTGCACCCGCAGGAACCGGGTCGCCCTCCCACGGGCGTCGCGCGAACGCGGGTCTCTGGCGATGCGCCCGTAGAAGCGCGGCCATACCAGGACGTTGAAGGCGGCGTTCACGAGCAACACGATGGCGAGGGTGGTCTCCACCGCCCCAGCCTATGCGGGCTGCTACGGTGGCACCGACGGAGGGGGTGCGCATGCTCGAGACGCTCGCGACGAGCCTGCACCTGATCCTGTCGACGATCGGCCTGGTGGTCGCGCCCGAATCCGGCGCCCTGGGTCTCACCGTCGCCGTCGTCACCGCGCTGCTGGCCGCGGCACTGGCAGCCGCCGTCGCCTCCCCCGATGCGGCACGGCGCACCGGCGCACATCCGCGTCGCGGCATCGATGCGTCGTCCCTTCTCGCGCAGAGCGATCCGGATGCGGCGGGCCACCCGCGCCCGCGCGCACCGGGGTCCGCGGTCCCGGCCGCGTAGCCTCCCGCCCTCCGTCGCCCTGCGCCGGGGCATCCTCCGCGGCCGATCAGACCCTGATCGCTGCTTCGAACGGATGACCCATGAACCTCTTCGACCTGCCCCCGCTCGCCGCCCTCCTCGACCTCGCCTACCGCGGCCTGACCGCCCTCTCCGACGCCCTCGCCCCGATCGCCGGCTCCGGCTCTGCCGCCGCGGCCATCGTGCTCGTGACCCTCGCCGTCCGCACGGCGCTCCTGCCCACCGCCGTCGCCGCGGTCCGCGCCGAGCAGGTGCGCGCGCGACTTGCCCCGCGGCTCGCCGAGCTCCGGCGCCGGCATCATCGCGACCCCGAGCGTCTGCAGCGCGAGACGCTGCGGCTGTACCGCGACGCCGGGGCGTCGCCCTTCGCCGGCATGGTCCCCCTCCTCGCGCAGGCCCCCGTCGTCGGCCTGCTCTACGCCGTGTTCCTGCATCCGACGATCGCCGGCCACGCGAACGCCCTCCTCACCGCCACGCTGTGCGGGGTGCCCCTGGGACACAGCGCGGTGGCAGCCGTCGCGGCGGGCATGCCCGACCCGGTCTCGCTCGCCGTCTTCGGCGCGGTCGTCGTGCTGATCGCACTCGTCGGCGAGGCGAGCCGGCGCGTGTTCCGGCCCGAGCCGGGCTCGCTCCCGGGGCCGGCGGCGGCCCTGGCGGGCGCAGCGCCGTTCGTGCCGGCCGCGGTGGCCGTGTTCGTGCCGCTCGCCGCGGGACTGTACCTCCTCGTCACGGTGGCCTTCACCCTGGCGCAGCGCCTCGTGCTCCGTCGCACCGTGACGTGACCCGACGCCCTGCCAGCCGGAACCGTCGACGCCCCGGGCCGGCGGCGGGCTACAGGCGCACGACCTCGGTCACGCGCAGCACGGCGGTGCCGGCCTCCTCCGAGGCGGGCAGGTCGATCTCGCCGCGGATGCGCCAGTCGTGGTCGCCGGCGGGATCATCGAGCGTCTGCTCCACGCGCCAGATGCCGGATGCGGCGTCGCTCTCGTCGATCGCGACGAGAGCCGCCGAGCGGGCCGGGCCGCCGGTGAGGATCTCGTCGTGCTCGTCGTAGTAGGCATCCAGCGCCGCCGGCCAATCCACGTCGGGGTCGAGGGCCTCGAGCTCCTCGTCGCGCTGGAGCGCGGCCAGCTGCACGCGGCGGAACAGCTCGTTGCGCACCAGCACGAGGAAGGCCCGCCGGTGGGTGAGGATCGACGGCGGGGCGGGCGGGACGACGGGCGCCTCCGGGTCGGTGGGGGGAGCCACCAGCGCCTCCCATTCGTCGACCAGGCTCGAATCGACCTGTCGCACCATCTCCCCGAGCCACGCGACGAGATCGTGCAGGTCTTCGCTCTGGGCGTCGACCGGCACGGTCTGGCGGATCGCCCGATACGCGTCGGAAAGGTAGCGCAGCACGAGCCCTTCGCTGCGCCCGAGCTTGTAGAGCGACACGAACTCGCCGAACGACAGCGCCCGCTCGAACATGTCGCGCACCACCGACTTGGGTGACAGCGCGAAATCGCGCACCCACGGCTGGCTGGAGGCGAACACCTCGAACGCCTGGGCGAGGAGGTCCGCGAGCGGCTTCGGGTAGGTGATCTCCTCGAGCGCCGCCATCCGCTCGTCGTAGTCCAGCCCCTCGCGCTTCATCTCGCCCACCGCCTCGCCCCGGGCGGCGAACTCCTGCTGCGCCAGGATCGCGCGCGGGTCGTCGAGGGTCGCCTCGATGACGCTCACGACATCGAGCGCGTAGTGGCCGGTGCCGGTCTCGGCATCCTCCGGCGAGAGCAGCTCGATCGCGGCGAGAGCGAACGGCGACAGCGGCTGATTCAGCGCGAAGTTGGGCTGCAGATCCACGGTCAGGCGGATGCGGGGGCCCTCGGCGGTGGCGATCACCTCGACGATCCCGGCGTCGCGGAGGGTCCGGAAGATCGCGATCGCCCGGCGCGCGAGCGCGTACCGGCGGGCACGCGGCTCATGGTTGTCGAACACGAGCGAGCGGATGTGGGCGACGGCGTCGCCGCCGCGCGCGAGCACGTTGATCATCATCGCCGCCGTCAGCTGCAGCTGCGGCACGAGCGGCTCGGGCACCGCTTCGACCAGGCGCTGGAACGAGCCCTCGCCCCAGTTGACGACGCCCGACGGCGCCTTCTTGCGCACGATCTTCTTCCGCTTGGCCGGGTCGTCCCCGGCCTTGGCCAGGGCGACGGCGTTGTCGATCTCCCAGTCCGGCGCCATGCCGACGACGTTCCCGTACGGATCGAACCCCGCCCGCCCCGCGCGGCCCGCCACCTGATGGAACTCGCGCGCGGTCAGCTGCCGCATCCGGGTGCCGTCGAACTTCGCCAGCGCGGTGATCACGACGGTGCGGATGGGGACGTTGATCCCCACCCCGAGCGTGTCGGTGCCGCACACCACGCGCAGCAGCCCCCGCTGGGCGAGCGTCTCCACGAGTCGGCGGTAGCGGGGCAGCATGCCGGCGTGATGCACGCCGATCCCCGAGCGCACGAGGCGGGAGAGCGTCTTGCCGAACGCGGTGGTGAACCGGAAGGCACCGATCGCGGCGGCGATCTCATCCCGCCGCGCCCGCGAGGTGAGGTTCACGCTCGCCAGGGCCTGCGCGCGCTCGAGCACGGCGGCCTGCGAGAAGTGCACGATGTACACCGGTGTCTCCCCGTCGCGCACCAGGAGCTCGAGCACCTCGTGCACGGGGCGGCGCTCGTAGGAGTAGTGCAGCGGCACGGGGCGCTCCACCCCGGTGACCTCGGCGGTGGTGCGACCGGTGCGGCGGGTGAGGTCCTCCGCGATGGCGGTGACGTCGCCGAGGGTCGCCGACATGAGGAGGAACTGCGCCCGCGGGAGCTGCAGCAGCGGCACCTGCCATGCCCAGCCGCGCTCGGGGTCGCCGTAGAAGTGGAACTCGTCCATCACGACCTGGTCGACCTCGGCGTCGGCGCCGTGGCGCAGGGCGAGGTTGGCGAGGATCTCCGCGGTGCAGCAGATGATCGGGGCGTCCGGGTTGACCGAGGAGTCGCCGGTGACCATCCCGACGCTCTCGGCGCCGAAGATCTCGGCGAGGGCGAAGAACTTCTCGCTGACGAGGGCCTTGATGGGGGCGGTGTAGTACGTGCGTCCGCCGCGGGCGAGGGCGACCGCGTGCGCGGCGACGGCCACGAGGGACTTGCCGGTGCCGGTCGGGGTGGACAGGATCACGTTGGCGCCCGAGACGAGCTCGATGATCGCCTCGTCCTGCGCGGGATACAGCGTCAGGCCGCGATCCTCCGCCCACGCGACGAAGCCCCCGTAGACGGTGTCGTCGTCGGCACCGGCGGGGATGCGGTCGAGGAGGGCGGGGGGCACACTCCACCCTCTCATCCGGAGACGAAGACGCCCACCCGTTCGCCGTCGTAGACGAACTGCAGCGCCGTGCCCTCGGCGAACCGCGCGCGCGAGGCCTGCGGAGAGGACTCGTCGATCGTCAGCTGGACGGCGGCGGGGAAGGCTCCGGCGGGGCAATCGGAGTACACCGGCCCCTCGATGCCCTGGTCGTGGCGCTCGAGGCCCTCCGTCTGCACCACCACGATGCAGCCGTCGGGGCTGTCGCCGCCCCACACACCGTAGGGGGCGATCAGCGCGGTGAGCCCGTGGAAGTCGTCGAACGCGACGATGTCCTCGCTGTCTCCGAAGAAGGCAGGGGCGACGAAGCCCGGGTCGGGCTGCAGGGTGGCGATCTGTTCGCCCGTGCCGTCGCGGGCGAACAGGCGCATGCTCGCCCCGGCGGCGAGCGCCCCGACGACGAGGGCGACCAGAAGCGACCCCGCCCACACCGGCACGAGCCACCGCCGCGGCCGAGCCGGCGACATGGGCGGCGCCGCCGGCATCGCGGTCTCCTCCGCAAACACCGGTGGCCCAGTCGCACCGGGTGCCGGGGGCGCCGCGGGGAAGGCCGCCCGGGGCGCGGCGGGCCGCGGGGGCGCCGGCGGCGGCGCGAGCGCGGCCTCGAGCTCGCGCAGCCGCGCGAGGGCCGCGGGGTCGGTGTGGATGTCGGCCTCCGGCCCGTAGGCGCGGGCCTGCAGCATCCGCAGCTCGCCTGCGGCGTCCGTCACATCATCCCCCCGGCCTCGGCGATGGCGCCGAACGCGGTGACGATGATGAGGCTGTTGAAGAAGAACCCCACGACCGCGTGGCACAGCACCCGCCAGCGCAGGGCGCGGTCGCGCACCACGACGTCGGAGACGGCGAGGCTCACCGCCACCGTGTAGGCGAAGTACGCGAACTCCAGGATGCCGGGCGTCTCGGTGCCGGGGAACTGCAGCGGCCGGTCGGTGGAGCGGTAGAACCGCTGCAGGTAGAGCTTCGCGAACCCCCAGTGCAGCAGGAACCACGCCAGCACCATCGCCCAGATGCCCGCGGCGTTCAGCAGGAAGCTGTCGTGGTTGGCGCGGGGATCGAGGAAGAAGATGTGCTGCACCGCGGCGACGACCCCCACCGCCGAGACGAGGATGGTCGACGCCAGCGACAGCGAGTGCGAGAGCCGGCCCAGCTCCAGGAGGATGGGCGGCTCGTCGGTCTCCGCGAACCGGCTCGCGATCCCCAGCACCACCCACACCGTCACGACGTACAACGACCCGATGACGCACCACGTCACCAGCAGCACCAGCGCCGCCTTCAGGTCGGTGCTGAAGATGAAGGCGACCCCCACCGCGATGAGGACGATCTGCACGATGACCGTCGCGATGAACCCGCTCACGGCGATGCGGCGTCGGTGCCTCTTGTGGGGCGCGCGCGGGGCGTTCACGGACCGAGCCTACGGCCCGGCGTCACCATCCGTGCGTGTTGAACCATTCGCGGCGGCGGTCGGCCTCCGCGCGCGTGGCGTCCCCGCGCCACGCGTCGTGCTCGGCCAGCGCGCCGGCGACCACGTCGACGAAGGCGCCGCACTCGGCGCACAGCCCCCGCCCGCCCGGGTACCCGTCGGCATCGCGGGCCGCGGGCCGGCCGGGCGCGCCGCTTCCGGGGCACCGGGGCGGATCGGCGTCGCGCTCGCTCCACATCAGCCCGGTGTGGCGGCGGTGGTGCAGCCCCGGATGACCGGCGGGCCGCGTGCAGATCTCGCCGCCCCGCCGGCTCAGGCACAGCAGGCGGGCGGCACCCGGAGCCGGCGGCTGGGGCACGGCTACTCCGGGTCGACGAGGAGGCGCAGGATCCGCGCCAGATCGGCCTGATCGGCCCGGCTGAGGATGCGCAGCTCCTCCCCTTCGCGGCGCGCGAGCTCGGTCATCGCGGCATCCACGCGGGAGGCGCCCTCGTCGGTCAGCCGCACCAGGATGCTGCGGCGGTCCAGCTCGTTCGGCCGGCGCTCGAGCAGCCCGCGCGCAGTGAGCTTCTCCAGGCGGTTCGTCATCGCCGCCGAGCCGATCATCGTGGCCTCGATGAGCTGGGCCGGATTCATCTCGTGCGGCGCCTCGGCACGGCGGAGGGCGGCGAGCACGTCGAACTCCCACGCGGCCAGGCCCGCCGCGGCGAACGCGGCCGCGCGCAGCTTCCCCAGACGGTGCGAGGCGCGCCGCAGGCGCGACATGACATCCAGCGGCGTCAGATCGACGTCCGGGAGGCGCCGCGACCACGCATCGATGAGGAGGTCGACCTCATCGTCGCGTTCTGCCGGGGCCATGATCCGACCGTAACGCCTCGGCGCAGCCGCGGGGAGCAGGCACGCCCTCCCGCATACCCATGGGGGGTATCATCGTCGCGTGCACGGCTACGAGGGCAGCAAGGACGACCTCCTCAAGCGACTGCGTCGCGCGGAGGGACAGGTCCGCGGCATCGCGCGCATGGTGGAGGACGACAAGTACTGCATCGACATCCTCACGCAGGTGTCCGCCGCGACGAAGGCGCTCGAGAACGTGGCGCTGTCGCTCCTCGGCGATCACCTCAGCCACTGCGTCGCGGAGGCGACGGCGCAGGGCGGCCCCGTAGCAGCAGAGAAGATCCGTGAGGCGAACGAGGCGATCGCACGCCTCGTCCGCTCCTGACCCCCGGAGGACCCATGGCCACCCAGCGACTCGACCTCGGACTGACCGCCCCCGCTGCCGGATGCGGCGGCGACGCCTGCGCGTGCGCCGCACCCGCGGCCGAGGCATCCGCTCCCGCCGCCGGCGCGATCGAGCTGGGCGTGACGGGCATGACCTGCAGCCACTGCGTGCGGGCCGTCACCGAAGAGGTCTCGGCGATCGAGGGGGTCACGGCGGTCGACATCGACCTCGTCGCCGACGGCGTCTCCCGCCTGCGGGTGCAGGCGAGCGGGCCGATCTCGGATGACGCGCTGCGTGCCGCGGTCGCCGAGGCGGGCTACACCGTCGCCGACGGCCGCTGACGCCGCGCGGGGTCGTCAGGCCGCCGCTGCGCGGGATCGCTCAGGCCGCCGCTGCGCGGGATCGCTCAGGCCGCCGCTGCGCGGCGGAGCGCGTCGACGGCGTCGGGGAAGCTGAGCGCCTGACGCACCTCGACCGCACGGTCGTACCGGGCGCCGGAGAGGGCGACGAAGACGTGCCCCACCACTTCGACGTATCCGGCGACGGCCCCGTCCCACGAGATCTCGTAGAGGTCGAGATCGATGCGGGTCCACGGGGCGGGGGCTGCGAGGGGGGTCGATTCCACGTGACGTGCTTCCATCACCATGGCCGACTCCTTCGCTCTGTCCTCACAGCGTGCGCTTCCGAAGCGAATTCCCCGCGGGGCTTGACGAAACGCGGGGTGACGGCTAATCACCGGGGCGGTGACCGCGCCGATCGTGCGGCACTGCCTGTCAAGCCCCACGCGGGCGGCGGCCGGCATCCGTAACGTCGGCGGAGACGCCTCGGAAAGGGGACCCCATGGTTCGCGCGATCGCCCTCAACTGCACGCTCAAGGCCGCTCCGGCGCCCTCCAGCACCGAGAAGCTCCTGCGCGAGGTGATCGCCGAGCTCGACGGTCACGGCGTGGCCTGCGAGCTCGTGCGCGTCGTCGACGCCGACGTCCGCCCCGGCGTGGAGAAGGACATGGGCGGGGGCGACGAGTGGCCGAGCATCCGCGAGAAGGTCCTCGCCGCCGACATCCTCGTCCTCGGCACCCCGACGTGGATGGGGCAGCACTCCTCCGTCGCGGCGCGCGTGCTGGAGCGCCTCGACGCCGAGCTCAGCGAGACCGACGCGGATGGCCGCCCCATCCTGTTCGGCAAGGTCGCCGTGGTCGCCGTCGTGGGCAACGAGGACGGCGCGCACAAGATCTCCGCCGACCTGTTCCAGGCCCTCAACGACGTGGGGTACACCATCCCCGCCCAGGGCGTGACGTATTGGAACGGCGAGGCGATGGGCTCCACCGACTATCAGGATCTCGACGGGACCCCCGAGGCCACGGCCGGGACCACCCGGACGGTCGCGGCCAACGCCGCGCACCTCGCGGGGCTCCTGGCCGCCGCCAACTACCCGGCCTGACGCACCGGCCGGCCGCGCTTGGGTCGCTCGGCCGAGAGGGCGAGGACGCGGTCGGATGCGGCGGCGAGGATCGGGGCGACGGCATCCAGCCACGCGATCTCCGCACGCGTGCGCGCCCGGTCGGCCTCCCGCAGCACCGCCGCGGCCGCCTCGCGGGGATCGTCGGCGTCGAGCTCCGCCAAGCGCCGGACGGCCGCCGCCCGCTCGGCGGCGATCACCGCGGCGACATCGACCCCCGGCAGGGTCGAGGCCAGCGCCACCTTGAACGCGCGCTCGTCCCGCCCCGTCGGCGCGTCGGGTTCGGCCAGCCAGGCCGCCGCCGCGCGGGAGCCGGCCGGGGTGATGCCCCACGCGGTGTGCCCGCGCTCGTCCACGCCGCGCTTGCCGACGAGCCCGTCGCGCTCGAGGCGGTCCAGCGTCGTGTAGATCTGGCCGACATTCAGCGCCGCCCCGGTGCGTCGCGCATACTCGGCCCGCAGCTGGTAGCCGTAGCAGGGCCCGAGATCGAGGATCGCGAGGAGTCCCTGCCGTACCGACATGCGGCCCCTTCGGTATATCGGGTATGTACGTACCGAGTATAGGAACGGGCGGATGCTGCGGGCGGCGACGGCCCGGCGCATAATGACGGGGTGACCGGCTACAGCGCGATCTCCAGCTACTCGCGGGTGCGGATCCTCCACCTGCTCCAGCAGCGCGCGCGGCGCACCGTGGACGAGCTGTGCGCTGAGACCGGCCTGCACGCCAACACGGTGCGCGAGCATCTGCAGCGCCTCGTCGACGGCGGCTACGTCGTGGCGGTCACCGAGCACCGCACCACGCGGGGGCGCCCGCGCGTGCTGTACAGCGCGGCCACGGGCGACGCGGCGGCGGCCAGCCCCGTCGCCGCCCGCAAGGCGCAGGATGCCGCCCGGCGCGGCGACCTGCTGCGCCGGGTGTGGCCGGCGGGGCCGGCCACCCTCCCCGCCGAGGCCGTACACCAGCTCGATGCGCTCGTCGACGACCTGGAAGACGCCGGCTTCGCCCCCGTCGTGGACGAGAGCGCCCTCACCGTCGATCTGTCACCCTGCCCGCACGCCGCGGCGGTGAGCGGAGAGCGCAGCCTCCTGTGCCAGGTGCATCTGGGCCTCATGGACGGGGTGCTCGGCGCCGCGGGCGGCCCGCTGCGTGCCGGTTGCCTCCAGCCCGCCGATCGGCCGGAGGACTGCGTCGTGCAGCTGGCGATGCCCGGCTGATTCAGCCGCCGATCGCGTTCATGCCCCGCGGGGGCTGCAGGAACCCGGGGTCGTCGATGGCGTGGCCGGGGAGCTTGCCGCGCACGCACGCCCGCAGCTGCGCCGCCACGGCGGCGTCGCGCTCGGCTGCCGTGCCCATGCGGAGGGCGGGGATGAGGTCGTACTCGGCGATCGAGAAGAGGCAATTGCGCAGCTGGCCGTCGGCGGTGAGCCGCAGCCGGTCGCACGCCCCGCAGAAGGGCGCGGTGACCGAGGCGATCACGCCCACGCGGTGCGGACCGCCGTCGAGCGACCAGGTCTCGGCGGGCGCCCCGCCGCGCCCGGGAATCGGCTCCAGGCGCCAGCGGGTGCGCAGCGCCGCGAGGATCTCCTCGCGGGGCACCATCGTCGCGCGGTCCCACGTGTGCCCGGCATCCAGCGGCATCTGCTCGATGAAGCGCATCTCGGCGCCCATCGCCACGGCGAAGGCGACGAGATCGACGAGCTCGTCGTCGTTGACACCGCGCATCGCGACGGCGTTCAGCTTCAGGGGACGCAGCGACGATGCCGCGGCCGCCGCGATCCCGGCCTGCACGTCGTCCAGGCGGTCGCGGCGCGTCAGCGCGGCGAACCGCTCGCGGCGCACCGTGTCGATGCTGATGTTCACGCGCGTCAGGCCCGCCGCCACGAGGTCGGGCAGCACCTCCGGCAGGCGGATGCCATTGGTGGTCATCGCGATCGCCACGGGGCCCGCCGGACTCTCGATGGCGGCGAGCGCGCGGACGATGTCGACGATGTCGGTGCGCAGCAGCGGCTCCCCGCCGGTGAGACGGAACGTCGTGATGCCGAGACCGGCGGCGACGCGGGCGACCTCGACGATCTCGGCCACACTCAGGATGCTGGTCCGCGCGAGCCATTCGTTGCCCTGCTCGGGCATGCAGTAGGTGCAGCGCAGCGAGCAGCGGTCGGTCAGGGAGATCCGCAGGTCGCGGTGGACGCGCCCGTGCGTGTCGACGAGGACGCCGTCCTCCGGCGCGTCGGACGCGGCTGTCGCGGCCGAGCGCGGCATTCCGAGCACCACCGGCACCGCCGTCATGGCCGCCTCCGGGATCGCATGGGTCGAGGCTACGGGTTATTCCCGGCGCGAGCGCGGGCGGCCGGTGTTTCGATGGCGAGAGACTGGCGCCACGACGCTGTCCCGCCAGTGTTACCGTGTGGTCAGACCACACGATGTGGCCCGACCTTGGAGGCATCCCGTGGAGCTTCTGGACCCCCTTCTGCTCGCCCGATGGCAGTTCGGTCTGACGACGCTGTACCACTACCTGTTCGTCCCCCTGACCCTCGGCATGTCCCTGGTCGTCGCCGTGTTCCAGACGATCTGGTACCGCACCGGCGACGTGAAGTGGCTCCACCTCACACGCTTCTTCGGCAAGATCTTCCTCATCAACTTCGCGATGGGCGTCGTCACCGGCATCGTGCAGGAGTTCCAGTTCGGCATGAACTGGTCGGCCTACTCCCGCTTCGTGGGCGACGTCTTCGGTGCCCCGCTGGCCTTCGAGGGTCTCTTGGCGTTCTTCCTCGAGGCGACCTTCATCGGGCTGTGGATCTTCGGGTGGGACCGCCTGCCGCGCCTCGCGCACCTGGCGAGCATCTGGATGGCCGCCATCGGCGCCACGCTGTCGGCCTACTTCATCATCGCCGCCAACGCCTTCATGCAGAATCCGGTCGGCTACGAGATGGCCGCCGACGGCTCCCGGGCCGAGCTCGTCGACTTCGGTGCGCTGCTGACGAACCCCGTGGCCATGGCGGCCTTCCCGCACACGATCTTCTCGGCGTGGATGTTCGCCGCAGCCGTGCTGATCGCCGTCTCCGCCTGGCACCTGGCCCGCGCCCAGAACATCGAGACGATGCGCGCCTCCCTGCGCTTCGGCATGTGGTGGATGGTCGGCTCCTTCGCGCTCGTCGCGCTCACCGGTGACCAGCTCAGCCTCGTCATGGTCGCCACGCAGCCCATGAAGATGGCCGCGGCCGAGGCGATGTACGACACCGCGTGCGGTGCGGACGCCTCGTTCTCGCTGTTCTCCATCGGCACGCCCGACGGGTCGGAGGAGATCTGGTCGCTGCGCGTACCGTACCTCCTGTCGCTGCTGTCCACGCACTCGCTCGACGGCTGCGTCGAGGGCATCAACGACCTGCAGGCGCTGTACAACGAGCAGTTCGGCCCCGGCGACTACACGCCGATCATCTGGGTGACCTACTGGTCCTTCCGTTGGATGATCGCGCTGGGCGGCGCGGCGGCGGCCCTCTCGGTGGTGGGCCTGTGGATCACCCGTCGCCGCTCGCGCATCGCGATGAAGCCGTGGATGTGGCGCGTGCTGGTGTGGTCGGCGCCGCTGCCGCTGTTCGGCAGTCTCGTGGGCTGGGTCTTCACGGAGATGGGACGGCAGCCGTGGATCGTCTTCAGCCTCATGCTCACCGAGGACGGCGTCTCCCCCAGCGTCCCGGGGTGGAACGTGCTGCTGTCGCTGGTGGCGTTCACTGCGATCTACGCCACCCTCGCGGTCGTGGAGATCCGGCTCCTGATCACCTACGCCCAGAAGGGCCCTGACCCCTTCCCCGATCCGAACGCCCCGGCCGAGCCCGACTCGGTCGAGAACACCCCGACGACCGTCTACTAGGAGCGGACATGGACCTCGCATACCTCTGGTTCTGGATCGTCGGATTCCTCTTCGTCGGATACTTCGTCCTCGACGGGTTCGACTTCGGCGTGGGCATGTCGTTGCCGTTCCTCGGCCGGGACGACATCTCCCGTCGGCAGATCATCAACACGATCGGTCCGGTGTGGGACCTCAACGAGACCTGGGTGATCGTGGCGGGCGCCTGCCTGTTCGCGGCGTTCCCGGAGTGGTACGCCACGATGTTCAGCGGGTTCTACCTCCCGCTGCTGCTGATCCTGCTGGCCCTCATCGCGCGCGGGGTGTCGTTCGAGTACCGGCACCAGCGCGACTCGCTGCAGTGGAAGCGCGCCTTCGACCGGATGATCGTGATCGGCTCGGCACTGCCGGCGTTCCTGTGGGGCGTCGCGGTGGCCAACATCGTGCAGGGGGTGCCGCTGGACGCCGACCACGAATTCACCGGGTCGCTCCTGACCCTGCTGAACCCGTACGGGCTGCTGGGCGGGCTCACCACGCTGCTGCTGTTCTTCGTGCACGGCGTGTACTTCGTCGCGCTGAAGACTGACGGCCGGGTGCACCAGGACGCCCGGCGGCTCGGCACTCGCGCCGGCATCCTGACCGTCGCGGTCGCCGCCGTGTTCGTGGTGTGGACCGTGGTCGCGCACCTGTCGCTCGCGGTCCTGGCGCTCGGAGCGGTGGCCGCCGTGCTGCTCATCGCCTCCGTCGTGGCCAACCTCCGCGACCGCGAAGGGTGGGCCTTCGGGTTCGGCGCCGGCACGATCGTGGCGGCCGTGCTCATGCTGTGGTTCGCCCTGTTCCCGAATGTGATGCCCTCCACCACCGACCCGGCCTTCAGCCTGACGATCGAGAACGCGTCGAGCACCGACTACACCCTGACGATCATGAGCTGGGCGGCGCTGATCTTCCTTCCGCTCGTGCTGGCCTACCAGGGCTGGACCTATTGGGTGTTCCGCAAGCGCGTGACCCGCGCCCGCATCGAGAAGGCGGCGGCGCTGGCCCACTGACGCCCTCCCGCGGGAGAGGATCGACGGATGAGCCAGAAGACGAGGACCAGACCGGACCGGATGCGGCGGCGCCGCACCGGACCGGTCGATCCGCGGCTCCTCGTCCACGCGCGGGCCTCGCGGGGGTTCCTCGCAGTCACTGCCGCGCTCGTGCTCGCCCAGACGGGCGTGATCATCGGGTTCTCCCTCACGCTCACCATCGCTCTGGTGCGTGCGATCGAGGGGGCACCGATCGAAGACCTGTGGCCGACGTTGGGAGCGGCCTCCGGGCTGGTGGCGCTGCGGGCCGTGCTTCTGGCGGCCGCCGAGCGCGTGAGCGCCCGCGGCGGCGCGGCGGCGGCGCTGCAGTTGCGCGAGGCTCTCGTGGGCGCGGTGCGACGTCTCGGGCCCGGATGGCTGAACGGCCGCAACGCCGCCGCGCTCGCGGTGACCGCCGGTCACGGGCTGGAATCCCTCGACGCCTATTTCTCGCGGTACCTGCCGCAGCTGGTGGCCACGATCGTGGCCATGCCGATCCTCGTGGTCGCCATCACTCTCGCCGACCCGCTGTCCGGGCTGATCGTCGTGCTCACCCTTCCCCTCATCCCGGTGTTCATGGTGCTCATCGGCCTGGCCACCCGCGCCGTACAGCGGCGCCAGTACGACACCCTGGGCCGCCTGGCCGCGCGCTTCGCCGACACCGTGGCGGGCCTCGGCACCCTGAAGGCCTTCGGCCGCGATCATCGCGCGGCCGACAGCATCGAGGGGGTCACCCGCCGCTACAAGCGGGAGACCATGTCGGTGCTGCGGGTGTCGTTCCTCTCCGGCTTCGCGCTGGAGTTCCTCGCCTCCATCTCGGTGGCGATCGTCGCGGTGACGATCGGATTCCGCCTGCTGGCCGGGGACATGACGCTGCTGGTGGGCCTGTTCGTGCTCCTCCTCGCCCCCGAGGCCTATCTTCCGCTGCGCCAGGTGGGGGTGCAGTTCCACGCCGCCGCGGAGGGGGTGGCGGCGACCGAGGAGATCTTCGCCACCCTCGACGCCGCCCGCGATGTGCCGGCCGAGCCGCGAGCCGGCGTGCCCGCGGCGACCACGGTGGCTGCGAGCGACCTGCGCGTGCGCCGCAGCGCTCGCACGCTCGGCCCCGTCGACCTCACCCTGACGCCGGGGCGGATCACGTGGCTGCGCGGCCCGAGCGGCGCGGGCAAGTCCAGCATCCTCGCCGCGCTCCTCGGCTTCGCGCCGCACGAGGGCGAGATCACCGCCGACGGGAGGTCCGTCGCGCACGCACGGGAGTCGATCGCGTGGGCCGGTCAGCGCCCGGGGCTCCTGGCCGGGACGGTGGCGGCCAACGTCGCCCTCGGCGAGGACGAGACCGACCCAGCCCGGGTGACCGCGTGCCTCGCGGACGCCGAAGCCGGGGAGATCGATCCCGATCTCGTCCTCGGCGCCGGCGGCGCAGGACTCTCCGGCGGCCAGGCGCAGCGGGTGGCCGTGGCGCGGGCGCTGTACCGCGTGCGCTCCGGACGCGCGCACCTCCTCGTCCTCGACGAACCCACGAGCGCCCTCGACGCCGACACCGAGGAGCGGCTGTGGCGCCGCCTGCGCACCCTGGCCGACGCGGAGGGCATCGGGGTGCTCGTCGTCTCGCACCGTGCCTCGGTCTCCCGGATCGCCGACGACATCGTCACCCTCGATGCCCGGGGGGAGGCGGCATGAACGCCCGCACCCGCGCGCTCCTGCGCGCCGCACAGCCTCGTCCCGGCCGATTCGCGCCGGCCGTGCTCGCGGGCACCGGCACCGCCGTGAGCGCGATCGCCCTCCTCGCCGCGAGCGCGTGGCTGATCGCGCGCGCCGCCGAGCAGCCGCTGGTGATCGCGCTGTCGGCCGCGGTCGTCGCGGTGCGGGCCTTCGCCCTGGGCCGCGGCGTCTTCCGCTACCTCGAGCGCCTCTCCGGTCACGATGCCGCGCTCGGTCAGCTCGCGAGCGTGCGCGCCGGCCTGGTGCGCGACCTCGTCCCGCTCGCCCCCGACGGGCTCGGACGCACCCGGCGCGGCGAGATGCTCTCCAGCCTCGTCGACGACGTCGACGAGTTGCAGAACCTGCCGCTGCGGGTGGTGCAGCCGCTCCTCGTCGCCGGGGTCACCGCCCTTGCCAGCGTCGGCTTCGTGGCCTTCGTGTCGTGGCCGGCGGCTCTCACCCTGCTGGCGAGCCTCGCCGGCGCCTTCGCGCTCGCCGTCGGCGTCGGCTGGCTGGCCGGCGCGCGCGCCGAGCGGGCGATCGCGCCGCTGCGCGCCCGGGTCGCCGACGCGATCTACGACCTGCTCGCGAACCTCGACGTCCTCACGGCGTTCGGCGGCCTCGACGCGGCGCACGCGCGCGTGCGGGCAGCCGACGAGGAGCTCCGGCGCGCCGTCATCCGCCGCGGCGTCGCGCAGGGTGCCACCGGCGGCGCGGTGTCGTTGTTCGCCGGGCTGGCCTCGCTCGCCGCTCTCGTCGTCGCCGCGCCGGGCGTTGCCGGGGGCGCCCTCACCGGCCCCGCCCTCGCGGTCGTCGTGCTCCTGCCGATGGCGGTGTTCGAGATCTTCGGCCCCGTGCCGCTGGCGCTGGCATCCTGGCGCCAGGTGCGCGCGGCGGCCTCCCGCGTCGCGGAGACCGTGCCGGCCGAGGTGCCCGCGGGGCTCCCCCGCGACGAGCCCGGCGCGACCGGCGAGGCGCCACCGCTCGGCACCGGGATCGTCCTGTCCGGCGTGGGCGCCCGCTGGCCGGCGCGACACGGCGACGCCGACGACGCCGGCACCCTGCACCGCGTGGATCTGCGCGTCGGCCCGGGCGAGCGGGTGCTCGTCACCGGACCCAGCGGCGCGGGCAAGACGACGCTCGCGCATGTGCTGGTGCGATTCCTGGACTACACCGGCGAGTACACGGTCGGCGGAGTGCCGGCCCGCTCGATCGCGGGCGACGACCTGCGCCTCACGGTGGGCCTGTGTGAACAGACACCGTTCCTCTTCGACGAGTCGTTGCGGCAGAACCTCCTGTTCGCCCGCGACACCGCCGACGATGCCGAGCTGCAGGCCGTCCTCGCCCGCGTCGGGCTGGCCGAATGGGTGGCCGAGCGCGGCGGCCTGGACGCACCGGTCGGCGACCGCGGGGCGCTGGTGTCGGGCGGGCAGGCGCAGCGGATCGCCCTCGCGCGCGCCCTCCTGCGCGGCTTCCCCGTCCTGGTCCTCGACGAGCCGACGGCGGGCGTCGACCCCGAGGCATCCGACGCCCTCCTGCGCGACCTGCTCTCGGCCGTCGGAGCGGACCGCGCCGTCGTGGTGATCTCCCACGTGGGGGCGCCCGCGGAACTCGTCGATCGCACGGTGCACCTCCGGGGCGGGACGACCGTCGCATCCTGACGCGGCCGCGTGGCAGGGTGGGCGCATGTTCACCGTGCGCCCTGCGACGATCCGCGACGCGCGCGCGATCGCGCACATCCGCGTGTCCACCTGGCGGGCCGCCTACGAGGGCCTCATCGACGACGCGGTCCTCGCCGCGATGGACGCCGAGCGGGAGGCGGCGATCCGCACCGACCGCTGGACGCGGGATCATGCCGGCGGGGAGAGCGTCGACCTCATCGCAGTCGCGGCGGACGGCGCGGCGGTGGGATGGGCCAGCTACGGCGGCTCGCGCGATGAGCGGTGGCCCGACGCCGGCGAGCTCTCCGCGCTGTACGCGCTCCCGGATCAGTGGGGTCGCGGCGTCGGGCACGCACTGATGCGAGCGGTCGAAGACGCGCTCCGTGAGGCGGGGTACCGCGAAGCGTTCCTCTGGGTGCTGGAGGGCAATGACCGCGCGGCGCGGTTCTACGAGGCGCACGGGTGGGCGGAGGACGGCACCGTCCTGGTCGAGGAGCGCCCGGCGACCGAGTACCGGCCCGCGCATGTGCTGCGCGAGCGGCGGCGCGTCCGGGCACTGTGAGCGGTCAGAGGAACATCCCGAAGGCGCGCACGTCGTCCGGGGCGGCCAGCCGGCTGAACCCCAGCCGCTCGTAGAACGCGACCGCGCCGCTGTTCTCCGCTGCGGCCACCAGGTGCACGCCCGTCACCCCGGCCTCGCGCAGGCGGCCGGTCAGCTCCTGGATGAGCCGGCGACCCCACCCCTGCCCCTGCGCCTCGGGGAGGAGGTCGATGTGGAGATGAGCGGGGTAGGTGTCGCCGTAGGGCTCGGCGCCGGGTCCGCGCCCGTACGCGTAGCGCAGCAGGTCGTCCTGGCGCGCGGCGGCGTCGGGCGCAGGCGCGGGCCAGCGGGCGGAGAAACGTGGCCACCAGACGTTCCGGAACCAGGCCTCGAACGCGGCGGTGTCCGGCGCGGCGACGGCGTACCCCACCACCCGTTCGTCGTCGTCGACCGCGACGAGGGCGAAGTCCGGATGACGTGCGGCGTAGGGCAGCACGAAGATCTCCGCCCACACGTCGTCGTCGTCGAGCAGCCCGGTCGCATCCGCGCCGGCATCCGCGGTGCGCAGGCAGATCTCGGCGAGCGCGGCCTCATCGCCCCGCTGCATCCGGCGGATCCGTGTCACGGCCCGACCCTATCCGCCGGCGCCGTCCCCGGCGACGAATCTCACATCCTCGGGCGCGACCGAGAGGCGGAGCGCGGTACCCGGCGCGAGATCGGCCGCGGCTGCGATGTCGAGATCGGCGGCGACGCCCCCGGCCTGCACGCGCACCCCCTCGGGCGTGGGCTCGATCCGGTCGACGGTGGCGTCCCACGTGTTCCGACCGGGGTGGGCGACGCGGCGGAGATCCGCCGGTCGGAAGACCGCCGCCAGCGGCGTCCCGTCCACCGCCGCGGCGGCGCGGGAGGCCGCATCCACGGCCTCCAGCCGGATGCCGTCCCCCTCCCACGCGCCCCCGCGCGCGGATCCCTCGCGGCGGTTGCGCCCTGCGATGCTCGCGACGAACGCCGTGGCCGGACGCGCGAGCACCTCCCGCACGTCGCCCTCCTGCGTGATCCGCCCGTCCTCCAGCACGACGATCCGGTCGCCGAGCGCGGCGGCGTCGACCGCGTCGTGGGTGACGGCGACCACGGTGACGCCCGCGAGCTGCTCGCGGAGCATCGTGCGGATGCCGGCCGCCGTCTGCGGATCGAGCCCGACGAGGGGCTCGTCCAGGAGCACGGCTCGCGGGCCCGCCGCGAGCGCGCGTGCGACGGCGACCCGCTGCTGCTGCCCGCCCGACAGCGCCGCCGGCATCCGGTCGCCGAGCCCGCCGAGCCCCACCCGGCCGAGCCACGCCTCGGCCGCGCTCCGCGCGTGCGTGCGGGCCATACCGGCGGCGCGCGGGCCGAAGGCGACGTTCTCCCGCGCGCTGAGATGCGGGAACAGGCGCGCATCCTGGCCGAGGAGCACCACGCCGCGCGACATCGGTGCGACGTGCACGTCCCGCCCTGCCACGCCCGCCGCATCCACGGTGCGTCCGCCCACCCGGATCTCACCGGTCGTCAGCGGCACGAGCCCGGCGAGGGCGCCGAGGAGCGTCGACTTGCCGGCACCGCTCGGCCCCATCACGGCGACGGTCTCTCCCGCCGCCACCGCCAGCTCGACCTCGACGGTGAGTGCCGGGCGCCGTACCCGGATGCGGGCCTCCAGCGCGGCCGTCTCTCGCGGCCGCCCCGGCGACGCCGGCACAGCCCCTGTCGAGACGCTCACCGTGCGGCCCCCGGCCGCCAACCGCGCACGAGCAGCAGCACCGCCACCGCGGCGGCCAGGAGGAGGACGGCCAGCGCGATCCCCGTGCCCTGTGAGACGCCCGCGCCGTTGAAGGCGGTGTAGATCGCCAGCGGCATCGTCTGGGTGACCCCCGGACGGTTGCCGGCGAACAGCGCCGTAGCGCCGAACTCACCGATGGCCCGCGCGAAGCACAACACCACGCCCGCCACGATGCCCGGTGCCGCCAGCGGCAGCGTGATGCGGCGGAGGATCGTCCACCTTCCGGCCCCCAGCGCCGCCGCGGTGCGCTCGAAATCGACCCCGGAGGTGCGCAGAGCCCCCTCGACCGCCAGCACGAGGAACGGCAGGGCGACGAACACCTGCGCGAGCACCACGGCCGGTGTGGTGAAGGGCAGCTCGAGCCCACCGAGCCAGCCGTTGCGGCCGAACAGGTACAGCAGTGCGACCCCGCCCACCATCGGGGGGAGCACGAGCGGCACGGTCACCACGGCGCGGAGGACGGCCGCGGTGCGTCGCCCCGCCCGGGCGATGACGATCGCGAGCGGGATGCCGACGACGACGCACACGAGCGTCGCCGCCGCGCCGGTCAGCAGAGAGAGCGCGAGCGCCTGAAGCGCGGCCGGCGACGTCACGTCGGCGACGAAGCGCGCCGGCTCGACCCGGCCCAGCAGGGCCGCAAGCGGGATGACGAGCACGCCCAGCCCGATCAGGGCGGGGACGATCAGCGTGGCCGGCGCATAGCCGCCTCCCCGCGTGGACGAGACGGGGCGGCCGTCGATGGCGCGGTCGCTCACGGCGCGGGCGCTCACGGGGCGCCGAATCCGTGACGGGCGAGGATGTCCTGCCCCGCCGCCGAGCGGACGAACGCCACGAACGCGGCGGCCGCCTCGGGATGAGGGGCGTCGGCGAGCACGGCGAGGGGGTAGCGGTTGACCACCTCGGCGGCGCCCTCGGGGACGATCGCACGCACCCGGTCCTGGCTCTGCGCGTCGGTGGCGTAGACGAGGCCCGCATCCGCCTCGCCGGCGGCCACCTTCGTCAGCACCGCCGCGACGTTCTGCTCGAGGCTCGCCGGGGCGACCGCGACGCCGGCACGGCGGAGGAGCTCCGCGGCCGCCGCGCCGCACGGCACCTCCGGCGCGCAGAGCACCGTGGTCACGTCGGCCAGATCGGCCAGGGACGCCACGGCACCGGGGTTCCCCGCCGGCACGGCGATCACGAGCGTGTTGGTCGCGAAGACGGCGGGGTCGGGGGCGAGGGCGCCGGCCCGCGCCATGGTGGCCTCGTCAGCCGTGGCGAGCACGTCGGCGGGCGCCCCTTCGGCGATCTGCGTGACGAGCGTCGACGAGCCGTCGTAGACCGCCTCGACCCGGACATCCGGGGAGTCGGCCTCGAAGGCGGCCGCGATCTCGTCGAACGCGCCGCGGAGCGAGGCCGCCGCGAACACGGTCACGGTCTCTGCGGGTTCGGATGCGGACGGCGCGGCGGCACACGCGCTCAGCGCCGCGGCGGCGGCCACGAGCGCGACGACGGTGCGGGCGGCGCGCACGTCAGGCCCGCGGGGTCTCGACGGTGACCTGCGTGGCCTTCACCGACGCGACGGCGAGCGAGCCGACCTCGAGGGCCAGCTCGCGCACGGCCTCCGCCGACATCAACGAGACCACCCGGTGGGGGCCGCACTGCAGATCGACCTGCGCCATCACGCCGTCCACCTGCACGCGCGTGACGATGCCGACGAAGCGGTTGCGTGCGCTGGAGGGCACATCGGATGCGGCGCCGGTGCCCGACCCCAGCGCGAGCGCGTGCGCGGCGAGCGCCTCCCCCGGGATCTCGGCCGGTGATCCCGATGCGGGGAGCGCCCCCGCGTCGATCCACCGCCGGACGGTGTCGTCGCTCACGCCGAGCAGCCGCGCGGCCTGGGCGATCCGATACGTCGTCACGAGGGGAGGTTACCGCACGAGCGGACGAATATTGCCTTGAGATCCGTAGATGCGGCTTTCGCCACACGCTGCGCCACGGCTCTAGCCTGGGTGGATGCACCCACTCGTCGACCCCGTCGGCGCCCTCGCGCCGGAGGAGCTCATCCGCACCGCCCGCCATGCCGTCCTCGCGGGCATCGGCGAGGAGGGCCAGCGCCGGCTCGCGGCCGCCCGGGTCGCCGTCGTGGGGGCCGGAGGCCTCGGCTCCCCCGTGATCCTCGCCCTCGCCGCCGCCGGTGTCGGAGAGCTCGTCGTCATCGACGACGACGTCGTGGAGCTCACCAATCTGCAGCGTCAGCTCGCCCACCGCGCGGCCGACGTCGGCACGCCCAAGGCGGCCTCGGCCGCCCGCGCCGCGCACGACCTCGCGCCCGGCATCCGCGTCGTCCCCGTCGGTGAGCGCCTCACCCCCGGCAACGCCGCCGCGCTCCTGACCGGGGCCGACGTGGTCGTGGACGGCAGCGACACCTTCGACACGCGCCGCGCGGTCGCCGCCGCCACGGATGCGGCCGGAGTGCCGCTGGTGTGGGGGGCGGTGCAGGAATGGCACGGCCAGGTGACCGTGTTCTGGTCGCGGCCGCCGGCGGGGACGGCGCCCGTGGTGCTCGATGACCTCTTCCCGCCGGGCAGCGACGGCGAGCCGCCCACGTGCGCGCAGGTGGGGGTCCTCGGTGCCCTGTGCGTGCAGATCGGCGGGATGCTGGCGACGGAGGTCGTCAAGCTCCTCACCGGCGCCGGCGACCCGCTCCTCGGCCGGCTCGCACTGGTGGACGCGTTGCGCGCGCGCGTGTCGGAGATCCCGCTGCGGGCGGCGGCGTGAGCGGGCTGCGCACCGTCGAGGATCAGCTGGCGCGTGTGCTCGCCGCGGTGCGTCCCCTCCCCGCCGAGACCCTCCCCGTCCTCGCCGCCGGCGCCCGCACCACCGCCGCTCCGGTCGTCGCCGCCGCTGACATCCCCCCGTTCGACAACTCCGCGATGGACGGATTCGCCGTCCGCGAGGCGGACGCCCGCGGTGCCGACTCCGCACATCCGGTGACCCTGCGGGTCGTGGCCGATCTCCCCGCCGGCGTCGACGATGATCCGCCGCTCGGCCCGGGCGAGGCCGCCCGCATCATGACGGGCTCCCCGGTGCCCTCCGCCGCCGACGCCGTCGTGCCGTTCGAGGACTCCGTCGGCGGGCTCGGTGACTCCCTCCGCGCCGTGCAGGTGCTCCGCGCTCCGGCCGCCGGCGCGTATGTCCGCCGACGCGGCGCGGATGTCCGCAGCGGAGACGAGGTCGTCCCCGCCGGCGCACGGCTCGGCCCGTTCGCACTCGCGGCGGCGGTGGCCGCCGGGGTCGGTGCGGTCACGGTGACCCGGCGGCCGCGGGTGGTCGTCGTCTCCACCGGCAGCGAGCTGCTCGCGGCGGGTGCCCCCCTCACGCGCGGGCGCATCCCGGATTCCAACGGGCCGCTCCTGGCGGCGCTCGTCGCCGACGCCGACGCCGACGTGGTGCGGGTGGAGCGGGTCCCCGACGATCCGCTCGCCGTGACCCACATCGTGCAGCGCTCGGCGGACGCGGACGTGCTCCTCTTCAGCGGCGGCGTGAGCGCCGGTGCCTATGAGCCGGTGCGCGGCGCCTTCGCCGGCGGCGGCGACGTCGAGTTCACCGGTGTGGCCATGCAGCCCGGGAAACCGCAGGCGTTCGGGGTACTCCCCTCGGGCGCGCTCGTGTTCGGCCTCCCCGGCAATCCGGTGAGCGTCGCGGTCTCCTTCGAGGTGTTCGTCCGCCCCGCCCTCCTCGCCCTCCAGGGCCGGCGCGACCTGTTCCGTCGACGGATGCGGCTGACCGCCGCCGAGGGATGGCGGACGCCCCCCGGGCGGCGCCAGTACCTCCCCGCCGCGGTGGACCTCGCCGCCGGCACGGTCCGGCCCGCCACCGCCGGCGGCTCCGGATCGCACCTGGCGGGGGGCCTGGCCCGCGCCGAGGCGTTCGCCGTCATCCCCGCTGAGGTCGAGGCCGTGGCATCCGGCGACGCGGTCGATGTCATGCTGGTCGGATGAGCTTCCCGCACCTGGATCCCGCCGGCCGCGCACACATGGTCGATGTCACCGGCAAGCAGCCGACCGTCCGCACGGCCACCGCGCGCGGCTTCGTGCGCTGCTCCCCCGCGGTGGTCACGGCGCTCACCGACGGCACCGCCCCCAAGGGCGATGTCCTGGCCGTCGCGCGGATCGCCGGCATCCAGGCGGCGAAGTCGGCCGCCACGCTCCTCCCCCTGGCGCACGTCATCGGCGTCCACCGCGCCTCGGTCGAGCTCGCGATCACCCCCGAGGGCGTCGCGATCGAGGCGACCGTGGGGACGGCGGACCGCACCGGCGTGGAGATGGAGGCGCTGACGGCCGTCTCGGTGACGGCTCTGGCCGTCGTCGACATGGTCAAGGGCATGGATCGCGGCACGGTCATCGACGACGTGCGCATCGTCGCCAAGAGCGGCGGGCGTTCGGGCGACTGGGTGCGCCCCGGCGAGGAACCCGCATGATCCGCGTGCGGTTCTTCGCCGCCGCCGCCGAGCGCGCCGGAGCCGACGTGCAGGAGCGGTCCGAGACGACGCTTCGAACGCTGCAGACGGCGCTGGCGACGGAGCATCCGGCCCTCGGGGAGATCCTCCCCCGCTGCGCGGTGCTCGTGGACGGCGTCCGGCGGGACGAGGACGTCGCGCTGCCGGCAGGGGCGACCGTGGACGTCCTCCCGCCCTTCGCAGGCGGCTGATCAGCCGCCGAGGCCCTTCCACGCCGCGGTGCCGTCCGACTCGAGCTGGCGCTTCCACACCGGCAGGTCGCGCTTGATCGCCTCGATCACCGCCCGGCACACCGCGAAGGCCGCGTCGCGGTGCCCGGATGCCACGGCGATGACGACGGCGGCCTCACCCACCGCCAGCCTCCCCACGCGGTGGCTCACGGCGACCACCGCGTCGGTGCCCGCCGCCGCCTCCGCCGCGATCCGCGACAGCGCGGCCGCCGCATCCGGGTGCGCGCTGTACTCCAGGGCGACCACGTCCACGGCGGCGTCGGGATCGTTGTCGCGCACCCGCCCGAGGAAGGTCGTCACGGCGCCCAGGGCGGGATCGGCGACGGCGGCGAGGTGGGCCGGGAGATCCAGCGGCTCCGGGGAGATCTCGGCGAGGCGGACGGCACTCATGCGTGGTCGCCGCCGGCCAGCTGATCCAGGGCGTGCCCGGCGAGAGCGAGCACGAGCGGCATCGCGGCCGTCACCGCGCGCGGTGATCCGGGGAGGTTCACCACGACCGCGCCGGACCCGTCGACGACCCCGGCGAGACCACGGGACAGCAGCGCCCGCACGGTGTCGCCGGCGCCCTGCCGACGCAGTTCCTCGGCGATGCCGGGGAGCGTGCGGGTGAGCACCCGCGCCGTGCCCTCCGGCGTGCAGTCGCGCGGGCCGACACCGGTGCCTCCGGTGGTCACCACGAGCACGGGCTCCGTGGAGATCGCACGGCGCAGCGCCGCCTCGACGCTGTCGGCGCCGTCGGGGACGATCACGGCGTCGGGACACGCCCATCCGGCATCGCGCAGGAGGCCGACGGCGAGCGGGCCCCCGCGGTCTTGCCGCTCCCCCGCCGCGGCGCGGTCGGACACCGTGATGACCCGGGCGTGGCGCTGCATCCGCCCAGCCTACGAGGAGCGCTCGGCGGCGGCGGTGATCCGGTTGGCCATTCCGCGGAAGATGAACCCGTGGAAGGGCAGGACGGCCAGCCAGTACAGGCGGCCGGCGAGCCCGCGCGGGAAGAACACCGCTCGCTGGTCGTAGCGCGAGCCCGCCCCGTCCGGGGTGACGCGCAGCTCCAACCAGGCCCCTCCCGGCACCTTCATCTCCGCGCGCAGCCGCAGCAGACGCCCCGGCTCCACCGCCTCGACCCGCCAGAAATCCAGCGCATCGCCCACCGCGACGCGCCGGCGACTGCGACGTCCGCGGGCCAGCCCCACGCCGCCGACGAGCCGGTCCATCCACCCCCGCACCGCCCAGAGCACGGGCGAGGAGTACCAGCCGTTCTCGCCGCCGATGCCCTCGACGACCTCCCACAGCCGCGCCGGCGTGGCCGGGGTCTGCGCGGTGCGGGCGTCGACGAACACCGTGCGACCCGCCCAGTCGGGGTCGTTGGGGAGCGCGTCGCTGGGGGTGTCCGACATCTCGGCATCGAGCCAGCTCGTCTCGACGTCGTCGTCCTTTACGCGGCCGAGGGCCAGCGCGACCGCGCGGCGGTACGGGGTGAGTCCGCCCCCCGGCGGCGGGATGAGCCCGTCGACGTCGCCGTCCTTGACGACGCAGTCGTTCTGCAGCGACTCCACGAGCGGGCGCGCGATCGCCCGCGGGATCGGGGTCACGAGATTCACCCAGTGCGAGGCGAGCCGCGGCGTCAGCACCGGCAGCGCCGCGATCGCCCGCTGCGGCAGTCCCGCCTCCACCGCGTAGCCGTTCATCATCTGTCCGTAGCGGAGCACGTCCGGTCCGCCGATGTCGACCGTGCGGTTCACCTCGGGAGCGACGCGCGCCGCCCCCAGGAGGTAGTGCAGCACGTCGCGCACGGCGATCGGCTGGATGCGGTTGCGCACCCACCGCGGCGCCGGCATGTAGGGCAGCACCTCGGTGAGGTGACGCACCATCTCGAACGACGCCGAGCCCGACCCGATGACGACGCCCGCCTGGAGCACGAGGGTCGGCACGCCGCTGCCGAGGAGGATCTCCCCCACCTCCACGCGCGAGCGCAGGTGCGGCGAGAGGTCGGCGTCGTCGGGGTGGAGCCCGCCGAGGTAGACGATCCGTCGCACGCCCGCGCCCGCGGCCGCCTCCGCCACGACCCGGGCGGCGCGACGGTCGGCGGCTGCGAAGTCGGCGCCGGCGCTCATCGAGTGGACGAGGTAGTACAGCACGTCGACATCCGCCGTCGCGTCCGCGACCGCGCCGGCGTCGGCGGCGTCGCCGGCGACGATCTCGACCGCGTCGCCCCACGCGAAGGCGCGTGCCCGCTCGGGCGAGCGCGCGAGCACCCGCACGCGGTAGCCGGCGGCGAGCAGGCGCGGCACCAGGCGCCCGCCGAGGTAGCCGGTGGCGCCGAACACGAGCGCACGCGGCGCCGTGCCGTCCGCGCGCGGCTCGGCGCGGAGCGCCTCCTCGCGGCCCGTGGGCGCCCGCAGCCGCGGACGTCCGGCGTCGGCGGGGAGCGGGGAGTCGGCGCTCATCCTGAGGCCTTCGTGCCGGCCCGGACGCGGGGGCGCCGGTCGGTGGCGATGACGGCGGAGAACACCGCGGCCATCGCGAAGGCGGCGCCGGCGCCGATGAGGGCGCCGCCGACGGTGTCGCTCAGCCAGTGCGCGTGCAGATACGTGCGGCTGAACGCCATGAGCACCACCCACACCGCTCCGGCCACGTACACCCACACGCGGGGGAAGAGGATCGCCGCGACCACGGCGATCGTGGCGGCATTGGCCGTATGGCCGGAGGGGAAGGAGCCGTAGTCGCTGGTGATGAGGATGTCCTCCGGTCGCGCACGGCCGAACAGGTGCTTGAGCACCTGCACGCCCGCCGCGCTGGCCGCCGATGCGGCGATGAAGTAGGCGGCGGCCCACGGCCGTCTCGCGATCACGAGCGCGAGGGCCCCGCCGAGGGGAATCAGGTAGATCGCCACCCACGTGCCGCCGACGCGGTTCATCACGAGCGAGAACCACAGCAGCACCGGGTTCCCCTCGGCATCGGCCCACAGCCCGTTCCACCACACGTCGAGGGCGAACGGGTCGTTGCCGCGCGCGAGCACCCAGGCGCCGAGGCCGCAGGAGAGGACGACGAGGGCGACGCCGACGATCAGCTGCGTACGCCAGGAGGAGATCGCCGGAACTCTCATCGCCACAGTCTGCCCTGTCGGCTGCGGCCTGCGACGCGCCCTTGCGGATGCGGCGTCGGCGTGCCAGGGGTGACGCCGCGTGCGCGGCGCGCCACAATGGCGGCATGTCCCGGGTCGTGGCCGCCGTCCGTCGCATCGTCGCGCCGCTCAGCCGGACGCGGTGGTTCCGGCGGAACGGTCCGCGGCTCCTCCCGCCGCTGGAGCGGGCGCTCGCCCGCCTCAGCGGCGGCCGCGTGCAGCTGAGCGCGCTCCTGGTCCCCTCGCTCGTCCTGCACACCGTGGGTGCGCGCAGCGGGGCACCCCGCGATGCGGAGCTGATGTACACCCCCGACGGTCAGGGCCGGGCGATCGTGGCCGGCTCGAACTTCGCCGGCGCGCGTCATCCGGCGTGGACCACGAACCTCCTCGCCCACCCCGACGCCGAGATCACGGTCCGCGGGCGCCGGATGGCGGTGCACGCGACGCTCATCGGAGACGAGGAGCGCGACGCGGTGTGGGCGCGCATCGAGCGGCAGTGGCCCGGATACCGGGGATACGAGCGCGCGTCCGGCCGCGTCGTGCGGCTGTTCCGGCTGCAGCCGGTGCGGCGCTGATCAGGGGGTGAGGAGCCCGACCGTGCGCGGGCGGACGAGCAGCCAGAGCGCGAGCACGCCGATGACGGCGCATCCGACCATGACCGTGGCCATCGTCGTCGCCGTGATCCCCGCCGAACCCGCGATCCACCCGACGACCGGAGAGATGAACCCGGCGACGCCGAAGTTGCTCGCCCCGATCACCGACTGTGCCGTCCCCGCGGCCTTGCCGTGCCGGTCGAGCGCAAGCACCTGCACGCACGGGAAGGTGAAGCCGCACGCCGTGATGAACAGGAACAGCGGCACGACCGTGCCCCACAGCCCGAGCCCGAGCTGGTCGGTCACGACGATCGCCGACCCCGCGAGCAGCAGGGCGCCGGTGGAGTAGGCCATGACCCACTGCGGTCCGAAGCGCGCCGCGAGGCGGGAGGCGGTCTGGACCCCGAGCACCACACCGAGGGAGTTGACCGCGAACAGCAGCCCGTACTGCTGCGGATCGAATCCGTAGGACTCCTGGAAGAGGAACGGCGAGGCGGAGAGGTAGGAGAACAGCCCGCTGAAGGTCATGCCGCCGATGACGAGCACCCCGATGAACACGCGGTCGCTGAAGACGCTGGCGTACCGCTGCCAGATGGTGGTCGTGCCGTGCTCGGCCCGCCGCTCGCGCGGCAGCGTCTCGGGGACGAGGAAGAT
The DNA here is from genome assembly GCA_964496445.1 of uncultured Microbacterium sp. Classification (GTDB taxonomy): domain Bacteria; phylum Actinomycetota; class Actinomycetes; order Actinomycetales; family Microbacteriaceae; genus Microbacterium. Next base: position 161,588 of record CAZBZR010000003.1, read on the forward strand.
CGCGGAGACGAGCATGATCGCGCCGTAGAGCGCGAGCACCACGAAGATGCCGCGCCAGGGCACCACGAGCAGCAGTGCGGAGCCGGCCAGCGGTGCGAGCACGGGCGCCACGCCCGACACGAGCGCCAGGCGCGAGAGCATCACCACGAGGCGGCGTCCGCCGAACAGGTCGCGGACGATCGCGGCGGCCACGACGCCTCCGGCGGCCGCACCGGCGCCCATCAGCACGCGCGCCACCATGAGGAGATCGAGCGTCGGCGCGAGGGCGGCCGCGGTGCTGGCGAGCACGTGCAGCCCCGTCACCACGAGGAGCGGGACGCGCCGCCCCACCTTGTCGCTGAGCGGTCCGACGACGAGCTGGCCGAGGGCGAAGCCGACCATCGTTCCGGTCAGCGTGAACTGGATCGCCGCCGCCGTGGTCCGGAAGTCGCTCTCCAGCGCGGGGAAGGCGGGGAGGTACAGGTCGATCGTGAACGGACCGAGGGCGGTGAGGGCGCCGAGCAGGATGATGTAGACCACGCGCCGCGCCGGCGGGATCGCATCGCCCGGGTGGAGCATGATCGGCGCGGTGATCGGGTTCGCGCCGAGGGTCCGGATGGCTCCGGTGGACGTCGAGTGCGCCGGGGGCGCGGTGGGCGGGACGATCGGGTGTTCGGCGGTGTCGCGCACGGGGCCTTCGTTCGAGCGGAAGCGGACAGACCCGGCGCAGACCGGGTCGAAAGCGGAGGGAGAACCCCGAATCGATTCGGGGTTGCCAGTCTAGCGAAGCTGCACCACGCGCCGTGCGGCGGATATGGGGCGCTTCCCAGCCTCGGGAGCATGCATCCGAATATTCTGGGAGGGTCGGCGCGTGCCGACGTGTCCTCTTTCCCCGCACCCGAATGCGAACACGCCGCACATGACTCCTTCCTCTTCCGACGAACGCCGTACCAGCGGCAACCCCGCCACGCAGGCCAAGATCGCCCAGACCGTCAAGCAGCAGCGCGAGCAGAAGCGCCAGGAGAAGCTCGCGGAGTATCAGCGCCAGCTCGCCAAGCGCCGCCGCGGCAAGATCGTCTGGTGGGTGGTCGGCTCCACTGCGGCGGTGGCGATCGTCGCCCTCGTGGTCGCCTCGTTCGTCTTCGCCCCCAAGGGCGCCCCCACCTATGGGGCGCTGGACAGCACCGGCGCCGAGATCGAGGGGGTGGAGACCTTCGAGAACGAGACCACCCACGTCGAGGGCACGGTCGACTACGAGCAGTCGCCGCCGGCCGGCGGCCCGCACAACGCGACGTGGCTGAACTGCGGCATCTACACGCAGCCGCAGGTGGATGAGAACGCGGTCCACTCGCTCGAGCACGGCGCCGTGTGGGTCACCTACGACGCCGACGCACTCAGCGACGAGGAACTGTCCACCCTGCGCGCCCAGCTGCCGGCGACCTACGTGATCCTCTCCCCCTACGAGGGCCTGGACGCGCCGATCGTGCTGAGCTCGTGGAATCACCAGCTGAAGCTCGACGAGGCCGACGACTCCCGCATCCCGGAGTTCTTCGAGGAGTACTGGCGCAACCAGAACGTCCCCGAGCCCAACGCCACCTGCTCGGGCGCACTGGACGGCCCGGGCAAGGTCTGACGCATGAGCGACGGCGACCCCACGGCGACCCGGCGACCGGCCTCCTGGCTGATCGTCCTCGTCGCCGTGGTCGCCGCCGCCGCGGTGGCCTTCGCCATCGGCCGCTTCTCGGCGTTCGGCGCTTCGGCGGCCCCGATCTTCCCCGACACCGCCTCCGCGGACGCGGGATTCGCGCGGGACATGCAGGTGCACCACGCCCAGGCGGTCGAGATGGCGATGGAGATCTACCGCAAGACCGACGACGAGCAGTTGCGCACGCTCGCCTACGACATGGCCACCGCCCAGGCCGGCCAGCGCGGGGAGATGTACGGCTGGCTCGTGCAGTGGGGGCTTCTCCAGGCGGGCGGACCGCTGATGGCATGGATGGCCGCATCCGACGCCCACGGCCACGGCGAGGCGGCGAGCGAGGAGGAGCTGCGCGCGGAGATGGGGATGGCCACACCCGCCCAGCTCGCCGAGCTGGCGGACCTCGAGGGTTCCGCCGCCGACTGCCTGTTCCTCGACCTCATGATCCGCCACCACGAGGGGGCGATCCCCATGGCGCAGGCCGTCATCGAGCTCGGCGCGGACCCGCGGGTCCGCGTCGTCGCCGACGGCATGATCGCCGCCCAGAGCGCGGAGATCGACGCGATGCAGTCGATCTCCGCGCGCCTGAGCTGCGCCGCCGGCTGACCCCTCCTCGGCGCCGGGGCCGGGTCAGCCCTTCGTCGAGCCGGCCAGCAGCCCGCGGACGAAGAAGCGCTGCAGGGCCAGGAACACCGCGAGCGGCACGATGATCGCGATGAACGCGCCGGCCGTCAGCAGGTACCAGTCCTGGCCGCGGCTGCCCGTCATCTCCGCGAGGAGCTTGGTGATCGGCGCCACCTTGCCGTCGGCGAAGATCAGCGCCACGAGCAGGTCGTTCCACACCCACAGGAACTGGAAGATCGCGACCGAGGCGATCGCCGGCATGGTCAGCGGCAGCATGATGCGGAAGAAGATCTGCCCGTGCCCGGCGCCGTCCACGCGCGCCGCCTCGACGACGTCCCGCGGGATCTCCGACATGAAGTTGTGCAGCAGGAAGATCACCAGCGGCAGCGCGAAGATCGTGTGCGCGATCCAGACCTGGGCGTACCCGGCCTGACCGATGCCGACGATGACGTCGACGCCGAAGATCTTGCCCCCGGAGAACAGCTGCAGGAGCGGGATCAGCGCCATCTGGATCGGCACGATCTGCAGGGCGAACACCCCGACGAACAGGATGTTGCGGCCGCGGAACTCCATCCACGCGAACGCGTACGCCGCCAGCAGCGCGATCGAGATCGGGATGATCGTGGCCGGCAACGTGATCGCGATCGAGTTCACGAAGGCGCCGGCCATGTTCAGCTGGCTGTTGCCCGCCTGCAGCGCCGTGGCGTAGTTGTCCAGCGTCCAGCCCCAGTTGGCGAAGACGGTCCACCATCCGGTGGACTGGATCTCCTGCTGCGGACGGAACGAGGAGATGAACAGTCCGAAGGTGGGCAGCGTCCACAGCACCGCGATGACCAGCGCCGCCAGAGTCGCCCAGCGCGAGGACAGCTTGCGCTTGGCTCCGGCGCTCACACCCTTCTCGGCCTTGCGCTCACCGCGGCGCAGCTCCTTCTTGGTGTCGTCGTCGAGCGGCAGCTCGACCGGCATGACGCCGCTCATCAGCGCACCTCCTGTTGCTTGCGCAGTTGCACCGCGTTGTACACGACCAGCGGCAGGACCAGGACGAACAGCACAACCGCGAACGCGGCGGCGCGACCGGATTCGAAGCTGCGCAGCTGCGTGTACATCTCGTTGGCGATGACCGAGGTGTTGTTGGCACCGGCGGTCATCGTGCGGACGATGTCGAAGACCTTCAGCGACGCGATGGCGATCGTGGTCAGCACGACCACGAGGGCCGGGCGGATGCCCGGGACGATGACGTTCATGAAACGCTGCCAGGCGTTGGTGCCGTCGAGTTCGGCCGCCTCCAGCTGCTCGGTGGGAACGCCCTTGATCGCCGCCGAGAGGATGACCATCGCGAAACCGGTCTGCACCCAGATGAGCACGACGATGAGGAACAGCGTGTTCCACGGGTCGGCGGCGAGGAAGTTCACCGGCTGACCGCCGAACCAGACGATGACCTGGTTGAGGAAGCCGATCTGCTCCTGGCCGGCGGGGCGCGAGGTGTACATGAAGCGCCAGATGATCGACGCGCCGACGAAGGAGATCGCCATCGGCAGGAAGACGAGGATCTTGTAGTACTTCTCGCCGCGGGCCTTGTCGATGAAGTAGGCGTAGGCCAGGCCCGCGATCGTGGAGACGATCGGGGTGACGATGACCCACACGATGGTGTTGAGCACGACGCGGATACCCTGCGGCTGGGTGAAGATCCAGGCGAAGTTCTGCAGCCCGACGAACTCGTTCCCGCCGCGGTTGAGGAACGCCTGACCGGTCGTCTGGATGGCCGGCACGACGAGGCCGACGACGAGCAGGATGATCGCGGGCGAGAGGAAGGCGAGAAGCTGGAAGAGCGACCCGGCGCCGTTCTTGGCGCGCAGGTCGAGCAGGAAGACCCCGAGGCCGACGAACGCGGCCGCGATGATCGCCCATTGGTAGGACTGGAACAGCCACAGCACCAGCGCGGGCGTTCCGACGCAGACGAGGAGACGAAGGATCATGAAGACCTTGCCCTCGCGCGGGGCGAGTTCGACGAGGACGAGGATCAGCCCCACGACGGCGATGAAGACACCGATGATGATCGGGATCTCCAGCCACGGCGACAGCGTGCTGAGCCACTGGAAGAATGCGGTCATTGCGCAACCTTTCGAGCGCGAGGAAGGACTCGGCGGTGAGCCCGGGTGGTCTGCGACGGGGCCGCCCGCGGAAAGCGGACGACCCCGTCGTGACCGGTGATCAGCTGGAAGGCCAGCCGGATTCGATCTGTTCGAGAACGGTGTTCAGCGGCGTGCCGTTGACGTAGTCGTTCATGCCCTTCCAGAACGTGCCCGCACCCACAGCCGAGGGCATCAGGTCGGACGCGTCGAAGCGGAACGTCGTCTCCGGGTCCTGCAGGATGGTGATGGCCTCCGTCAGGATGTCGCTCGAGGCATTCTCCGGGTCGAGGCCCTTGTTCGCCGAGATGACGCCACCCAGCGAGACGCGCGAGTTCGCCCAGTCGGCGCTGGAGAGGTACTCCTGCACCTTCTGCGTGGCCTCGTCGTCGCTGAACGCGGCGACGATCTCGCCGCCGCCGGTGACGACGTTGCCCGCGCTGCCGGCCTCGAACGGCGGCATCAGGAAGGCCCAGATGTCTCCGTCGGGGGCGACGGTGGCGCCGGCGTCGGTGATGAAGCCGTCGAAGAACGACGCCTGGTGGTGCAGCGCGCACGTCCCGTCGGCCAGCGCGGTCGCGGCGTCACCGAAGGGGGTCGTCACGATCGTGTCGGTGCCGCCGAATCCGGCGTTGACGTAGTTCGGGTCAAGCGCGATCTTGCCGAACTCCTCGAACGCCGAGGCGATCTGCGGGTCGGTGAAGGGCACCTCGTTGGCGACCCACTCGTCGTAGACCTCGGGGCCGGAGGCGCGCAGGACGATGTCCTCGATCCAGTCCGTGCCCGGCCATCCGGTCGCCGCGTCCGAGCCGAAGGCGATGCACCACGGCGCGGTGCCGAGGGTCGACTGCGCCTGTGCGGTGAGGTCGAGCATCCCCTGCCAGTCGGTCGGGATCTCCCAGCCGTTCTCGGCGAACTGGGACGGCGAGTACCAGATCCAGCCCTTGACGCTCGCCATCAGCGGAGCGCCGTACTGCGTGCCGTCGAACTGGCCGTACTTGGCCCAGTCCTCGCTCCAGCCCTCGTCGATGTTGGCCTGCACGGCGTCCGGGACGGGCTTGAGGAAGCCCTGCGCCGCGATGTCGCTCATCAGACCCGGCTGCGGGAAGATCGCGAGGTCGGGCGCGTTGCCGCCCTGCGCGCGGACGGCGATCTGGGCTTCGAACTCCTTCGACGATTCGTACTCGATGTCGATGCCGTTCTCTTCTTCCCAGTCGGCCCACGACTCCTCGAGCAGCTCGGCCTCGGTGTCGGCGATGGTGCCGTAGACGGTGACGACGCTCTCGTCGCCGCCTCCGCCGCCTCCGCCGCCGCCCGACGAACCCGGTCCGCCCGAACAGCCGGCGAGCGCGATGCCCGCGACACCGACGAGGGCCAGCGGCGCCAGAAGGCGACGGTGCTGTGACATGCCCATGTGGTTCCTCCTCCTTGAGTTCTCTGTGGTGCGCGGCTCCCCATGAGGAACCGATTCCAGGCCACGCTATTGGCAAACCGCGTCACGCACAAATACTGATTGATCACGGATACGTAACCACGGATTGGGAGCGGTACCAAGCCGGATTCCGGCGGGTCTTCGGCATCGTTACCCGATCGCAACCGGTTCCACTTTTGTGGGGAGAACGGGGTAATCTGATCGCGTCGTCGACGACGGAGCGACGCGGGCAGGAGGCGTATGAGCGGCATCGCCGACGTCGCGCGCCTCGCCGGCGTCTCCAAGTCCACCGCCAGCCGGGCCCTGACCGGCAGCGGCTACGTGTCGGAGGACACCCGCCGTCGCGTCGCCGAGGCCGCCGCATCCCTCGGATACGTCCCCTCGACCAGCGCCGTGAGCCTGGCGACCGGCCGACTGCAGACCGTGGGTGTGCTCATGCCGACGGTGTCGCGGTGGTTCTTCGCCGAAGTCCTGGAGGGCATCCAGAGCGCGCTGCTCGAGCGCGACCTCGACCTCACGCTGTACACCGCCCGTCCGGGCACCGACGACCGCCGCCGGATCCTCGACGTGTTCCTCCCCCGCCGCCGCTTCGACGGCCTCATCGCCGTAGGCCTGGAGCCGTCGGACTCCGAGCTGGCGAGCCTGCAGCGCATCGGCCGCCCGCTCGTGAGCGTCGTGGGCGAGCCGCGCGAGTGCAGCGTCGTGGCGATCGACGACGTGCACGCCGCCCGCCGAGCGACCGAGCACCTCATCGCCCTCGGCCACCGCGCCATCGTCTTCCTGGGGGGCGATGCCGACGACCACTGGGATCACGTCGATCGCCTGCGCCTGCGCGGCTATGAGGAGGCGATGGCCGACGCCGGCCTCGGCGATCTCGCCCGGCACGTGCGCTCGGACGTCACGATGCCCGGCGGCTACGCGGCGGCCGTCGATCTGCTCGGCGAAGCGCGCGACCGGCGCCCCACCGCGCTCGTGGCCGCGTGTGACGAGGTGGCGATCGGCGCGATCATCGCGGCGCGGCGCCTGGCCATCCCCGTCCCCGGAGAGCTGAGCGTCGTGGGCATCGACGACCACGAGTTCGCCGACCTGTTCTCCCTCACGACACTCGAGCAGGTGCCCCGAGAGCAGGGCAGGGCGGCTGTGGCGATGCTCGTGCGGGCGATCGAGGACCCCGAGGCCCAGCCCGAGGACATCCGGCTGCAGGCGCGGCTCGTCGTCCGCAGCTCCACCGCGCCCGCCGACCCGTCGCTCTCCGTCGCCGTCTCCGACACCGGCCTCGGACGCCCCTGACACGCGGAACGGCCCCGGGTGCCGAAGCATCCGGGGCCGTTTCGAGCAGTAACAGGTGTTACTTGAGGTTCACCGTGGCGCCGGCCTCTTCGAGAGCGGCCTTGGCCTTGTCGGCGGCGTCCTTGTTGGCACCCTCGAGGACGGGCTTGGGGGCGCCGTCGACGAGAGCCTTCGCCTCACCGAGGCCGAGCGAGGTGAGCTCGCGGACGACCTTGATGACCTGGATCTTCTTGTCGCCGACCGACTCGAGGATGACGTCGAAGGAGTCCTTCTCCTCGGCCTCCTCGGCGGGGGCGCCACCGGCGGGGGCGCCGGCAGCGGCGACCGCGACGGGCGCGGCGGCGGTGACGTCGAAGGTCTCCTCGAACGCCTTCACGAACTCGCTGAGCTCGATGAGCGTGAGCTCCTTGAACGCGTCGAGCAGCTCCTCAGTGCTGAGCTTTGCCATGATTTTCTCCTTGTTCGGGGTTGATCTGCCGGGGCCTTATCAGGCCGCGGACTCCTGCTTCTCGCGCAGCGCGTCGACCGTGCGAACGGCCTTCGACGGAAGCGCACTGAAGACGTATGCCGCCTTGGTCATCGTCGCCTTCATCGCGCCGGCGAGCTTCGCCAGCAGGACTTCACGGCTTTCGAGATCGGCGAGCTTGTTGACCTCGTCCGCGCTCAGGGGGGCACCGTCGAAGTACCCGCCCTTGATCACGAGAAGAGGGTTAGCCTTGGCGAAGTTGCGCAGGCCCTTGGCGACGGCGACCGGGTCACCGTGCACGAAGGCGATGGCAGACGGGCCCTTCAGCTCGTCGTCCAGCCCCGTGACCCCCGCGTTGTTCGCGGCGATCTTGGTCAGCGTGTTCTTCACCACGGCGTATTCCGCGTCCTGACGGATCGCGTTGCGCAGCTCCTTGAGCTGGGCGACCGTCAGACCGCGGTACTCGGTCAGCAGTACGGCAGTCGAGTCCTCGAAGTTCTTCGTGAGCTCGGCGACCGATGCGTCCTTCTGCGCCATGGCCACTCCTTGTGTGTACGAGGCGCACCGCGGCAGCGGGCGCCGGGCCGCAGACCACTCCGGGCAACAAAAAAGCTCCGGCGCAAGCGCACGGAGCAGGATTCCGGGGAATCTTTCGTGTACCTGCGTGGGCCCCTGCTGAGCAGAGCTTCGATCGGATGCGCCGGGGCGCACCGATGACCGACGGTCTTTGGCTTACCCCCACGATACCACCCCCGCCCCACCTCCCCAAACCACGTGCTCTCGCCCCGCCCGACCCGCACGACGTGCTCTCGCCCCGCTCGCCCCAAACCACGTGGTCTCGCCGAGCCCACATCCCCGCGACATCCGGGAGGTGTGGGCTCGGCGAGAGGACGTGGTTTCGGTGCCTGAGAGGGCGGGGCCAGGCTGGCCGGGCTGGCCGGGTGGGCGCGGGGGTCAGGGGGGCGAGATGCCGAAGGAGGCGAGACGGGCGCCGAGTGCGGCGGGGGTAAGGACGTGAGAGGGCCCGACGCGGCACATCCGCCACTGCGTGATGCCGCGCACCCAGTCCTCCCGCCGCTTCTCGGCGAGGACGACGTCTTCGATGGAGCGCCCCGCGCGCAGCGCCTCGTCGCGGTACTTCGCCTCGCCGTCGACCTCGACGAAGGCGCGGATGGCCCGCAGGGCAATGTCGATCTCGTACGCGCCGCCTGAGGGCGCCGGCACGCGCACCTGGAGGTCGAGGTCGCCGAATCCCAGGCGCACCAGCTGCACGCGCCCGACGCTTTCCGCCGGCAGCTCCGCGCGTCCGTCGGCGAAGGACACCGTGTGCAGCGCCTGGCGGATGCCGCGCGCGGCCGAGGCATGCCCGGTCCGCTCCCGCATCCGCTCCCGCCAGGCGGCGTCCGCGTCGAGGTCGAGGCGGCGGTCCTGCACCGCTGCCCGCCGCAGCGCCGCATCCGCCACGGCGACGCTCGCCTCCCATGACAGTGTGCGCGAGAGGTCGAAGACCGTCCGCTCCAGCGATGTGCACACGACACCGCCGATCTCCACGAGGTCGGCGTCGTCGACCGGCTCGTCGTGCCGGAGGACGGCCGCCGTGCTCGATGCGCGCCTGCCGCCCCCGAGAGTGATCTCCACGCGCGAGGGGCGGTGCCGGTACAACGGCAGGCCGTGCAGCACGGCCGCCGACGCGTACGAGAACGCGACGTGTCCGCCGTGCATCTCCTCGGCGGCGGCGAGCACCTCCAATCGGTGCTGCGCCTCCGGCCACAGCGACCGCCACAGCTCGCCGTCGACATACCGGTTGCGGTGCACCCGCTGCAGGGCGCCCGCCGCGAGAGCCTGCCGGATGCGGTTTTCCCGCCACCCCTCGTCGGAGAGATCGCCTCGCGAGCGCAGCGCGCGCCGCGCGTCGACGAGCAGAAGATCCTTGGTCATCCTCCGACCCTGCGGCTTCCGCCCGGCCCGGCGCCCCCGCATCCGCCCCCGGTGGAGAACCCGTCGCTCCCCCGCGCTGTGCAGGAGCACCCCGCCCCCGCCGAAACCACGTGGTCTCGCCGAAACCACATCCCCGACGTCCCCGCGGGATGTGGTTTCGGCGAGACGACGTGGTTTCGGACATGGGGTGGGCCGGGCGGGGCCGGGGGGCGGGCGGGACCGGGCGCGGCGGGCGGAGCCGGGAGGGCGGGGCGGGGCGGAGCGGAGGGCGGACGGCGGGTTGGCCGGGGGTCGTCGGGGCGCGGGGTTAGGGTCGAACACATGTCCCCCGAGCTCGTCGCCCGCAGCCCCGAGCTGGCGGCACGCATCGTGGCGGACTCGCGCGACCGCGTGGCGTGGGTGCGCGCGCGCTCGCGCGGGATCACGGCGACGGATGTCGCGACGCTGACCAGCGCGAACGCCATCCCCCGCGCCGCCGACGCGAAGCTGCAGGGCAGCGGATTCTCCGGCAACGCCTACACCGCGCACGGCCGGCGGCGCGAGCCCGAGATCGCCGCCTGGGTCGCCGCCACCCACGGCATCTCCCCCTCCTCCGCCCTCTTCCACGCGGTCGTCGAGAAGCGCCACCTGGCCACCCCCGACGGCGTCACCGTCGACGGCGCAGGACGCGTGGTGCTGGCCGAGATCAAGACCACGAACAAGAGCTGGCGCAGCATCCCCCGCACCTATCTGCGGCAGGTGTGGTGGCAGCAGCACGTGCTGGGGGCCGAGCGGACGCTCGTCGCGTGGGAGCAGCACGACGACTTCGTGCCCGTGGACGACGAGCCGCGCTGCCAGTGGGTCGATCGCGACGAGCGCGAGATCGCCAAGCTCGTATCCCTGGCCACGGCCCTCATCGACGAACTGCATCGGCGCACCATGCGGTCCCGGCGCGAGCCCGCGCCGCCGCCTCCCACCGAGCGGTACCGGGCGCTCGCGCTCATCGACTAATAGTTGACAGAAGTCAACGACCAGGCGTAAAGTTGACGAAAGTCAACCAACGCGCCGGCGTCGTCGCGTCCTCCTCCGTCGCGAAAGGGCCGCATGGCTCCCGAATCCCCGACGTCGGCTCCGCGCCGCGTCCTCCCCGCCCTCATCGGGCTCCTGCTCGGCATGTTCGTGTCGATGCTGGCCTCCACCGTGGTCTCCACCTCCCTCCCCGTGATCGTCCACGACCTGGACGGCGATCAGAACGTCTACACCTGGGTCATCACAGCGACCCTGTTGACCACGGCGATCTCGACGCCGATCTGGGGCAAGCTCGCCGACCTGTTCAACCGCAAGGTGCTCATCCAGCTCGCCATCGTGCTGTTCGTGCTCGCCACCGCCGCCGCCGGGTTCTCGCAGAACCCCGAGACGCTCATCGCTTTCCGCGCGGTGCAGGGCATCGGCGCGGGGGGCCTCGCCGCCCTCAGCCAGGTCATCATGGCCGACATCATCAGCCCGCGGGAGCGCGGCCGCTACATGGGCCTGTTCGGCGCCGTCATGGCGGTCGCCACGGTGGGCGGCCCGCTCCTCGGCGGCGTCATCACCGACGGCCTGGGCTGGCGCTGGAACTTCTTCGTCGCCCTCCCCTTCGCCGTCGCGGCGCTGATCATCATGCAGCGCACGCTCCACCTCCCCGCGCGCAGCGCCCGCCGCGTGAAGATCGATTACTTCGGCATCGTGCTGCTGGCCGTCGCCGTCTCGCTGCTGCTCATCTGGATCACCAACGCCGGCCAGAGCTTCGAGTGGGCCTCCACCGAGACCGCGCTGATGGTGGGCGGCGCCGCCGTGGCCACCCTCGCCTTCATCATCGTGGAGCTGCGGGTCGCCGAGCCTCTCATCCCGCTGCGCCTGTTCCGCGACGCCACGTTCACCCTCGCGGTGATCGCCTCCATCGCCACAGGCCTGGCGATGTTCGGCACCTCGGTCTATCTCAGCCAGTACATGCAGCTCGCGCGCGGCGCGACGCCCACCGAGTCGGGCCTGCTGACGATCCCGATGATCGCCGGTCTGCTGCTGGCCTCCGTCATCGTCGGGGCCCTCATCACGCGCTTCGGCAAGTGGAAGGCGTTCCTCGTCCTCGGCGCGGTGCTGCTCATCGCGGGATCGGCGCTGCTGTCGACCATCCACTTCGACACGCCCTTCGTCTTCGTCGCGCTGTACATGTTCCTCCTCGGCGCCGGCGTCGGCATGACGATGCAGAACCTCGTCCTCGTGGTGCAGAACGCCGCCGACCCGTCGGTGATGGGGGTCGCCAGCTCCGGCGTCACGTTCTTCCGGAGCCTCGGCGGCACGATCGGCGTCTCCGTGATGGGCGCGGTCGTCGCCTCCTCGGTGCCCGCGCTGTTCGCCGATCGGCAGGCGGCCCTCGCGACCGCGATCGGCACGCTCGGACCGGATGGCGCGGCCGTGGCCGAGCAGCTGTCGTCCTCGACGATCCCCCAGGTGTCCACGCTGCCCGACGCGGTCCGCCCCCTCGTGGAAGACGTCTTCGCGACGGCGATCGCGCACTCGTTCCTCATCGCGGTGCCGCTGGCGGTGCTGAGCCTCCTCGCGATCGTGTTCCTGCCGAACCGTCCGCTGACCCGGATGACCACGTCCGAGCGCATCGCCGCGAGCGAGGCGGACCTGGCCACCGTGTCCACGCCCGAGGGCATGGCGGCGCTCGCCGCCACCGGCCCGGTCCCCACGACCGACCGGCCCCGCGCGCGTCGCCAGCGCGACGTCGACGAGAATGGCTGACGTGACCGCATCCGACGCCGCCGACCGCGACGCCGCCGTCCAGGCCCTCGAGGGCTCCTTCGCCGAGCTCATCGGTGTGTTCCGCCGCGTGATCACGCAGACGGCGGATGCGGCGAGCCCGGGCATGCTGCCGGGCACCTACAAGGTGCTCTCGGCGCTGCACCGCCTCGGCCCGACGACGCTCTCGACCGTGGCAGAGCACCTGAGCGCCGACAAGGGACTCATCAGCCGAAGCATCAGCGAGCTGGAGGGCCTGGGATTCCTCGAGCGCACCCCCGACCCCGCCGACCGCCGCTCGCGCCTGATCGCGTTGACCCCTCTCGGACAAGAGCGCCTCGAGGCGGCGCGCGCGCCGCACTCCGGCCGGCTGGCCGCGGCGCTCGTGGACTGGTCGGTCGACGACATCCGCCACGCCACGTCGCTGCTGCACGCCCTGGCCAGCGGTACCGCCCCCTCCGACGTCCCGCCGCCGGGAGGCTTCTCGGCACAGTGACGTCCGTGTAACACCGGCGAGACAATGCCCCGATTGACTGGGGTACGTCCCACAGGAACCTGTGCCGCCGACGTCGCCCGCACGGAAGGAGCCACGGATGAGATTCCGGCCGCTACGCCCCGAGTCCTCCCCCACCGCCACGATGGCGGCGGTCCCCTCCCCGCCGCCGGAGAGGATGCACGCGGCCGTGATCGACGCGCCCGGCGATGCCGGCGTCTTCCGCCTGGCGGAGGTGCCCGTCCCCTCCCCCGTCCTCAGCGAGGTGCTGGTGCGGGTCGTGGCCGCCGGGGTGAACCCCGTCGATGCGAAGACCCGGGCCGGCGCCGGGGTGTCACGCGCCCTGCCGGGGTATCCCGCGACGCTCGGCTTCGACTTCAGCGGGGTCGTCGTGTCCGCGCCGTTCGCGTCGCATCCCTTCCCGCCCGGCACCGAGGTGTTCGGCATGGCCGCGTTCCCCCGCACCACGGGAACCTATGCCGAGTACGTCGTCGCCCCCTCCCTCTCTCTCGCCCGCAAGCCCGCGGCCCTCTCGCATGTGGAAGCCGCCGGCGTGCCGCTGGCGGCGCTCACCGCCTGGGGCCTCGTCGTGGAGACCGCGCTCGCGCACGAGGGCCAGCGCATCCTCATCCACGCCGGCAGCGGCGGCGTCGGCCACTTCGCGGTGCAGTTCGCCGCCTACTTCGGCGCTCACGTCACCGCGACCGCGTCCGCGCGCAACGCCGAATGGCTGCGGGAACTCGGCGCCGCCGCGGTGATCGATCACACCGCGGAGCGCTTCGAGGAGATCGTGCGCGATGTCGACGTCGTCATCGACCTCGTCGGCAACGGCGTCGACGAGACCGGGGCGCGCTCGCTGGGCGTCCTCCGCCCGGGCGGCCTGCTCATCGAGGTGCCCACCGGCGCCTGGCCGGGATTCGAGGATGCGGCCGCCGCGGCGGGTGTGCGGGCGACCGGCTACACGGTCATCCCCGACGGCGGCACGCTGGCCACCATCGGGCGACTGCTGGAGTCGGGCTCCGTGCAGGTGTACGTCGACGCCTCGTTCCCGCTCGCGCAGGTCGCCGCGGCGCACGCCGAGCTGGAGCGCGGGCACACCCGCGGGAAGATTGTGCTGCGGGTCAGCGACGACTGAGCGGCGCGAGCACGCGGCGCGCCACGGCCACCACCTCCTCGGCCACCTCGTCCAGGAGGGGCGAGGTGAGGTTCCACTGCTGCCAGTACAGCGGCACCTCCACCGCCGCGCCGCCCAGGGGGATCAGCTCGCCCTCGCGCAGGGCCGCATCGGCCTGGAACGGCGGGAGGAGCCCCCAACCGAGGCCCAGCCGGATGGCCGCGGCGAAGTCGTGCGACGCCGGCACGCGATGCCGGGGCGGCGCGTGCGTGACGCCGCGGGCGGCGAGCCACTGCGTCTGCAGGTCGTCGCGGCGGTCGAAATCGACCACGGGAGCCGTCGCGAGCGCCTCGGCGGAGACGCCCGCCGGAAACCACCGCGCCACGAAGGCGGGAGAGGCCACCGCGTCGTAGCGCAGCACGCCGAGCGCGCGCACGCGGCATCCGGCCACCGGCGTCGCGCGCGAGGTGACCGCGCCCATGACCGCACCCGATTCGAGCAGCCCGGCCGTGAAGTCCTGGTCGTCGCGGTGCAGGTCGAAGCTCACCTGCCGCCGCTCCGCCACGTGCGCCAGCGGGGGCAGGAACCACGTCGCGAGCGAGTCGGCGTTCACGGCGAGCGGCAGCACCGGGTGCGCGGCCTCCTCACCACCCACGGCGGCCAGCACGTCGTGCTCGAGGATGTCGAGCTGCCGCGCGAGACGCACCACGGCGCGGCCCGCCTCGGTCGGGCGCACCGGCCGGGAGCGGACGAGGAGGACCCGCCCGAGCCGGTCCTCCAGTGTCCGGAGGCGCTGACTGACGGCCGAGGGGGTGATGTGCAGCCGCCGGGCCGCGGCTTCCAGCGTGCCCTCGTCGATCACCGCGGCCAGCGTCCGGGCGAGATCGAGCGGAACGGTCATGAAGGAATGCTAATGGTGCAGAACAATCCTGAGGTGGTCTTCAGGTTGATCCCCTCCTAGCGTGGACGCGTGCTCCCCGTTCTCCTCGCCGGTGTCGGCCTCGGCCTGTCCCTCATCGTCGCCATCGGCGCCCAGAACCTCTTCGTGCTGCGGCAGGGCCTGCGCCGAGAGCACGTCCTGGCGGTGGCGGCCGTGTGCGCGGCTTCCGACGCGCTCCTGATCGCGCTGGGTGTCTCGGGGCTCGGACTCGCCCTTCAGGCGCTGCCGTGGCTCGTGGACGCGGTGCGCTGGGTGGGCGCGGTGTTCCTCGCGGGATACGGACTGCTCGCCGCGCGACGCGCCCTGCGTCCGAGCGGCACCGGCCTCGCCGTATCCGCCGAAGAGCGGCCGGCGGAGGCTGGGGTCCTGGATGCCGCGGCGGTGCGCGTGACGGCCCGCCCGCGTCTCGCGCCGGTGCTGCTCACCTGCCTGGCCCTGACGTGGCTCAACCCTCACGTGTACCTCGACACGGTGTTCCTGCTGGGCTCGATCGCCGCGACGTACGGCGAGGAGCGGTGGGTGTTCGCGGCGGGAGCGATGACCGCGAGCGTCGCGTGGTTCTTCGGGCTCGCGTTCGGGGCCCGTTACCTCAGTCGCTGGCTGTCCACGCCGCGCGCGTGGCGGGTGCTCGACGGCGTGATCGCCGTCGTGATGCTCGCCCTGGCCGTGTCTCTGGTGGTCTAGGAGCGCGCGAAGACGACCTCACCGGCGATGACCGTAGCGGCGTTGCCCGTGCGGGCGATGTCGGCCGGCGCCAGCGCCGACGGGTCCCGATCGGCGATCGCGAGATCGGCGGGAGCCCCGACCTCGAGCCGGCCGCCGGCCAGCCCCAGCAACTCGGACGACCCCCGCGTATAGGCATCCAGCGCCACCTCGAGCGGCAGCGCCTGCTCCGGCCCGAGCGGCGGGGCGGCCGCGTCGCCGGGCGGACGACGGGTGACGGCGACCGCGATCCCCTGCCATGGATCCAGCGCCGACACCGGCCAGTCCGATCCCATTGCGAGGGCCGCGCCGGCGTCCCGCAGCGCGGCGAACGGATAGGTGCGGGCCGTGCGGGCCGCACCGATGGCCGGCATCGTCTGGGCGCGCGTGAGCGCGCTCTCGCACGCCCAGTACGGCTGCAGGTTGGCGGTGACGCCGAGTTCCGTGAACCGGGGGATGTCGGCGGGGTCGATCAGCTGGAGGTGGGCGATGTGGTTCCGTACTCGTGCGCGGTCGGCCGCGGGCACGCGTGCGAAGCCGTCCAGGGCCTCACGCGTGGCGCGGTCCCCGAGGGCGTGCACGTGCACGGCGAACCCGGCGGCGTTCAGGGCGGGGACGAGGCTCTCGACGAGCGACGGCGGAAAGTACGACAACCCCTGACCGCCGTCGGCGTAGGGCTCCAGCAGCGCCGCGGTGCGCGTCTCGATGATCCCGTCCAGCATCAGTTTCGCGGTGGCGGTGGGAAACCCCGCCGCCGCGTCGACCGCGCGGCGGCGTACGCAGCTCGCCACGAACGCGTCGATGCCGTCCTCGTCGAGGTCGCGCGGCACCCAGAGCGCGCCGGTGGCGCGTCCGCGCAGCCCGTCGCCGAGCGCGCGGCGATAGGCGCCGGAGACATCCGGGATGCCGCCGTAGGACCCGAGCGCCGCCTCCTGCCAGCCGGTGATGCCGACGGCGTGGAGGTGCGCGGACGCCGCGATCAGCGCGGCGGCGAGCTCGCCCTCATCCGGAGCGGGCAGGATCCGGGCGACCAGCTGCGCCGCACCCTCGTGCAGCATGCCGGTGGGCTCGCCACCGGCGCCGCGCTCGATGCGGCCGTCGGCCGGGTCGGGTGTGCCGGCGTCGATCCCCGCGGCCGCGAGCGCCGCCGCATTCACCCACGCGCCGTGGTGGTCGACGTTGAGGATCATCGCGGGGCGCCCGGGCACCAGTGCATCCAGCTCCGCGGCGGTGGGGCCGGTGGGCGGGTAGAGGGTGGGCTCCCATCCGCCGCCGATGATCCAGCCCTCCGGATGCGCGGCGGCGTGGGCGCGGATGCGGTCGGCCACCGCCTCGCGGGTGGGCAGGCCGGTGACATCGCAGCGCAGCGCGTCGACGGCGGCGATCCCGAGGTGCACGTGCGCGTCGACGAAGCCGGGGGTGACCAGCCCGCCGCGCGCGTCGAGGTCGTCGCCGGGAGCGGGGACGGCTGCGCGGACGGTGGCGAGATCCCCGAGCGCGGCGATGCGTCCGTCGCGGACGGCGATGGCATCGCCGGGGAGCCGCCGCCCGTGCGACCACGGCGCGGCGTTGCGGATGAGGAGGGTGCTCACTCCCCCAGTCTGCCGTCAGGCGCGCGTGTGCACCGTGAGGACGTAGCCGTCGGGATCCCGGAAGGAGAACTGTGTGCCGAACGGGCCGTCGAAGGGCGGCTGCACGATGGGCACACCGTGCAGCGGCGAGCCGGTCGTGGAGGGCGGCGGCGTCATCGCTGGCGAACCACACGCTCACCCCCACGCCCAGCTGAGCCGGCGCGTCGAGGTCGGTGCCCGGCAACGCCGTGCGCACCGCGAAGGTGACGCCCTCACCGGCGAAGACCGCGGCGTCGGGATTCGGCGTGGGAAGGCGCCGCATCCCGAGCTGGTCGGTGTAGAAGGCGGCGGCGCGCGGCACGTCGCGCACCTGGAGGGAGACGAAGTCGGGGCTGGGAGCGACAGGAGTGGTGTTCATGTCAACATCCTGACACTGCACACGATTATGTGTCAAGATACTGACATGGATTCTTCGCCCCCCACCCCCGCCGAGGCTCTCGGCCTGCTCGTCAAGGAGACCCAGGCTCTCCTGCATCAGCGGATGGACGAGGAGCTGCGCCCGTTGGGGCTGTCGGTTCCCCAGTACGCGTGCCTGGTGGCCCTTGCCGGCGAACCGGGCATCACCGCCTCCGACCTCGCCCGTCGCGCCTTCGTGAGCCGCCAGTCGATGAACGTGCTCCTCCAGGGACTGGAGGCCCGGGGTCTCATCGAGCGCGCCGCCGACGCCGGCCCGCGGCGCGAGCGGGCGGCACAGGTGACCGCGGAGGCATCCGCCCTCACCGCGCGCGCCCGGGAGGCGGTGGCCGCCGTGGCGACACGGATGACGGCGGGGCTCGAGCCGCGCGACCAGGAGCGCCTGCGCGGGCTGCTGCAGACCGCCCGCGACGCGCTGTACGCGGAGACGGCGCGCTAGCTCACACGACGACGAAGGGCCCCGTCCGTAGACGGGGCCCTTCGGATGACGGCTGCGCTCAGGCGATCGCGTTGACGTCCAGCGGGATGCCGGGGCCGAACGTGGTCGACACCGAGCCCTTCTGGATGTAGCGACCCTTGGAGCTGGACGGCTTCAGCCGCACGATCTCCTCGAGGGCGGCCTGGAGGTTCTCGTCGAGCTGCTCGGCCGAGAACGACGCCTTGCCGACGACGAAGTGCACGTTGGCGTGCTTGTCGACGCGGAACTCGATCTTGCCGCCCTTGATCTCCTCGACGGCCTTGGCGGGGTTGGGGGTCACCGTGCCGGTCTTGGGGTTGGGCATGAGGCCACGGGGGCCGAGCACCTTACCCAGACGACCGACCTGGCCCATGAGCTCGGGAGTCGACACCGCGGCGTCGAACGAGGTCCAGCCGCCGGCGACCTTCTCGATGAGCTCGGCGCCGCCGACCTCGTCCGCACCGGCCGCGATGGCGGCCTCGGCGGCGGGACCGGTGGCGAACACGATGACGCGCGCCGTCTTGCCGGTGCCGTCGGGCAGGATGACGGTGCCGCGCACCATCTGGTCGGCCTTGCGCGGGTCGACCGAGAGCTTCAGCGCGACCTCGACGGTGGAGTCGAACTTCTTCGAGCCGGTCTCCTTGGCGAGGGCGACGGCCTCGGCGGGCGTGTAGTACGTGTCCGGCGCGACCTTCTCAGCGGCCTCGCGGTATGCCTTGGACTTGGTAGCCATGATTACTCTCCCCCTCAGTCCTCGACCGTGATGCCCATGGACCGGGCGGTGCCGTCGATGATCTTCGAGGCGGCCTCGAGGTCGTTCGGGTTCAGGTCGGGCTGCTTGGTCTCTGCGATCTGACGCACCTGCTCCTTGGTGAGCTTGCCCACCTTGCTGGTGTGCGGGGTCGGCGAGCCCTTCTGGAGGCCCGCGGCCTTCTTGATGAGCTCGGCGGCCGGGGGCGTCTTCAGGATGAACGTGAAGCTGCGGTCCTCGTAGACGGTGATCTCCACGGGGATGACGTTGCCGCGCT
>CAZBZR010000004.1:0-477 GCA_964496445.1 uncultured Microbacterium sp.
AGTTCTGGTACAGCGTCTGCAGGATCATGTGGCCGGTGCGGTCGGCGGCGTAGCACGCGCGGCGCACGGGCGTCTTGCCGTGGTCGGCGGTGTGCCCGCCGAAGCGACGCTGGTCGATCTTGCCCTCGGGCGTGCGGTTGAAGGGCAGGCCCATGTTCTCGAGGTCGATGACCGCGTCGATGGCCTCCTTGGCGAGGATCTCGGCCGCGTCCTGGTCGACGAGGTAGTCGCCGCCCTTGACGGTGTCGAAGGTGTGCCACTCCCACGAGTCCTCTTCGACGTTGGCCAGCGCCGCGGCCATGCCGCCCTGCGCCGCACCGGTGTGCGAGCGCGTGGGGTACAGCTTCGAGATGACGGCGGTCTTCGCGCCCGGCCCGGCCTCGATCGCCGCGCGCATGCCGGCGCCGCCGGCTCCGACGAAGACGATATGGGTTTAAAAATGCAGTGAGAGCACGATAAGGCCTCCAAACAGTAAGC
>CAZBZR010000004.1:487-107460 GCA_964496445.1 uncultured Microbacterium sp.
ACGCATGCCGGCACCGCCGGCGCCCACGATCACGATGTCGAACTGGTGGTAGTGCACGCCGTCGCGGACGACGGAATCGGCGGTGCTCGCAGTGCTCACGGAATTCATGCCTCTACTGGTTCGGTGGGGAGATCAGGCGCCCTGGCACATGTCCCACAGGGAGCTGGACTCGGTGACGCCCAGGCACGGGTCGAAGGTGAACACGACGAGCGTGCCCAGCACGATGAGGAAGCCGGCCGACAGCCACAGCGCCCACACCAGGACCCGGCGGGCGGTGGCGTGGGAGACGTAGTCGTTGACGATCGTGCGCATGCCGTTGGCGCCGTGGATGAGCGCGAGCCACAGCATCAGCACGTCCCACCACTGCCAGAACGGCGAGGCGAACTTGCCCACGACGAACGCGAAGTCGATCTGGTGGATGCCGTCACCGGTGAGGAGGTTGACGAACAGGTGCCCGAAGATGAGCACGATCAGCAGCACGCCGGAGGCGCGCATGTAGATCCAGCCCCACTTCTCGAGGTTCGAGCCGCGGTTGCGGGTGCGGGGGGCGGGGAGGGTGGAGACGTCGGCCGCTCCCGGAGCCTGCGAGATCGCCATCAGTGACCCCCTCCGACCGACGAGAAGACGTTGATGAGGTGACGGGGCGTGAATCCGGCCATCGTGACGACCCAGATCCCCAGCACGCCCCACCACAGCTGACGCTGGTGGCGCGTGGCCCACGACCACATGTCGACGGCGATGATGCGCAGGCCGTTGAAGGCGTGGTAGGCGATCGCGCCCACGAGCGCGACCTCGCCGAGGCCCATGATCGGGTTCTTGTACGTGCCGATGACCGCGTCGTACGCCTCGGGGGAGACCCGGATGAGGGCCGTGTCGAGGATGTGCACGAGCAGGAAGAAGAAGATGGCGACGCCGGTGATGCGGTGCAGAACCCACGACCACATGCCCTCGCGGCCGCGGTAGAGCGTGCCGCGGGGAACCCGCGAGGTGGTTTCGGCGATCGTCGGCGTGACGCGCACTGGTGCAGACACGATCGTCCTCTCTGATCGAACACGACTGTCCAGCCATGGTACGACCGGGGCCCGAGCGACGGGGATGAGGCCCGCCTAACTGTCTCGACATCGAGATATTTATCCGCACGCATCTTTTTCGGCGTCATCGGGCGGTCATCGCCGCGACACATCCGCGGCGGGTCGCGCGGCTAGCCTATTCGCATGCCGGAACCTCTCCCCGATTTCTATGCCGTCATCCCCGCCGGCGGGATCGGCAGCCGTCTGTGGCCGCTGTCCCGCGCCGAGGCGCCGAAGTTCCTGCACGATCTCACCGGCTCGGGACAGACGCTGCTGCGCGACACCTGGAACCGCCTGGAGCCGCTGGCGGGGCACGACCGCATCGCGGTCGTCACCGGGCGCGCGCACCGGGCGGCCGTGGAGCGGGAGCTTCCCGGCATCCCCGACCACAACGTCTTCCTGGAGTCGGAGCCGCGCGATTCCTCGGCCGCCATCGGCCTGGCCGCCGCCATCCTGCACCGGCGCAACCCCGACGTCGTCATCGGCTCGTTCGCGGCCGACCACGTCATCCGCGGCACCCGCACGTTCGAGTTCGCGGTGCACCAGGCCGTGGCCGTGGCGCGGGCGGGGTACATCTGCACCATCGGCATCCAGCCCACCGAGCCCTCCGTCGGCTTCGGCTACATCCGCAAGGACGGCGAGCTGGACGTCGAGGGCGCCCCGGAGGCGGCGCTGGTGGAGCGCTTCGTGGAGAAGCCCGACCTGGAGACCGCGCGCAGCTACTACGCCGACCGCGCCTACCTGTGGAACGCGGGCATGTTCATCACGCGCGCCGACGTGCTGCTGGCGGAGCTCGCGGCCAACGAGCCGGAGCTGCACGCGGGACTGCTCGAGCTCGCCGAGGCATGGGACGACCGCGACCGCCGCGGCCCGGTCGTGGACCGCGTCTGGCCCACGCTGAAGAAGATCGCCATCGACTACTCCGTCGCCGAGCCTGCCGCCGACAAGGGCCGTCTCGCCGTGATCCCGGGGCACTTCGACTGGGACGACGTGGGCGACTTCGCGAGCCTCGCCAAGCTCAACAGCCACGGCGGCAAGAACGAGCTGGCGATCCTCGGCGAGCACGCGCGCGTCCTCGCCGACGCATCCAGTGGCATCGTGGTGTCGCAGACCGACCGGGTCATCAGCCTCATCGGCGTGCAGGACATCATCGTCGTCGACACCGCCGACGCGCTCCTGGTCACCACCAGTGAGCACGCGCAGCGGGTCAAGGGGGTCGTCGACGCGCTGAAGCTCACCGG
Source organism: uncultured Microbacterium sp. (assembly GCA_964496445.1). Taxonomy (GTDB): domain Bacteria; phylum Actinomycetota; class Actinomycetes; order Actinomycetales; family Microbacteriaceae; genus Microbacterium. The sequence goes on from CAZBZR010000004.1 coordinate 2,799, forward strand.
CCGCGGGGACGTGCTCTGAGAGACGCAGTGCCACCTCGGGCGGCATCCGGTGCCGGGCATATCGCAACTTGGTAACGCTTTGTCGGCGAAGCCTGATCCGAGTGGGCGCGGCGCCGTCACGCAACGTAACGTTCTGCTATCCACCCGCGCCCGTCAGGGCCCGGGCTCGAAGCCATGAGAGGACACCACCCGTGACCCCCACGACCCGCAAGCGGACCCTCGCATCCGTTGCCCTCGCCGGTGCCGCCGGCCTGCTGCTGTCGGCCTGTGCCGCTCCGCCGGAGGAGGGTGACGCCGGTGCCGAGGGCAACGACTTCCTCGCGTGCGCCGTCTCCGACGAGGGCAGCTGGAACGACAAGAGCTTCAACGAGGCCGCCTACGAGGGCCTGACCATGGCCGAGGACGAGCTCGGCGTGGAGATCGCCGACGCCGAGTCCAACAGCGAAGAGGACTTCACCCCGAACCTCACGCAGATGGTCGACGCCGCATGCGACGTGATCTTCGCGGTCGGCTTCAACTTCCAGAACGGCGGCGTCATCTTCGACGTGGCCGACGAGAACCCCGACTCGCACTTCGTGTGGATCGACGGCTGGAACCAGGGCCAGACGAACCTCAAGCCCATCACCTACCAGATGGACGAGTCGAGCTTCCTCGCCGGCTACCTCGCCGCGGCCTACTCCACCACCAAGGTGCTCGGCACCTACGGCGGCGGCGACGGCACGCTGGATTCGGTGTCCATCTTCATGGACGGCTTCTACACCGGTGCGAAGTACTGGGAAGAGGAGAACGGCACCCCCGTCACGGTCGTGGGCTGGGACCCGGTCGCCAAGACCGGTGACTTCGTCGGCGACTTCGCCAACAGCGGTGTCGCCAAGTCGATCTCCGAGGGCCAGCTGGCCGCCGGCGCCGACGTCATCTTCCCGGTCGCGGGCGGTCTGTTCACCGCCACCGCCGAGGCCATCCGCGAAGGCGGCGCCGACGCGGTCCTCATCGGTGTCGACAAGGACATCGCGCTGACGCAGCCCGACTACGCCGACCTCGTGCTCACCTCGGTCGAGAAGCGCATGACGCAGGCCGTGTTCGATGTCATCAAGTCGCTCTCCGAGGGCGCCGAGTTCGACGTCGAGGCCTACGTCGGCACGCTCGAGAACGACGGCACCGCCCTCAGCGAGTTCTACGACTTCGACGCCGAGATCCCCGCGGACCTCAAGGCGAAGCTCGACGAGCTCAAGGCCGGCATCATCGACGGATCGATCGACGCGAGCACCGTCTACTGACACCCGCACGCAGCACGCGCCGGGGCGGCATCGACCGCCCCGGCGCGTGCCGTTCCGGCCGGATTCCGGCAGGATGGTCACACCATGAAACTCGAACTCCGTGGCATCACGAAGCGGTTCGGCACCCTTGTGGCGAACGATGCCATCGACCTCGTGGTCGAGTCGGGCCAGATCCACGCCCTGCTGGGTGAGAACGGCGCCGGCAAGTCCACCCTGATGAACGTGCTGTTCGGGCTGTATCAGCCCGACGAGGGCGAGATCCTCCTCGACGACGTGCCGCAGCACTTCGCCGGACCCGGCCAGGCGATGGCCGCCGGCATCGGCATGGTGCACCAGCACTTCATGCTCATCCCCGTCTTCACCGTGGCCGAGAACGTCATGCTCGGGCACGAGCCCACGCGCGCGGGCGGGGTCCTCGACCTCGCCGAGGCGCGGCGGCGCGTGCGGGAGATCTCCGACCGGTTCGGGTTCGACGTCGATCCCGATGCCCGCATCGAAGACCTCCCCGTCGGCGCGCAGCAGCGCGTCGAGATCATCAAGGCCCTCTCCCGCGAGGCCCGCGTGCTCGTCCTGGACGAGCCGACCGCGGTGCTGACCCCCCAGGAGACCGACGAGCTGATGGCCACGATGCGCCGGCTCGCCGACGCCGGGACCTCGATCGTGTTCATCTCCCACAAGCTGCGCGAGGTCAAGGCGGTCGCCGACACGATCACCGTCATCCGGCTCGGCAAGGTCGTCGGGCAGGCGTCGCCTGAGGCCCCGATCGATGAGCTGGCGGCCCTGATGGTGGGCCGCGCCGTCGAGCTGACGGTGCAGAAGAACCCCCCGAAGCTGGGCGAGGACGCCCTCGTCGTGACCGACCTCAACGTCTTCGGCCCGACCGGCCAGCACCTGCTGAAGGACGTCTCCTTCACGGTGCGCGAGGGTGAGGTCCTGGGCATCGCCGGCGTGCAGGGGAACGGTCAGACCGAGCTCACCGAGGCCCTCGTGGGCCTGCACGAGAAGGTCCGCGGCAGCATCCGCCTCTACGGCGAGGAGCTCTCCACCGCCAAGGTGCGTCACGTCCTGGAGAGCGGCGTCGGGTTCGTGCCGGAAGACCGCAAGACCGACGGCCTCGTCGCGGAGTTCTCCGTCGCCGACAACCTCATGCTCGACCGCTCCTTCCGCGGCCCGTTCGTGAAGGGCCTGTCGGTGGACACGGGCTATCGCGAGGAGTTCGCCGAGAAGTCCATCCGCGAATTCGACATCCGCACCCCCGGCTCCGACACGCTCGTGGGCCGCCTCTCCGGCGGCAACCAGCAGAAGGTGGTGCTCGCTCGCGAGCTCGGCCGGGACCTGAAGCTCTTCGTCGCCTCCCAGCCCACGCGCGGCGTGGATGTGGGCTCGATCGAGTTCATCCACGAGCGCATCGTCGAGGTGCGCGACTCCGGCGTGCCGGTGCTCATCATCTCCACCGAGCTGGACGAGGTGGTCGCCCTGTCCGACCGCATCGCCGTCATGTACGCGGGAGCCATCATCGACATCGTCCCCTCCGACACCCCCCGCGAGAAGATCGGCCGTCTCATGGCGGGAGTGCGCGAATGACCACGACCACCGATTCCCCTCGCCGCACCGCGCCGCCCGCGTGGCGCGCGGTCGTGCACGACATCGCCGCCGGCAGCGTCGTGCGGGCGATCGCCGCCGTCGTGCTGTCCCTCGTCATCGCGGCGCTCCTGATCATCTTCACCAACGAAGACGTGCTCGCGTCGATGGGCTACTTCTTCGCACGCCCGATGGACTTCTTCGCCGCAGCGGGGGAGGCCATCGGCGACGCGTTCGCGGCGCTGTTCCGCGGCTCCATCTACAACTACAACGCCGATTCGCTGGCGGCGGGGCTGCGTCCCCTGACCGAGACCCTCCGCTTCTCCGGGCCCCTCATCGCCGCCGGGCTCGGCATCGCGCTGACCTTCCGCGCCGGCCTGTTCAACATCGGCGGCCAGGGGCAGCTCCTCGCCGGTGCCGGCTGGGCCGCGTGGGCTGCCACGATGATCCACCTGCCGCCGGTGCTCCACCTCATCGTCGCGACGCTGTTCGGCATCGCGGGGGCGGCCTTCTGGGCCGGCATCGCCGGGTTCCTCAAGGCCCGTACCGGCGCTCACGAGGTCATCGTGACGATCATGCTGAACTACATCGCGGTGGGTCTGCTGACCTTCGCGATGAAGACGCCCATCCTCAACGGCACCGGCACCGGGAGCGCGGCGACGACCCTCCCTCCCGACCCGAATGCGGTCTTCCCGCCCATCCTCCCGGGCTACGACCTGCGCTGGTCGTTCGTGCTGTGCGTGGTGGCGGTGGCCGTCTACTGGTGGCTGATGGAGCGCTCCACCCTCGGCTTCCGGCTGCGGATGGTGGGTCTGAACCCGGATGCGGCCCGCACCGCCGGGGTGAACATCTCCCGCACGATCACGATCGCCATGGTCCTCTCCGGTGCGTTCGTGGGCATCGCGGCGGTGAACCAGGCGCTGGGGCGCGACGGCAACTTCTCCCCGAGCATCGACTCGGGCATCGGGTTCGACGCCATCACGGTGGCCCTGCTCGGCGGATCCCGCGCGGGCGGCGTGCTCCTGGCGGGTCTGCTGTTCGGTGCACTGAAGGCCGCCGGCCCGGCGATGCAGCTCGCCGACGTGCCGCCCGAGATCCTCGGTGTCATCCAGGGCCTCATCGTCCTGTTCATCGCGGCGCCGCCGCTGGTCAAGGCGATCTTCCGGTTCCTGCCCGCTCCGCGCGAGGTGACCGACATCGCCACCGGTGCCAAGCCGCAGCTGGAGAGGAAGGACGGCGAATGACCGCCCTGACCGCCGCCCCCGCGCCGGCCGGCACCGAGACGCTCGCCCCGCGCAGCTGGCGCACGCCGGTGCTGCTGGCCGTGGCCGCCCTCCTCACGCTGGTCGCCTTCGGCATCCTCGGTCGTGACGCCGAGGCGACGTTCGTGCTCTCCCGCGCGGATGACCCGGTGGCCCTCGCGCCGCTGCCCGTCTCGCCGCGCGTGCTCGGACTCGTGCTCGGGATCCTCGCCGTGGCCGCGGCCGCGCTGGCGTTCCGGTACGCCGCCGGCCGCCGCCGCATCCCGGTGTGGATCTCCCTCGTCGTCGGGATCGCCTTCATCGTCTCGCTCACCGCGTGGGTGGGCGCCGGCGGCAACGTCCCGGTGGTGTTCCTCCTCACCGGCACGATCGGACTGTCCACCGCGATCGTGCTCGGCGCCCTCGCCGGCGTCGTGGGCGAGCGCGTCGGGATCGTGAACATCGCGATCGAGGCGCAGCTGCTGGCCGGGGCCTTCACCGCCGCGCTCGTGGCCACCACGACCGGCAACCAGCTCCTCGCCCTCGTGGCGGCGATGGTGGTCGGCGCCCTCCTGGCGATGGTCCTGGCGGCCTTCGCGATCGTCTACGTCGTCGACCAGGTCATCGTCGGCGTCGTCCTCATCGCGCTCGTGACGGCCGTGACGGACTTCTTCTACTCGGCGCTGCTGTCGCCGAACTCGTCGGAGTTCAACAACCCCGGCACGCTGCCGCGCATCCGCATCCCGCTCCTGGCGGACATCCCCGTGCTCGGGCCGGTGTTCTTCGAGCAGCGGCTGACGACCTACCTCATGTTCCTGCTCGTGCCGTTGACGTGGTTCGTGCTCTACAAGACCCGCGTGGGCCTGCGCATCCGCGCTCTCGGGGAGCACCCGCTCGCCGCCGACACCGTCGGCATCCGCGTGAACCGCTGGCGGTTCTGGACGGTCACGCTCGCGGGGCTGGTCGCCGGCCTCGGCGGCGCATCGCTGACCATCGGCTCCGTGGGGGCGTTCGTCCCCGAGATGAGCGCCGGCCAGGGCTTCATCGCGCTGGCGGCGGTGATCCTCGGCCGCTGGAACCCGTGGGGCGCGGCCGCGGCGGCCGTGCTGTTCGGCTTCGCGAGCAACTTCCGCATCTGGGCCGGCCAGGCCGGCGCCGCCATTCCGCCCGAGATCATCGGCATGACGCCGTACGTGGTCACCGTCATCGCGGTGGCCGTCGTCGCCGGCCGCGTGCTCGGCCCCAAGGCCGCGGGCAAGCCTTACGTCAAGGAGTGACATGACCGACATCGACTGGGACGTGCTCCGCGCGAGCGCGACCGAGGCCATGCAGCGCGCCTATGCGCCCTACTCGCGCTATAAGGTGGGGGCCGCGGCGCTCGTCAGCGACGGCCGCATCGTGTCGGGCTGCAACGTCGAGAACGCCTCGTACGGCGTCGGCCTCTGCGCCGAGTGCGGCCTGGTGTCCGACCTGCACATGTCGGGGGGCGGGCGCCTCGTCGCGTTCGTCTGCGTGAACGGCGACGGGCAGACCATCATGCCGTGCGGACGCTGCCGCCAGCTGCTGTACGAGCACGCCATCCCCGGCATGCTCCTGGAGACGGTCTCCGGCATCCGCACCATCGACGAGGTGCTGCCCGACGCCTTCGGCCCGCAGGACCTCGAGGACGCCGCCCGATGACCCAGGGAGCGGCCGTCGAGCCGTACGACGCCGTCGACGTCATCCGCGCCAAGCGCGACCGCCGCCCGGTGCCGGAGGCGGAGCTGCGCTGGATGGTCGACGCCTACACGCGCGGCTACGTCACCGACCCGCAGATGTCGGCGTTCACGATGGCGGTGCTGCTGAACGGGATGGAGCGGGACGAGATCCGCGTGCTCACCGACGCGATGATCGCCTCGGGGGAGCGGATGGACTTCTCCGCGCTGGACAAGCCCACCGTCGACAAGCACTCCACCGGCGGCGTGGGCGACAAGATCACGCTGCCCCTCGCGCCCCTCGTCGCGTGCTTCGGGGTGGCCGTGCCGCAGCTGTCCGGCCGCGGGCTCGGCCACACCGGCGGGACGCTCGACAAGCTCGAGTCGATCCCGGGCTGGCGGGCCGCCCTCAGCAACGACGAGATCCTCGCGCAGCTGGCCGACGTCGGAGCGGTCATCTGCGCCGCCGGCAGCGGCCTGGCTCCCGCCGACAAGAAGCTCTACGCGCTGCGCGATGTCACCGGGACCGTCGAGGCCATCCCGCTGATCGCCTCGAGCATCATGTCGAAGAAGATCGCGGAGGGCACCGACTCGCTCGTGCTCGACGTGAAGTTCGGCTCCGGCGCCTTCATGACCGACATCGACCGGGCGCGGGAGCTCGCCCGCACGATGGTCGCGCTCGGCACGGATTCGGGCGTGGCCACCACGGCCCTCCTCACCGACATGAACACCCCGCTGGGCCTCGCCATCGGCAACGCCAACGAGGTGCGCGAGTCGGTCGAGGTGCTCGCCGGCGGCGGCCCGGCCGACGTGGTCGAGCTCACCGTCGCGCTCGCGCAGGAGATGCTGGCCCTCGCCGGTCGTCCCGACGCCGACGTCGCCGCCGCGCTCGCCGACGGCCGGGCCATGGACGTGTGGCGCCGGATGATCCGCGCGCAGGACGGCGATCCGGATGCGGCGCTGCCGGAGCCCCGCGAGACCCACACCGTCACCGCCGACCGCGACGGCGTGATCACGCGCATGGCGGCGCTGCCCTTCGGCGTCGGGGCGTGGCGCCTCGGCGCCGGGCGCGCCCGGCCGCAGGATCCCGTCGTCCACGCCGCGGGGATCGACCTGCACGCCAAGCCGGGAGACCGTGTGCGCGCCGGACAGCCGCTGTTCACCTTGCTGGCCGATGATGACGCACGCTTCCCCCGCGCTCTCGACGCCGTCGAGGGCGCGTGGGAGATCGGCGACACCGCCCCCGCCGCCGCGCCGCTCGTGCGCGAGCGGATCACCGCCTGACCGCCCCGGAGGAACCATGGTTCTCGCACACGACGGCGACGTCCGCATCGAAGGCCGATCGCTGCGCGCGCTGCCCAAGGTGTCGCTGCACGACCACCTCGACGGCGGGCTGCGGCCCGAGACCGTCCTGGACCTCGCCGACGAGTACGGCGTGGCCACTCCCGTGGACGACGCCGACGACCTCGCCGACTGGTTCGCCGCGCAGGCCGACTCCGGATCGCTCGAGGAGTACCTCCGCACGTTCGAGCTCTCGGTCGGCGTGCTGCAGACGCGCGAGGCTCTGACCCGGGCCGCGCGGGAGTTCGTGGAAGACCTCGCCGCCGACGGCGTGGTCTACGGCGAGGTGCGGTGGGCGCCCGAGCAGCACCTCGCGAGCGGCCTCACGCTCGACGAGGCCGTCGAGGCCGTGCAGGAGGGGCTCGAGGAGGGTGAGGACGCCGCGCAGGACGCCGGTCGCGACATCCGGGTGGGGCAGCTGCTGACCGCGATGCGCCACGCCGACGCCGCGCTCGAGGTCGCCCGCACCGCCGTCGCGTGGCGCGATCGCGGCGTCGTCGGCTTCGACATCGCCGGCCCCGAGGACGGCTTCCTGCCCGCGCGCCACCGCGCCGCGTTCGACTACCTCGCCGCGCAGTTCCTCCCCGTGACGGTCCACGCCGGCGAAGGGGCGGGGCTGGACAGCATCCGCTCGGCCATCCTGGACGGCCGGGCGCTCCGCCTCGGCCATGGGGTGCGGCTCGCGTCCGACCTCGAGGTCGTCGCGCGCGAGGGCGACGAGGTGCGCGTGCATCTCGGCGAGCTCTCGCGCTGGGTGCGCGACCGGGAGATCACCCTCGAGCTCGCGCCGTCGTCGAACCTGCAGACCGGGGCGATCACGGCGTGGGGCGAGACGCTCGAGGACCACCCGTTCGATCTGCTCTACCAGCTCGGCTTCTCGGTGACGGTGAACGTCGACAACCGCACGATGAGCCGTACGTCGCTCACGCGCGAGCTCGCGCTCCTCGCCGACGCCTTCGACTACACCCTGGACGACCTCGAGGCGTTCCAGCTCAACGCCGCAGCCGGCGCGTTCCTGTCGGTGGAGGAGCGCGAGGAGCTCATCGAGGTCATCGCCGAGGGCTTCGCCGGCCGCTGACCCTCGCCCGTCCGCCCGAACTCCTCATCCCGCGCCCCGAACTCCTCACACCCGGGCCCGGATCCTGCGTTTCGCGCCGGTATCCGCCCCCATCCGGCCAAAGGTGAGGAGTTCGGGAACGGCGGGGGCGACGTGGTCCGCGGCGATGACGGCCCGCATCGTGTCGAGGACGGTCTCCTGGTCGAAGAGGATGTCTTCGGCGAGGGGCCGCACCGTGGTGTAGCCGAGCGCCGCTGCGGCGAGGTCACGACGACGGTCGTTGCGCTGCGCATCCCACCCCTCATGGTGGGCGCGGCTGTCGCACTCGATGATCAGCCACCCGTCGACGAGGAGGTCGACCCGGCCCACCGTGTCGAGGTGCACCTGTACCTCGACGGAGCATCCCAGCCCGCGCAGGAGCAGGCGCATGAGGGTCTCCGGTCCCGATTCGCTGCGGCGGTCGAGAAGGGCGCGCAGCGGCAGATACCGCAGGGGGAGCCGGCGGAACACCTCGGCGATGCCGACATCGTCGACGAGCCCGAGGTGCCACGCGGAGTCGAGGGTCGCAACAGCGTCGTCCGGGGACTGGCAGCGCACCGCCTGAGCGAGAGCCTCGATGAGATCGGCGCACAGCCCCTGTGGATCGCCGACGAGAGGGCGCCAGTGCACGACGGTGCCGTCGGCGCGGGGCGGCAGGCGGCTGGCCCCGTGATCCAGCTGCACATGCAGCCCGGTGGCGAGGCGGACGAAGACCCCCAGGAGGACGAGCAGGCTGACGCAGTCCACGCGTCCTCCGCCCTCCGCCGCCGCGACGACCGTGGCGGGCAGCTCGGCCGGAGCGTAGCGCCCTCGCCGGATGCGGAGGAGTTGGCCCGCCTCGGTCGCCGCCCGCAGCTGAGCCTTCGTCCACCCGGCCCGGCGTAGCTCCGCCGTGCGCCAGAACCTGCTCCCGCCCAGTCGCGCCCACGTCGCTGTCGCCGTCGTCATCCGCCCAGACAACGCCGCCCGCCGCCGGACAGGGTCGCTCGGTCGCGGTCTGTGGATGGCACGGCGACGCCGTGGCCTGGGGAGGAGGCATGGCCGCCGCATCCCGAACTCCGCAACCCCGCGCCCGACACGCCAGGCCAGGCCCGCGCGCCGCGTCACCCGCACCGGATCGTGCGGAGTTCGGGCCGGGCGCCGCCCGCGCGTCGGGCTGGGCGCCCGGCTCGGGCTGGGCGGGCGAGCCCGGGGCTCCGCCGCCCGAACTCCGCAAGGCCGCGCGCAGGAGGGGCCGCGCGCGGCGCGTCGCCCCCAGCCCGCCGCCTCCTTGAGGAGTTCGGGCAAGGGCGGGGGCGGGGGAGGGCGGGCCCGGGCGGGGCGGGCCCGAGCGGGGGTCAGGCGAGGGCGGCCTGGCGCGCGGCGACGGCCGCCTCGATGCGCGCGAACAGCGGATGCTGCGGCTCCAGGCCCGTCACGGCCGCGGTGAACGCGGCGGCGGGCTGCTCGCGGAGCATCCGCTGCAGATCGACCGACTGCGCGTCCTCGGTGTCGTCGAAGGCGAGCGCCGCACCCATCGCCGCGACCAGGGCGTCCACGGGCAGCCCGCGCTCGAGCGCTTCCGCCGCCGGGCCCACGAACCGCTCGTGCCGCGAGAGCTTGCGCAGCGGCTGGCGGCCCACGCGCCACACCGTGTCGGGGAGGGCGGGGTTGCGGAAGCGGTGCAGGATCGTCTCCCGGTAGGCGTGCTGGCCGGCGGGGTCCAGCTCGTGCTTGTCGATGAGGAGGCGCGAAGTCTCCACGAGGGCCGCCTCGACGCGCGCGGCGATGCCGGGATCGGCGAGGGCGTCGGAGATGCGCTCGATGCCGGCTGCGGCGCCGAAGTAGGCGGTCGTGGCGTGACCGGTGTTCACGGTGAAGAGCTTCCGCTCGATGTAGGGCGTGAGGTCGTCGACGAAGTGCGCGCCGGGGATGTGCGGCGGGGTGTCTCCGAAGGGCCCGCGCTCGATGGCCCACTCGAAGAACGGCTCGACGGTCACGTCGATGCCGTCGCCGGGGTCCTGGGCCGGCACGATCCGGTCCACGGCGGTGTTGGCGAACACCGCGCGGGCCGAGACCGCCTCCCACCCGTCGCCGGCGGCGGCGGCCATCTCCTCCCGCAGCAGGTCGGTCGCGCCGTTGGCGTTCTCGCACGCCATCACCTGCAGCGGCGGCGCTGCCGGATCGCGCAGGCCCAGCCCGGCCACGATGTGCGGGGCGACGAAGCGCAGCACCGTGGGCCCCACGGCCGTGGTGACCACGTCGGCGGCGGCGATCTCGTCGGCGAGGGCCTGCGGATCGGCCGCGCTGTCGATCGCGCGGAATCCGGTGACGACGGTGTCGACCGCGCCGTCGCCGACCTCGTGGACCGTGTAGGCGGATGCCGCGTTGATGGCCTGGACGAGGGGAGCGGCGACATCCGAGAACACGAGGTCGTACCCGCCCTGATGCAGCAGCAGGCCGACGAAGCCGCGGCCGATGTTGCCCGCTCCGAAGTGGACGGCGGTGCTCACGAGTTGACCGTCGCCAGTGCCGCGTACAGCTCCTCCGGACTGGACAGGGCCTTCAGGCGCGCCACCTCGTCCTCGTCGGAGAAGAGGATCGCGATCTGCGACAGGATCTCCAGGTGCTCGTCGCCCTTCCCGGCGATGCCGATGACGAAGGTGACCGGCTCCCCGCCCCAGTCCACGCCGCCGTCGTAGCGGACGACCGACAGCCCCGATTCCAGGATGGTCTGCTTGGTCTCGTTCGTGCCGTGGGGGATGGCGAGCTCGTTGCCCATGTAGGTCGACACGGACTCCTCGCGCTGCTGCATGGCGTCGAAGTATGCGCCGGTGACCGCGCCGGCGGCCTCGAGGATGTCCGCCGCCTCCCTCATCGCCTCCTCACGGGTGGCCGCGCCGGGGTGGATGCGCACCTGTCCGATGCTGAGGACGTCGCGTGCCATGTTCTCGCCTTTCGCTCGATCGTGCTCGATCCACCCTCCCAAATCGGGTGGCGGACGGGAAGGCCACGGGGCCGGGGGCATCTCGCCTGCCCGGCCCCGCAGCGGTCGGTGTCAGCCCTGGTCGCCGGCGTGCTGGTCGCGCACCAGCTCCACGACCTCGTCGTACTTCGGCGAGTTCATGAAATTGTCCACCGACACGTGGACGGCGTGCGGCGACTGGCGTCGTGCGCGATCGGTGAGCTGGTTCTGCGTGATGACCAGATCGGCGGAGTCGTCGAGGTTCGCGATCGCCTTGTTGGTGACCGTGACGTCGTCGATGCCCGCCTTCTTGATCTTGTTGCGCAGCACGCTGGCCCCCATGGCGGATGACCCCATCCCGGCGTCGCACGCGAAGACGATGGTGCGCACCGACTTCTCGGTGAGGAGCCCGCCGTCGGCGCGGCCGTCGGTCTCGCGCTCGGTCTCGAGCTTGTCCAGCGCCTCATCCGCACCGCGCGCGGCGGCGGCGTCCTTCCCGGTGGAGGCCCGCAGCGCGTCCATGGCCGCGGAGGAGCGGCCCTTGTTCGCCTCGGTCTGGGCGATCGCCGCGCCGAAGCCGTCGGCCTCCGCCAGCAGGTCGCGCTTGCGCGAGGCCCGGAGGATCACGGCGGTGATGAGGAATGTGACGGCGGCGGCGAGGAGGACCGACAGGTACACCACGAGCAGGTTGCCGACGCCCCCGGCCGCGGGGCTGGAGGCGGCAGCGGTGACCGCGATGATCGAGCCGGGCGCCGCGGGGAAGGAGAGGCCGCCGCCGAGGAGCATGTTGGTCGTCACCCCGGTGGCGCCACCGGCGATGAGGGCGAGGATCGTCGCGGGCTTGCTCAGGGCGTACGGGAAGTAGATCTCGTGGATGCCGCCGATGAACTGGATGATCGCCGCTCCGGGGGCAGAGGCCTTCGCCGCGCCGACGCCGAAGAACGTGAACGCGAGGAGGAGCCCGACGCCCGGGCCGGGGTTGGCCTCGATGAGGAACAGGATGCTCTTGCCCGTCTCGGCGGCCTGCTCGAGACCGAGGGGCGTGAACACGCCGTGGTTGATGGCGTTGTTGAGGAAGAGCACCTTGGCCGGCTCGACCAGGATCGACACGATGGGCAGGAGATTCACCGACACCAGCCAGCCGACCGCGCCGCCGAGCACCGTGCTGATGCCGATCATCACGGGGCCGAACACGAAGAACCCCAGGATCGCCAGGAGCATGCCGAGGATGCCGGCGGAGAAGTTGTTGACGAGCATCTCGAAGCCGGGGCGGATCTTCCCGTCCCACAGCTTGTCCATCTGCTTGGTGACCCACGCGGCGAACGGACCCATGATCATCGCGCCGAGGAACATCGGGATGTTCGTGCCGACGATGACGCCCATCGTGGCGATCGTGGCCACGACCCCGCCGCGCTCGCCGTAGATCATGCGCCCGGCGGTGTTGGCGATGAGCAGGGGGAGGAGGTAGGTGATCATCGGGCCGACGAGCCCGACGTACTGCGCGATGTTGCCGTCGTCGGTCTCGGCGAGCGCCGTCATCGCACCCGGCCACCCGATCTCGGCCGCGTCGCCGAAGCCGCCCAGCAGCGGGGCCACCGGTGACCACCACCCGAGCCAGCCGAGCGGGATGAAGAGCATCGTGATGAAGCCCCACGCGATGAACGCCGCGATGTTGGGCATGATCATGCCGGAGAGGAACGTGCCGAACCGCTGGACGGCGACGCGTGCTCCTCTCGGCTTCGTGGTGGGTGACGCCGTTGTCATGGCTGTGTCTCCTTCTGTCGGGCCGCGGCGGACGCTGCCGCGGAGCGTGCGGTGGCCGCGTCGTCCGCGGCGAGGGCGGCGTCGGCGATGCGCCGGGCGTCGTCCACGGTGTAGGTGCGCAGGCTTGCGCGCACGTCGGCGAGGGCGCTGGGGGCCATCGACAGGCTCGTCGCTCCGAGGCCGACGAGCACGACGGCCAGCAGCGGGTCGGCGGCGGCCTCGCCGCAGATGCCGACCGGCTTGCCCTGTGCGGCGCCGGCCGCGCCGACCTCGCGCACGAGGCGCAGGACCGCCGGATGCCACGGATCCTGGTAGCCGGCGACGGAGCCGAGCAGACGGTCGGCTGCGAGGGTGTACTGCGTCAGGTCGTTCGTGCCGATCGAGGCGAAGTCGGCGTGGGCGAGGATGCGGTCGGCCAGAAGCGCGGAGGAGGGGACTTCGACCATGACGCCGGCGGTGCGGATGCCGTACTCCCGGGCGAGCGCGACGAAGTACTCCGTCTCCTCGACGGTGGCCACCATCGGCGCCATGACCCACAGGTCCGCTCCTCCTCCCGCTGTCGCACGGGTCGCGGCATCCGCCTCGGCCAGGGCGGTGAGCTGCTCGCGGAGGATGTCCTCGCTCGCCCGGAGGGCGCGCAGGCCGCGCAGGCCCAGTGCCGGGTTCTCCTCGTGCGCATCGTTGAGGAACGGCAGCGGCTTGTCGGCACCGGCATCGAGCACCCGCACGACGACCTTCCGTCCGGGGAAGGCGGCGAGCAGCTCGGTGTAGGCCGTGCGCTGCTCCTCGACGGTGGGGGCGGCGGCGGCGCTGAGGAAGAGGAACTCGGTGCGGAAGAGCCCCACGCCCTCCGCCCCCAGCGCCACGGCCTCGGCGGCGCCGCCCGGCTTGCCGAGGTTGGCCAGCAGGGGCACCGCCGTGCCGTCGGCGAGGGCGCCCGGGGTGGGCGGAGCCTCCGCGGCGGACGCGCGAGCATCGGCCCGGCGTTGGGCGCGCGCGAGCTCGTCGGCGTCGGGGTCGGTGACCACGATGCCGGCGGCGGCATCCACGATGACGGTCTCGCCGTCGGCGAGGTCGCGTGCGGCGGCGGCGCCGACGACGGCGACGATGCCCTTCTCGCGCGCGAGGATCGCGGTGTGCGAAGTCGGGCCGCCCTCGGTGGTGACCAGCGCCAGCACCTGCTCGAGGTCCAGCAGGGCCGTGTCGGCCGGGGCGAGGTCCCTCGCGACGAGCACGAACGGATGTCCGGGGTCGGGGACGCCGGGCGCTGCCACCCCCTGCAGCCGGGCGATCACGCGCTGCGCGACGTCGTCGAGGTCGGCCGCGCGCTCGCCGAGGTAGCCGCCGAGCGCGCTCAGCTGCGCGCGGAAGGCGGCGAACGCGTCGAACACCGCCCGCTCGGCGGTCAGGCCCGCCGCGATGCGGGTGTCCACCTCGGCCTCGAGCGTGGGGTCCTCGGCCATCATCGCCTGCGCCTCGAGGACGTCGCGGGCGGCGCCGCCGGCCTGGCTGCCGCGCTCCTCGAGTTCACGGGCGACCGCGGCCACGGCCTCGCGCACCCGCGCGGTCTCCTCCGCCGGGGAGGCGGTGCTCGGGGCATCGCTCGGGGCGGGAAGCGGGTCGGCCATCCGGGCGACGGGTCCGGTCGCCACGCCCAGCCCGATCCCCACGCCGCGCAGTTCCGTCATGTCCGCGTCCTCACTCGGCGTCGTGGTCGGTGGTCAGGAGCTCCGCGAGCTCGTCCAGCGCCGCCTCCGCGCCCTCCCCGTCGGCGGTGAGGGACACGTAGTCCCCCTGCTCGATGCCCAGGGCGATCACCCCGAGGATGCTGGCGGCGTTGACGGGCGCGCCGGCGTCCTTGGCGATCGTGATGGGGATGCCCGCGCCCTTCGCGGCCTGCGCGAAGAGCTTCGCGGGGCGGGCGTGCAGCCCGTGGGCGGAGCCGATTCGGACGGTGCGGGTGACCGGGGACATGGGTCCTGCTTTCTCTTCAGGCGGGGCGGGCGGAGGTGCCGGCGAGGACGAGGGCGAGTGTGCGCTCGCCGCTGAGATCGGCGAACACGTCGCCGGGAAGGACGATCGTGTCCACCCCGTGCGCCGCGGCGATCCGTGCGATCCGCTCACGCTCGCCGGCCAGGTGCGGGCCGATCAGGAGCACGTCGGCGGAGTCGAGGTCGACCTCGAGGGACGACAGCGTTCCCGCGACCGCGGCGTAGGGGAGACCGCGCTCGTGGGCGGCGCGACGCACGCGCTGGGCGACGAAGGTGCTCGACGCACCCGCACCGCAGACCACGAGGATCCTCATCGACCCGCCTCCTTCCCGCCCATTGTTGAGAACTTCCTGTGAGCGGACAACCACGTCGGTTTCCCACCCCCCGGAACGTTTCCGAGGCGCCGCGGCGCCGTGCCGGCCGGGGCCGCGGCGCCGCGGTCGTGGTTGACTGAGGGCGCGGCCCGACCGATCCGGCCGCGGAGGATCCATGACCCGGGCGCGCCAGGACAGGTTGCTCGCACTGCTCGTCCGGGACGGGGAGTGGGCGACGGCGGCGGCGCTGGCCGATGTGCTGGGGGTCACCCCGCGCAGCATCCGCTCCTACGTCACCGCGCTGAACGCCCGGGTGGGGGGAGCCGCCGTGGAGTCGGGGCCGCAGGGCTACCGCGCGGGTCCGGATGCGGCGGCCGCGCTGCGCGCCGCGGCGCCCGGCGACGCCGGCACCCCGCGCGACCGGCTGCACACCCTGGTGCGGCGGCTGCTGGACAGCGAGGACGGCATCGACGTGTTCGCCACCGCCGATGCGCTCTTCGTCAGTCCCGCGACGCTGGAGGCCGACCTCGGCCGCGTCCGCGGGCTCCTCGGGGGCACCGAGCCCACGCTCGAGCGCTCCGCGGCGACGGCGCGCCTGCGCGGCACCGAGACGGCCCAGCGGCGGCTGCTGAGCCGGCTCGCCCACGACGAGATGGATGCGGGCTCGTTCGACCTGGAGGCGCTGCGGCGCACCCTCGGCGCCGAGTCGGTGGGTGCACAGGCCTTCGGGCCGTTCAAGGCCGACCTCGTCGCCGAGCTCGGCGGCCGCGGCTACTTCGTCAACGAGTACGGCATCGGCGACGTCGTGATGCACATCGCGATCGCCGCCGACCGGATCGCGCGGGGGCGCGCGCTGGAGGGGACCGCCGGCGACCCCTCGGCCGCCGAGCGCGACATCGCCGAGCTGCTGCGCCGGCTCACCCTCACCCATCTCGGCGTGTCCCTGGGCGCCGGCGACCGCCAGCACCTGGCGAGGCTCGTCCTCACGCGCGTGGTCGCCCCCGGCGGCGCGGCGGAGGACGCCCGCGCCCACCTGGATCCCGTCGTGGCGGACGCCGTGCGGGAGGTCGTCGCGCGCGCCGCCGCGGAGTTCCTCGTCGACATCGCCCACGACGACTTCGTCCTGCGCCTCGCGCTGCACGTGCAGAACCTCGTGCACCGCGCGCGCGAGCAGGCGTGGTCGCGCAATCCGCTCACCCGGTCGCTGAAGACCAGCTACCCGATGATCTTCGAAGTCGCCGTCTTCATCGCCAGCGGGCTGCACGAGAGCCTGGGCATCCCGATCCTCGACGACGAGATCGCCTACATCGCCATGCACGTCGGGGGCCGGCTCGAGCGCAGCCGCCGCGCCGACTCGATGCTCACCGCGACGATCGTCTGCCCCGGCCACTACGAGCTGCACGAGCTGCTGCGCTCGAGCGTGGACCGCTCGCTCGGCCAGGCCATCGAGGTCGTGGGCGTGGAGACGCGGGTCGACCCCGACTGGGCCGCGATCGGCACCGACCTCGTGCTCACCACGATCGACCCCCCGGTGCCGGGTGAGCGCATCGTGCGCATCCAGCCCTTCCTCACCGACGCCGACGTCGACCGCGTGCAGGCCGCTGCGGCCCGCACGCGCCGCGCCCCGCGGCGGCAGCGCCGGCGGGCCGAGCTGGAGCGCTACCTCGACGCCTCCGCGTTCGTGCGGGGCCTGGATGCCGCGGCCGGCGAGTCCGGCGTCATCCGGCGGCTGGGGGCGCTGCTGGTGGCGCAGGGGGTCATCGACGACGCGTATGTGGCGCGCGCGATCGAGCGCGAGGAGCTGTCGTCGACGGCGTTCACGGATGCGCTCGCGGTGCCCCACGCGATGGGGATGACCGCGACGCGCACGCGCATCGCCGTGGGGATCGCCGACCCCTCGATCCCGTGGGGCGACGGCCGCGTGCAGGTGGTGGCGTTCGTGGCCTTCTCGGAGGCGGACCGCACGGCCTTCCAGACCGTGTTCGAGCAGTTCGTGGAGGTGTTCTCCGAGCGCGACAGCGTGCAGCGCATCGTGCGGCGGGCCACCGACTTCGCCTCGTTCCTGGACGAGCTCGCCGCGGTCATCGACGGGTGACGGTCGCCGGAGTAGAGTCTGGCCACCCCTCGGGACAGCCGGCCGCGCGGCGCGCGGCCCGACGAAAGGCACCCGTCATGACCGCACCCGGATCCGACCCCTTCCACAACCCGCTCGAGCGCTCGACACCCCTCGGCGGCCCGACGGGCGTCGCGATCGCCTCGATCGTCCCGTTCGCGGCTCTCGTGCTGTTCCTGCTGTTCGGGTTCCTCGGCTTCTGGTCGTGGAGCTGGATCTTCTTCCTGCTCATCCCGGTCACCTTCGTCACGGTGTACGGTCTGCGCGGCAGCAGCCCGTCCCGCTGAGGCGGAGCCCCCGGATCTCCTCAGGCGCTGCGGCGCAGCCGCTCGTCCAGCCCCCGGCGCACCGCCGGCCACTCGCCCGGCAGGATGGAGTACACGACGGTGTCGCGGAGGATGCCGTCCGCTCCGATCCGGTGATTGCGCAGCACCCCGTCCTGCTTGGCGCCCAGCCGCTCGATCGCGGCGCGGGACTGCCGGTTGTGCCAGTGGGTGCGCAGCTCCACCGCGATCGCATCGCACCCCTCGAAGGCGTGGGCGAGGAGGAGCCGCTTGGTCGCCGTGTTGACGGCGGTGCGCTGCGCCGCGGGCGAAAGCCACGTGTGCCCGATCTCGACGTGACGGTTCGGCTGGTCGATCGCGCAGAAGCTCGTCTCGCCGACCACGACCCCCGCGGCGAGGATCACCCAGGGGTTCATCGTGCCCTGATCGCGCCACGCCAAGCGCTGCGCGACGTCGTCGGCCACGGCATCCGGAGCCGGGACGGCGGTGTACCAGGCGTGCTCGAGCCCCTGCGCGGCGGCGGCGAGCCCGTCGGTGTGGTCGGGCCGGAGCGGCTCGAGGCGCACGTGCGCGTCGGCCAGGACGAGGAGCTCGGTCAGCAGCACAGGCCGAGCCTACGGCCCCGCGCGCCGCGGTTCGCGGCGGCGGGGCGCGCGGGCCGGGTCAGCGGATGCCGTCCAGCAGCGAGCGGGCGCCCGCGGCCAGGGCCGTCAGCCGTGCGGCGGCCTCCTCGTCGGAGGCACCCCGCACGTCGAGGTACATCTTCAGCTTCGGCTCGGTGCCGCTCGGGCGGACGATGAGGCGTGAGCCGTCCTCCAGCCAGAGGCGCAGCACGTCGCCGGGCGGCAGGTCCTCCGCCCCTGCGGCGAGATCGTCGATGCGGGTGACGGCGACCTCGCCGACCCGCGCGGGCGGGTCCGCGCGCAGGGCCGTCATGATCGCGCCGATCTGCGACACCTCGCTCACGCGCAGCGAGATCTGGTCGCTCGCGAACGCGCCGAAGGTGTCGCGCAGCTCGCGCAGCAGCCCGGCGAGATCGGTGCCGCGGCCCTGGGCCTCGGCGACGAGACCGAGGAGGGCCACCGCGGCCGAGATGCCGTCCTTGTCCCGCACCGTGCCGGGGTTCACGAGATAACCGAGCGCCTCCTCGAAGCCGTAGACGATGCCGGGCGCGCGCGAGATCCACTTGAAGCCGGTCAGGGTCGCGGCAAAGCCCAGCCCATAGTGGGCGGCGATGACCTCCAGGCCCGGGGAGGACACCAGCGAGCAGGCCAGGGTCGCCCCCTCGGCTCCGGATGCCGCGGCCTGCTGCGCGGCGCGCCAGCCGAGCAGCAGTCCCACCTCGTTGCCGCTCAGCCGGCGCCAGCCGCCCTCGGCGCCGGCATCGGGGATCGCCACGGCGAGGCGGTCGGCGTCGGGGTCGTTGGCGAGGATCAGCGCGGCGCCGCTGTCGCGGGCGGTGGCGAAGGCGAGGTCCATCGCGCCGGGTTCCTCGGGATTCGGGAACGCGACGGTCGGGAATGCGCCGTCCGGGGCGATCTGGGCCTCGACGACGGTCGGAAGGGGATAGCCGGCCGTCTCCAGGATGCGGGAGAAGGTCTCCCAGCCCACCCCGTGCAGGGCGGTGTACACCCACTCCAGCGCGAGGCCGGCCGGTGCCGGGGCCACCGCGGCGGTCGCGGCGATGTACGCGTCGACGACCTCCTCCGAGGCGTTGGCGTACCCGACCGACCGCGGGATCGCGCCGATGTCGCCCGCCTCGGCCACGCGCAGGATGTGCGCGGCGATGTCGGCGTCGGCGGGGGAGACGATCTGCGCGCCGTCGTCGGCGCCGCCGAGGTACACCTTGTAGCCGTTGTCGTCCGGCGGGTTGTGGCTGGCGGTGACCATGACGCCGGCGGCGGCGCCGAGGTGGCGCACCGCGAAGGCGAGCACCGGGGTCGGCAGCATCCGGGGGAGGAGCACCGCGTGCAGCCCTGCGCCGGCGAAGATCTCGGCGGAGTCGCGGGCGAACACGTCGGAGTTGCGGCGGCCGTCGTACCCGATGACCACGCGCGGCGCGGTGCCGGGGTCTGCCCGCTCCAGGAGGTAGGCGGCCAGGCCGGCGGCGGCCTGCGCGACGAGCACGCGGTTCATGCGGTTCGGTCCGGCGCCCAGCGCCCCGCGGAGCCCGGCGGTGCCGAAGGCGAGGCGGGTGGAGAACCGGTCGGCGAGATCGGCGGTGGCCGCCGCGTCCCCGTCCGCCACGGCGGCCAGGATCTCGCGCAGCTCGGCGCGGGTCGCCGCATCCGGGTCCTGGGCGAGCCAGGCCTCGGCGGCGGCGACGAGGTCGGCGGTCACAGCGCCTCGATGATCCGGGCGAGGAGGGAGGAGATCACCGGCTCGGCGGAGCGGCCGGCCTCGAGCACCTCCTCGTGGCTGAGCGGAGTGGTCTGGATGCCGGCGGCGAGGTTCGTCACCAGCGACATGCCGAGGATCTCCATGCCGGCCTCGCGCGCCGCGATGGCCTCGAGCGCGGTGGACATGCCCACGATGTGGCCCCCGATGGCCTTGGCCATCTGCACCTCGGCGGGCGTCTCGTAGTGCGGTCCGCGGAACTGGCAGTACACGCCCTCGTCGAGGGTCGGGTCGATGCGGCGGGCGAGGTCGCGCAGCCGCGGGGTGTACAGGTCGGTGAGGTCGATGAAGGTCGCCCCCTCCAGCGGCGAGGCCGCGGTGAGGTTGATGTTGTCGTTCTTGAGCACGGGCTGCCCGGCGTGCCACGTCTCGCGGATCCCCCCGGCGCCGTTGGTGAGGATCATCGTGGTGGCGCCCGCGGCGGCCGCGGTGCGCACGCTGTGGACGACGCGGCGGGTGCCGTGCCCCTCGTAGAAGTGCGTGCGCGCGCCGATGACGAGGACGTGCCGGCCGGCGGGCGTGCGGACGCTGCGGAGGGTGCCCACGTGCCCCTCCAGTGCCGGCTTGCTGAAGCCGGTGACCTCCGTGGCGGGGAGCGTGGCCACCGTCTCGCCGATGAGCTCGGCCGCCCGGCCCCAGCCGCTGCCGAGGGTGACGGCGATGTCGTGGCGATCGACGCCGCTGAGGCGCGCGATGTCGGCGGCGGCCTGCGCCGCGATCGCGAACGGGTCGGCGGCGGGATCGTCGAGGGGGTTGCCCGGAGTCTGTGACATCCCTCCACTCTAGGAACCCGGCGGGCCCGGTGCCACACGCGCGGGCGGGGCGCCGGGCACGAGAGAATGGATGCCATGTCCCTCAGCTTCGAGCGCACTCAGAGCGTCGCCATCCTCGGTGGCGGCCCCGGCGGCTACGAGGCGGCGCTCGCCGCCGCCCAGCTCGGAGCCGAGGTCACCCTCGTCGAGCGTGCCGGGGTGGGCGGGTCGGCCGTCATCACCGACGTCGTGCCGTCCAAGACCCTCATCGCCACCGCCGACGCCGCCGTCGCGATCGCGGGGGCGAGTGATCTCGGCGTGGAGCTGTTCGCGAAGGACGGCGACGGGCGTCCGCTCAAGCCCCAGGTGGCGGTGAACATCGCCGCGGTGAACCGGCGGGTGCTCTCCCTGGCCCGTCAGCAGTCCGACGACATGCGCGCCTCGCTCGTGGAGGCGGGCGTGCGGATCATCTCCGGTCACGGGCGGCTGGACGGCGATTCCGCCGTGATCGTGTCCACCGAGCAGGGCGGCACCGACTTCGACCGCGTCGAGGCGGACACCCTGGTGGTGTCGGTGGGCGCGTCGCCGCGCGAGCTCCCCTCCGCGCGGCCCGACGGCGAGCGGATCCTCACCTGGACGCAGCTGTACGGCATGCGCGCCCTTCCGCGGCACCTCGTCGTGGTCGGCTCCGGCGTCACCGGCGCCGAGTTCGCCTCGGCGTTCATGAACCTCGGCTCGCAGGTCACGCTGGTCTCCAGCCGCGACCAGGTGCTCCCCGGCGAGGACCCGGATGCCGCGGCGGTGCTGGAGAAGGTCTTTAAGCGCGGCGGCATGACGCTGCTGTCCAAGGCCCGCGCCGACAGCGTCGTCAACACCGGAGAGGGCGTGGTCGTCACGCTCGCCGACGGCCGGGTCATCGAGGGCAGCCACTGCCTCATGGCCGTCGGCTCGGTGCCCAACACCGCCGGCATCGGGCTCGAGCAGGCGGGGGTGCAGATGACCGAGGCCGGCCACATCCGCGTCAACCGCGTCGCGCGGACCTCCGTGCCCAACATCTACGCCGCCGGAGACTGCACGACGTTCGTGCCGCTGGCCTCGGTGGCCTCGATGCAGGGGAGGACCGCGGTCTTCCACGCCCTCGGCGACGTGGTCATCCCGCTCGAGCGGCGCCGCATCGCCGCGAACATCTTCACCGCGCCGGAGATCGCCACGGTCGGCTGGCAGGAGCACGACATCGCCGCCGGCCTGATCAACGGCGTGGTGCGCAAGCTCCCGCTGTCGGCGAACCCGCGCGCGAAGATGCAGGGCACGAAGGACGGGTTCGTCAAGGTGATCGCGCGCCAGGGCAGCGGCACGGTCATCGGCGGCGTCATCGTCGGCCCGCGCGCGTCGGAGCTGATCTATCCGCTCGCGATCGCCGTCGAGCGGCGCCTGACGGTGGACCAGGTCTCGCGCGTGTTCGCGGTGTACCCGTCGCTGTCGGCGAGCATCACCGATGCCACCCGCGCGATGCACATCGTCGACCGCGAGGACTGAGCGCCCCGCCGGGGGCGCGGGGTCAGGCGATCGAGAGCAGGAGGTGCCCGGCCGACACGGTCGTGCCGGGGGTCGCGTCGATCGCGCCCACCACGCCGTCCTTGTGCGCCTGGATGGGCTGCTCCATCTTCATCGCCTCCAGGACCACGACGAGGTCGCCCTTCACGACGCTCTGCCCCTCCTCGACGGCGACCTTGACGATGGTGGCCTGCATGGGGGCCTTGACCGCGTCCCCGGTGGCGCCGGCGACGGCGGATGCCGCGTGCGAGCGGCGCGACGGCGGGACCACGGCAGGACGCCCGGGCGCGGCGGAGGCCGTTGCGATGCGCTCGGGGATGCTCACCTCCAGGCGCTTGCCGCCGACCTCGACGACGACGGTGTGCCGCGCGGGGAGTGCGGCCGGTGACTCCAGTTCGCCGTCCCACGGCGCGATGTCGTTGACGAACTCCGTCTCGATCCATCGCGTGTAGACGCCGAAGCGGCCGTCCTCGGCGGTGAAGGCGGGATCGCGCACGACCTTGCGGTGGAAGGGCAGCACGGTGGGAAGTCCCGCCACCTCGAACTCGTCCAGGGCGCGGCGCGCGCGCTGGAGCGCCTCGGCGCGGTCCCGACCGGTGACGATGATCTTCGCCAGGAGCGAGTCGAACGCGCCCGAGACGCTGTCGCCGGCGGTGACGCCGGAGTCGAGCCGGATGCCGGGTCCGCCGAAGGTCTTGAACACGTGGATGGGACCGGCTGCCGGGAGGAATCCGCGGCCGGGATCCTCGCCGTTGATGCGGAACTCGATCGAGTGACCGACCGGCTCCGGATCGTCGTAGCCGAGCTCCTCGCCCTCGGCGAGGCGGAACTGCTCGCGCACCAGGTCGAGGCCGGTGACCTCCTCGGAGACCGGATGCTCCACCTGCAGGCGCGTGTTGACCTCCAGGAACGAGATCGTCCCGTCGGCGCCGATGAGGAACTCGCACGTGCCGGCGCCCACGTAGCCGACCTCGCGGAGGATCGCCTTGGACGCGGTGTAGAGGGTCTCGTTCTGCTCGGCCGTGAGGAAGGGCGCCGGCGCCTCCTCGACCAGCTTCTGGTGCCTCCGCTGCAGCGAGCAGTCGCGCGTGGAGACGACGACGACGGTGCCCGCCGCATCCGCGAGGCACTGCGTCTCGACGTGGCGCGGCTGGTCGAGGTACTTCTCCACGAAGCACTCGCCGCGCCCGAAGGCGGTGACCGCCTCGCGGGTGGCCGATTCGAAGAGCTCGGGGATCTCCTCGACGGTGCGCGCCACCTTCAGCCCGCGGCCGCCGCCGCCGTAGGCGGCCTTGATCGCGATCGGCAGCCCCACCCGCTCGGCGAAGGCGACGACCTCGTCGGCGCCGGCGACCGGGCCCGGCGTTCCCGGAGCCAGCGGCGCGCCCACCTTCTCGGCGACGTGGCGCGCGGTGACCTTGTCGCCGAGGGCCTCGATCGCTTCGGGGGACGGGCCGATCCACACCAGTCCCGCCGCGATGACCGCGCGCGCGAACTCGGCGTTCTCGGCGAGGAATCCGTAACCCGGATGCACCGCATCCGCACCGGAGCGCCGCGCCACCGAGAGGATCTTCTCGATCGCCAGGTACGTTTCGGCACTCGTCGTCCCCTCGAGGGCGTACGCCTCGTCGGCCAGCCGCGCGTGCAGCGAGTCGCGGTCCTGGTCGGCGTAGACGGCGACGCTGGCGCGTCCGGAGTCGCGTGCGGCGCGGATGATACGGACGGCGATCTCGCCGCGGTTAGCGACCAGCACCTTGGCGATTTCCGGCATGGAGGCCAGCCTACTCAGCGCGGGACGGCCTCTTTTGAGGCACCTGCACAAGAAAGCCGAGAAAGCGTGTGGGGATGTCTACGAAGCCGGCGAGCGGTTCCACAGTGCGGGCCAGGAGCCGTCGAGGCGGCGCACCAGCTGCCGCACCGTGGCGAGGGACATCCCCACCACCGTCGAGGGGTCGCCGTCCACCTGCGCGATGAAGGCGCCTCCGAGACTGTCCAGCGTGAACGCGCCGGCCACGCCCAGCGGCTCCCCGGTCGCCACGTATGCCGCGATCTCCTCGTCGGTGACGTCCGCGGCGAAGCGCACGCTCGCCTCGGCGACCGCCGATGCCTCGGCCACCGTGGTGCTCCCCGCGCGCAGGCGGATCACGCTGTGCCCGGAGTGCAGCACGCCGGTGCGGCCGCGCATCTGGCGCCACCGGGCCGTCGCCGCGTCCGCGGTGTAAGGCTTGCCGAGGATCTCGTCGCCGAGCTCGAACATCGAGTCGCCGCCGATCACGAACCCCTCGAAGTCGCTGCCCACCAGCCGCGCCGCCACGTCCGCCGCCTTGCGCGCGGCGAGGAGGAGCACGTGGTCGGGGGCGGGCAGGCGATGACCGAGCGCCGCCTCCGTCTCGGCGATCACCGCCTCCTCGTCGACGTCCGGCGCGATCACCTCCGGCTCGATCCCCGCCTGCCGCAGCAGCATCAGGCGGGCGGGGGAGGTGGAGGCCAGGCACACGCGCATGGCTCCACGCTAGCCGTGACAGGCTGGGGGGATGGATGCCCCCGACCTGGTCGAACTCGACGTCACCGACATCGCCCACGGCGGGGTGTTCGTGGCGCGGCACGAGGGGCGCGTGGTGTTCGTCTCGGACGCCATCCCGGGCGAGCGCGTGCGTGCGCGCCTGACCGACACGCGGAAGTCGTCCTTCTGGCGCGCCGAGACGATCGAGGTGCTCGCCGCCTCGCCGCACCGCCGCCCCCACGTGTGGGCGGCCGCCGACGTGTCCGTCGCCGCCGAGGATCGTCCCGGCGGCGCCGATCTCGGGCACATCGAGCTCGCGCACCAGCGGGAGCTCAAGCAGCGCGTCCTCGAGGACGCGCTGCGCCGGTTCGGACGCATCGAGGCCGGCGCCGAGGTGACCGCCGCCCCGCCGATCCGCGACGCGGCGGGCGCCGTCGTCGCCGAGGAGCGCGCGGACGGCACCGCGTGGCGCACCCGCGTGAGCCTGCACGTCGACGAAAAAGGACGGGTCGGGCCGTACGCCGCGCGCAGCCACCGCGTGATCGAGGTCCCCGACCTGCCGCTCGCGGTGCCGGCCATCGCGCAGGCCGCCGACGGCCTCCGCGGCACGGCACCCGGACGCGTCGATCTCGTCGTCCCCGCCGACGGCCGGGTGCGGATCCTGCCGCGGCCGGATGCCGGCGCCCGCCGGCCGGAGCGGCCCGAGGTCGTGACGGAGGAGGTCGGCGGACGCCGCTTCCGCGTGGACGCCGGCGGCTTCTGGCAGGTGCACCGGCTGGCCGCCGCCGCGCTCAGCGGGATCGTCGCCGAAGAGCTCCGCGCGCTCGATCCGGACGCGCCCGTCGATCCGGATGCCGCCCACCTGGACCTCTACGGCGGCGTCGGGCTGTTCGCCGCCGTCCTGGGCGACCTGGGCGGACCGTCGACCCGCGTGACGACCGTCGAATCCGACCCGCGCGCGACAGAGCACGCCGGCGAGAACCTCGCCGCGTGGGTGGGCGCCCGCGCGGTCACCGCGCGGGTGGATCGCTTCGTCGCGCACCTGGCGGCTACGGCATCGGCGCGCGAGCGCGCGCGCCTTGCCCGCGGCGTGGTGCTGCTGGACCCGCCGCGGGCGGGGGCGGGCAGGGCGGTCACCGAGGCGGTCGCCGCGCTCGGGCCGCGCACCATCGTCTACGTCGCGTGCGATCCGGTGGCCCTCGCCCGCGATCTGGGCACGTTCGGCGGCGCCGGCTACCACGTGCGCCGGGCCGTGCGCGGGGTGGACCTCTTCCCCCACTCGCACCACGTCGAAGCCGTCGCCGTGCTGGCGCGGTGACCGGCGATACGATGACGGCTATGACGCGCGTCGCCCTGATCGACGATCACGAATCGGTGCGCCTCGGGCTGGAAGCGGCGTGCGCGCGGGACGAGGGCTCGGCGGTGGTGTTCTCCGGCAGCACTGTGACCGAGTACCTCGCGCGGCGAGCGGCCACCGGCGAGGCGCCGGCGGACGTCGTCGTGCTCGACCTGACGCTGGGCGACGGCACCACGGTCATCGAGAACGTCGGTCGCCTCGTCTCGGACGGGTCGAGCGTCATCATCCACAGCGTCGCCGACCGCCCCGCGGCCGTACGCGAGGCCCTCTCCGCCGGTGCGGCCGGGATCGTCAGCAAGGCCTCGCCGATCCACGAGGTGCTCGCCGCGGTCCGCACCGTCGCCCGCGGCGAACCGCTCAACAACGTCGAGTGGGCCAGCGCCGTGGAAGCGGACCGCGACTTCGCCGATGCCCAGCTGTCGGCGCGCGAGCGAGAGGTGCTGCGCCTGTACGCCGCCGGTCTGCCGCTGAAGGCCGTCGCCGACCGGCTGGGGGTCGCCTACTCCACGGCCAAGGAGAACATCACCCGCGTCCGCGTGAAGTACGTGGAGGTGGGGCGGCCCGCCCCCACGAAGGTCGACCTGCTGCGCCGCGCGATGGAGGACGGCATCCTGCATCGGCCGGAGGTCGAACGGGATGGCTGAGGGCGACCGGTCGGTCCTGGATGCGGCGTGGGGACGGGTCCCGCACTCGCGCGAGGCCACCGAGAACCTGGGCACCTTCACGCGCGCCCGCATCGAGCGCGTCATCCGCGTCCTCGTCGCCTTCGGCTGCCTGGCGCTCGGGACGCAGGCGTTCGTGGCCGCACTCGGCCCCGCCGACGAACGCCCGGGGTGGCATCTGCCGCTCGTCGTCGCGGTGTTCGTGCCGCTGGTGGCGATGGTCGCGGCCAACCTGGTGGGACGCTTCCCGCGCATCTTCAGCGGCGCCTTCGCCGTCGTCTACGTCCTCGCCCTGCTGGTCTGGCCGATCGCCAGCGTCGGCTCGCAGCCGGTGCCCACCGAGGAGCCCTGGATCTTCTACCTGATCAACGTCGCCACCGTCGCGACCCTGGTCGCCTTCCCCCTGCCGCTGCAGATCGTGTGGACGGTCCTGACGCCGCTGCTGTTCGGCTTCGTGCGCCTCGTGCAGGCCGGCTTCGCCGAGCCGTTCTGGATCCCCGTGGGCCTGGACGTCTCGTTCGCGCTCATCCTCGGCAGCGTCCTGGTGGTCCTCGGCTGGACGTACCGCTCCGTGGCCGCGAACGTGGACGAGACCCGCGCCCGCGCGGTGGCCAGCTACGCCGACGCCGCCGCGGCGGCGGCCACCGAGCGGGAGCGCGTGGCGGTGGCCGCCCTCATGCATGACAGCGTCCTCGGCGCGCTCCTGGCCGCCGAGCGCGCGACCACGCCGCGCGAGCGCACCCTCGCGGTGAGCATGGCGCGCGAGGCGCTCACGCGGCTCGCCAACGCCGAGAAGGATCCGTGGGAGGGCAGCGACGAGCCCGTGGACGCCGCCCGGCTCGCCGATGATCTCGAGGCTGCCGCCGCGGAGATGGGCGTCCAGCTCGCGGTGAGCCGTCGCATCGACCCCGCTGCGCCCCGCGTTCCCGGGCGCGTCGCCCGTGCCCTCGTGCTGGCCGCCCTCCAGGCCGTCGCCAACGCCGTGCAGCACGCGAACGCGCAGGGCCTGGCGGTCGAGCTGCGCGGCTCCGCCGACCCCGGCGGGGTGCGCGTGCGCGTGCGCGACGCGGGCGAGGGGTTCGATGTGGCCGCCATCCCGGAGGACCGGCTCGGCATCCGCGGCTCGATCCTCGCGCGCGTGACCGCCGTGGGCGGGCGCACCGAGATCGAGTCCGGCCCCGCCGGGACCGCCGTCACGCTGGAGTGGGAGAGCGGGGACCGCTGGTGAGCGTCCGCACGATCGTCTCCATCATCGCCGTGGCGTTCACGGCCTACCTCTCCGCGCGCGGCTTCTGGTGGAGCGGCGGCCAGGTCGACCGCCCGTGGCTCATCTTCCTCGCGCTGCCGCTGTACCTCGTGGTCACGTGGGGCACGGTGTTCTGGGGATACCGCCCCGCCGATGCGCCCGGCACCGGCCCGGTGCCGCCGCGGCGCAGCGCGCTGCCGGCATGGCTGTGCGCCGTGGCGCTGGCCACCGCGGTGCTCGTGCCGAGCGCCGTCTTCTTCGCCGTCGCCGCGCCGTCGCGCACGCAGCCGTTCGCGACGTGGGTGATCGGGGGCGTCGGGGCCCTCATGACGATCGTCATGGTGCGCCGTCGCCCCTGGTTCGCGTGGGCCGGACTGGCCGCCGCATCCGGGACCATCGCGGCCTGGATCGGCCCGCTCCCCGCGCTGAGCCTCGGCCTCGTGGGCTCGATCGTATGGGTGGCCGGGGCGCAACTGCTCATGACCGCCCTCGACAGGGCGGCACGCGATGCCACGCAGCTCGCCGAACTCCAGCAGGCGGCATCCGCGTGGCAGGCGGCGCAGGCCGGACGCCAGCGCGAGCGGCGCCTCCAGGTGCAGCGGGCGCTGCAGGCGGCAGGGCCCGTTCTCGGTCGCACGATCGAGACGGGGGGCAACCTCCGCCCCGCCGAACGGGTGGAGGCGCGCCTGGCGGAGGGGCGCCTGCGGGACGAGCTGCGCGGGCCGCGGCTCCTCGACGACGCCGTGCGCGAAGAGCTGGAGGCCGCGCGCCGTCGCGGCATCACGGTCACGATGCTCGACGAGGGGGGCCTGGAAGACCTGCCGGAGGCGGCGCTGGGCGCCATCCGCGCCGAACTCGCCGCGATCCTGCGCGAGGTCGCATCCACGCGGCTGATCATCCGCACGTCGCCGCACGACGAGATCGCCGTCACGCTGGTCGGCCGTTCCGGCGACGGCGAACGACTCAGCGACGAGGACAGCGTCGAACTCTGGCACGAGATCCGCCGTCCACGCTGACGCCGGACCGTGCTCGGCCCACCGATCCGGCGTTGGGGGAGGTTCCGGATCGGCGAGCCGAGAGGGGGAGCGAGGGGCGGCGAAGCCGCCCGCCCCTCGCCCCGGCGGACAGTTACCCGAAAACCGTCCGCGAGGCCGGAACCGGCTGATTCAGCGGAACCGGCCGAACGCGTGATGCGTTCCAGCTCCTTCAGTATGCGGGGGCCGGAGCAGGGGCGTCTGTAGGTATTTCGGGGGACAGCCTCACCAGGCCGAGCCGGTCCAGCCGCGCTCGCGCGACAGCGGATGCCGCGGACCCCGCGCCGCCAGGCGCCACCGCGAACGCACCGGGCCCTCGGGGGCGACCGCGGTGGCCGCCTCCTCGGCGTAGGCCTCGGTCACGACCGCGATCACCGCCGCGAGCTCGTCGTCGCTCGGCGCACCGCGGCGCACCTCCACGGCGAGCGGCTGCTGCTCGGTCACAGCGGGATGTTCCCGTGCTTCTTGGCCGGCAGGCTCGCGCGCTTGCCCCGGAGCGCCCGGAGCGCCTTGGCGATCGCGACGCGGGTCTGCGCGGGCTCGATGATGCCGTCCAGCTCACCGCGCTCGGCGGCGAGGAAGGGCGAGGCGACGTTGTAGGTGTACTCGCTCGCCAGCCGCGCACGGACGGCCGCGACGTCTTCCCCCGCCTCCTCGGCGCGCTTGATCTCACCGCGGTAGAGGATGTTCACCGCTCCCTGGCCGCCCATCACCGCGATCTCCGCGGTCGGCCAGGCGAGGTTGATGTCGGCGCCGAGCTGCTTGGAGCCCATGACGATGTAGGCACCGCCGTACGCCTTGCGCAGGATCACCGTCACCAGCGGCACGGTCGCCTCCGCGTAGGCGTAGAGCAGCTTCGCGCCGCGGCGGATGACGCCGGTCCACTCCTGGTCGGTGCCCGGGAGGTAGCCGGGCACGTCGACGAGGGTGACGATGGGCACGGAGAAGGCGTCGCAGAAGCGCACGAAGCGGCTGGCCTTCTCGCCCGCGTCGATGTTGAGGGTGCCCGCCATCTGCGAGGGCTGGTTGGCGATGATCCCGACCGTCCGGCCCTCGACCCGCCCGAACCCGATGACGATGTTCGGGGCGAACAGCGGCTGCACCTCGAGGAAGTCGCCGGCGTCGACGACGTGCTCGATGACGGTGTGGATGTCATAGGGCTGGTTGGGGGAGTCGGGGATGACGCTGTTCAGCGAGCGGTCGGCATCCGTCGTCTCGAACTCGAACGCCGTCTCGTACACCGGCAGCTCGTCGAGGTTGTTGTCGGGCAGGAAGCCCAGGAGCGTGCGGGCGTAGTCGATCGCGTCGTCCTCGTCTTCGGCGAGGTAGTGCGCCACGCCCGAGCGCGTGTTGTGGGTGTACGCGCCGCCGAGCTCGTCCATGCCGACGTCCTCGCCGGTGACGGTCTTGATGACGTCGGGCCCGGTGACGAACATCTGGCTCGTCTTGTCGACCATGATGACGAAGTCGGTGAGGGCGGGGGAGTACACCGCGCCGCCCGCGGCCGGCCCCATGATGATCGAGATCTGGGGGATGACGCCGGAGGCGGCGGTGTTCAGGCGGAAGATCTCGCCATACTTGCCGAGGGCGACCACGCCCTCCTGGATGCGGGCGCCGCCGGAATCCAGCATCCCGATGATGGGGATCCCGCCCTTGAGGGCGAACTCCATCACCTTGATGATCTTGTCGCCCGCGGCCTCGCCGAGCGATCCGCCGAACGTGGAGAAGTCCTGCGCGTACACCGCGACGGTGCGGCCGTGGATGGTGCCGGTGCCGGTGACGACAGAATCGCCGTAGGGGCGGGAGCGGTCCATCCCGAATGCGGTGGTGCGGTGGCGGACGTACTCGTCCAGCTCGACGAACGATCCCGGATCGACGAGCAGCTCGATGCGCTCGCGGGCGGTCATCTTGCCCTTGGCGTGCTGCTTGGCGCGCGCGGCGTCCTCGGCGTCGAGCACTGCTTCCTGGTACCGGCTGCGCAGATCGGCGATCTTGCCGGCGGTCGTGGAGAGGTCGGGCGAGTCGGTCACGGGTTCCACCCTATCGGCGGGCCTCCGCGCGGCGTTGGAGGGTTCGCACAAGGCCCTCCGCGATCCGCTGTGCCCCTCCTCCCCCCGTCCCGCCCCGCCCCGCCCCCGCCCGGCGCCCCGCCCGGCGGGCGCGCGGGCTTTCGGGCCGCACGCGGGCTTTTCCGCCCGGGATGCCCGCATCCGGAGCGAAAGCCCGCCTGCGGATGCCGCGGCGGCGAGCTCAGTCGGCGAGGTGCAGACGCAACGCCATGGCGCGCTGCACCTCGCGCAGCACGTGCGGCCACTGCTGCACGATCTGGTGGTAGTCGAAGCGCAGGACGGTGTACCCGGCGAGGCGCAGCGCCCGGTCGTGCGCGATGTCCTCGCGGCGCTGGCGCGCGTCGCGGTGGAACGCGTACCCGTCGATCTGGATGACGAGGCGCTCGCCGATCAGGCCGTCCACCGGACGACCCAGGAGCCACACCTGCTGGCGGACATGGATGCCGGCGCGCCGCATCCCGCGGACGAAGCGCGTCTCCAGGCCCGAGTCCGAATCCGCGGTCGTCTGCGCCGCCAGGGCGCGTGCCCGCTCGCCACGCCACGGGATCCGCTCGAGGTCGATCGGGTCGATCAGCCCGCTCTGGAGCGCCGACTCCCACACGATCGCGGCGTCGTCCATGGGCAGGCACGCCGCCACCTGCGCGAGCATGTTCACCACCGGCTCCACGAGCGACCGGGGCGAGGCCGGCAGGAGATCGAGCGTGCGGTGTACCACGGCGCCGGGGCACGCGCCGGATTGATGCGGGCCCATCCGCAGGTGCGGTTCGGGATGCTCCTGCAGGATCCATGCCCCGCGCAGGCGCCCCGCCGTCACGCACGCCACGCGGGCGCCGTGGGTGGCGGCGAGGTGGAGCGCCGGGGCGGCGGCGGGGTCGAGGATCCAGTGGCGGCGGCGAACGAGCAGCCCCTCCGCCACGACGGCCGCCCGCAGGCGGTCGGGCCGCCAGCCGGCCTCGAGCAGGTCGTGCCGGTGGATGTAGCCCGCCGGTGCCAGGGCGTCTCTGATCCGCATGCCTCCGACGATCCCCGCCCCGGCCCCCTCCCGCGGCCCCCGCGGACGCCGCGGTGGACAACGTCCGCGGGGACCGGCCGGGGGAGGACGAGTCCGCTGCCGCGCGGGATGCGGGCAATCGGCCGACACGCGGGCATTTTGCTCCGGATTGCCCGCGTGCCGGCCGAAAGCCCGCGCGCCGAGCAGGAGGAGGGGGGAGGGAGGAGGGAGGGGGGGAGGAGAGGGGGAGGGGGGAGGGGAGGGAGAGGGAGGGGGTGTCAAGGGCGGGCGGGGACGGGGGCGCGGCCGTAGGGTGGCGGCATGCCGATCCCGGAAGAGGGCTACCCCCGCGCCGCCGCCGTCAGCCCGCGCCTGCAGGTCGTCGAGACCGCCGATTCCACCAACGCCGCCGTCCTGGCCGCCGCGGCGGAGGATCCGGCGGGATGGCCGCACCTGGCGACGCTCGTCACGACCGACCAGCGCGCCGGCCGCGGCCGCCTCGACCGCACCTGGGTGACGCCGCCGGGGACGGCCCTGGCCGTCTCGGTCCTCGTGCGCGTGCCGTCGCTGCCGGCCGTGGCACGCGGCTGGATCCCGCTGATCGCCGGGGCGGCGATGACCCGCGCGGTCCTCGCGCAGCTGGCCGGCACCGGCCACACCGCGGCGCTGAAGTGGCCCAACGATGTGCTCGTCGACGGCGCGAAGGTGTGCGGCATCCTCGCCGAAGTGGTGCCCGCCGACCCCGTGGCCGTGGTCATCGGCGCCGGGGTGAACACGCGCATGACGCGCGGCGACCTCCCCGTCGCCACGGCCACGTCCTTCGCCGCCCTCGGCCTGGAGTGCGACGACGATCGTCTCCTCGCCGACTACCTCACCGCGCTGGACGAGCAGCTGACCGCCCTGGCCGGCGCCCGGGGGGATGCCGCGGCGGCGGGGGTGCTCGGCGAGGTCGAGGCCCTGTGCGCGACGGTGGGGGCGGAGGTGGACGTGTCTCTCCCCGACGGATCGCACCTGCACGGCCGTGCCCAGCGCATCGATCCGGACGGGCGGCTGGTGGTGATCGTCGGGTCGGATGAGGTCGCCGTCTCGGCGGGTGACGTGATCCACGTCCGCTAGGGAACCGATCCCGTCCGAGCGGACATCATGAGGTGTGGGTTCATCTGACGACGCTGCGGTGTGGAGCCGGGCACGTGCCGGCGATCATGCTGCACTGAGCGAACTGTTCGACCGGCACGAGCAACGGCTGTTCTGGCACGCCACGCGCCTGCTGACGGTGCGGGAAGACGCCAAGGATGCCGTCGCGATGGCCTTCTTCGAGCTGTGGCGCAAGCGCCGCTCGGTGCACCTCGTCGACGGCTCCCCGCTGCCGTGGCTGCTGGCGACCGTCGCGAACGTGGCCCGCAACCTGGAGCGATCCTCACGGCGGTACCGGGCGGCGCTCGGCCGGCTGGAGGCACCGGGAGATCGCGCCGCACCCGCGGCCGGGGATGAGTCCGGCGTGCTCGCGGCCCTGCGGCGGCTGTCCGAGCGTGATCAGGGCGTGCTCGTCCTGGCCGTCCTCGAGGGCTACAGCGAACGGGAGACGGCCGAGGCCCTGGGGATCGCCCCCGGCACGGTGAAGTCGAGACTTGCGCGGGCGAAGGCTCGTCTGCGCACCGAGATGGAGGGGTGGGACCGCTGATGGAACCGAACGCACTGTCCGATCGTGAGCGCGCTGCGCTCCGGGGCGTCGTGGAGCACGGCGCGGAGGTCATCGACCGCACGCGCCGCCGCCGGCTGGCCTTCGGCTCCGGGGCCGTGGCCGTGGCGGTCGTGGCCGCGCTGACCGTGGCGGTGCTGCTGCCCGGATTCCTCCGGCCGGCCCCCGTCGCGGTGGCGCCCACGCCGACGCCGAGCGTGACGGAGACCGTCGAGCCCTCCCCGACGCCCACGCCGACGCCGACGCCGACGGAGACGCCGGTCGAGCCGGTCGATCCGGTGCCCGATGCGAATGACCCCACCACGTGGCTGGTGAGCGAGGACGGGATCGGTCCGTTCCGGCTGGGCATGCCCTTCTCCGAGGCCGCCGCCCTGCTGCCGGATCGCGGCGGATGTGGTGAGGACCGTGATCCCGTGCCGTCGGTGTACTACGGGCTGGACTCCCGGCTGTGGATCACCGGCGGTGACGACGCCACGGTCATCCCCGGCGGGCTGGAGTTCGTGGAGTGGACCAGTCAGGGCGGCGGCACGTCCGACGCCACGGCGACGACGCCCCGCACCGCCGAGGGGCTCGGGGTCGGGTCGCGCGAGGCCGACGTGCGCGCCGCCTACCCGGGCGCGACGGAGGTGGAGCGCAACGGTCTGTACCTGCAGAGCGGCCGCGTCTTCTTCGGCATCTACGAGGGCGTCGTCGCCTCCGTCGGGGTGACCGCCGTGGACATCCCGTACGAGTTCTGCGGCTGACCCGGCGCGGCCCGCGTTTCGGCGCCGCGATGTCGGGGCGGGCGGCCACAATGGGAGCGTGACCCAGCCGACGACCTTCGGAGGACGCCCGCTCACTCCGGCGCCGGGCGCTCCCACGCCCGAGCTGCGGGTCGCGCGCTTCCGTCCGCACGCGCGGCGCCTGGCGTGGTCGGCGCTCGTGCTCGTGGGGGTGGCCGGCGCGGTCGGGTACTTCTTCGGCAACCTCCGCGCCCCGCTCGAGGACTGGATGCTGCTGAGCGCCGCCGGGCTCGTCGTGCTGCTGGCCGTCGTCCTGCCGTGGGCGGCGTGGTGGTCGCACACGTACACGATCACGACGCGCCGCGTGATCGAACGCGCCGGGCTGTTCGGCCGGCGCCGCGCCGAGCTCAGCCACCTGCGCGGGTACACGATCGCGGTGCGCCGCGGACCGCTGCAGCGGCTGTGGGGCGCCGGCACCGTGACGCTGTCCAACGGCGTGGACGCGCCGCTGCGGCTGCGCAACGTGCCGCACGCCGAGCTCGTCCACGAGGTGCTCGCCGACCAGGTCGAGGTGAACCAGATCCTCGCCCACCGCGACGCGCAGCCGCCCACCGCGGACTGACCGATCCCGCCGGGTGCGGGAGGATGGGGGCATGGCGTTGCGCGTAGGAGTCGTCGGCGGCGGGCAGCTGGCCCGCATGATGATCGCCCCGGCGGTCGAACTGGGGCTGGAGATCCGTGTGCTGGCGGAGGAGCCCGGGATGTCGGCGTCGCTGGCGGCCACCGCGACCGGCGACTACCGCGATACGGAGACCGTGCTCGCCTTCGCGCGCGACGTCGACGTCGTCACCTTCGATCACGAACATGTGCCGCAGGAGGTGCTGCGGGCGCTGGAGGATGCCGGCGTCGCGGTCCACCCGGGATCGGCGGCGCTCGCCGTGGCCCAGGACAAGCTCGTCCTGCGCCGGCGGCTGGCGGAGCTCGGCGCGCCGCAGCCCGACTGGGCCGCGGTCGCCGACGCCGATGAGCTCGCGGCCTTCCTCGCCGATCACGGCGGTCGCGCGGTGGTGAAGACGCCGCGCGGCGGCTACGACGGCAAGGGCGTGCGGGTGGTCGCCGCCGCGCACGAGGCCGACGACTGGTTCGCCACCCTCGCCGAGGACGGGCACGGCGGACAGCTCCTCGTCGAAGAGCTCGTGCCCTTCACCCGCGAGCTCGCGCAGCAGGTGGCGCGGCGGCCCTCGGGCGAGATCGCCGTCTACCCCGTCGTGGAGACCGTGCAGCGCGACGGCGTGTGCGCGGAGGTGATCGCGCCGGCTCCGCGCGCGGCCGAGCGGATGCGGCGGGCCGCCGCCGAGCTCGGGGTGGCGCTTGCCGAGGGTCTCGGCGTCACCGGCATGCTCGCGGTCGAACTGTTCGAGACCGACGACGAGCGCATCCTCGTCAACGAGCTGGCGATGCGCCCGCACAACAGCGGGCACTGGACCCAGGACGGCGCCGTGACGAGCCAGTTCGCGCAGCACCTGCGGGCGGTGCTGGACCTGCCGCTCGGGTCGACCGAGCCCACGGCGCCCTGGACCGTCATGATCAACGTCCTCGGGGGCCCTGCCGCCGCGAGCCTCGACGAGCGCTTCGCCGCCGCCATGGCGGAGCATCCGCGTGCGCACATCCACACGTACGGCAAGGCCCCGCGCCCGGGGCGCAAGGTCGGGCACGTCAACGTCGCCGGCGACGACCTCGACGACGTCGTCTACGACGCGCGCGCCGCGGCCGCCCACTTCCTGGACTGACCCGCGCCGTTGCGGCGTTCTCGCAGCACCGCGCCCTAGCCTGGTCGGGTGACCCGGCCGCTGCACTCCTCCGAGACGCCCGTGGTCGGCGTCGTGATGGGCTCCGACTCCGACTGGCGCGTGCTCTCCGACGCGTCGCAGGCGCTCACGGAGTTCGGCGTGCCCCACGAGGTCGAGGTCGTCTCGGCGCACCGCACGCCCGACAAGCTCGTGCGCTACGGGCGCGAGGCGCGCGCCCGCGGCCTGCGGGCGATCATCGCCGGCGCCGGCGGCGCGGCCCACCTGCCGGGCATGATGGCCTCCCTCACGCCGCTCCCCGTCATCGGCGTGCCGGTGCAGCTGGCGACCCTCGACGGTCTGGACTCCCTGTTGAGCATCGTCCAGATGCCGGCGGGCATTCCCGTGGCCACGGTCTCGATCAACGGTGCCCGCAACGCCGGACTCCTGGCCGTCCGCATCCTCGGCGCCGGCGACCCGGTGCTGGCCGACCGCCTCGAGGAGTACGCGCGCACGCTCGAGGCCCAGGTGGAGGAGAAGAACCGCCGTCTGAAGGACGCCCTGTGACCACGGCCGCACCGCCGCGTCCGCGCGCGACCGCCGTCGTGGAGACGCGACCGCTGCGCAACCCCGACCTCGGGTCGCGCCAGGTGATGACCCGTCGCGGCTGGTTCCTCATCGCCGCGAACCTCCTCGTCCCCGGCTCCGCGCAGGTGCTGGCCGGCAGCCGCCGGCTCGGACGGTTCGGCCTGGGGGCGACCCTCGTGCTGTGGGTCGGGCTGGTCGTGGCCGGGCTCGGCGCGCTCCTCGCGCCCACCCAGCTGGCCACCGCGATGACGGGCGGCTGGATCCCGGAGTGGCTGTCGTGGCTGCGGGTCGTGCCGCTGACGCTCCTGCAGCTGGCCCTGGTGTTCTACATCGTGCTGTGGATCGTGCTCACCGTCGACACGCTCCGTCTCGTCCGTCTCGTCCGCACCGGGCCGGTCGCGCGCTTCGCGATCGCGCTGGTGAGCCTTCTCGCCCTGTTCGGCGCCTCCAGCGGCGCGGCATGGGCGGCGCAGTCCGCCGGATCGGTGCGCGACGCCTTCGCCACCCTGTTCGCCGAGTCCGCACCGGTGGTCCCGCCCTCCGACGGCTACTACAACATCCTCCTGCTCGGCGCCGACAGCGGCGAAGGCCGCGACTCGATGCGGTTCGACAGCATCTCCGTCGTGTCGGTCAACGCCACCACCGGAGCCGTCACGATCACGGGCATCCCGCGCGACATGCCCCACTTCCCGTTCGCCCCCGGCCCGATGCAGGACAAGTATCCGAACGGGCACGAGGGCCACGCCGACCCGAACTGCGGGTGGGGGAGCGGCATCAACCAGCTCCGCACCGAGGTCGAGGTCTGCCAGGACGGCGCGGCGCTGTATCCGGATGCCGCGGCGACCGGATCGGCGCCCGCCATCGAGGCCACCAAGGACGCCGCCGAGGGGATCCTCGGGATCGAGATCCCGTACTACGTGTTCATCGACATGCACGGGTTCGCCGCGCTCGTGGACGCCCTGGGCGGCGTGGACATCACCGTCGCCGAGCGTCTGCCCAAGGGCGGGGGGCCCGCGTACGCGGGTCAGCCCGCCGAGGACTGGGCCATCGGCTGGATCGAGGCCGGGCCGCAGCACATGGACAGCGACACCGCGCAGTGGTACGCCCGCTCGCGCTACAGCACGAGCGACTTCGACCGGATGCAGCGTCAGCGTCAGCTGCAGGCGGCGATCCTCGCGCAGTTCAGCCCGCAGAACGTCCTCACCCGCTTCCAGGACATCACCGCCGCCGGCACCGCGATCGTGCAGACCGACGTGCCGCAGGGGCTCATCACGCCGACGCTGCTCGACCTCGCGCTGAAGGCGAAGGAGCTCCCCGTCACGGCGATCGAGCTGACGCCGGAGGGCGGCATCGACGAGTACGCCCCCGACTACGCGTACATCCAGCAGCTGATCGCCACGACGCTGCATCCGCCGACCCCCACGGCGACGCCGGGGACGGGAGAGTGACCGCGACGCTGCGGGTGATGCTCGACCAGCTCGTCGCGCCCACCTCGCCCGATCTCGCCGAGGCCAGCGCGGCGCTCGCGCACGCGCTGGCCGCCACCGCGCCGCGCGGTGCCGAGGTCTCCGCGATCGTCCCGCGCGGGGAGGGGCCCGACATCCCCGAGCTCGCCGGGGTCACGCGGCTGACGCTCCCCCGGCGCGAGATCGCCGCCGCGTGGCAGCTCGGCATGGTCACCGGCGTCGGGGGCGGCATGATCCATTCGCCCACGCTCCTGGCCCCGCTCGTCCGGCACGACCGCGTGCACGAGACCCACCAGATCGTCCCGACGCTGTGGGAGCTCCGCGCGTGGGAGGACCCCGCCTCCCTCGCGCGCGCCGACGTGCTGTGGCAGCGCGCGATGCTCAAGCGGGCCGTCGCGCACGCCGATGCCGTCGTGGTGCCCACGCACGCCGCCGCCGCCCGCCTCGCCGAGATCGCCCCGAAGATCGCCGGGCGCATCCGCGTCATCGCCGGCGCCCCGGCCGACGGCTTCCGCGTGCCCTCCGACGCCGCGGGGCGCCTGCGCACTCTCGGGGTGCCCGACCGGTTCGGGCTCGTCGTGCCGGCGGCCGCCGACGCCGACGCCGTGCGCGGAGCGCTCGCCGCCCTCGCCCCGCACGACCTGGACGTCGTGGTGCTCGCGGATGCGGCCACGGCCGACGCCGCGGCCGTGGCCGATCTGGCGGCGGCCGGCGGCGTGGCGCTCGGGCGGGTCCACAGCCTCGCGGGCCTGGACCGCCACGACCGGGCCGCGCTCCTCTCGCAGGCCGCGGTGGTGGTGGCGCCGGCGGGGCCGGGCACCGCGTGGCCGTGGCGGGTCGTCGAGGCCGTCGCGGCGGGGGCGGTCCTCGTCGCCGCCGACACCGCGGTGCACCGCGAGGTGGTCGCCGACGCCGGTCTGCTGGTCGGCCCGGGCGAGACCGGCGACGCCGTCGCGGCCGCGGTGGGGGCCGCCGCATCCCGACTGCGCGTGCTCGCGGGCGACCGCGCGGCGGCATTCTCGTGGCGCGAGGCGGCGGAGCGCGTGTGGCAGCTGCACGCCGAGCTGTGACGCCCCGCACTCCGACACGCCCGCGTGTTGGGCCGCCGTCGAGCGGATCGAGAGCACACTTGCGTCACACTGGTCACATGCGAGTGCACCGTGACCGGATCCGCGCGCGCCTCGGGGCGCTCGTGGCGGTGCTGTGCCTGGTCGTCGGGCTCGGCGCCGTCGGGGCGGGAAGCGGCACGGCGCAGGCCGCCGACCTGACCCAGTTCCGTCCGGGCAACATCATCAGCAACGAGGTGTTCTACAACAGCTCCTCGATGACCGAGGCCCAGATCGGCGCGTTCATCAACGCCAAGGGCCCCGCCTGCACGGGGCGGGTGTGCCTGAAGACCTGGACCGGCCCGTCCGAGTCGAAGCCCGCCAACGCGATGTGCTCGGCCTTCCAGGGCTCGCCGGCCGAGAATGCCGCGTCGCTCATCTTCAAGGTGTCCCAGGCGTGCGGCATCAATCCGCAGGTCATCCTCGTCACGCTGCAGAAGGAGCAGGCGCTGGTCACCGCGTCGGCGCCGTCGGACTACAACTTCAACTTCGCGATGGGGTACAACTGCCCCGACACCACCGGGTGCACGGCGAACGGCATGGGATTCGCCACGCAGATCTACGGCGGCGCCTGGCAGCTCAAGCGCTACGCCAACCCGCCCGGAACGAGCCAGTTCTTCACCTGGTACGCCCCGGGTCGCACCTGGAACGTGCTGTGGCACCCCGACTCCGCGCGGTGCGGCAGCGCGCCGGTCTACATCGAGAACCAGGCCACGGCCAACCTGTACTACTACACGCCGTATCAGCCGAACGCCGCCGCCCTGCGGGCCGGATACGGCACCGGCGACGGGTGCTCCAGCTACGGCAACCGCAACTTCTTCAGCTACTTCACCGACTGGTTCGGCTCGACGCAGGGCATCTGCCCCACGCCGTCGTCGTCGTCGATCACCGCGGCGGACGGCCTGTTCGTGGTCACGGCCGCGGGGACCAGCGTCCGCACCGGTCCGAGTCTCAGCTGCGCGGCGGGGGCCCGTCCGATCGCGCAGGGCGTGCTCGTCCCGCGGTCGGCCACCTTCGGCGAGTGGACGCGCGTGACGATGGACGGCGTCGCCGGCTGGGTCCACCGCGATGATCTGACCCCGGTCGAGCAGACCCCCGCCGCCACGTTCGTCCTCGACGAGCCGCGGCACGTCCTGGCCCTGGATGCGGCCGGCGACGTGTGGGCGTATCCGCACTCGCCGTCCGGGCGGTGGGGCGCTCCGGTGCGGGTGCTGGCCGGTCAGTCGCTCGTCCAGCTGATCGAGGCCGGCGACCTCACCTCCGACGCGCGGCGCGACCTCATCGGGGTCGACGGCGCCCGGCAGGCGTGGCTGTACCGCGGGACCGGCACCGGCTACGCGCCGGGGGTCCGCCTCAACGTCGACTGGAGCGCGACGACGCGGATCGCCGCGGCCGGCGACTTCACCAGCGACTTCATCCCCGACGTCTTCACCGTCGACGCGGCGGGGTACCTGCAGCTCTGGCCCGGCGACGGGCGGGGCGGCTTCCGCGCGCCGGTGCGCATCGGTCAGGGCTGGTCGGCCATGAACGCGCTGGTCGGCGGATTGGACCTCAACGGCGATTACCGCACGGATCTCCTCGCCCGCACCGCCGACGGCGCGATGTACCTCTACACCGGCGACGGGCGCGGCAGCTGGCTCGGCGGCGGGCAGATCGGCTCGGGCTGGGCCGGGATGACGTCCATCTTCTCGGCGGGGGACTTCAACGGCGATGGGCGCCGCGACCTGTTCGCCCGTGACGCCGCGGGCGGGCTGCACCTCTACAACGCCATCCCCGGGGGAGTGGCCTACGTCGCCCAGGTCGGCACCGGCTGGGCGGGGATGCGGTCCCTCGCCGGACCCGGGATCGCGATGCCGCCGGTCTCGGTGCGCAACATCCAGCCCGGCGTGGGCGACCTCACCGGCGATGACGCGCCGGATGTCGCGGCGGTGGCCGGTTCGTCCCTGCTGCTGTACCACGGCAACGGCCGCGGCGGCTGGTCGGGGACCTCCACGCTGGATGCGGCGTGGCCGGCGGGCGCGCGGCTGGTGACCCTCGGCGACTTCGCCCGCGACGGTCACCGCGACCTCGGCCGCATCACCGCCGACGGCACCTTCTGGCTCCTTCCCGGCGCGGAAGGAGGAGCCCTGGGCGCGCCGATCGTCATCGGCCACGGCTGGGGCGCGATGACCGCCGTCATCGGCGGCGTCGACTTCGACGGCGACGGTCTCGCCGACGTCCTGGCCCGCTCCGGCGACGGCACGCTGCTGCTGTACCGGGGCAACGGCGCCGGCGGATGGCTCGCCGACGGCCAGGCGATCGGCAACGGCTGGGCGGACTTCTCCGCGCTGCTGAACGTCGGCGACTTCACCGGGGACGGCAACGCCGACATCCTGGCGCGCAGCGGCTCCACCGGCGCCCTGTGGCTGTATCCCACCACCGGCCGCGGCGGGTGGGGCGAGCCGCGCGCGATCGGACAGGGCTGGTGGGCGTTCACCGCGCTGGCCGGTCCCGGCGACTTCGACGGCGACGGGCGGGCGGATGTCCTCGGGCGCACGGCCACCGGAGCGCTGCTGCTGTACCGGGGCGACGGCCGTGGCGGATGGCTGGACAGCCGGCAGATCGGGCAGGGCTGGAACGGGATCGCCGAGCTGGGGTGAGTGCGGTCGCCTCCCAGCCGGGGGCGCAACGGCCCGACTATGATGAGGGGGTTTGCCGCCGTGTCGAGAATGAAGCGAATGTGATGTCAGCCCCACGCGATCTGTACGCCGCGGTCCCCCGGACGGACTTCGACGTGCCCGGTCACAGCCGCGGGCTCCTGGACGTCATCCGCTGGCGCTACCTGCTGAAGCTCCTCGTGCGCACCGGGGTGACCACCCGCTACCGCAACTCCGTCCTCGGCTGGACGTGGTCGTACGTGCGCCCCGCCGCGCAGTTCGTGGTGTTCTGGGTGGTCTTCGGGCTCTTCCTCGATCTGAACCGCGTGCCGAACTTCGCGGTGTACCTCTTCTCGGGGATCGTGGTGATCAACCTCTTCTCGGAGGCGTTCAAGAACGCGACGACCTCGATCGTCGGCAACGCGCCGCTCGTGCGGAAGGTGTTCCTTCCGCGGCAGCTGTTCGCCGTCTCCGCGACGATCGTCGCGTTCGTGCACTTCCTGCCCCAGCTCGCCCTGCTGGTGGTCGTGGTGGCGTTCCTCGGCTGGTTCGGCTCCGTCACGGTGCTCGGCATCCTCGCGATCCTCGCCGCGCTCGTGATCACGATGCTCTTCGCGCTGGGGCTCGGGCTGTTCTTCGGGGCGGTGAACGTGCGCTTCCGCGACGCGGAGAACATCGTCGAGCTGCTGCTGCTGCTGGCCACGTGGGCCTCGCCGGTGCTCTATTTCTGGACGATGGTCGCCGACGTGCTGCCGGAGTGGGCGGTGCGGCTGTACCTGCTCAACCCGATCACGCAGGCCGTCGAGCTCTTCCACTACGCCTTCTGGGTGCCCGTGGCCGGATCCGACCTGCCCCTCCCGCCCGACCTCGCGCTGAACACCCTGTGGACCGCGCTCCTCAGCATCGCCGTGCTCGTGCTCGGCCAGTTCGTCTTCCGCCGTCTCGAGGGAAGGTTCGCGCAGGACCTATGAGCGCCACCGCCACTGATCGCCGGCCGAGCATCATCGTCGACGACGTCCACAAGACCTTCACGCTCAACCACGCGTTCTCCTTCAAGGACACCGTGGTGTCCTGGATCCGGGGCCGGAAGGTCACCAGCGAGTTCGAGGCGCTGCGCGGGATCGATCTCGTCATCGATGAGGGCGAGTCCGTCGCCGTCCTGGGGCTGAACG
Source organism: uncultured Microbacterium sp. (assembly GCA_964496445.1). Lineage (GTDB taxonomy): Bacteria > Actinomycetota > Actinomycetes > Actinomycetales > Microbacteriaceae > Microbacterium. The sequence goes on from CAZBZR010000004.1 coordinate 46,180, forward strand.
GCTCGGGCAAGTCGACGCTGCTCAAGCTCGTCTCCGGTGTCATGCAGCCCGACGCGGGGACGGTCCTCACGCGCGGCCGCGTCGCGGGGTTGATCGAGGTGGGCGCCGGGTTCCATCCCGAGCTGTCCGGACGTGAGAACGTCTTCCTGAACGCGGCGATCCTCGGGATGAAGCGCAAGGAGATCGAGGCGCGCTACGACGAGATCGTCGCCTTCAGCGAGATCGAGCAGTTCATCGACCAGGAGGTCAAGCACTACTCCTCCGGCATGTTCATGCGGTTGGCCTTCTCCGTCGCGATCCACGTCGAGCTCGACGTCCTCCTCGTCGACGAGATCCTCTCCGTCGGCGACGCGCCGTTCCGGGAGAAGTGCCGGATCAAGTTCCAGGAGCTGATCGCCGATCGCAAGACGCTCGTGGTGGTCAGTCACGACATGGCGATGGTGCGGGAGCTGTGCACGCGCGGCGTCGTGATCGCGCAGGGCGAGGTCGTCTACGACGGGCCGATCGAGGGAGCCATCGCGCGGGTCGAGGCCTGAGATGAGCGCCTGGCTCGCGCAGTGGCCGGCCCTCCTCGTCGCGCCGGCGGTGCTGTTCCTCCCGGGACTGGCGTGGGGGTACGCGCTGCGCCTGCGCGGGCTCGCGCTGTGGGCGCTCGCCCCCGCCGCCTCGGTGGCGACCCTCACCGGTGCAGCCTTGATCCTGGGCCTGTTCGGCGTGGGATGGAGCGCGCCGGCCGCCGTCGCGGTGTGCGGCGTCGTCGCGGCGGTGGCGGTTCTCGTCCGGGTGACCACGCGCACGCGGGGCACGGCGGTCCCGCGTCCTGCCGGCACGGCGCTCGTGGCTGCGGGGGTCGCCGCCGGCGCGCTCCTGACGCTGGCGCGCCTGGGGCTGTACATCGGCGCCCCCGACGCGATCTCCCAGACCAACGATGCGGCCTTCCATCTCAACGCGCTGCGCTTCGCCGTGGAGACCGGGGCCGCTTCGCCCCTCCAGCTGACCTCGATGCTCGGGGCCTCCACCTTCTATCCGTCGTCGTGGCATGTCCTGGCGTCGGTGGTCGTCCCCCTGTCCGGCGCCGACGTCGAGGTCGCGGCCAACGTGGTGAGCCTCGCCGTGGCGTGCCTGGCGTGGCCGCTCGGGATCGCCTACCTCACCCGGTCGATCGCAGGACCGGGTGCGGCCGCCGTGGCGGCGGCCCTGTCGGCGGCGATCCCCGCCTTCCCGCTCGTCCTCCTGCAGTGGGGAGTCCTCTACCCGCAGCTGGTGGCCGTCGCCCTCCTCCCGGCGGCGATCGCGGTCGTGCTCGATCCCGCCCTCCGCGGTGCCGGCCGGTGGGGCCTGCTCCGTCCGGCGCTGCTGGGCGGGGTGGGTCTCGCGGCGATCGCGCTGTCGCAGCCGTCCGTGCTGCTGGCCTGGATCGTCGCGGTCTACCTGTGGGGCCTTGGCGAGATCGTGCGGCGCTGGCGGGGGATGTCGACCGCGCGCCGTCGCGCGGCGATCGCCGCCCTCGCGGCGGCCGCGGTGCTCAGCGCGGGCGTGTGGTTCGCCTTCGGGCGCAGCATCGACGGCACGTGGCCGACGACCTCCGGCGTGCCGGCCGCGGCACTGGAGGTGCTGGCGAACGGCTTCCTCGGCTATCCGTGGGCCGTCGGCGCCAGCATCCTGCTCGTCGTCGGGATCGTCGCCGCGGTGCGCGAGCCCGCGTGCCGCTGGGTCGTGGCGGTGTGGGCGGCGTTCGGCGTGCTCTACGTCGTGGCCGCCGCGATCGACCTGCGACCGGTGCGGGCGTTCCTCGTCGATCCCTGGTACGACGACCCCTACCGCATCGCCGCCCTGCTCCCGGTCGTCGTGCTCCCGCTCGCCGGGATCGGAGCCGCCGCCGTCGCCGGCGCGGTCGCCCGCCGGCGCGGATGGCAGCCCGCCGCACTGCAGGCGGCGGTTCTCGCGGTCGTGGTGGCGACGGGGGCCGGGTCCCTGATCGTGGCGCCGCAGATCGAGCGCCGTGACGTCTTCGCCGACCGCGTGGACCCGAACCTCTACCGTCCGACCGCGGATTCGTGGCTCTCCGCCGATGAGCTCGAGCTCCTGGAGCGGCTGGATGACACGGTGCCCGCGGATGCGGTCGTGATCGGCAATCCGGGGACGGCGATGGGGTTCGGCTACGCGCTCAGCGGCCGCAACGTCGTCCCGCGCACGTGGTCGCCCCCGCCGGGCGAGGCGTACGACGTGCTGTGGCAGCGGCTGCGCGACGTCGCCAGCGACGACGCGGTCTGCCCCGCGCTGGATGCCTTCGGGGCGCGCTACGTGCTGGATTTCGGACCCGGCGAGGAGTACCCGGGTCGCTGGGTCATGCCCGGGTTCGACCGCTTGGCAGGCCAGCCGGGATTCGAGCTCGTCGACCGCGAGGGGGATGCCCGGCTCTGGCGCGTCACGGCGTGCGGTTGAGCTCCTCGGCGTCGGGATCGTCCCGCTCGCTCTCGGCCAGGCGCGCCTCCAGCAGGGCGATCCGTCGCGCCAGCAGCGTGATCTTGCGCTGCTCGGCGGTGTTGCGCCGGTACTGCGAGTAGACGAACGCCAGGAAGACCACGACCAGGGCGTACAGCAGCAGGTCGGTGCCGCGCCCCACGCCGACGAGGTTGGCCACCCACGACAGCCACTGCGGGAAGAGCACGGACAGGATCGCCGCGACGACGAAGAGCCCGAGGAACAGCCGCCGTATCGCGAGATGGCTGTCGGCGCCGGTGCGGCGCATGACGAACGCCGCGAGGACGACGATCGCGGCGATGAGGAGGGCCTGGATCCACATGGGTCACCTCACCACCAGATCGACGAGGATGTTGACGGAGTTCAGCAGCGACTGGCCCTTGGCCTTGGAGTAGTCGGTGTACAGCAGCTCGACGGGGTACTCCCGCCACGGGAGCCCGGAGTCTCCGAGCTGCATCACGATCTCGGTCGCGTGGGCCATGCGGTCCTGCTGCAGCTGCACGACCGCTGCGGCGTCGCGGCGGATGACGCGCAGCCCGTTGTGGGCGTCGGTCAGCGTGAGGCCGGTCGTCTTGTTGGTCACCCAGACGGCGGTCTTGAGCACCACGCGTTTCAGGGCGCCGGGGCGCGTCCGGTCATCGAGGAACCGCGAGCCGAAGACGACGGCGAGGTTCTCGGCGCGCGCCAGCTCCACCATCGCGACCGCATCCACGACCCGGTGCTGCCCGTCGGCGTCGAAGGTCACGATGTAGCGCGCGCCCGGCTGCGTCAGCGCGAACTCGATCCCGGTCTGGAGGGCGGCCCCCTGGCCGAGGTTCACGGGGTGATGGACGACGACGGCCCCCGCCTCGGCCGCGACCTGCGCGGAGCCGTCGGTCGAGCCGTCGTCCACGCACACCACGTGCGGGAACAGGGTCAGCAGCGTCCGCAGGACGTCACCGACGACCTCGGCTTCGTTGTAGAGCGGGATGACGACCCAGACGTCGGCCATCGAAGCCGCGCTGACGGCGGCGGGGGTGCTCATCCAACCATTGTTACAGAGGACGGTAAAGTGGATTCCCCCGGCTGCGGTCCCATCCCGGCCGGGTGAGGAGCACCCACCTTGAGCAACAGACCTGCCGTGCGCGTCGTGGAGTCCGCCGACGTCTCGCCGGATGCCCGCATCGGCGACGGCTCGTCCGTCTGGCACCTCGCGCAGATCCGCGAGAACGCGCAGCTGGGCGAGAACTGCGTCATCGGACGCGGGGCCTACATCGGATCGGGCGTGGTGCTCGGCGACAACTGCAAGGTGCAGAACTACGCGCTGGTCTACGAACCCGCCCGCCTCGCCGACGGCGTCTTCATCGGACCGGCCGTCGTCCTCACCAACGACACCTACCCCCGCGCGATCAATCCGGACGGGTCGCTCAAGAGCGCGCACGACTGGGAGCCGGTCGGCGTGACCATCCACCGCGGCGCGTCGATCGGCGCCCGCGCCACGTGTGTGGCGCCGGTGACGATCGGCGAGTGGGCCACCGTGGCTGCCGGCGCGGTCGTGGTGAAGGATGTGCCCGCGTACGCCCTCGTCGCGGGAGTGCCCGCCCGGCGGATCGGATGGGTGGGCACCGCGGGGGTGCCCCTCCGCGAGAGCGAACCCGGCGTGTGGCGCTGCCCCACGACCGGTGACACCTACCTCGAGGACGACGGACTCCTCAGAAAGGCCGCACAGTGAGCTTCATCCCACCGGCAAAGCCGATCATCGGCGACGACGAGCGCGCGGCGGTCGACCGCGTCCTGCAGAGCGGCATGGTCGCCCAGGGCCCCGAGGTCGCCGCGTTCGAGCAGGAGTTCTCGGCGCACTTCGTCCAGGGGCGCCCGACGGTCGCGGTCAACTCCGGCACGTCGGGTCTGCACCTCGGGCTGCTGGCTGCGGGGGTGGGCGCCGGAGACGAGGTGATCGTCCCGTCCTTCACCTTCGCCGCCACCGGCAACTCCGTCGCGCTCACGGGGGCGACGCCGGTCTTCGCCGACATCGAGCCCGACACCTTCACGCTCGACCCCGCCGCCGTCGAAGCCGCGATCACCTCGCGCACCAAGGGGATCATGCCGGTGCACCTCTACGGCCACCCCGCGCTCATGTCGGAGCTGCGCCGCGTCGCGGACGCCCACGGGATCGCGCTCTACGAGGATGCCGCGCAGGCGCACGGCGCCGCGCTGGACGGGCAGCCGGTCGGCACATTCGGCACCTTCGCGATGTTCTCGCTGTATCCCACGAAGAACATGACCAGCGGGGAGGGCGGCATGATCACGACCGCCGACGAGGAGACCGCCCGCCGTGCGCGGCTCCTGCGCAACCAGGGCATGGAGCGGCAGTACGAGAACGAGGTCATCGGCTTCAACGCGCGCATGACCGACATCCACGCCGCGATCGGTCGCGTGCAGCTGACCAAGGTGGATGCGTGGACCGAGACGCGCCGCCGCAACGCCGCGTTCCTCGACGCCCACCTGCACGGGGTCGTCGTGCCGCCGGTGCGCGAGGGCGCCCGCCACGTGTACCACCAGTACACCGTCCGCGTGCCGGAGGACCGCGACGGCTTCGTCGCCGCCCTGCGGGACGAGCACGAGGTGGGAAGCGGCGTGTACTACCCGATCCCGAACCACCGCCTGCCCTCGCTGGCGCCGTACGCTCCGGGGCTGGACCTGCCCGAGACCGAGCGCGCCGCGCGCGAGGTCGTCTCCCTCCCGGTGCACCCGTCGCTGTCGGCCGACGACCTCGAGCGCATCGTGGCCGCCGTCAACGCGGTCGCGGGAGCCGGCGCCTGATGGCTCTGCGGGCGGGACTCCTCGGAGTCGGGATGATGGGGCGCCACCACGCGCGGGTGCTCCGCGAGGTGGAGGGCGTCGAGCTGGTCGCCATCGCCGATCCGGGCGGCGACCCCCACGGCGTGGGCGGTGCCCTCACCGTGCTGCCGGACATCGACGCGCTCATCGCGGCGGGGATCGACATCGCGGTCGTCGCCGTGCCCACCCGCTTCCACCACGACGCGGCCATGAAGCTCGCCGCCGCCGGCGTGCACACGCTCGTGGAGAAGCCCATCGCCCACTCGGTGGAGGCCGGCCGGGAGATGGCGGCCGCGTTCGCCGAGCGGGGCCTGGTGGGCGCCGTCGGCCACGTCGAACGGTTCAACCCGGCGCTGCAGGAGCTGCGGCGGCGCCTCGGCAACGGCGACATCGGCGAGGTCTACCAGATCGCGACCCGCCGCCAGAGCACGTTCCCCTCGCGGATCGCCGATGTCGGCGTCGGCAAGGACCTCGCCTCCCACGACATTGACCTGACCGCATGGGTCGCCCAGAGCGACTACCGCAGCGTCTTCGCGCAGACGACGTTCAAGAGCGGCCGCGAGTTCGAGGACATGATCGCCGTCACCGGGCGGCTGGGCAACGACATCATCGTCAGCCACCTCGTCAACTGGCTCAGCCCGATGAAGGAGCGCGTGACGGTCGTCACCGGCGACCGCGGCACCTACATCGCCGACACCGCCACCGGCGACCTCACCTTCTACTCCAACGGGACGATCCCGCTGGAGTGGGACTCGGTGTCGTCCTTCCGCGGCGTGTCCGAGGGGGATGTGACGCGGTACTCGTTCGCCAAGCGCGAGCCGCTCCGCGTCGAGCACGAGGCGTTCCGCGACGCGGTCCTGGGACTTCCGAGCGACGTGGTGACGATGGATCAGGGCCTGCACACCCTCGAAGTGGTCGAGGGCGCGCTGCGTTCGGCGCAGACGGGGATGCCGGTCTCCCTCTGATGTCACCTCGTCGCACCCCCGGGACGGATCCGAGATGAAGCGCGTCTGGGAGCTGCTGAAGCAGCTGCTGCCGCTGCTGCCCAAGGGGGCGCAGCGCTACTTCGTGATGTACATGATCTCGACCACCGCGGTGACGATCCTCGATGTCATCGCGGTGTCCATGCTGGCGATCGTCATCGGCCCGGCCATCACCGGCGGCTCGCTGCAGATCCCGCTCATCGGCGAGATCACCGCCGAGATGGCTCCGCTGTTCGCCCTCATCGCGTGCGTCATGATCATCCTGAAGTCGGCGCTGTCGCTGCTGCTGCACTGGCACGCCACGCGGCGCTTCGCGAAGTACGAGCTCGCGATCGGCGACCGGATGTTCCGGGCCTACATCAACTCGAGCTGGGAGCAGCGCTCGAAGCGCTCGGTCGCCGAGATCACCCGCATCGCCGACGGCGGCATCGCCAACACGATGGCGGGCTTCCTGCTGCCGCTCATGCGGGTGCCGGCGTCGATCTGCACCTTCGTCCTGGTCCTGGTCGTGCTGCTCGTGGTGAGCCCGGCGATCTCGATCATCACGCTGGTCTACCTCTCGCTCATCGCCCTGCTGGTGCACTACCTGGTGACCAAGCGCGCGCTGGAGGCCGCGCAGGTGAACCTCCTCTACAGCTACCGCGTCGCGATCCTCATGACGGAGATGATGGAGGCGCTGAAGGAGCTGAGCCTGCGCAACAGGCTCGGCGACGTCGCCGACCTGGTCACCGACAACCGGCAGCGCTCGGTGCGCGCACGCGCGAACGGATCGATCCTCGGGATCGTGCCCGGCTTCGTGTTCGAGATGGCGCTGATCGGCGGCATCCTGCTCATCGGCGGGTTCTCCTTCTTCCAGGGCGGCTTCACCTCCGCGCTGACCTCGGTGGCGCTGTTCGCGACGGCCGGTTTCCGCCTCATCCCCGCGATCAACGGCATCCAGGGCGGCATCGTGCAGGCGATCGCGACGATCCCCTCCGCCAGCGACGTCATCGGCGACCTCATCGCCTCCGAGAACGACATGAAGGTGTCCACGACGCCGGCCGACACCGCCGCGCTGTCGGAGCGACCTGCGCTGCTCACCCTCCGCGACGTGCACTTCCGCTATCCGAGTGCGTCCGAGGACGTCATCCGCGGGATGTCCCTCGACATCCCGCTGGGAAGCAGCGTCGGCATCGTCGGACCCTCCGGGGCCGGCAAGTCCACGCTCATCGACCTCCTCCTCGGGCTGAGCCTGCCCTCCGGGGGCGAGATCCGCATCGACGGCGCGCCGCTGACCGAGGTGCTGCGTCAGTGGCGCGGGCGCGTGGGATACGTCCCCCAGCGCGTCGCCCTCTTCGACGGGACCATCGCCCAGAACGTCGCGCTGACCTGGAGCGACGAGATCGACCGGGAGCGCGTGACCCACGCCCTCGAGCGCGCGCAGCTCGGCTCGCTGGTCGCCTCCCGCGCCGGGGGCATCGACGAGCGGATCGGCGAGCGGGGCGTCTCCCTCTCGGGAGGCCAGCAGCAGCGGCTGGGGATCGCCCGTGCGCTCTACACCGACCCCCTCGTGCTGGTGCTCGACGAGGCGACGAGCTCCCTGGACACCAAGACGGAGGACGAGGTCACCAAGTCCATCCGCGCGCTCGCCGGCGAGGTGACCCTCATCTCCGTCGCGCACCGGCTCTCGACCATCAAGGACTACGACCGGATCTGCTACGTCGATCACGGCCGGATCGTCAGCCAGGGGACCTTCCGCGAGGTCGCGGCCGAACTGCCGTCCTTCGCCGAGCAGGTGCTGCTGGCCGGTCTCAGCCGCGAGCTGGACCGCTAGGGCGCGGCGGCCATCGCCCGCATCCCGGCCGACAGCGTCCGGAAGGGCGCCTGGCGGTGCAGCGCGAGGAACGGGTTGCGGGGGAGCAGCGCGGCGACGGTGCGGTAGTTCCACCGCGCGTCGATGAGGTGGCGGATGACCGCGGGGTCGGGCGCCTCCGAGCGGACCTCGTCGATCACCCCGCGGTCGGCGCGCGCGAGGAGCGCGGTGACGCCCGGCGCGATCGCCTCGAGGCGCTCGAGAACGGCGACGAGGTCGGCGCGGTGCGGGTCGATGCCGCCAGGGGCGTTCACGCGCGCGAGGACCGCATCGAAGAAGTGGACCCGCAGCACCTTCACGGCCAGCGCCCGCCGCTCCGCGCGACGCAGGCGTGCGAACCAGGGGAGGGCCTGGATGGCGTCGAGGAATGCGAAGTCCTCGCCGACCGGGCGGGGGGCGAAGGTCACGCGGTCCTCGGCGTCGTCGTGCACGAGGTACTCCGGGCCGGTGAGGTCGTACGCGACGGCGTGCCCGGTGAACCACAGGGTGGCGGAGTAGGCCAGGTCCTCTCCCGAGGCGAGCCCCTCGGTGAAGCGCAGCTCGCCGTGGCGGGCGCGGTCGATCAGGCCCAGGGGAGCGCTGCGATAGGAGAGCCGATCGCGTGCCGGATGCAGCCGGCGCGTGCGGCGTCCCGCGCGCACGGGCGGATACGGGTCGATCCCGCGCGCCCCCAGACGGATGCGCGCGATGACGGTCGAGGCGCCGGTCTCCCGCTGCAGCGCCAGCCAGGAGTCGATGGCACCGGGCGCGAACTCGTCGTCGGAGCCCAGCACGCAGACGAACGGCGCGGTGGACGCGGCGAGCCCGAGGTTCATCGGTCCCGCCGGCGACGGGATCGCGTCCTGGAGCTCCAGCAGCCGCACCGAGGGGTGCGCGGCGAGCGGGCCGAGATTGGTCCGGATGACCGCCGGGTCGATGTTGTGGGCGACGACGTTGACCCGGACCGGCGCGACGGTGTGCTCGACCACGGAGGCGACGGCGCGCGCGATGGGGCGCGTGGCCGAGTGGACGGCGATCGTGACGTCGACGAGGGGCTCGGTCATTCTGACGAGCTTACCGACGCGCGCGGGCGCGCGAGGAGGAGCGGGTATCGTGGAGGCGGCCCGCCACCGTGAAGGACCGCGCACTGAACGTCAACCCGACCCTCGCCCATCCCACCGCGAGACTCGACGCCCTGACCGGGCTGCGCTGGTGGGCCGCGTTCGTCGTCTTCTTCTACCACATGCTGGTCTTCGCGCCGCTGCCCGGTGTCGTCTCGGTGGTGTTCGCGCAGGGCTACCTCGGCGTGACGTTCTTCTTCGTCCTGTCGGGGTTCGTGCTCACGTGGTCGGCGCGCCCGGCGGTGTCGACCTCGACGTTCTACTGGCGACGGTTCGCGCGGATCTACCCCGCCCACGTCGTGGCGCTGCTGCTGGCCATCCCCGTCTTCTACACGCTCGCCCCGATCCCGCCGGGAAGCTTCCTCAAGCCCTTCGACCCGGCCATCCTCTCGCTGTCCTTCCTCCTTCTGCAGGGGTGGTGGCTCGCCCCGGCGATCCTGTTCTCCGGCAACCCCGCGGCCTGGACGCTCACGTGCGAGGCGTTCTTCTACGCCATCCATCCCTTCGTCTCCCGCGTGCTCCAGCCGCTCGCGCGCCACGGTGCGCTCCTGTTCGCGCTGGGCGCCGTGGTGGTGGCGTTCGGGTATCGCACCGCGGCCTACATCTGGCCGGACGCGTGGTTCGCGGCGCTGCCCCTGCCGCTCGTGCGCGTCAGCGAGTTCATCCTCGGCATGGCACTGGCGTGGGCCATCCGCAGCGGCTGGCGGCCCCGCATCCACCCGTTCGTCGGCATCGGCGCGCTCCTGGGCGTGGTGCTCGCGATCGCCCTGATCCCGACCTACTTCTCGCACATCCCCGGGCTCTCCCTGATCCCGTCCTTCGGCAACGAGCTGTTCACCCTGGCGTGCGCGCTCAGCATCGTCGCCGTCGCCGGTGCCACCCTGCAGGGACGCCGTTCGCTGTTCGCCTCGCCCTTGCAGGTGCGGCTGGGGGAGTGGTCCTTCGCGTTCTACCTCGTGCACGCCACGTTCATCTACATCGCGCTGCGGATCTTCGGGCTCCAGGAGCCGTCCTGGCGGAACCTCGGGTGGTTCGCGGTGCTCCTCGCGGTGGACCTCGTCGCGGCCTGGGCGCTGCACAGCTTCGTGGAGCGGCCGCTGGAAAAGCGCATGCGCCGGTGGAAGGATCGGCGCGACGTCCACCTCCAGACGGCGTGAGCCGCCGCCGCGACCGGCTCACTCCGGCAGCGGCCCGATCCACCCGTCGATGAGCGCCCGCGCGCTCGCGGACCCGGAGTGCACCGCCGCGACGAACGCGCGACCCTGCTCTCCGAGCCGGCGGGCCCCGAGGGGGTCCTCCCGCAGCCGCGCCACGACGTCTCCGAGCGTCTCCGGTGTCGCCTCGAGGATCGGCAGCTCGAATCCGGAATCGGCCTTCACGCGTGCGCGCACCTCCGGCAATACATGCCCGATCACGACCCGCCCTGCGGCCATCGCCTCGCAGGCGGCGACGCCATAGGAACCGAGCCGGAACTGGTCGATCACGATGTCCGCTGCGGCATACACCGCCGGCATCTGCGCGGACGCCGTGCCGGTGACGAGGCGGTACTCGACCGACCCCGCCCCGATGAGCGGCGCCAGAGCGGGCTCGATGAGGTGGCTGCCCTTCTGCACCGGGGCGCTGGAGACGTGGAGGACGCGCGCCGTCGGCTCCGGCAGGAGCGGGGCGTCGGTGGCGAACCGCGCCGCGTCCACCACGACGGGGCACCAGCGCGCGGACGGGAGGTCGGCGAGGAGGTCGGGTGTGGAGACGAACACCGGCGCCGCCGCCGCCGCGAGCAGCGCGAGGTTCTCGCGGACGTCCCGGCGGAGCGTCTCGGTGCGCGGGTCCTCGGGGTAGGGAGACCACCGCGTGCGCGCGGCGTGGGCGTCGGGGTCGCGCACGTCGGTGCCGTGGGCGAGGAAGGCCACCGAGATCCCCGCCTCGCGGAGCGCGGCGACCTCAGCGGGAAGGGACCGGGCGAAGCGCGGCCCGAACAGCGGTCGCTCCGCCTCCACCAGGACGTGAGTGAAGCCGCGCACCGCCTCCCATTCGGCGTCCGCCCACGGGCGGGATGACGCGGCCACGGTCACCGGGACGAGCGTGTCGGCGGGGAAGTCGAAGCCCCCGGGAAGCGCCTGAGCGAGGTTGCGGGCGCCGATGCGCGCGTCGGCGGCCTCGAGGGCGCGCGCCCAGCGGTAGCCCTGCCCGGAGTAGTTCGTGGGCCCGATGTACACGCGCACGGGGCGCGCGGGAGGCGCCGTCGGCGGCGGCGGTGTCCCGCCCAGCGCGCGCGCGGCGATCCTGCCCACCCACCCATCGGGGGTGCGGACGGCCGATTCCATCAGTCGGTTCACCCAGCCCGGGAGCGCCGAGCGGTGGTCGACCAGCCACCCCGCCAGCCGCCGCAGCGCGGTCATCGCGCGCTCCGGCGGGCCGTCGCATCGCGGGCCGTCGCATCGCGGACCGTCGCACCGAGGACCGCAGCCACGCGGCCGGCGACCGCGGCCAGGGAATGCTCCCGCGCCGTCCACTCCGCCAGCGCCGCGCGGTCGCCCGCGGTGGGCGGATCCGCCAGCAGGTCGCTCATCGCCTCGGCCAGCGCGCGCGCGTCGTAGGGGACGGCGGCGCCCGCCCGCACGTGCGCGGCGGCCGCCTGCAGGAACGGGCCGGTCGGTCCGGGGCCGGCGAAGACGACGGGGCATCCGGCGGCGAGAGAGGAGTAGGCCTTCGACGTGAACGCGTACTCGTAGCCCGTCCCCGGTCGCAGCGTCGCGACGGTCCCGGACGCCGCCGCGAGGACCGGCACGAGGTCCGCGGGGTCCCGGGCGGGGAGGAAGTCGACCGCGTCCGCGATCCCCAGCTCGGCCGCCCGGGCCGCGAGCAGCTCGCGCTCGCCGTTGCCGATGAAGGCCACGCGCACGGCGACGCCGTCCCGGCGGAGGAGAGCGAGGGCGTCGAGGACGATCTCGGCACCGTGCCACGCGGAGTAGCTGCCGGCGTAGACGAAGACCGCCTCCCGCGGGCGGTCCAGATACGTGAAGGAGCCGGTGTCGGCGCCGAACCCGGTCACCTCGACGGGCCGCGTCACGCCCAGGGCGCGCACGCGCTCGACCACGGGCGCGGAGATCGTCACCAGGGCGCGGGCGCCGCGCAGCGCCCAGCGCTCGATCCTGCGGAGGACCCGCACCACCAGTGGCGAGGTCGTGGCCATGTCCGCGGCATCCGACCACACGTCGGCGGCGTCGTAGACGTAGGGGATGCCGCGCAGCGTGCACGCGGCGCGCACGACGATGCCGGTGGTCGGCGGGGGCTCGACCAGCACGACGTCGGCGCGCCGCGACACCAGGAGCCGGAAGAACACCGGCACATCGAAGCTGAGGTACGGGAGGTAGCCGCGGACGTACCCGTTGTCGTCGCGCAGCACGGGCGCCGTGCGGACCCGCTCGCGGGTGGGCGGGGTCGGCGTCCCGCGCGGCGGACGCGCCGTCAGGACCAGCACGTCATCGCCGCGGCGCACCAGCTCGTCGGCGACGGCACCAAGGAAGAAGGAGGCCGCCGAGGGCTCGGGCCGATAGATGCGGGAGACGATGGTGACGCGCACGTCACGCCTCGATGAAATGGCGCAGGAGCACCTCGCGCGAGAAGTCGCCGTTGTGCAGGCGGCGGACGTACTCGGGGCCGGCGGCGGCGATCTCCCGGTAGTGCTCGCGGCGCGCGAGGATGTCGCGCAGCACCGCGTCGAGGGTGTCGATGGTGGCCTCGGGCACGGGAAGGTCCATCCCGGCGGCGCGCGCCACCTCCTCGCGCACCTGGTCGCTGATGTGGGCGAGGACGATCCGCCCCGCCGCCATGGTCTCGCACGCGCCGACGCCGTAGTCGCCGGTGCGGAACTGATCGAGCACGATGTCGGCGTCGCGGAACACGGCCGGCATCTCGTCGTTGGGGATGCCGGTCAGCTCGATGTACTCGATGAGTCCCTCGTCGTGCAGCCGCCGCGCGATCGGAGCGATGTCGCCGGTGCCCTTCAGGTTGGGGTTCGTCGGCGCGTGGACCACCTTCGGGCGCGCCCGGGTGAGGGGGGTGACGTCGTTGGCCCATCGGGCGGCATCCACGACGACGCCGATGAAGTGGGCCTGGGGGAGATCGACGAGCAGGCCGGCGGTGGAGACGAAGGTCGGCGCGTCCAGGTCGGCGATGAGCTGCAGGTTCGCCGCGACGGAGGGTTCCAGCAGCGCGGCGGGCACCCAGATGTCGTTGTGGAAGTACGACCACGGGTCGGCGGCCATGTGCGTCGAGGGGAGGCGCACGTCCGTGCCGTGCCCGACGATGCCGATCTTCGCGCCCCGGTCGCGCATGCGCGCGACCTGCGTGCGCACGTCGCCGGAGTCCATGCCGCCGAGGATCGGGAAGCACGCCTCGATGAGGACGTGCGTGAAGTCCGTGCCGACGCTCTGCAGCATGGCACGCTGCCACGCGCGGGAGTGCTCCGCCGTGCGCCACGTCACGCGGTAGTCCGCCGCATACTGCAGGACGTTGTTCTCGGTGTGCACGTAGTTGCGTGCCGAGACCGTGCCGCTCTGCTCGAGCGCACGCGACCAGCGGTACCCCTGCCCGGCGTAATTGACCGGCCCGACGAGGAGCCGGTGGGGCGCGGCGAGATCGGGGACCGGCGGCGGCGGGGGCGTGACGCCGCGGGCACGGTCGATGCCCGTGGCCACCGCATCCTGGACCGCCTTCGGGAGGAGCTTCCACCCCTTCTCAACCACCGGATGCATGCGTACCCGCCTTTCGGGAATCTTTCTCGTGCGGGGCGATCCAGTTCTCCCGCAGGATGCGCGCGGACAGTGACCCGTCGTGCACCCGCTGGACGAAGCGAATGCCCTCGGCGCGGAGCTCCGCCAGATCCGACCCGGCGAGCTCCCGCAGGACGTCCTCCAGTATGCGCGGATCGGCCTGGACGATCGGTGGGGCCGACCCGGTCTGGGCCTGCACCGTCTCCCGCACCTGGTCGGAGAGCCGGCCCACGACGACGCATCCGGCGGCCAGGGCCTCGCAGGCCGCCACGCCGTACGAGCCCAGCCGCACCTGGTCGACCACCACGTCGGCGCGGGCGAAGACGGCGGGCATGTCGGCGGAGGCGACTCCCTGGACGAGCTCGAGCTCGATCACCCCGTCGGCCTCGAGCCGCCGCAGCGCCGGCAGCAGGAGGTCGGTGCCCTTCACCGGTCCGACCGACGGCGCGTGCGCCACCCGGAGGCGATCGGACGGTTCGCGCGGCGGGGCGGCCCACCGCTGCGGATCCACCACCACGGGGCACCAGCGCGCCCAGGGCACGTCCACGAGGAGGTCGGGCGTGGAGACGAAGACCGGGCGCCGCGTGTCCGCGAGGTAGGCGATGTTGCGGGCGGCGAGCGTCTCGGCGCGGGGGACGTAGAGCGAGGGATGGTGGTAGGGCGACCACTCCGTGCTCGCCAGGTGCCGCGAGGGCAGGCGGACGTCGGTGCCGTGGGCGAGGAAGGCGACGTCCACTCCGGCCGCGATGACGTCGTCGACCTGGGCCCGCACCGAGCGGCCGAGGAGCCGACCGAACGGGGGCTCCTCGGCCTCCACGAGCAGATGTGTGGCCGTGTACGCGGCGGCCCGCTGACGCTCCTGCCAGTCGCGGTCGTTGTGGTAGGTCGACACCGGGACGACGAGGTCCGCCGCGAAGGAGAACCCCCCGGGTACGTCCACCGCCATGCTGCGGGCGCTGAGGGCGGGGTCGGCGCGCTCCAGGGCGCGCGCCCACGCGGTGGCCTGACCGGAGTAGTTGACCGGGGCGATGAGCACGCGCCGCGGCCGATCGGCGAAGTGCGTCGCCGGTACGCTCCCGCGCGCGGCCGGGGCGCCGAGGCGCCGCGCGGCGAGCCGGCCGATCACCGACGTCGGCGCGTCGGCGATCGCATCGATGCCGGCGTTGAGCCAGCGGGGGAGGGCGTTGCGGTTCACCATGCGCTCGGGCGTCCCGGGAGCGCTGCGTGCATGTCCCGAGTCTACCCAGGGCGCCTGCGGGGCGCCCGGAGGTGCGCTGGCTAAGCTCGAGGGGCCCGGGGACCAGCCGAGACCGGTGCGAAAGGGAGCCGTCCATGCCGAGGCCGAGAGTGCTCATCCTCTCCTACTTCGACATCAGCGTCGATCCTCGCGTGCTCAAGCAGGTGCGCCGGCTGGTGCGCGAGTACGACGTCGTCACGTGCGCGCCGGGGCCGCGGCCGCACCCCGACGTGGAGCACATCGAGCTCGACCCCACCTACTCGCCCCCGCGCGGCCGCATCGGCAACGCCGTGGACGACCTCGCCCGGGAGTGGGAGTGGTTCGGGTGGACCTACCGGCAGCTGCCGATGGTGAAGCTGGTGTCGAAGGTGCTGCGCGGGCAGCGCTTCGACGCCGCCATCGCCAACGACGCCGACACCGTGGGGGTGGCCATCAAGATGGTCGGCGCAGAGCGCGTCCACGCGGACCTGCACGAGTACTATCCGGGGCTGCCGGTCGTGGACGACAAGTTCGGCCGCCGGCAGACGCGCTACTGGACCTGGCTCACCGAACGGCACTGCGCCCGGGCCCGCTCGGCCACGACGGTGGGACCCGAGATCGCGGAGCGCTACCGCGCGCACGGACTGCAGCCGGGCGTGGTGACCAACGCCACGCCGTTCGCCGATCTCACCCCCGCGCCGACGTCGCGTCCGCTGCGGGTGGTGCACAGCGGCAACGCGTTCCGCGACCGCGGCCTCGCGGAGATCATGCGCGCGGTAGCGGCCACGCGGCAGGAGATGACCCTCGACCTGTATCTGGTGAAGTCGAATCTCGCGGAGTACGAGCCCCTGGCCCGTCTGGCCGAGGAGCTGGGGCCGCGGATCACCATCCGCGAGCCCGTCCCGCAGTCCGAGCTGATCGCCACGCTGCACGCGTACGACATCGGCATCCACGTCCTGCCCCCGACGAGCGAGAACAACGCCCTGGCGCTGCCGAACAAGTTCTTCGACTTCGTGCAGGCGCGCCTGGCCGTCGTGGTGGGGCCGTCGCTGGAGATGGCCCGCCTGGTCCGCGAGCGCGGGTTCGGCGTGGTCGCGGAGTCCTTCGCGGTCGACGACGTCGCCGCCGCCCTGGACGCGCTCGGGGTCGAGGAGGTGGACGCGATGAAGCGGGCGTCGCACGCGGCCGCCCGCGATCTGTCGGCCGAGGCCCAGGTGGAGGTGTGGGCGGATGCCATCGCGGCGATCGTCTCCTGAGACGCCCGCGGCCGGGCGGACCCGGTGATCCGGCGCGCCCGGAACGCGCTGCGGCGGCTGCGACGCGGCGGCCGTCGCCCGCGCCTGCTCGTGATGTCCTTCACCGACCTCAGCCGCGATCCGCGCGCCATCAAGCAGATCCGAGCGGCCGTGGCCGACTTCGACGTCGTCACGTGTGGCTTCGGCCCGCAACCCCACCCCGAGGTGGAGCATCTGCGGCTGGACCCCGACGGGGCGTATCCCACGAGCGATTTCATGTATCGCGTGGACCGCGCCGCGCGGCGGTACGACCAGTTCTGGTGGACCTACCGGCGCATCCCGTTCGTGCGCGAGGCGCGCGCGCTCCTCCGGCACGTGCGCGTGGACGCCGTCGTCGCCAACAACCCCGACAGCACGCTGACCGCCCGCCGGGCGCTGCCCGGCGTGCCGCTGCACATCGACCTCCACGAGTACTTCCCGGGCATCGTCTTCGACGACGGCTCCGACCTCGCGGCCAAGCAGCAGCGCTATCACCGGTGGCTGCTGCGCCGGACCCTCCGTCATGCCCGGTCCACCTCCACGCTCGGCCCGCTCATCGCCCAGCGGTACCGGGAGTGGGGGATCGCGCCGCTCGTGGTGACCAACGCCGGTCCCTCCCGGGCGCTGCGTCCCGGACCGGTCGGAGACCCGATCCGCCTGGTCCACAGCGGCAACGCGCAGCGGGGCCGGGGGCTGCGCCGGATGATCCGCGCGGTCGGCCGGGCGGAGGCCGCGGTGACGCTGGACCTGTACCTCGTCCCGAACGACGCACGCGTCCACGCCGAGATCGCCGCGCTCGCCGCCTCCTACGGCGACCGCGTCCGGCTGCATCCGCCCGTGCCCGCCGCCGAACTCGTCGACACCCTCCACGCCCACGACGTCGGGATCTTCGTCGTCCCGCCCGACACCGTCAACGCGGAGCTGGTCCTGCCCAACAAGTTCTTCGACTTCGTCCAGGCGCGTCTGGCGATCCTCGTGGGTCCTTCGCCCGAGATGGCCGGCCTCGTCCGGCGCCATGATCTGGGCGTCGTGACGGACGACTTCAGCGAGGACGCCGTGGTGCGCGCCGTCGAGGCGCTCACCTCCGCACGCGTGGCCGCGGCGAAGGAGGCCGCGCACGCGGTCGCGGGAGAGCTGTCCGGGGACGCGCACGAGCAGCTGTGGGCGCGGATCGCGCAGGCCCTCGTGGCACGCCGCCGCTGAGCTCCGGGCTCAGCGCAGCGCGTCGCTGATCGCGCTCGCGCACGCGGAGGCGGAGGCGTGGTCCCGCGCCCACTGCCACCCGCGGCTCGCCTGCGCGGCCAGGGCGGCGGGATCGGCGATCAGCGCGCCGACGCGCTCATACAGGTCCGTCGTGTCGGCGACCACCCAGGCCCCCTCGGCATCCGCGCCGAGGTCGGGTTCGTCGCGGACGTTCGCGCTGGTGACCAGCACGCAGCGCCGCGCCATCGCCTCCACCCCGAACACCCCCGGGACGGAGGAGAGGAACTCGTTGAGGGCGATGTGCGCGGTGTCCAGCGCGGCCAGCACCTCCTCGTGCGGCACGCCGATCAGCTCCCGGTACTGCACGTGGGGGTGCTCGGCGGTGAGACGCGCCATGGCGGCGCGCACCGCATCCGTTCCCTTCAGGAGCGGATTGGAGGGGGCGTGGACGACGACGAGCGGGTCGAGGCGGTCGAACTTCGCCGTCTCGGCGGCGAACTGCTCATCGGGGTAGAAGTACAGGAACGGACGGGTGGGGGAGCGGAGGTAGGACAGCTGGTCCTCGCGCGCCGTGAAGATCGCCTCCGCGTACGCGTCGGCCACCCGTGCCCGCTCCCGCCGCGAGCGGTCGTAGGCCTCGGTCGCGAACAGCGGGTCCACCGCCAGCAGCGCGGTGCCGATGTTGGGGCGCCCGGTCTGCTCGGCGCGCTCGGCCATCAGCCGCGGCGAGCGGATGTCGTTGCCGGTGAAGTAGCAGATCACCCGCCGGCCGCGGCGCCGCAGGAACGCGAACTCGAACTCCCGCTCGTCGTGGTGGCTCGCGAGGAATCCCTCGCCGCCGACGTACACGAACCCCTTCGCCCGGTTCACGAGCCACGCCAGCAGCACGGGTCCGCCGTAGAGGCGCCGCCACGTCTGCCAGCGTCCGCCGAGCGCGGCGCTGTCCGTCTGGATCACGGCGTCGTAGCCGACGCCGGCGTAGAACGGGTGGCGCACGTGCACCGCGGTGTAGGAGCGCGGCAGCGCCCGGGCGATGTGCGTGGCCATGAGGGCCACGTCCTCCGGCCCGACCACCCACTCCAGCCGGCGCGAGAAGAGCGCCACCGGCGCGAAGAGCCACGTGCACACCCGCAGGAGCAGGCGCTGGCGGTCGAAGACGGTCGTCGCGCTCATGCCCGGCGACGCTGCGGGATGCAGAACTTCACGTAGAAGCTCTTGGGCACGCGGTCCAGCTTCCACATCAGCCAGAAGAAGGGGCGGAGCAGCTCGAACCGGCGCTTGTAGGTCGGGTAGTCGGTGTAGGACTTCCGGGGCATGGTCATGAGGTGCTCGAACTCGAGGTCGTCGAACCCCAGCCGCTTCTTGACCATCGCGATCAGCTCCGGATCGCCCACCCGCGGCTCGATGAACTGCGCGGCCGCGGTCCGCCGGTCCAGCTGCCCGGAGCGCACGAGCGCAGACAGCTCGATCTGACGGAAGTTGATCCCGAACCGGGTGGGCAGGAAGTAGGTGTGGTAGAACGCGGTGAACCGGTTCTCCAGGTGATGTCCGCCGTACCACTTCCACCCGTACTCGTCGCGCAGGAAGGTCTTGGCCGCCTCCTTGTTGTAGTCGATCCAGTACAGCGGGCGCGTGCGCTGGATGCGGCTGAACGCGGACCACCGGACGAACTTCAGGAAGTCCAGGTTGGGGAAGGTCTTCATCGGCAGCCGGCCGAACCGGCGGTGGACGCCCTTGATGTAGCCGCCGTCCATGTACAGCCAGCCCATGGGGGAGATGCCCTCGGTGCGGAAGGAGTGGCCCTCCACGATGTGGCGGATGCCGTGCTGCTCGGCCGCCCGGTAGAGCACCCCCATGAATCCGATGTCGGTCGGAGCCTCGATGTCCTTGACGCCGGCGAGCATGAACGAGCGGTAGATGTCGTCGTACTCCGCGTTGTCGACGACGTAGGTCTCCAGGTCGACGCCGAGCTTGTCGAGCACCGCGAAGATGTTGGACGTCGCCGTCGGGGAGTTCCACGTGTTGTCGAAGTGCACGGCGAGCGGACGGACGCCGCGGGAGACGAGGAGGTGTGCGAGGTACGAGGAGTCGGTGCCGCCGGAGACCCCCATGATGCAGTCGTACTTCTTGCCGCGGCCGGCCGCCTTCAGCTCGGCCACGAAGCGGTCCAGGGCGCGGTCGCTGTCCGGACCGAGCGCGTACTGACGGTCGAGGGAGTCGTGCAGGTGGCAGTAGGCGCAGACGCCCGCGGCGTCGAACGCCGACCCCGGAACATCCGCCGTGATGAGGCACCGCCGGCAGACCGCGGCGCTCTCCAGGAAGGCGTCGGCCGCCTCGAGGTCGCCGGATGCGGGGACGGCGTCGACGACGGCCTCGTCGCCGCGACCGGTGAAGAGGTGGGCGAACAGGCCGTCGATGCGCTCACGCGACGGATAGTTGATGAGCACGCTGTCGCGGCCGGACTGCATGACGAAGCTGGTGCCGGCGGCGACCGCCGACGCGCCCGCGTACTCGATGGGGGCGACGAGGTCTTCGCGCGACCCGGCCCCGCCGTGGGCGATGACGGGGACCGACGAGCGGCGCGAGACCGCCGAGACCAGCGAGAGGTCGATGCCGGTGCGGGTGCCCTCGCGATCGATGGAGGTCACCAGGATCTCGCCGACGCCCACGGCTGCGGCCAATTCCGTCCACGCATCCAGCGTCATCCCGGCGTCCCGCGTGCCGCCGGCGACGAACACCCGCTCTTCGCCGTCCACGTGGCGCACGTCGACGGATCCGACGACCGCCTGGGCGCCCAGGGTCGCCACGATCTCGCGGACGGCGTCGGGGCGATCCACCAGCGCCGTGTTGACGACGATCTTCTCGATGCCCGTGGCGATGATCTGCTCGGCCTGCCGGACGTCGTGGACGCCGCCGCCGTAGGCGAGCGGGATGAACGCCTCGGACACCAGGCGGCTCAGCAGCTCCACCGGAGCGGGCGTCCGGCTGCGGGCCGCGCCGATGTCCAGGAGCATGAGCTCGTCGACTTCCAGGTCGTTGAAGATGCTGATGACGTTCACGGGATCGCCGACGTAGCGCGGGTCGGCGAACCGCTGCGTCTTCACGAGGCGCTCGCCGTCCAGGAGGAGGGCGGGGATGATCCGCGGGTAGACGTGCATCAGCGCACCGCCCCGGTGAAGTCGCGGAGGACGGCGAGCCCGAAGCGGTGGCTCTTCTCCGGGTGGAACTGCATGCCCAGGACGTTGTCGCGCTCGATCGCCGACGCGTAGCGGTGTCCGTACTGCGTCCACGCGAGGACGTGGGCGGGATCGTCGACCTCCACCGCGTAGGAGTGCACGAAGTAGTACCGGCCGCTGCCGGAGAGCGCGGCGGCCAGGCGCGACGGCTTGGCCGGCTCCGTCGTGCTCCACCCCATGTGCGGGACGAGGAGGCGCGTGTCCCCGACGGCGTCGGGGAAGCGGCGGGCGCGCCCGGGGATCAGCCCGAGGCCCGGCAGCTCGCCCTCCTCGCTGGCGTCGACGAGCAGCTGCATCCCCAGGCACACGCCGGCCACGGGAGTGCCGCGCCCCGCCGCCGCGCGCACGGCCTCACCGAGACCGGTCGCGCGCAGGCGCGTCACGGCACGGTCGAAGGCGCCGACACCGGGCAGAATGAGGCGATCGGCGGCGGCCACCGCCTCCGGATCGCCCGTGATGAGCGCCGTCCGGCCGACCTTCGCCACCGCGTTGCGCAGCGACCCGAGGTTGCCCACGCCGTAGTCGACGATCGTGACGTCCGGACGGCTCACGCGCGGCTCCGGGGGCTTTCGGCGACGCTGTCGCGCAGGGCCGCGGCGATGCGGTCGAGGTCGTCGTCGCTCAGCTGCGGGTACATCGGCAGGGTCAGCGCCTGGTGGTGGGCCCGCGTGGTCTCCGGCAGGTCGGCGTCGGCGATGCCGAAGCGCGCCCGGAAGTAGGGCTGCAGATGCATGCCGTAGGTGCCGAGGGTCGTCTCCACGTCCCGCTCGCGCATGGCGCGGATGACCGCGTCCCGGTCGATGTCATCGGCGAGGCGGACCACGTAGGACTGATACGTGTGCACGATGCCCTCCGGCGCCACGGGGGCGTGCACGCCGGGAAGGTCGCGCAGACGCTCGGTGAGCGCCGCCGCCGCCCGCCGTCGTCCGGCGAGGATGTCGGCGAGCTTCGCCGTCTGGGCGAGACCGATCGCGGCGTGCACGTCGCTCAGCCGGTAGTTGTACCCCGCCTCGAGGAATTCCATGAAGAGCTCTCCCCGCACCGCGCCGTGTGCCCGCAGCACCGTGATGCGCTCGGCCAGCGCGTCGTCGTCGGTGGTGATCATGCCGCCCTCGGCGGTGGTGATGATCTTGCGGGGGTGGAAGGAGAACACCCCCGCGGTGCCGAGCGACCCGGCGCCGCGCCCGTGGTAGACCCCGCCCAGGGCGCACGCGGCGTCCTCGATGACGGGGAGGCCGTGACCGCGCGCGACCTCGGTGATGGGGTCCATGTCCGCGCACAGGCCGAAGGCGTGCACCGGCATGATCGCGCGGGTGCGCTCGGTGAGGGCGGCGGACAGCAGCGCGGGATCGAGGTTGAAGGTGTCGCGCTGGATGTCCACGAAGACCGGGACCGCCCCCTGCTGGATGACGGCGTTCGCCGTCGCGGGGAAGCTGAAGCCGGGGATGACGACCTCGTCGCCGGGCTGGACGCCGACGGCCGCGAGGGCCAGGTGCAGTCCGGTCGTCGCCGAGCTCACCGCCGCGGCGTGACGCACGCCCGCCACCTGCGCGATCTCCTCCTCGAAGCGCTGCGCGCGCGCGCCCTGCGTGAGGTAGCCGGACGCGAGGACCTCGGCGACCGCGGCGAGCTCGGCGTCGTCGATGACGGGGACGTTGAGCCTCATCGCAGGACCGACAGGTACCACTCGACGGTGCGGCGCAGGGCGTCGTCGCTGAGCGGGGGCGTCTCGTGCGCGAGCGCGTCGGTCAGCTTCGACACGTCGGCGAGGTGACGACGCACGTCGCCGGGGCGCTCCGCGGAGTGGAAGATCGGGTGATCCGGGCGGTCCATGATCTCCAGGATGCGCCGGACGAGGTCGTTGACGGAGGTCTCCACCCCGGTCGCGACGTTGAGCACCTGGCCGCGGCAGCGCGGCGACTCATGGATCTGGGCGATGAGGTCGGCCGTGTCGCCGACGTAGATGAAGTCGCGCGTCTGCTCCCCGTCGCCGAAGATCTCGATGGGCGCGCCGGCCAGGACCCGTTGCACGATGATGGGGACGATGCCGGCGTAGGACCCGGGGTTCTGGCGGGGGCCGATGTTGTTGAACGGGCGGATGACGGTGGCGTCGATGCCGAACGTCTGCACGTAGGACTCGATGATGTGGTCGGCGGCGGACTTGCTCGCCGCGTACGGCGTGATCGCGTCGTGCGGGTGGCCCTCGTCCATGGGGATGTAGCGCGCCGAACCGTACGCCTCGGAGCTGGAGACGTGCACGAGGCGCTCGATCAGGCCGCGGCGCGCGATCTCGCAGAACGTCGTGGCGATCCCGACATTGGTCTGCACCGTCCAGGCGGGGTAGGTGAGCGAGGTGGGCAGCGGGATCACCGCGAGGTCGAACACCGTGTCGACCTCGTGACGGGTGACGACCTCCTGCATCGCGGCGAGGTCGGAGGCGTCCAGGCGGATGATCTCCATGTCGGGACGCACGCGCCGGGCCTCGGCGAGATTGTCCATGCTGCCGAGGAAGAAGTTGTCGACCACGGTGATGCGCGCGGGCTCGTCCGCGATGAGCCGGTCGACGAGATGACTTCCGATGAAGCCGGCCCCGCCGGTGACCAGGACAGAGGTGGAGCGCACAGACATCCGCACTTCCCAACGCGTAAAGTTCGAGGCGTCGCGTGTCTTCCGCGACAACCGCTCATCCTATGCGAACACGCCCGCGCACCCGGGGAGGCCGACCATCGACACCGCAGCGTCTCCCGCCTGGCATGGACTGCCCGCGAACCCGTACAACCCCCATGCGTGGATCGTCGGCCAGCCCCGCATCGGCGCGGACGTCTGGATCGGCGCCTTCACCGTGATCGACGGCAGCGGGGGACTGGACATCGGCGACGGGTGCGACATCAGCGCGGGGGCGCAGATCTACACCCACTCCACCGTCGCCCGGTGCGTCGGTGCCCGCACCCGCGACATCGAGCGGGCGCCCACCGTCATCGGCTCCCACGTGCACATCGGCGCGAACGCGGTCGTGCTCATGGGGGCGCGCATCGGCGAGCACAGCGTGGTGGCCGCGGGGGCCGTGGTCCCCGAGCACACGGTCGCCCCGCCGTACAGCGTGCTCCGCGGCGTGCCGGCGCGGGTGTTCCCCGACGGCGCCCGCAAGTTCGCCCCGCGCTAGGAGGATCTGCGCGCGGCCTACACTCGGGAACCGTGAAGATCGTCAGCGTCGTCGGCGCGCGACCCCAGTTCGTCAAGCTCGCCCCCGTCGCCCGCGCCGCGCGGGAGGCCGAGGTCGCGCACGTGATCGTGCACACCGGGCAGCACTACGACCCGATGCTCTCCGACGTCTTCTTCGACGAGCTGGGCATCGGCAGCCCCGACGTGCACCTCGGGGTCGGATCGGGCTCGCACGGGGCGCAGACCGGCGCCATGCTCACCGCCCTGGACCCGGTGCTCGCAGACGCGAGCGCGGACGTGGTGCTGGTGTACGGCGACACGAACTCGACGCTGGCGGCGACCCTCAGCGCCGTCAAGCAGCACATCCCCGTCGCCCATCTGGAGGCGGGACTGCGCTCGTTCAACCGGCGCATGCCGGAGGAGCACAACCGGGTCCTCACCGACCACGCCGCCGACCTCCTCCTCGCGCCCACCTCCGCCGCGATGGACCACCTCGCCGCAGAGGGGCTCGCCGAGCGGGCCGTCCTCGTCGGCGACGTCATGACCGACGTGCTCTTCGACGTGCGCGACGCGGTCCGCGACCGCACCCCGGTGTCCCACCCCGGCGGCTACTACGTCGCCACGATCCATCGGGCCGAGAACACCGACGACCCCGCACGCCTCGGCGCGATCGTCGCGGCGCTGGCCGCGCTCGATCGCCCCGTCGTGCTCCTCGCCCACCCCCGGCTCAGCGCGCGGGCGGCAGCGGCCGGCATCGACCTCGCCGCCGGCGCGGTGATCCCGCAGACCCCCCTCGCCTACGCCGATCTCATCGCCACCGTGCGCGACAGCGCCGGCGTCGTCACCGACTCCGGGGGCCTGCAGAAGGAGGCGTTCCTGCTCGGCGTGCCGTGCACGACCGTCCGCACCGAGACGGAGTGGACGGAGACGGTGTCACTGGGATGGAACCGGCTGGCGCCGGACCCGGGCGAGATCGCCGCGGCCGTCCGCCGTCCGCGCCCGGCCGCCACCGACGCCCGGCCCTACGGCGACGGGCGGGCGGCGCACCGCGTGATCCAGGCGCTGCGCGACGCGTTCTGAGGCCGGCGGCGCCCCGTCCGCCGTCCCGGGGGTGCCGCATAGACTTGCCCGGTGCATATCGCTGTCGTGGGGCTGGGAAAGATCGGCCTCCCCCTGGCCGTCCAGTTCGCCTCCGCCGGGCACGACGTCGTCGGCGTGGACGTGCAGCCCGAGACGGTGGCGGCCGTCAACGACCGCACCCGCTCCTTCCCGTTGGAGGCGGGGCTGGACGAGCGACTCCGCGACGTCGCCGAGGCCGGGCGGCTGCGCGCCACGACGCACTTCCCCGAGGCCGTCGCCCCCGCGGACGTCGTCGTCGTCGTCGTGCCGCTCGTCGTGGCGGAGGACACCGGAGAGCCGGACTTCGCGTGGATGGATGCCGCGACGCGCGACATCGCCGCGGCGCTGAGCCCCGGCACCCTCGTGGTGTACGAGACCACCCTGCCGGTCGGGACGACGCGGTCGCGGTGGAAGCCGATGCTCGAGGCCGGCTCGTCGCTGCAGGAAGGCCGGGACTTCCACGTCGCATTCTCGCCCGAGCGCGTGCTCACCGGGCGCGTCTTCCAGGACCTCCGCCGCTACCCGAAGCTGTTCGGCGCGCTGAGCGAGGAAGGAGCCCGTCGCACGCGTGAGTTCTACGAGTCCTCGCTCCAGTTCGACCCGCGGGACGACCTGCCGCGACCCAACGGGGTGTGGGATCTCGGCAGTGCCGAGGCGGCGGAGTTCGCCAAGCTCGCCGAGACCACCTACCGGGACGTGAACATCGCCCTGGCCAACCAGTTCGCCGTCTTCGCGGGCGACAACGGCATCGACGTCCACCGCGTCATCGAGGCCTGCAACTCGCAGGTGTTCAGCCACATCCATCGGCCCGGGATCGCGGTGGGCGGGCACTGCATCCCGGTCTACCCCCGGCTGTACCTCTCCACCGACCCGGATGCCACGCTGGTGCGCACGGCCCGCGAGTACAACGCCGCGATGCCCGAGCGCATGGTGGCACAGGCCGAGGGGCTGCTCGGCTCGCTGGCGGGCCTCACGGCGGTCGTCCTCGGGGCGTCGTACCGCAGCGGCGTGAAGGAGACCGCGTTCTCGGGCGTCTTCCCGACGGTCGCCGCGCTCGCCGCCCGCGGCGCGCGCGTGCGCGTGCACGACCCCCTCTACAGCGACGACGAGCTGCGCGCGCTCGGCCTGGAGCCGTACCGTCTGGGGGAGGCCGCGGACGTCGCCGTGCTGCACACCGACCACGCGGAGTACCGGGCGCTCGCGCCGGCGGAGCTGCCGGGGATCCGCCTCCTCGTCGACGGGCGCAACGTCACCGACCCCGCGCGCTGGGCCGGCACCCCCCGTATCAGCGTGGGGGTCGGCGCGCGCGGCTGAGAGAGGCGACGATCAGCCGAGGTGCGCGCGCAGGCGGTCCTCGAACCGCCCCGGGACGAAGCCGGTCGCCTCGATCTTCGCCAGGTCCAGCACGCTGAAGCGCGGCCGGGGGGCGATCGGGCCGGGCGATGAGGCGAAGTACTCCGCCGTGGAGACGGGGATCACCCGCTCCGGGTCGGCGCCCACCGCCGCGAAGACGCGGCCGGCCACCTCCGCCCACGACAGCGGGTCGCCGCCGCCGGTGAGGTTGTACGTGCCGAAGGGTGCGCCGCGCGTGAGGAGGTGGCGGATGCCCGCCGCCAGATCACCGGCGAAGGTCGGCCGCCCGACCTGGTCGTCCACGACGCGCGGATCGACGCCGCGCGCGGCCAGTGCGGCCATGGTGTCGACGAAGTTCTTCCCCTCGCCGATCACCCAGCTGGTGCGGACGATGTAGTGCCGGGGGACGGCGGCCACCACCGCATCCGCCGCCGCCTTGGTCTGCCCGTAGACGCCGAGAGGCGAGAAGGCGGCGTCCTCGCCGTAGGCGCGGTCCGCCGTCCCGTCGAACACGTAGTCGGTGGACAGGTGCACCAGCGTGATGCCGTGCTCGAGGGCGACCCGGGCGAGCGCCGTCGCCGTGCCGACGTTGCCCCGCCAGGCGCGCGCGCGGCCGGAGGCCGTCTCCGCCTCATCCACCGCGGTGTAGGCCGCGGCGTTGATGATGGTGCCGTACTCCCGCCACCGCCGGGCCGTGGCCAGGTCGGGGGAGGTGAGGTCGAGGTCGTCGCGTGAGGCGTACTCGACGGCGGGGTGCGCGCCGAACTCCCGACGCAGCGCCCGGCCGAGCTGACCGTTCGCGCCGGTCACCAGGATGCGCCGCGGTGGCATCGGGGTGACCTCGGCCAGCCGGGGGTGCTCCCGGTCCTTGCCGCTGATCGCGACGGAGTGAAGCGGAATCGGCCAGGGGATGGCCACCGTCTCGTCGGCGAGGTTGAGGAAGGTGTAGGAGGCCTCGGGGGACCAGTGGTCGTTCACCAGATAGATGTAGGCGGTGTCCGCCTCGAGCGTCTGATAGGCGTTGCCGACCCCGCGGGGGACGAAGATCGCCCGCGACGGGTCGAGCTCCGCGGTGAAGACCGCCCCGAAGGAGGGGCCCTCGCGCAGGTCGACCCAGGCTCCGAAGACCCTGCCGGTGGCCACGGAGACGTACTTGTCCCACGGCTCCGCGTGGATCCCGCGGGTGGTGCCCACCGCATCGTTGAACGACACGTTGTTCTGGACCGGCGCGAGATCGGGCAGGCCCGCCGCCCCCATCTTCTCCCGCTGCCAGTTCTCCTTGAACCAGCCGCGGGCGTCGCCGTGGACCGGCAGATCGACCAGCAGCAGCCCGGGGATCGGGGTGGACTGCACGGCGAGCCCCTTGCCGAACTCGATGGTCACGCCGCTACTGCCCCTTCGTGGCGTAGAAGGCCTCCACGCCCGCCTTCGCGGGTGCCCACCATCCCTCGTTGCGGCGGTACCAGTCGATCGTGTCGGCCAGCCCGGTCTCGAAGTCGCGGTAGCGCGGCGTCCAGCCGAGTTCCGCGCGCAGCTTCGACGAATCGATCGCGTAGCGCAGGTCGTGACCGGCGCGATCGGCGACGAGGTCGTACTCGTCGGCCGGGCGGCCCATCAGGCGGAGGATGAGCTCGACGACGCCGCGGTTGTACGAGTAGCAGCTGCCCTGCGGCATGCCGTCGGCGCCGATGAGGTAGGTCTCCCCGATGCGGCCCGCGTCGAGGATCCGCAGCACGGCCGAGGAGTGGTCCTCGGCGTGGATCCAGTCGCGCACGTTCGCCCCCGACCCGTAGAGCTTCGGGCGGATGCCGCGCAGCACGTTCGTGATCTGGCGGGGGATGAACTTCTCCACGTGCTGGTACGGGCCGTAGTTGTTGCTGCAGTTGGAGATCGTCGCCCGCACGCCGAAGGAGCGCACCCAGGCCCGGACGAGCAGGTCGCTGCCCGCCTTGGTCGAGGAGTAGGGCGAGGAGGGGTTGTAGGGGGTGGACTCGGTGAACCGCTGCGGATCGTCCAGCTCGAGATCGCCGTACACCTCGTCGGTGGAGATGTGGTGCAGCCGCCGGTCGTGGCGGCGGGCCGCCTCGAGGAGGGTGTAGGTGCCCACGATGTTGGTGTCCAGGAACGGCCGCGGGTCGTGCAGCGAGTTGTCGTTGTGCGACTCCGCGGCGAAGTGCACCACGGCATCCGTCCGGGCGGTCAGCTCGTCCACGAGGGCGGCGTCGACGATGTCGCCCTGGACGAAGTGCACCCGGTCCGGCGGCAGCCCGTCGAGGGAGGCGCGATCGCCGGCGTAGGTCAGCTTGTCCACCACGGTGACGACGTCGTCGGTGTGGGCCACGACGTGGCGGACGAAGTTCGATCCGATGAATCCCGCGCCACCGGTCACGAGCAGCCTGCGCGCCATCAGCGCCCCCTCTCCAGCACCTGCAGCAGGTACGCACCGTAACCCGACTTGATCGTCTCCGCCGC
Source organism: uncultured Microbacterium sp. (assembly GCA_964496445.1). GTDB lineage: Bacteria > Actinomycetota > Actinomycetes > Actinomycetales > Microbacteriaceae > Microbacterium. The sequence continues at coordinate 75,229 of CAZBZR010000004.1, forward strand.
ACGGGCGCGCAGCTCGTCGTCGGAGAGGAACCCCCGCCGCCACGCGACCTCCTCGGGCACCCCGATGCGCAGGCCGGTGCGTCGCTCCATGGTGCGGACGTAGTCGGCGGCGTCGCTCATCTGGTCGAACGTCCCGGTGTCCAGCCACGCGGTGCCCCGCGGGAGCACCTCGACGCTGAGCTTTCCCGCCGCCAGGTATTCACGGTTGACGTCGGTGATCTCGTACTCGCCGCGCGCGGAGGGCCGGAGCCCGCGGGCGATCTCCACGACGTCGTTGTCGTAGAAGTACAGCCCGGGGACGGCGTAGGAGGAGCGGGGCTGCTGCGGCTTCTCCTCGAGCGAGACGGCGCGCCCGGCGTCGTCGAACTCCACCACGCCGTAGGCGGTGGGATCGGCCACCCAGTAGGCGAAGACCGCGCCGCCGTCGACGTCGGTGTAGCGCGACAGCTGCGCGCCGAGGCCGGGGCCGTAGAGGAGGTTGTCGCCGAGGACGAGGGCCACCTTCTCCTGCCCGAGGAAGTCGGCACCGATGCGGAACGCCTGCGCGAGGCCGTCGGGCTCGGGCTGGACGGCGAAGCGCAGGTCGATGCCGAACCGCGATCCGTCGCCCAGGAGGCGGCGAAAGGACTCGGCGTCGTGCGGTGTCGTGATGACCAGGATCTCGCGGATGCCCGCCAGGATCAGCGTGGACAGCGGGTAGTAGATCATCGGCTTGTCGTAGACGGGCACGAGCTGCTTGGACACGCCGAGGGTGATCGGGTGCAGGCGCGTGCCGGAGCCGCCGGCGAGGATGATGCCTTTCACGTCCCCATGGTGTCACAGGCGTCGCAACCCGCGGAAAGCGCGCCGGGCCCGAGGGTAGCCTGAAGCGGACGGTCCGCACGGGCATCGCGAGCAGGCAGGACGTGAGCGGGTGGCAGGCATGGCAGGGTGGGGGGTCGCTCTCGTGGCCGCCGCCGTCATCCTCGGGCCGGGGCTCGTCGCGGGGGCGCTGCTGCGGCTGCGCGGCGTGGCCCTCGCGGCCGCCGCCGCCCCGCTCGGGCTCGCGCCGATCGCCGCGGCGAGCCTCGCGCAGGTCGTGCTCCCCTTCCGCTGGGGGCCTCTCGCGTGGGGCGTCGCGGTCGCCGCGCTGTGGGCGGCCGCGGTGCTCGCCCGGGCGCTCATTCGCGCCGCCCCCCGCGAAGCCGGCGGGACCTCGTGGATCCCCCTGGCCGCCGCCGCGACCGGCGCGGTGGCGATCGCGGTCCAGCTCGGCATCGCCATCCCCGACCCGGGGAGCATCTCGCAGACCTTCGACAACGTCTACCATCTCAACGCCGTCCGCTTCGCTCTGGACACCGGGGTGATCGCCCCGACCGCGCAGCTGATCCCCGGGTTCTACCCGAGCCTGTGGCACGCGACCGTGGCGCTGGTGGCGGCCCTCACCGGCGCGAGCGTGCCCGTCGCCGTCTCCGGGACGGCCGCCGCGGTGGCCGCCGTGGTGTGGCCGCTGTCGAGCGTGTATCTCACCGCGCAGGTCCTCGGACACCGCCATCCCGCAGTCCTCGCCGCCGGCCCCCTCACCGCCGCCTTCCCCGCGTTTCCGCTCCTGATGCTGGACTTCGGCGTGCTCTACCCGAATGTGCTGTCGATCTCCCTGTTGCCGGCGGTCCTGGGGTTCGTGCTGTCCGTGTCTGGGCGCGCTCGCGGCGCGCAGCCGGCGCGGCCGGTGGGGGCGCTCGTGCTCGCGGCGGCCGTGCCGACGCTGGCGCTGGCCCACCCCAGCACCCTCATGGCCGTCTTCCTCCTGGGGGTCTGGCCCCTCGCGCAGGCGGCGGCAGGCGCCCTGCGCTCGGGAAGGACGTACGCGCGTCGTCGCGTGGCGCTGACCGCGGTGGCTGCCGCCGTGGGCGCCGCCGCCGCCGTGGCGCTGTTCCTCGTGGCCCGTCCCACGCGCGCCCAGGCCATCTGGCCGCCGTCGGCGTCGGCTGCCGAGGCGCTCGGCGACTTCCTCGCCGTCGCTCCCGTCGGCCGGCCCCCCGCCGTGGCGGCCGCGGTGCTGACGGCCGCCGGCGTCGCCGCGGTGATCCTCGTCGCGCACCGGCACCTGTGGCTGGTGGGCGCGTGGGCGAGCCTCGGCGTCCTCTTCGTCGCGTGCCTGTCCTTCCCCGACGGGACGCTGCGCTACGCGCTGACCGGCACCTGGTACAGCGACATCTTCCGCATCGCGGCGCTCGTGCCCACCGTCGCGGTGCCGCTGGCGACGGTGGGCGTCGCCGCGTGCGGCGACGCGGTGCGCGCGCTCGCCCGCCGCGCGGGGCGGCGGCGGCTGCTGCCGTCGCCGGTGGCGGGCGCGTTCGGTGCCGCCGTCGTGCTCGTGGCGACCCAGGTCGCGCCGTCGACGGCGGCGGCGGTGGAGGCGGCGCGGGGAAGCTATGCGGAGTCGGCGTACGCGCCGCTGCTGTCCTCGCCCGAACGGGCCCTGCTGGCCCGCGTGCCCGAGCTCGTCCCGCCCGGCGACGTGATCGCCGGGAGCCCGTGGACGGGGGCGAGTCTCAGCTACGCGCTGGCCGATCGCGAGACCCTCCTCACGCACATCTACGACGAGCCCGACGCCGACGAGGCGCTCATCCTCGCCCACCTCCGCGACGCGGTCCCGGGGTCGGCCGTGTGCGACGCCCTCGAGCGCACCCGGGCCCGGTGGGTGCTCGACTTCGGCGCGACCGAGGTCCACGGGGGCGCGCACGTGTATCCCGGCCTGGTCGACCTCGATCGCTCGGACGCGGTCGATCTCGTCGTACAGGAGGGCCCCGAGGCGCGGCTGTACCGCGTCGTCGGATGCGGATGAGCGCGCTTGCTACGATGGCTCGGCGCCACGCGGCGTCGGACCACCGACGACAAGGCTTCTCGACGTGACCACCTCCCCGACCGACACGACGCCCTCTGCCCTCGTGTCGCCCGTCTCCTCGCCGGCCGGCCGTGCCGCCGGGGTGCGGTGGGCGGCGGCGGCAGTGATCGTCACCGTCGTGATCGCCGCGGTGCGGGTCGTGGCCAACCCGCGGTTCTACTTCGCCGACGACACGCAGCTCGGTTCGTTCGGGCAGTGGTGGCAGCTCGGCGAACGCCTGCGCTCCGGCGGCGTGCCGGTCCTGGACCCCTCGGCCTGGCAGGCGGGGAACTACTTCGCCGAGGGGCAGTGGGGGCTGACCAACCCGCTGACCTGGCTGATCGCGCTGGCCGCGCGTGCCAGCGAGAGCCCCGTGCTGCTGGTCACGGTCGTGAAGATCTCCTTCCTCGCCGTGTTCGCCCTGGGTGTGTACCTGCTGGCGCGCGAGTTCGGCGCCGCACCGCGGTGGGCGGCGGCCGCCGCCGTCCTCGCCCCGGCCGCGGGGTTCACGGTGTACATGGACGCCGCCTCGTGGACGACGGGCCTGCTCAACGCCGCCGTGCTGCCCTGGGTCTGGTGGGCGCTGCGGCGCACCGTGGAGCACGGCCGCGCGCCCTTCGCGTACGTGGTCGCGAGCTACCTGCTCATCACCTTCGGCTACGTCTTCGGCGTGCTGATCCTCGTCGTCCTGCTGGTGGAGACCCTCGTCCGCGCGCTCATCGAGCGCGACCGGGCCCGCGTCGTGCGCGCGCTGGCGGCGTCGGCGTGGGGTGCCCTGATCACGGTGGGGGTCTACCTGCCGGGCGTGCTCACCGCCCCCGTGACCGAGCGCTCGCGTTTCTGGATCCTCAACACCGGCTTCCTCAACGCCGATCTCAGCGACCTGGCCGCCTCCGGGGCGGCGACGGCGACGACGACGGTCGGATCGTGGTGGGGGCCCGTCACGGATGCCCCGCTGGTGTACATCGCCTGGGTGCTGCCGTTCCTGCCGCTGGTGCTGCCCCTGACGAGGGCGGCGATCCGCCGCTGCATCCCGCTGTTCGTCCTCGGCGCGCTCATGATCGCCGTCGTCTGCGGTCCGAGCGACGTCGGTCCGCTGCGGTGGCCGGTGCGCTTCATGCCCTACCTCGTCATCGCCGTGGTCGTGGTGCTCGCCGTGGCGGCCACGACCGCTGCGCGGGACCGGATCGGCCGCCGCGCGATCGTGGCGTCCGCGGTGCTCCTCGCAGTCTCCACCGGGTTCGCCTTCGCCGCCACACCGTCCGGCTGGCGCGGGATCGCACTGGTGGCCGTGATCCAGGCGGCCGTCCTCGCCGCCTTCGCGCTGCTGGGCCGGGTGCGGCGCCCCTCGGCCCGTCAGCCCATCGCCGCCGGGATCGTGCTGGGGGTGTCCGCCGCACTCGTCGTCCCCCAGATGATCGCGTTCCCGGCGACACCGCTGCCGAACTTCGGCGCGCCGGACAGTGTCGCCCGAATGTCCCACGTGCTCGCCGACCGCCCGGGCGGGGCGATCGTGGTCGGCGACATCTACGCCGACGGCGGTGCCGACACGAGCTTCGACGAACGCCTCATGGGGAACCTCTGGTACCTCAGCCGCGCCGAGATGGCGAGCGTCTACACGGTGCTGCCGTTCTCGACCTTCGCCGCCGACCTGTGCTCGGACCTGCGCGGGGCGACCTGCGCGGAGGCGCTGGAGACCCTGTGGAGCACCGACGAGACCACGGGGCTCCCGGTGGCCGACCTGATGTCGCTCAGCACGATCGTCGCGATGAAGGCGACCTATCCCGAGCGCCCCGCCGCGCCCGAGGGGTGGAGCGTGACCGACGGCGGCGCGTTCACGTGGGTCGCGGTGCGCGACGAGCCGACGGATTCGGCGGGGGGTGTGGTGCACACCGGCGCGGGGACCGACGTGGAGATCCTCTCGCGCGACGACACCGGCGTACGGTTCCGGGTCGAGCGGATCGGCGAGGACCCCCGCGTGGTGCTTAGCCGCCTGGCCTACCCGGGCTACGCCGCCGAGGGGGCACGCCTGACCGACCCCGTGCGGGGATGGCTCCTCACCGTCGACGTGTCCGACGCCTCTCCGGGCGAGGTCGTGACCGTCTCCTTCCGTCCGCCCGGCTTCGCTCTGGTGGTGGCGGCGTACGCGGTGGCCGGTCTCCTCGCCGTCGGGTGGGGCGTCGCATGGGCCCGTGCCCGGCGGCGTCAGCGTCCGGCGGCGCGGCCGGAGAGCTGAGCCTGGAACACGCGGGCGAGCCCTTCCGGCAGGGTGGTGCGCGCCAGCCCGTCCAGATCCGGCCAGTTCTCCGAGCGCACACGCAGGTCCAGCGCCTGCCCGCGGGCGTCCCCGCCGCCGAGCACGATGGGCCCCCGGCGACGGCGGAGGCGGGTGAGCTCCGACAGCAGGGCGCCGATGGAGACCGCCCGCATGCTCCCCACGAGCTTGAGCGCGGTCGTGCCGGCGGGGAGGCCGGCCGCGCGGCGCATCCCGGCCTCGATGACGGCCGCGCAGTCGTCCTCGTAGATGTAGTCCCGCAGCGTGTCGAGGGGGACGTAGACGCCGATGGGCTGGCCGGAGAGGTGACCGCGGACGAGGGCGGAGATGAGCCCCTGGGCCTTGGCCAGATCCTGCCCGGCGCCGTAGATGTTCGTGATGCGCCCGATCAGCGTCCGCCAGCCGCCCACCGCCGTCGCCTCGCGCAGCACGGCCTCCATGCGCAGCTTCGCGGCGCCGTAGGCGGAGGCGGGGGCGGGCGGCGTCGACTCGGTGTACGGCGGCGACACGGTGCTTCCGCCGTAGGCGCCGCCGACCGAGGAGGCGAGGAAGACCGTCAGCCTCTCCCGCACCGCCGCCGGCGCATCCGTGAGGCCGCCGATGGCCCGCGCGAACACGTCGACCTCGGTGTCCAGCTGCGCGGGCGCGGTGGAGGTCACCCCGCGACCGGCCGACCAGTAGAGCTCCAGGGGCCCGGGCTGCGCACCCAGCTCCGCCCACGCGGCGTGGAGCGCGGCGACGCTGGCGTCGGGATCGTCCCACGGGACGCGCAGGGTGAGGGGGCGGTCGGGACGCGCGCGCTCCAGCGCCCGTCCGAGCAGTCCCCGGCCGACGATGAGCCGCGTGGCCGTCGTCACTCCGACTCCGGCGGCGGTGCCGGGCGGGTGTGGCCGAGGGGACCGGCGGCGGGATCGCGCACGATGAGGTAGGCGGGCTTTCCCAGCGCGCTGTTGACGGCGACGCCGAGGTACTCGGCGATGATGCCGAGCGAGACGAGGATGACGCCGGTGCCCACCGCGGTGAGCACCATCTGCGACGTCCACCCCTCCGGGATGTCGCCGGCCACCAGCCGCGTGACGGCGAGGTACGCGGCGAACAGGAGGCCGCCGATGAAGAACAGCACGCCGGTGGCGGTCACCAGGCGCAGGCCCCGCGTCCCCGAGGTCAGCACCATGCGCCAGAAGTGCGCGAACAGCCGGCGGTAGCTGTAGCCGGAGGGGCGATCGCCCTCGGCGCGCAGGGTCACCGGTGCGGTGACGATGCGGTCGGCGACCCACCCGAGCGCGACGTCGAGGTACACCCCGTTGCCGGCGTATGCCGCGACGCTGCGACCGATCTCCCCGAGGACCAGGCGGAAGCTGTTGAAGTGCGTCGCCCGGCCGCCGCCGAGCACCGATTCCAGCATCCGCTTCGAGGTGCGCGACGCGGTGTTGCGCACGAATCCGTGCGGGGGGCGGTTGGCCGGTTCGGCGTAGACGAGGTCTGCCGACGCGGCCAGCGCGGCGTCGAGGAGGAGGGCGATCTCGGCCGGGTCCTGCTGGCCGTCCTCGTCCATGGTCACGATCCACTCGCCTCCCGAACTGGCCATGCCGGCGAGGGTCGCGGCGTGCTGGCCGAAGTTGCGGCTGAGCCAGACCGGGGTGATCCAGGGGTACTGCTCGCGCAGTCCCCGGATGGTCGCGGCCGAGGCATCGGGGCCGTGATCGTAGGCGAGGACCACCTCGTCGATGCGCAGCGTGTGACCAGCGGGTGTCGTCGTGGCCCGCGTCAGCGGCGCGATCTCCGCCATGAGTGCGGCCAGCGTCCGCTCGCCCTGGTACACCGGGATGACCACGCTCACCCGGTGGATGTACGCCTCCCCGCTCATCGCATCCTCCGTCGCAGCAGCCGATAGGTCATCTTGCGCGCCCGCGCCATGATCCCCGCGCGCACATCGCCGATCCGGCGATCCGCCGCCGAGATCACGTCGGGGTGATCGAGGTGGAGCTGTCGGTGGAAGGCGCGTGCCTGGCGGGACTGCTCCCGCGTCAGCGCCACGCTCCACTGGGTGTTGCTCAGTCGGAAGGTCGCGCCGATCTCGGTGTCGGGGACGAATCCGCCCTGCAGCAGCACGCGGCTGTAGGTGGCCTGGTCGATCAGGTACGGGAAGCGGTCGTCCCATCCGCCGCCGGTCACGAGCGCCTCGCGGCGCATCATCACCGACGCCGGCTCTCCGAACAGGTTCGACCCCGCGCGCACCGCGGCGCGGACGGCCGCTGCCCCGTCGACGGCCCGTGAGAGCCCGCGCAGGCCCCAGCCGCGGATGAGGACCGTGCCCTGTGCGTCCACGACGTTGCGCCGGCAGGCGGTGAGCACGGCGCCGGAGCTCTCCAGCAGGTCGGCCTGCCGGGCCAGAGTGCCGGGCAGGACGATGTCGTCGCCGCAGACGAGCTTGAGGTACTCGCCGGTGGCTGCCGTGGTGACCCGGTTCCAGTTGCGTCCGGCGCCGCCGCCGGCCGGGGTGTCCAGGATGCGCACGCGGGGGTCGTCCGCGAACGCCGCGAGCACCGATCGCGTCTCGTCGGTGGAGGAGTGATCGGCGACGATCAGTTCGAGGTCGACCCCGTCCTGATCCAGCACCGACCGCAGCGTCTCGGCGATGGTGAGGGCGTTGTTGTAGGCCGGGACGACGACGCTGATGCGGGGCGTGGTCACTGCGGCTCCTTCCGGTGGAACGAGAAGTAGCGATGGCCGACGTAGCTGACGATGGTCGTCACGAACACGATCAGCGCCTGCGCGGCGATGGGGGGCAGCGGCGTGAACTCCACCAGGATCGGCAGGAGCACCAGGTTGATGCCGAGGGAGGCGAGGTTCACCATCTCGAAGCGGACCAGGTCACGCCAGACGTGGCCGGTGACGCGGAAGACGAAGCGCCGGTGCAGGACGAAGGCGCACAGGACCGCGGCGACGTGCGCGAACACCAGGGCCGCCATGTAGCCCCAGAGGCGTCCGATCGTGACCTCGAACAGGACGAACCAGCCGAAGCCGACGACGGTGTTGATGCCGCCGACGATGAGGAACGCCACGCGGCGGTCCTTGATGATCCGCAGCAGCGGGCCGTCGGGCGCCGTCGGGGCGTCCTCGGGCGGGTCGATCGAGGTCATGGCGAGGTGAACGTTCTCTCGGGAAGGGCGTGGCGACGTGTCAACCGTACGGCACGACACGCGCAGGCTCCTGGGTGCCCGCCGAGCCGGCCGCCCGTCGCTCGAGCGCGCACAGGGCGACGAGGAGTGCGGTGGTCGCGGCGACCGCGAGCCCCCACACGAGCATCGGATGCGGCGCCCCGGGCCACCACCACTGACCGCGAGTGCCGAGGATCACCGCGGTGTCGGCCAGCCCGGTGACGTACCGCGAGATGTTCACGTGCAGGGCCACCGCCGCCGCGGCCGTCAGCGCCACCGAGCCGCCGACCGCGATCGCCGTGGGAAGGCGCGGCGAGGGCGCGGCGGCCGCGACGCTCCAGGCGACGCCGACGAGGATCACCGCGAGGGGCAGGATGTAGCGAGGCTGGACGTGCGCGCCGACCAGGGCGCGCGACTGGGCGAGCAGGATGACGGGCACGAGCCACAACGCCGACACCGCCAGCACCACCGCGACAGCGCCGCGGGCACGCAGGGTGCCGACGCCCACGCCCACGGCGAGGACGAAAACCGCGAAGGCGAGGACGCTCACCATGCCCGGCAGCGGGGTGTCGAGCCATCCGAGGCCCCAGCCTCCGAACATGCCCAGCCACAGGGTGGGCGCGTTCAGGAGATTGAAGAGGTGCTGGTCGATCGTCAGCGGGCCGCCGTCGGTGGGCAGGCCCGTGGTGGCGGCGGCGGACTGTCCGGCGGTGAGGTAGAACGCGGCGCTGACAACGGCGATGACCCCCGCCGTGCCGGCGAACCACGCCAGGTCGCGCAGCGGCCGGCGCACGGTCAGGACGGCGGCCAGGATGATCGCGAACACGGCGTAGGCGGCGGCGTCGGCCCGGGCACCGGCCCCCAGCACGCCGGCGGCCACGGCCAGGGCCGCCAGCAGGATGCGCCGCCGTCCCCGCGCCGCGGTGAGGGCGACGAGGCAGGCCCACAGCGTCCCCGCCGACAGCAGCGCCCACGAACTGGCGTTGGTGGAGGGGACGATGAACAGGCCGAGCGGAACCGCGGTCACCACCAGCGGGACGACGACGCTCGCCCGCAGGCGCCGGGGGAGGGCCGCCACGACGGCGGTGGTGAAGCCGACGAACAGGGCGGCGTTGAACAGCCGCATCGCCAGCACCGAGGCGGGGATGTCGGGTCCGGCGAACACCGACATGGTGGCGTAGAACAGCGGCGGGTACAGCCCCTCCGCGTTCACGCGGTCCGTCACGGCGAGACCGTCGGCGGAGAAGTCGGCGCAGTCCCCGGTGGCGGTGCTGTCGCGGGCGAAGCAGGCCTCCCCGACGAGGGGCGCCGGCACGCTGCGCGTCGCGGGATCCCCGGTGGACTCGCAGAGCCCCGGGCGATCGCCCAGACCGCACCAGATGCTCGGCAGGTGGAAGTCGTCGTCGGGGCTGGATCCGACGGGACTGGACACCGCCCACGCGGCGAAGACCACGAAGGCCAGGGCCGGGACGATGATCCACATCCGGTGCGCCCGCAGCCGCGCGCCCCATCCGCGCATGCTCATCCGCTCGTGCTGCCCACCTCGCGGAAGGGCGCGAAGGTGGGGTCGGACGGGGTGGCCTGGATGTCCAGCTGGAGGGCCGAGATGAGCATCTGCGTGCCCAGCATCAGCGGGAGCGCGGCGAGCATGACGGTGGCCGCGGTGGCGATCACCGAGGCGGCGATCTGGAAGATGAGCCAGATGCTGACGGCGGTGCCGAAGGCGAACAGCAGCAGCCCGAGGAACAGCAGCAGCGCGATGGGGGAGAAGGACCACAGCACGTAGCGGTACCAGATGCGGGTCCAGAATCCGACGGTGAGACGGTTCAGCAGCTCCGGGATCACCTTGCGCAGCTTGATGCTGGACACCTCATCGCCGTACACCGCGGGGATCGGCACGTCGGTGGCGGAGATCTGGAGGATGTTCAGGTGGATGAGCAGGTCGTTCTCGAAGCTGTAGCGCTTGGCCAGGCGCTCCAGGGGGAGTCGGCGGACGACCTCGCTGCGGATCGCGGTGTACCCGTTCTGCGGGTCGAACAGGTTCCAGTAGCCCGAGGCGAATTTCGTGAAGAACGACAGCACGATGTTCCCGAAGACGCGGTAACCGGGCATCCCCGCGAACGACTCCGGGGCGTAGAAGCGGTTCGCCTTGGCGAAGCCGTAGCCGCCGTCGGTCACGCGGTCCAGGAGCGCCGGGAGATGCGCGGGGTCCATCTGCGCGTCGCCGGCCATCACCACCTGCACGTCGGCCCCGAGATCCAGCGCCGCGCGGTGGGCGGTGAGGATCGCGCCTCCCACACCCTGATTGACCTCGTGGCGGATGAGGGTCACCCGGGAGTCCCCGACGCCCCGGACGGCGGCGCTGGTGTCGTCGGGGCTGCAGTCGTCGACGATGACGATGTGATCGACGAAGTCGGGCATCGTCTCGATGACGCGCGCGATCATCTTCTCTTCCTGGTACGCCGGGACGACCGCGGCGACGCGAGCACCCTTATACATCTTCCTCCAGAGGCTGATCGGACCGCGGGGAGGGCGTGCGGAAGACCCAGAAGCGGTAGGCGAAGTAGTTCCACGTCGTCGTCGCCGCCACCGCGACGACCTTCCCGGCGACCCAGCCGCCGCCGAGCTCGGCGACCATCCACACGATGGCCGTCGTGGCGAGGGTGTTGAAGACCACCAGCGCGGTATAGCGCGCCACGCTCGGCACGACCTTCGCGTCGGAGGCGAAGGCGACGGTGCGCTGCAGGGTGTAGGTGATCGCGAACGAGGCGAGGAAGGCGAGGGGGGTGGCGATCGCGAGCGGGATCCGGCCCACTTCATGGGCGAGCCACAGCAGCGCGAGATCGGCCGCGAAGGCCAGTCCGCCGGCCACCAGGTAGCGCACGGCGCTCGAGGACCACAGCCGGGCGCCGAGCTGCCGGACGCGCGAGGGGCGGGTGACGTGCATCCTTCCTATCCTGCCAGAGGGCGCGCGGCGGACTGCGTGCTCACAGCAGCGACCGCATCTGCTCCCAGCCGCGCCCGAAGGGCACCGCGTTCCCCACGAAGCCGGCCGAGGTCGCCCACCAGGTCAGGAGGAGCCCGTCGGCGGTGCGCCCGTACAGATCGCCCGTGCCGTCGCCGTTCATGTCGGCGCCGCCGGCCACGGCGAACACCGCGGACCAGCCCCATCCCCGCTGTACGCGCGGATCGAAGGTGGCGTTCGCGTAGCCGTGGTAGTACCAGAGCACGCCGGCGTCGTCGATGCCGTAGAGGTCCGGGCGGCCGTCGCCGTCGAAGTCCGCGCCGCCGATGATGCGCGGGTAGATGGTCCACCCCGCCCCGATCACGATCCCCCGCCCGAAGCCGCCGTCCCCGGTGCCGGGGTAGAGGTAGAGCGTCCCGGCGCGGTCCACGGCGAGGAGGTCGGCGTAGCCGTCGTCGTTGTAGTCGCCGCCGCCGATGATCGAGGTCATCACGTTCCACCCCGGGCCGACCACCGTGCCGGCGGCGAATCCGCCGCCGGGGACGCCCCGATACAGGAGCAGAGCGCCGTCGTAGCGCGTCGCGACGACGTCCACGACCCCGTCGCCGTCGTAGTCGGCGCCGCCGGTGACCAGGGGCATGGTCTGCCAGCCGTTGCCGATGATGCTCCCGATGCCGCCGGCGGCGAATCCGCCTCGCCCGTCACCGCGGTACAGCGCCAGGAGGCCGTCCTGCCGTACGGCGAGCAGGTCCGACCGGCCGTCGGCGGAGAAGTCGCGCGGCACCGCCGGCGCCGGCACCGGCTCGGCGAGGGGATCGGCACCGCGGTACTCGATGTGGACGTGGTCGCAGCCATCGGGGAAGCGCACCCAGCCGCTGGGGACGGTCACCACCTGCCCCGCGCAGGTCATCTGTCCGAGCCCGGCCGGCGTCGGCAGCGCCCGGGTCATCGCCGCGATGAACTGCAGGTCCTGCGGGGTACCGCCCGTCGAGCGGACCCCGTCGACGGCGTCGACGTCCACGGCGGCCCCGCCGCGGTTGACGGAGTGGAAGTTGAACCAGTTGGCCGCCTCGATGCCCTGGCACCAGCGGTTCAGCGAGGTGATGCGCACCGCGATCCGGTCGGTCACGACGACCTGCTTGAGCGCGGAGAGCAGGACGGAGCTGAGGTTGCAGTAGCGCCCGGTGCCGGGGTGGACGCGGCGGGTGCCCGCCGCGTACGCGCGGACCTGGGCCTCCGCCTCTCCCGTGGCGAAGGTCACCCGCCCGCTGTCGAGCATCGCCTGGGCGTCCGCGCGCGCGCTCGGGGCCACCGCGGCCGCGGCCGGCTCCGCCGTCAGCGGCGACAGGCCCGCGACGAGGGTCGAGAGCAGCACGAGGCCGATGGTCACCCGCCGTCCAGGGCGCGCGCCGGGGTGGCGACCGGGATCACGACGGGGACGCGGACCAGGGAAAATCTGCGCTCTCACGCCGTCACAGTAGTCGCGCGCGCCGCCGGCGCCGGGAGGACAGACCGATCGGGCTCGGATCGGTTCTCCGGCGCGGTGCATAGACTGGACGGCGGCCCGTCCCCCACAGAAAGCGTCGTGCATGGATCTTCTCGTCGTCGGCTCCGGGTTCTTCGGCCTCACGATCGCGGAGCGGGCCGCCGCGGCCGGCCGCACCGTCACCGTCATCGACCGACGCGGCCACATCGGCGGCAACGCCTTCAGCGAGGACGAGCCGGAGACCGGCATCGAGGTGCACCGCTACGGTGCCCACCTGTTCCACACCTCCAACCCGGCCGTGTGGGAGTACGTCAACCGCTTCACCGACTTCACCTCGTACGTGCACCGCGTGTACACGACCCACCGTGGTGAGGTCTTCCCGCTGCCGATCAACCTCGGCACGATCAACCAGTTCTTCCGCTCCGCCCACTCCCCGGCCGCGGCCCGCGCGCTCGTGCAGGAGCTCGCCGGCGAGTTCGACGCCAAGGATGCCGCCAGCCTCGAGGAGCGCGCCGTCGGCCTGATCGGGCGCCCGCTGTACGAGGCGTTCATCCGCGACTACACCGCCAAGCAGTGGCAGACCGACCCGCGCGACCTGCCGGCCGAGGTGATCTCGCGCCTCCCGGTGCGCTACACCTACGACAACCGCTACTTCAACGACACGTGGGAGGGGCTGCCGGTCGACGGCTACACCGCGTGGCTGACGCGCATGGCCGATCACCCGAACATCGAGGTGCGGCTGTCCACCGACTTCTTCGATCCGTCGCAGCCGCTGCACAAGGCCGCCACCGTCGGGCAGGTGCCCATCGTCTACACCGGTCCGGTCGACCGCTACTTCGACTACGCCGAGGGCGAGCTGTCGTGGCGGACGCTGGACTTCGAGCAGGAGGTGCTCCCGGTGGGGGACTTCCAGGGCACCAGCGTGATGAACTACGCCGACGCCGACGTGCCGTACACGCGCATCCACGAGTTCAAGCACTTCCACCCCGAGCGCGCCGAGCGCTACCCGAAGGACAAGACCGTCATCGTCCGGGAGTTCTCGCGGTTCGCCACGCGTGCCGACGAGCCCTACTATCCGGTCAACACGCCGGAGGACCGCGCGGGCCTGCTGGCGTACCGCGAGCTCGCCAAGGGCGAGCCCGACGTGCTGTTCGGCGGGAGGCTCGGCACCTACCAGTACCTCGACATGCACATGGCCATCGGTGCCGCGCTGTCGATGTGGCACAACCAGCTGGCGTGACGGGCCCGCGCCCGTCCGCGTCCTAGACTCCTTGTCGTGACCTACGCCGCCGTCGGCGCTCCCGGCTCGCCCCGGCGCTACCTGCACTCGCTGTGGCTCCTGTCGGCCCGCGATCTGCGGGTGCGCTACGCCACGAGCGCGCTGGGCTACCTGTGGTCGGTGCTGGACCCGCTGGTGATGAGTGCCATCTACTGGTTCGTGTTCACGCAGGTCTTCCGCCGCTCCGTGGGCGAGGAGCCGTACATCGTCTTCCTCATCACGGCGCTCCTGCCCTGGGTGTGGTTCAACGCGGCGGTCACTGACTTCACGCGCGCCTTCAACAAGGACGCGCGGCTGGTGCGCTCCACGGCGATCCCCCGCACGATCTGGGTGAACCGCATCGTGTTGAGCAAGGGTGTGGAGTTCCTCTTCTCGCTGCCGGTGCTGGTGATGTTCGCGCTCATCGCGGGGGCGGGCGTCGGGTGGGGACTGCTGCTGTTCCCCCTCGCGGTGATCCTGCAGACGATGCTGCTGGTGGGCCTCGGGCTCCTCATCGCGCCGCTGTGCGTGCTGTTCGGCGATCTCGAGCGGACGACCCGCCTCATCCTGCGCGCGCTGTTCTACGCCTCGCCGATCATCTACGGGGTCGCCGACCTCCCGGGGATCTTCCCGCAGCTGGCGGCGTTCAACCCGCTGTCGGGCATCTTCACGCTGTACCGCATGGGGTTCTTCCCCGATCAGTGGGACACCCTGTCGGTCGTCGTGGCCGCGGCGATGTCGATCGCCTTCCTCGTGGCCGGCGTGCTGGTGTTCCGCCGCCTCGAGCGTGCCGTGCTGAAGGAGCTGTGATGACGGATGCGACGGCGGTGATCTCCGCCCGCGACCTGGGAGTGCGCTTCCGCCGCAACAAGCGCGGGCGCCGGACGGTGAAGGACCTGTTCGCCGGTGCGGCACGGCGCACGCGGCCGGGGGAGTTCTGGGCGCTGCGGGACGTCACCTTCGACGTGCGGCAGGGCGAGTCGATCGGCGTGGTGGGGCGCAACGGCCAGGGGAAATCGACGCTCCTCAAGCTCGTCGCCGGCGTCCTCCTGCCGGATGAGGGCGGGGTGGCGGTGCGCGGCGGCGTCGCGCCCCTCATCGAGATCACCGGCGGCTTCGTCGGAGACCTCTCCGTCCGCGAGAACGTGCGGCTGACCTCGGGGCTGCACGGGATGTCGCGCGCCGAGGTCGCCGACCGCTTCGACGGCATCATCGATTTCGCCGAGATCGGCGACTTCGTCGACACGCCCTACAAGCACCTGTCCAACGGCATGAAGGTGCGGTTGGCGTTCTCGGTCGTCTCGCAGCTGGACGAGCCGATCCTGCTCGTTGACGAGGTGCTCGCCGTCGGCGACAAGGCGTTCCGCGACAAGTGCTACCGCCGCATCGACGAGCTGCTCGCCGAGGGGCGGACGCTCTTCTTCGTCAGCCACAACGAGAAGGACCTGCGCCGCTTCTGCACCCGCGGCCTCTACCTGGACAAGGGCGCGCTCGCGATGGATGCCCCCATCGGCGAAGTGCTCGACCGCTACAACGCCGACTACACCACCGGCTGAGCAGACGGCTCCAGCGGCGGCATCGGCTGCCATGACCGGTCTCGCGAGATGGCCCGCCCGTCACGGAGGCCGCGGAACAGATGGCTGGTGCCGCGGACCGTGCGCTCGACCGCCAGCAGTCG
The DNA here is from genome assembly GCA_964496445.1 of uncultured Microbacterium sp. Classification (GTDB taxonomy): domain Bacteria; phylum Actinomycetota; class Actinomycetes; order Actinomycetales; family Microbacteriaceae; genus Microbacterium. The sequence goes on from CAZBZR010000004.1 coordinate 90,918, forward strand.
GATGAGCTCCTTGACGAAGGTCAGCGCGGTGCCGAGCGCGAACGGCACGCGGCGGTGCACGCCCAGGGCGCGGTAGTACTGCTTGATGATCGCCCGGTTGCGCATGATGTAGTAGCGGTAGGCGTCGCTGGACGCGTTCATGTGGCGGATGCCCATGTCCCACTGCTTGATCTCGCGCGTGCGCCGCAGCACGAACTCGTTCACGATGACCGACGTGGTGTGCCGGGAGGCGAGCCAGCCGTACAGCTGGTCGTCCCAGTAGATGAAGAAGCGCGGATCGGGCAGGCCGATCTTGCCGACGATCTCGCGGTGGATGAACATGCCCTCGAAGCAGCCGGAGTTCATCTCCTTGTAGCCGGAGGCGTCGAAGCCGGCCGGCGCGAAGGGGATGGGGATCGCCATCGACTCCGCGACGCGGTACTGCCAGTAGAACTCGCTGCCGTCGAAGTCGTACCGGCGCCCCTGGATGCTGCGGAAGCGGGGCGTCCACGCCCCCATCCGCGCGAGACCGTCGGGAAGCACCTCGACGTCGTCGTCCATCAGCCAGATCCATTCCGATCCGAGCTCGTACGCGATCCGCATGCCCTCGCTGAAACCGCCGGACCCGCCGGTGTTCGTCTCGAGCCGCCGGTACACGATCTCCGCGGCGATGCGCTCGCGGAACCCCTCCACGACCGGGCCGGTGTCATCGACGGAGGCGTTGTCCACGATCACGACGTGGCCGGGTGCCGGATCCATCCGGCCGATGCTCTCCAGCAGCCGCGTGAGCAGCGAGGAGCGATTGTAGGTGACGACCACGATGGTCGCGGATTGCGGTCGGAACTCGCTCATCACGGCTTCTCCACGATCTCGCGCCACGCTTCGGAGGAGGTGAGCGCCGGCAGCGCGGCGCGGTACCGGGCCGACAGCTGCGGCCACTCGCGCCGCAGGCGCCGATGCAGGCGCACCGACTCAGTGAGCATCGCGCGGTACTTGGCGCGGTCGCGCGTGTAGACGTTCTTGCCCGAGCCGTCGGCGGCGCTGACGATGGCACTGTCGTAGCGCGGGACCCGCCACCAGTGCGCGTCCGCCTTGCCGAACTCGGCCTCGGGCTGGGCGAGGTTCTCCGGACGCGGGGTGTGGATCCAGTGCGACAGCAGCGTCCGCAGCGTGAAGGTGCGCAGCGCGAGGCCCGTGGGGTTGTCGAACTCGTTCCGCTTCATCCGCGTGAACACCTGCCGCCCCCGGCGGGAGCGCAGCGGCACGCCGGAATCCTTGTGGACGACCGTCTCCGGATAGGACCCGGCGAGCTCGCGCGCGGCCGGCATCGCCGTGGCGAGGTTCTCGCGCATGTGCTCGGGCCCGGACAGCACGTCGCGGATCGCGCGGTGGCGGAGCGCGACCGGGTAGTACTGCATCATCATGAGGTGCTTCAGATCCACGCGCCGGCTGTGCCGGATCAGCGTCCCCCCGCGCGGGACGGGGGAGTGCAGCAGACCCGCGACGATGCGGTTGCGCGCATGGAAGTAGGCCTGCCAGTCGATCGAGTCGTCCTTGCCCACCCAGGACACGTGCCACAGCGCCACGCCCGGCATCGACACGGTGGGATAGCCGGCGTCGCGCGCCCGCAGGCAGAACTCGGCATCATCCCACTTGATGAACGCGGGCAGGGCCAGGCCCACCTCTCGGATCACCTCGAGGGGGATCAGGCACATCCACCAGCCGTTGTAGTCGGCGTCCATGCGCATGTGCAGCATGGGGCTCTGGCGGAGGTTCGCCACGCTGAAGTCGTGCGGGAGCTTCTCCTGGTACAGCGCCCGCCACATGAACGGCGCGTCGTCGACGACCTCGGCCCACGCGTGGAGTTTCGGGCGGTCGAGCAGGTCGAACATGTGCGCACCCACGACGGTGGGGGTCGACGCGTACCGCCCGAACACCACCGAGCGGCGGATGGACTCCGGCTCGATGCGGACATCGTCGTCCAGGAGCTGGACGAAATCGCTCTCCGGACGCTCGAGCGCCTCCAGCATCGCGCGGGCGAACCCGCCCGATCCGCCGAGGTTCGGCTGGGTGAGGATCTCGAGGGTCTCTCCCAGGCGCGCGGCGAGCTCGGGATACTCGGGGCGGGCCGTCACCGTCTCGGTGCCCTGGTCCACGACGAACACGCGGTCGACGAGCTCGAGGACGTCGGGGGCATCGGCGAGGTTGCGCAGCGTGTGCACGCAGTAGTCCGGCTTGTTGTAGGTCGTGATGCCGATCGAGGCCTTGCCGGTGCGGACCGGCTCGTGATCGGTGACCCACTCGGCGCCCTCGAAGAGGGCGTTCTTGTCGTCGGCGGCGACGTCGAACCAGATCCAGCCGCCGTCGCTGAACTGGTCCAGGACGAGGTCGAACGAGGACTCCGTCTGGTCCGTCACCTCGCGCGTCTCGATGCGCTGCTTCGTGCCCGTGCCGGTGGAGCGGTACACCAGGATCGTGGCCGAGCCCGAGGTCCGCACGCGCAGCGTCACCCGGCGCACCGCGGTCCAGTGCTGCCAGTACGACGCCGGGAAGGCGTTGAAGTAGGTGCCGAAGGACACCCGCCGTCCCGCGACGATGCGTGCCGTGTTGCGACCCAGGATGTTGCTCAGCTGGGCTCGACTGGAGACCCGCACGGGCTCCTCCTCCACCACGGACCAGGTCTCGGGGTCGACGTAGAGCGGCAGGAGATCGGGGTCGCGATCGAGCGGGAGGACGACGTTCTGCAGGACGTGGGGCACGAGGAAGACTCCGAATAATCGGCGAGAGGCGGCTCCTAGACTACCCAGTTAGGCTGACAGTTCCCGCTGACGCGACGGACCCGAGGAGACCCGTGACAGAGGTAGTGATCACCGGTGGGGCGGGGTTCATCGGCAGCACCGTCGCCAGCGCGCTGGCCGACGCCGGGCATCGGGTGATCGTCGTCGACGACTTCTCCACCGGCGCGCGGGCCTTCGCGCGGGATCGGGTGGCCTACGAGGGCGACTTCGCCGATCCGGCGCTGTGGGAGACGATCACGCGCGAGCACCCGGGCGTCGAGGCGGTCATCCACTGCGCGGCCCGGATCGTCGTGCCCGAATCGGTCGCCGACCCGCTCGGCTACTACGACAGCAACGTCGCCAAGACGCTGGAGATGCTCGACGCGCTCCGCCGTGTGGGCCTGCGGCGCGTGCTGTTCAGCTCCTCCGCCGCGGTCTACCGGGCGGCGGACGGCGGCGCCGTCCGCGAGACCGACCCGCGCGCGCCGGCCAGCCCGTACGCCCGTACGAAGGCGATGGTCGAGGACATCCTGGCCGACTGCGCGTCGGCGGGCGTGGTGCGCGCCATCGCGCTGCGTTACTTCAACCCCATCGGCGCCGACCCGGCGCTGCGCACCGGGCCGCACGATCCCGCCCCCTCGCACGTCCTCGGCCGCCTCATCGCCGCCCACGCCGCGGGGGAGCCGTTCGTGATCACCGGGGTGGACTGGCCCACCCGCGACGGCTCGGGCCTGCGGGATTTCGTCCACGTCTGGGATGTCGCCACCGCCCACGTGGCCGCGATCGAGCGGTTCGACGAGGTGACCGCCGCGTCGCCCTTCCGCGTGATGAACGTGGGAGCGGGGCACGGCACGACGGTGCGCGAGCTCGTCGCGCGGTTCGCCGAGGCGGTGGGGGGCGAGGTGACCTGGGAGCCGGGAGCGCGCCGCGACGGCGACGCCGCCGGCGCCTACGCCGACATCACGCGTGCGCGCGAGGACCTCGGCTGGACGCCGCAGTTCACGCTCGCGGACGGCATCCGGGATTCGCTCGCGTGGGCAGACCGGGTCCGCACGGCACCGCTGCGCTGACCGTCAGTCCTCGGCAGGCGCCCCGCTGCGGCTCGCCGGGAACGCCGGCAGTGCGGGGGCGGGGTCCATCCGCTCCCGCCACGACCGGGACTGCCCGGCCCGCACCGCGCACAGCACGAGCAGGAACCACCCGAAGCCCGACAGGGTGAAGCTCTCGAACAGCGAGTCCACCAGCAGGGCGACGAGGATCAGCGGCGTCCATGCGTACATGACGGAGCGCCGCTGGCCGGCGTCCAGCCACGAGCGCACCAGGGCGACGCCGGCCAGCGCGAGGAACAGGAGCAGGCCCGCCCAGCCCGCCTGCAGGAGCACGTCAAGGTAGGCGTTGAGCGCGGAGGCGTGCGTCTCGCGCAGTCCGAAGTTGATCGCGTTGAAGGGGAACTCCCCGGGCGCCCACGGCCCGAACCATCCCCAGCCCTGCACCGGGCGGAAGCGCACGAAGGGGATGAGCGTGGTCCACAGGTCGGTGCGCAGGGAGAAGTCGGTGCCCGCGCCGATGACGCGGACGAGGGTCGTGCGCAGCAGATAGCCCACGACCAGGCCCACCACGACGACGGCGCCGAGCGTCCACTGCAGCACCGCGCGCCGCTCGGGCGGGGCGTTGCGCACCGCCACCAGCGCGGCCGTGGCCAGCGCCACGGCGACGGCGACGACGAAGACGGTGGGGGAGTCGGTCAGGACGGCCGTGACGCCGCCGAGGACCACCGAGAAGACGGCGACGCCGGTGCGCACCGACAGGGTGCGGTACTCGATGAGGAACGTGATCAGCGCGATCACGGTCACGAAGCCGAGGAGGTTGCGGGTGCCGAACAGACCCTGGATGGGGCCGAGGTCGGCGATGGCCCCCTGCACGCCCAGGAAGAGCAACGGCGTGTCCAGCAGGATGCCGGAGAGGATCTCGATTCCGAGGGAGAGGGCCAGCAGCCACCGCAGCACGTCGCCGAGCGCGCGGACGGTCTGCAGGGTGTCGCGGACGAGGGCGACGACGACGGCGATGAGCGCGATCCCGGCGAGGGTCAGCCACCCGGCGAGGGTGCGGGGGCGGTCCCCGGTCCACGCGACGCTCGCGAGGGTCCACACCAGGAAGACGAGCAGGGTGGTGGGGGCCAGGCGCACGAGGGAGTACTCCGCCCGACGGGCGACCAGGATGCCGAGCCCCACGACGCACAGCCCCGCGAGGATCGTGACGAAGGTGACCACACCCGTCAGCCGCTGGATCGCGACGCCGGCGAACACCGCTGCCAGCGCGGCCGTGGTGTAGGCCCGCGCGAACGCCGCGGAGGCGAGGAGCCCTCCGAGGGCGGACGGGTGCGACGCCGCGCCCGCGCTCACGGCACTGCGGTCTGCGGCTGCTCGCCGCGCTCGATCGCCAGGCTCTGCTCGGCGGGTCCCACCCCGAGGAGCGGTGCCTGCTTGAGCTTGACGGAGAACAGGATGAACAGCAGCCATCCCCACACCAGGAGCGGACCCGACTCCGACACCCCCTGGACGAGGAGGAGCGCGGCGGTGAGCGTGGGAAGGAGGGTGAGCGGGGAGTACGGCCGGTCGGCGCGCAGGTCGAAGCGCGGCCGGTCGACGGCGAAGAACCAGGCGCGCCAGACGAAGGCGAGATAGGCCAGCGCGAGGAGGGCGACGCCGACGGCGCCCAGCTGCAGGAAGACGTCGAGCCACATGCTGTGCGCCTGCATCACCGTCTCGCCGTGATCGACGATCCACCGGTCGAACTGCGCCTCCCAGGCCGGCCACGGCGTTGCGAAGCCCCAGCCGGCGAACGGGCGCTCGACGGCGCGGGCGAGCACCTGCTCCCAGATGCCCTCGCGGCCGGTGAGATCGGCGGAGCGCCCCAGCGCGCCGAAGAGGAGGTCGCGGCCGAACCACAGCGCCGCGCCCCCGCCGAGGCCGACGACGCCGTAGAGGACGTACCAGCGGGTGCGCTCGCCGGGTCGCCGCGCGGTGCGCATGAGCAGCACCGTGCCGAGGACGACCGCCACCGCGACGAGGGCGAGGTAGGACGTCGCCGACCCGGCGCGGACGAGGAGGAAGGCCGCCACGGCGATCCAGACCACGAGGAGCCCCCGGCGCGGGGCGCGCGCGGCCAGGCGCAGCGAGAACACGATGAGGGCCAGCACCATCACTCCGCCGAGGAGGTTGGCGTTGCCCCAGATGCCCTGGATGCGCCCGTCCAGGTCGAAGAGGTTGTCGCGGGACCAGTACACGATGGGGTCGTAGTCGACGGCGGGATCCGGACGCTGCCATCCCGGCAGCAGCGGGCCCTGGACGAACAGCGAGACCCACAGCTCGAAGGCGATGCTCAGCCCGATGACCCACTTCAGGGCCGAGGCCAGGGTGCGGACGATCTCGCGCCACGTGAGGACCGCAGCCACGAACACGCCCTGCAGCGACGTGACGGCCAGCAGGAGCCAGGTCAGCGCGGATGCCGCGGGCCAGGCGCTCCACGCCACCGACAGCGCCGCCCAGGCCAGGTAGCCCAGGGCGAGCCACGGCATGCGCCGGCCCTGCAGCGGCGGGCGGACCACGAGCCACACCACGATCGACACGACGCCCGACGTGAGGGCGACCGCGCCGGCGACCGTCGCCCCGGCGGCGAGCACCCAGGACGAGCCGCCGAGCGCGAGCACCAGGACGAACCCGCACCACGCGCGCAGCAGCAGGTGAGACGTCCTCTCGCGGGCGGGGGCGGCGGGGGGCGCCGACACGGGGTGCTTCGTGTGGATCGCCATGGCACCCCAGGCTACCGCCCGCGTCCCCCGTAGGCTGGGCGCGTGCTCACCCGGCTCTCCAACACGCCGCGCGACTACGCGTGGGGCTCCCCGACGCTCATCCCCGCCCTCGAGGGGCGCGCGCCCACCGGGAGTCCCGAGGCGGAGGTGTGGTTCGGCGATCACCCCGGCTCTCCCGCCCGCGTCACGGACGCGGACGCGACGCCGCTGAACGCGTGGCTCCCACCCCGCGCGGCGGACCTCGGCGTCCCCGAGCGACTGCCGTATCTGCTGAAGCTCCTCGCCGCGGGCTCCCCGCTGTCGATCCAGGTGCACCCCTCGCTCGCGCAGGCCCGCGAGGGCTTTGCGCGGGAGGAGGAGGCGGGTGTGCCGCGGGACGCCCCGACCCGCACGTACCGCGACGACAACCACAAGCCGGAGCTCCTCGTCGCCGTGAGCGAGCGGTTCGACGCGCTGGCGGGGCTCCGCGACCTCGCGACGACGCGTCGGCTGGTGGCCGCGCTCGGCGACGGCGCCGGACCGCGCGCGCTGGCCGAGCGCCTGGCCGGCGACGACGCGCCGGCGGCGCTGCGGAGGACTCTGGCGTGGCTCCTCGGCGGCGAGGCCGGATCGGCGGTGACGGAGATCATCGCGGCGATGATCGCCGTCGCCGACCGCGCGGATGCGCCCGAGTTCGCCGCCGAGTGGGAGCTGGCCCGCACCCTCGCCGGTGCCTACCCCGGCGACCCGGGTGTCGTCGTCGCGCTCTTGATGAACCTCGTGTCGCTGCGCCGCGGCGAGGCGCTCTTCGTGCCGGCGGGCGTCCTGCACGCCTACGTCGCCGGCCTCGGCGTGGAGATCATGGCGGCCAGCGACAACGTGCTGCGGGGCGGCCTGACGCCCAAGCACGTCGACGTGGACGAGCTGCTGCGGATCCTCGACACCACCCCGGCGCCGCCGCCCGTGCTCGCCCCGGCCGCGCACGGCCCCGGGGTCGCGCTGTTCGCGCCGCCGGTGTCGGACTTCGCGCTGGCGGCGGTGCAGGTGACCGGTGACGCCCCGCAGCTGCCGTTCGCGGGCACCGCGATCGTGCTGGCGGTCGCTGGTGCCGTCGAGGTCTCCGGCGCCGGGGGAGAGGTCTGCTCGCTCCGCCCGGGCGAGGCGGTCCTCGCCACCCCGGCGGAGAGTCCGCTCCGCTTCCGGGGGGAGGGGACGGCCTACGTCGCCCTGCCCGGATCGGCCTGATCCGTCCGCGACACGCCGCGGCGCTCGATCAACTCTGAAGTCGCGCTTGAGGGTTTAGTATCCGCGACTTGACCGCGGCGAATGACACGGGTGTAATTATGCGTACACGCGGCCGGCGTGGCTGCGAACACGTGGCGAGAACACGTGGCGGGAACACATGGCGATGGATCAGGCGGGAGACGAGATGACTGGAGCACAGTATCGCTCGGGCGTACCCGACAACTGGTTCGTGGACCCGGTCCAGCTCGGTGTGCCGGGGGTGCGCCGCGACATCGACGTCGTGGAGGACAACCCGCTGGCGTGGCAGAGCGACGCGCTGTGCGCGCAGACCGACCCCGAGGCCTTCTTCCCGGAGAAGGGCGGCTCCACGCGCGACGCCAAGCGCATCTGCACGACGTGCGACGTCCGTGACCGCTGCCTCGAGTACGCCCTGCAGAACGACGAGCGCTTCGGCATCTGGGGTGGACTGAGCGAGCGCGAGCGCCGGAAGCTGAAGCGGCGCGCGGTCTGACGCGATCCGGCGTCCCGCGGCGCGTGCGCCCGGATCCCGCCGCCGCGCCGACCTAGGCTGAGCCCGTCATGCCCGCTCGAGTACACGCGATCCTGGTCGTGCGCCCGGAAGGACGCGCGCCCGCCGCCGCGCATCTGCAGCGGACCCTCGCCGCGATCCAGGCGCAGACGCGCCCCGTCGACGCCCTCACGCTCGTGCTGTGCGGCCCCGACGCGCGGCTGCGGGAGATCGCGGCCTCCTCCGCGGCCGAGGGCGTCATCACCGCCCCCCACAGCACCGGTTTCGCCGCCGCGACCGCGCTGGCGACGCCGCGCCTGACCGGGGACGCGGTGTGGCTCCTCACGCAGGAGACCGTGCCCGCCCCGGACGCGCTGGCGCGTCTGGCCGGGGCGCTCGAACTCGCCGCCTCCGTCGCCTTCGTGTCTCCGAAGCTCGTCGACGACCAGGACCGCACCGAGATCGTCTCCCTCGGCGTGAGCATGTCGAGGTTCGGTCGTACGGTCGACCTCGCCGCCGGGGAGCTCGACCAGGGCCAGCACGATGTGTCCGAGGACGTCCTGGGAGCCGACATCCGCGGCGCGCTGGTGCGGGCCGGCGCGTGGCGGGAGCTGGGCGGGCTGGATCCGGCGCTGGCGGGAGCGGACGAGGGCCTCGACCTCGGCGTGCGCGCGCGCCTGGCCGGCGGCCGCGTCACGGTCGTCCCCGGCGCCGTGGTCACCGTCGCCACGGAGGCGGGCACCTCCCTCCCCGCCGCCCGGCGCAGGGGCCGGCGTGCCTACGCCTCGCGGCGCGCGGCGCTGCAGCGCCGCTTCGCCTACGCGCCGGCCGCCGCCGTGCCGCTGCATGCGCTGTCGCTGCTGCCCCTCGCGCTCTGGCGGACCCTCGTCCATCTCGTCGCCAAGCAGCCGGGCCTGGTCGGCCCGGAGTGGGCGGCGACGCTGGTCGCGCTCGGGCAGTGGGGCGCCATCGCCCGCGCCCGCGCGCGCATCCGCCGCGCACGCACGGTCGGGTGGGCGCGGCTCGCGCCGCTGCGGGTCACCCGCGGGGAGCTCCGCTCGCGGCTGGACGGCGACGGCGCCGACCCGACGTCCCCGGTGCGCTCGGAGCTGCGCTTCTTCACCGGCGGCGGGGCCTGGGCCGTGCTCGGCGCGCTCGTGGCGGCCGTGGCCGTGTTCCCCGCGCTGCTGGCATGGCCGGTGCTCGGCGGCGGGGCGCTCCTGCCGCTGCGCACGACCGTCGCACAGCTGTGGGCCGACGCGGCCTTCGGGCAGCGTGCCCAGGGGCTCGACGCCGTGGCACCGGCCGATCCCTTCGCCGCCGTCGTCGCGCTCCTCGGCACCCTCGCCCCATGGGATCCTTCGCGCGCCCTCGTCCTGCTGTGGCTCGCGGCCCTGCCGCTGGCCGTCCTCGGCGGATGGTTCGCCGCGACGCGGGTCACGGAGCGCTCGGCGCTGCGGATCGTCGCCGGCGTGGCCTGGGCGCTGTCGCCCGCGTTCCTCACGGCGCTGGTGGAGGGCCGCCCCGCCGCGGTGCTGGCCCACCTCCTCCTGCCGTGGCTGCTCGTGACCGGGTCGGTCGCCCACCGGTCGTGGGCGGCGGCGGGCGGCGCCTCGCTGCTCCTGGCGGCCGTCCTGGCCTGCGCACCGTCCCTGGGTCCTGTCCTCCTCGTCGTCTGGACGGGGATGCTCCTGGCCACCGCCGTGACGCGGGCCGGACGCGACGTGCCGAAGGTGGTGTGGCTGCTCGTCCCGGCCGTGGTCTTCTTCGCCCCGCTGGTGTGGGAGCGCGTGCGCACCGGTGACCTCCTCGCGCTGCTGGCCGATCCCGGCGTCCCCGTCGGGGGCGCCGTCGCGCCGGACGCGGTCGGCCGGCTCCTTCTGGCCGCCGGCTTCCCGGGCGCCGATCCCGGCGGGTGGGGCGCGCTCCTGGGCGCCGCGGCCCCCGGGTGGGTGCTGCTGCTGGTCGCTCCGCTGGCGGTGCTCGCGCTGCTGTCCCTCCTCACGCCCCGCTGGCCCGTGGGCGCGGTGCTGGTGGCGCTGACGCTCCTCGCCCTGGCGACCGCCTTCGCCGCCGTGGGCATCGCGGTGGCGGTGGCCGGGACGGCGCCGGTGGCGCTGTGGCCCGGTGCCGCGCTGAGCCTCGCCTGGGCCGGCGCGCTGGGGGCGGCCCTCGTCACGCTGGATGCGGGCGTCCCGGCGTCAGTCGCCTGGCTCCGCCCTCTGGGAGCCGCCGTCCTCGTGGGCTGTCTCACCGCCGCCGCGGTGCCGGCGCTGATCGCCCCGGCACGCGGTGCCACCGTGCTCGCGAACGGGCCCGCCTCGACCCTGCCGGCCTACGTCGCCGCCGAGGGGCGCGGGGACATCCACCGCGCCACCCTCGTGATCGATCCGGGTGCCGAGGGCGTACGCGCGCAGGTCATCTGGGGAGGGAGTGAGACCCTCGGTGGTCAGAGCACGGTCCTGACCACCCGGTCGGAGCCGACGGCGGCCGACCGCGAGCTGGCCGCGCTCACCGCCGACCTCATCGGCACCGCCGATGCGGCCGTGGTGCCGGACCTCGCCGCGCGCGGCATCGCCTTCGTCCTGCTCGCCGCCGCCCCCGACCAGGATGCCGAGGCGGTCCGTGCGCTCCGCCTCACCGCCGCCACGGCGCTGGATCAGCGCCCCGGCCTCGACGCCGTCGGCGACACCGCGCGCGGTGTCCTGTGGCGGGTGACCGAGGAGGTGACGCCCCGCGCGGAGCCCTCGCGCGAGGTCGCCGACCTCGCCCGCGGGATCGCGATCGCCCAGCTCATCGTCGTCGGCGTGTGCCTCCTGCTGGCGGTTCCGACCGCGGCCAGCCGTCGCAGCGCACGGCGCACGTCCCGTGTGGTCGGCCCCGCGCACGAGGAGACCCGATGACCCGCCGCCCCGTCCTGCGCTGGATCACCACGAGCACCCGCGTCCTCGTGGGTGCCGGTGCGGCCGCGGCAACCGTCGTGGCGGTGACCCTCGCCATCGCCTTCCCGTGGCCGACGGCGACGACCGCGCCGGTGCGCATCGTCGCGACGCCTGCGCCGGCGGACACCATGCTCGCGTGCGACGGCCCCCTGCTCGCGCTCGGGCGCATCGTCGAGCAGGCCGGGACGCTCTCCGTCGCGGCCGCGCAGGAGGTCGTCGCGGGACCGGACGCCGCCGACGCGGCGGACGGAACGCTCCGGGCGCCCGCCCCCGAGGCCGCGCCGCTCACTTTCACCGCGCCCGCGCGCGAGGACGCCGCGGCGCTGTTCGCCGCGTCCGGGGCCGCGAGCGTGGCAGGCGCGGACCTCCGCGGCTTCGCCGCATCCGGCTGCCGCACGCCGTTGCTGGAGTCGTGGCTGGTCGGCGGCGCCACCACGACCGGTGCGAACGACCTCGTCATCCTCGGCAATCCGGGCAGCGTTCCGGCCACGGTCCAGCTGACCGTCTACGGCGCCTCCGGACCGCAGACCGCCCCCGGCGGCATCGACCGCGTCGTCCCCGCCGGTCAGCAGGTCGTCGTGCCGCTGGCGGGGCTCCTCCCCGCCGAGGCGAGCCCGGTCGTCCGGGTCACGGCCACCGGTGCCCCCGTGACCGCCTCGCTGCAGACGAGCCTCGTGCGCACCCTTGTCCCGGGGGGTGTCGACCAGGTGTCCCCCGTCGCCGCGGCGGCGGCGGTGCAGGTGATCCCCGGCGTCACTGTCGTTGCCCCCTCGGCCGATGCCCAGGGCGCCGCGACGATCCTGCGGGTGCTGTCGCCGACCGCGGATGCGCAGGCGCAGGTGAGCGTGCGCGACGAGTCCGGTCGCGCGGTGGGGGAGCCCGTCGCGCTGCCCCTGGCCGCCGGCATCCCCACCGAGCTGGAGCTCGGCTCCCTCGCCGCCGGCTCCTACACCGTCGCGGTCGACGCCGATGCGCCGGTGGTCGCCGCGGTGTGGAGCACGTCCGGCTTCGGCGAGGGGGCCGACTTCGCGTGGTACGCACCGGCGCCCCTGCTGCCGGCGGAGAGCGTCGTCGCCGTGCCGGCCGGATCGGGCGCACGTCTGGTCCTCGTCGGCGGATCCGCTCCGGCGACGGCCGTCCTGACGGCGCCCGACGGCTCCGAGACCGAGCTCGAGGTGGCCGCCGACGGCGTGGTGGAGCGTGCCCTCGCCGCCCCCGGGGCCTACCGCCTCACGGCCACCGAGCCGCTGCGCGCCGGCGTGTCCTTCGCGGCGACGGGCGCGCTGGCCGGCTTCCCGGTGTGGGGGGCGGATGCCGCCGCCCCGCCGATCGTCGTCTACCCCTAGGGATCAGAAGTAGCGGAAGCGCTCGGGACCGAGGTCCCACGGATCGCGGTCGAGGTACTCGGCGGCGGCGCGGAACACCGCTCCCTCGATCATCATGCGGCGGTGCAGCTCGTCGTCGCGGTGCAGGTGGCCGAGGCGCTCGATGGGGATGCGGTACAGGATGATGCGCTTGTGCTCGCGCAGCACCTGCCAGCGCGGGATGCCGTCGGCGCCGGCGCGCGGCGGCAGCACCCCGATCTCGAACGAGACGTCGCGCAGTTCGCTCCATGCCGAACGGAGGAACTCCGCCGCGGTGCCCACGGCCAGGTCGAATCTCTCGGCGCGGGTGTCCACGGGGGGCAGCGGCGGGCGGACCACCGGGCTGCGATCGAGCCGGCCGTGGCGCCCGTGCCGGGTCGGGCGGACCGCGGCGCGCTCGCGGGGACGGCGGCGGATCATGCCCTCATCCTACGGCGGCGCGGCGAGGCGGCACCGCGCCGGCGGACGGCGCGGTTAGTCTGACGCGGTGCGCGAACGTCTCTGCTCGAAGGTGGCATGCTCCCGGGAGGCCGTGGCCACGCTGACCTACGACTACGGCGATCAGATGGCCGCGCTCGGTCCGCTCGGACCTGCGGGGGACGCGCACGCCCACGACCTGTGCGCGACGCACACCGACCGGCTGTCGGTGCCCCGCGGCTGGGTGGTCGTGCGGCACGAGACGCTGCGGGCCTGACCGCTCACGCCCGCGGCGTCAGCGCCGCCGCGCGCGCATCCTGACCGCGCAGCGCCTGGTACTCGCGGTCGCGTCGCACCGCGGCGACCGCGTGGAGGAACACGTCGGGATCGGCCGGCGGCAGCGGCGCGACGAAGGGGCGCGCCTCGGCGGCGAGCGACTCCGCGAGGCGGCGCCGCGCGGAGGGGTCCAGTCCCGGCGACGTCCGGATGAACCGGGCGATGCGCCCCGCGAGCCGGTCGGGGAGCCGTGCGACGTCGGCGACCGCTGCCCAGCCCTCCAGCGCCGGCGGCACGCCGGGGGCTGCGGGGGGCAGCGCCGGCGTCCGGGTGCGCGCGCTGAAGGTGCCGGCCAGGAGGTCGCCGAGCCGCTGCGCGCGCGGCGTGAACGCGCCGACGAGGGCGGCCAGCGCTCCGAGCGTGAACCAGATCTCCAGCACGCCGGCCAGCGCACGCAGGAACGCGTGACGGAAGCCGGTCGCGCCCCCGTCCGCGCGCACGATCCGCGCGCCCACGGCGAGCTTGCCGAGACTCCGCCCCCGCGTGGCGGTCTCCACCGCCGTCGGGACGATCACGGTGACGAGCACCACGAGCGCGATCGACAGCGGCGGGAACACCTCGGGCGGCAGGGCGCCGGCGCCGGCGAGCCAACCGAGGACCGCGGCCATCAGGAGGAGGAACGCGAGACCGACCAGCACGTCGATGAGCGCGCCGAGGGCCCGCAGGAAGAACCCCGTCGATTGGACGTCGAGGGCGACGGCCTCGCCGGTGACGGTCTCGTCCTGCGCGACGTGCAGCACGGCAGACCGGGCGGAGGCCATGGGTACAGTGAAGCACATGGACCTCGACGCCCTCACCGCCGCGCGGCGGGAGGAGTGGGAGCGCCTGGACGCGCTGAGCCGCGCCCGACGCCTGAGCGGGCCCGACGTGGACGAGCTGATCACGAGGTACCGCGCGGCGTCGGCCGACCTGGCGGGGATCAAGACCTCAGCGGGGCGCACCGCGCAGGGGGACGCGGTGTCCACGATGCTCGCCCGCACCCGCCTGCGCCTGACCGACGTGCGCGAGGATCTCGGCACGGTGGTGGCGCGGTTCTTCGTGTGGCAGCTGCCCGCCGCGCTGTACCGGGTGCGCGCGGCCACGCTCGCCGTCGCCGCCGGCTTCCTCGTGGTCACGGCGCTCGTGGCGGTGTGGATCGCGGGGGACCCGGCCGCCGTCGCCGCCCTCGGCGACCGGGCCGAGCTGGAGTACTACGCCGAGGAGGCGTTCACGGCGTACTACAGCGAGAATCCGGCGGCGGTGTTCGCCGGCACGGTGTGGACGAACAACGCGTGGATCGCGGCGCAGTGCGTCGTGTTCGGGATCACGGGCCTGTGGCCGGTCATGGTGCTCATGCAGAACGCCGTGGGGATCGGGACCGCCGCGGCGGTGATGTTCGCGTTCGGGCGCGGCGATGTCTTCTTCTCGTTCATCCTGCCGCACGGCCTCCTGGAGATCACGGCGATCCTCGTGGCCGCCGCGGCAGGGCTCCAGATCTTCTGGGCCTGGGTCGCGCCCGGTCCGCAGCCGCGGGCCGCCGCCCTCGCCGCCGCCGGACGCTCCCTCGGCACCATCGCGATCGGGCTGATCTTCGTCCTGGCCGTCTCCGGCGTGGTCGAGGGGTTCGTCACCCCGGCCCCGTGGCCGACCGCCGTGAAGATCGGCATCGGCGCGGCCGTGCTCGCCGCCTTCCTCGGGTACACGCTGTGGCTCGGCCGCCGCGCGGTGGCGCGCGGCGAGAGCGGGGATCTCACCGAGGCGGAGGCGGGCGTGGAGCGCCTCGTCAGCGGCTGACAGTTTTTTGAATGAGTCAAAAAACCGCTATGCTGGGATCATGCTCGACGGTTCCGACACATCCACCGAGGCGCACCTGCGCGCCGGTGGGCTGCGCGTGACCGCCACCCGCACCGCCGTCTTCGGTGCTCTGGCCGCCCACCCGCATGCCAGCGCCGACGACGTCTTCGACCGCATCCGCTCGCACCTTCCGGGGACGAGCATGCAGTCGGTGTACAACGCGCTGGGGGACTTCGTCGCCGCCGGACTGGCGCGCCGCATCGAACCGGCCGGGCGCCCCGGCATGTACGAGCTGCGCGTGGCCGACAACCATCACCATATGGTGTGCACGTCCTGCGGACGCATCGACGACGTCGACTGCGTCGTGGGGGCGGCGCCGTGCCTGCACGTGCCCGACACCGCGGGGTACGACATCGCCAGTGCAGAGGTGACCTTCTGGGGCCTGTGCCCGGACTGCCGAGCCTGACCGCATCACCCGACACCGCGCTCGTCCGCGAGCGCATCTGAGAGGACCCGAATTGAGCGACCCCACCGCCGCCGGCTGCCCCGTCTTCCACGACGGCGCCGCCCCCGACGACAATCGCCTTCCCGTGGGCGAGGCCCCGGCCGACAGTGAGCCCGCCGGCGCACTGCCGCACCCGACGAGCGGCTCCGCCAACCGCGTGTGGTGGCCGCAGAGCCTCAACGTGAAGATCCTCGCGAAGAACTCCGCCGAGCGCGACCCGCTGGACGCGGGCTTCGACTACGCGGCGGCGTTCCAGAGCCTGGATCTGGCCGCCCTGAAGAAGGACATCGAGGAGGTCCTCACCACGTCGCAGGAGTGGTGGCCCGCCGACTTCGGCCACTACGGCCCCCTCATCATCCGCATGGCCTGGCACAGTGCCGGCACCTACCGCGCGACGGACGGCCGCGGCGGCGGCGGAGCCGGCATGCAGCGCTTCGCGCCGCTGAACAGCTGGCCCGACAACGTCAACCTCGACAAGGCGCGGCGGCTCCTGTGGCCGGTGAAGAAGAAGTACGGCCAGTCGATCTCGTGGGCCGACCTCATGATCCTCGCCGGCAACGTCGCGCTGGAGTCGATGGGCTTCTCGACCTTCGGGTTCGCCGGCGGCCGCCCGGACGTGTGGGAGCCGGACGACGACGTGTACTGGGGCCCGGAGACGACGTGGCTCGGCGACGAGCGCTACACCGGCAACCGCGAGCTGGAGCGTCCCCTCGCCGCCGTGCAGATGGGGCTCATCTACGTCAACCCCGAGGGCCCCAACGGCAACCCCGACCCGCTGCTGTCGGCCCGCGACATCCGCGAGACCTTCGCCCGCATGGGCATGAACGACGAGGAAACCGTCGCCCTGACCGCCGGCGGCCACACCTTCGGCAAGGCGCATGGCGCGGGCGACGCGTCCAAGGTCGGC
>CAZBZR010000005.1:0-18941 GCA_964496445.1 uncultured Microbacterium sp.
GACGATCATCGAACGACCGGGCCGGACGGTCCTCGAAGGAGCGACGCGGACGATCGTCGAACGAACGGGCGGGGCGGTCATCCGACCGCGCCGGACGACGGTCATCGAACGAACGACGCGGACGGTCATCGAACGAGCGAGCCGGACGGTCCTCGAAGGAACGGCGGGGGCGGTCGTCGAACGACCGGGCCGGGCGGGAGGCGGCACCGTCGCGGGCGCCGCCGGTGCGAATGGCGCGGGCCTCGTCCCGGCCGGCGCGCTCCTGCGCGGTCCAGCGGCGCTTCGGCGCGGCCTCCGAGCTCTCGGCCGGGCGGTAGCCGCGGTGGTTCGGGCTCTTGCTGCCGGGCTTGCCGGCGCGGGCCTCGCCGTAGCGGGGCTCGAAGTTCTTGGCCGGACGTCCGCCGGCGGGCTTCTTGTTCTTGGGCATGGCGATGCTTCCTGGGTTGTTTTCGCGCAACAGCACGCACCGCCTGGTTTCGGCGGCACAAACCCGGACATCCGTCGGCCGGGGCCATTTACTGTGATGGTCGTCGAGGCGGATTCGCCTCTCCCATCGGCCCCTTGGACTCACAAACCCATCTGCGCGCGCAGCGCAGTGTCCAGAGCCGACCTGCCCACGCTAGCGCACGATCCTGAGAAGCCGCCCCATTAGCCTGGGCGGATGAGCGCTCCCCTCGCCGATCCGACCGGCCACCGCTTCCGTCTCGAGCACGAGGGGGCGAGCGCGGAGATCGCCCAGGTGGGGGCGGCGCTGCGCGCCCTGACCATCGACGGCGTCGATCTCGTCCCGCGCTACCCCGACGACGTCCCGGCTCCCGCCGCATCGGGCACGGTGCTCGTCCCGTGGCCCAACCGTGTCCGCGACGGCCGGTGGACGCAGCGGGGCCAGACGCGGCAGCTCGCCGTGAGCGAACCGGCGCTGGGCAACGCCAGCCACGGCCTGCTGCGCTTCGCGCCGTATGTCGCCGAGACACAGTCCCCGGATGCGGTGACCCTTCGCGCCGACGTCTACCCGCAGACGGGATATCCCTTCGGCCTCGAGAACCGCGTCGCCTACCGCCTCGGGGAGGAGGGGCTCGTCGTCCGTCATGCCGTCCGCAACGTCTCGGGTGACGACGCGCCGGTCGCCGTCGGCGCGCACCCGTTCGTGCAGATCGGCTCGGCCGACACCGCCGACCTCGTGATCACCGCCACCGGCGCCACCCGCCTCCTCGTCGATGACCGGAAGCTCCCCATCGGGGAGGCGGACCTCGACGAGGCGACCGACCTGCGCGGCGGACGGCGCATCGGGGACCTCGACCTCGACGTCGCCTACACCGGCCTGCGCCGCGACGCGGACGGCCGTGCGCGCACGACCCTCGCCGCCCCGGACGGGACCACCCTCACGCTGTGGCAGGGACCGGGGCTGGACTGGACGCAGGTGTTCACCACCGACCGCTATCCCGGCCACCCGGTCGCCGTCGCCGTGGAGCCGCTCAGCGCCCCGGCGGATGCCCTGAACTCGGGGGTGGGGCTGCGCTGGCTCGCGCCGGGCGAGGCGGTCGAATTCGAGTGGGGGCTCTCTCTCACCCGGCCGTGACTCCACCTCCCCGCGGATTCCACGGCGCGCCGAGGTAAATTCCTTGTATCCGACCGTTCGTGTCGTACGTCGCATGCCGCGCGGGAGATACCATGTCGGAGACGGCATGCCGTCACGCTGGGGAGATCTGGGTCATCCGGCGTTCGCCTACCGGTGAGTAGACGGGGCTTGGGGAGCTCGACGGCAGGGGGACGCCTCGTCTGTCGTGGGTGGAGTCAACCCGAATGAGCGCCGTCCTACCCGTCATCCGGCCGTTCGATGTGCCGTCGCCGCGCGCCGCCCTGGCGCGCGTGGGGACCATGCATCTCGCGCTCGCGGTGCTCGTCGTGCTCGTCGGCGGGATCCTGCTCTCCGCCCTGACGACGACCGATCCGCTGTGGTGGCACCTGCACTTCAGCCAGCTGGGCACCTTCCGCGATGCGTCGGGAGCACTGTTCAACGGTGCGCTCATCGTCGCGGGCACCCTCGTGACGGTCTATGCCGCTCGCGTGCGCCGCGACGTCGCCCGTGGGGGGCGCGCCGTGGGCCGACGGGGAGCGGGCGTGGCGGCCCAGGTGTTCCTCACCACGATCGGGGTGAACCTCGCCCTCGTCGGCTGCGTGCCGCTGAACGTCAACCAGGCCATCCACGACAAGGTCGCCGCCGGCATGGTGCTCGGCTTCGCGGCACTGCTGCTGACCTCCCCGGTGCTGCTGCACCGGATGCCGCGACGGCTGCTGCTGACAACGACGGCGATCTTCGCGTTCCTCTTCGCCGGAGCGTGGCTGTTCGTGACGGGCACGATCAACCTGGCGCTGTTCGAGGTCGTGGCTTTCACCGCGATGTTCGTGTGGTCGGGCGTGTTCACCCACTGCCTGGGGATGCGCACGCGCACCTCCCCCGCACCGGTCAGCGCGTCGGATGCTCCCGCCGCAGCGCCCGCCGTGTCGGCGGCGCCGCATCGGGCGCCGCGGAGGCGGCCGATGCCGCTGCGGCGCGCGGCGAGCCGTCCGTCGCCCCGTCCCGTCGCGCGGCGCGGCGCTCGCGCGCCCCTTCCACGAGGTTGTACAGCGTGGGAAGGACGAGCAGCGTCAGCACGGTGGACGACACCAGCCCGCCGATCACCACGATCGCCAGCGGCTGCGAGATGAACCCGCCGTGCCCGGTGATCCCCAGGGCCATGGGCGTCAGCGCGAAGATCGTGGCGAGGGCCGTCATCAGGATCGGGCGCAGGCGTCGTGAACCGCCGGCGATCGTGGCGTCGTACGCGCTCAGCCCGTGCGTCCGGTACTGATTGACGAGGTCCACGAGCACGATCGCATTGGTGACGACGATGCCGATGAGCATCAGGACGCCGATGAGCGAGGCGACACCCAGGGGCACACCCGTGACGATCTGGAGCAGGATGGCCCCGGTCGCCGCGAACGGCACCGAGACCAGCAGCAGCAGGGGCTGGCGGAGCGACTTGAAGGTCGCGACCATCACGACGTAGACGATGAGGATCGCGGCCAGCAGCGCGAGCCCGAGCTGCGCGAACGCATCGGTCTGCTGCGAGACCACACCGCCCACCTCGGCGTCCGCGCCGCGGGGCAGATCGGCCTCGGCCAGAGCGGTGCGCACCGCTGCGGAGGCGGCGTTGAGGTCATCGGTGGACGGCGTCACGGTCACCGTCGCGGTGCGCTGGCCGCGCTCGGTGGTGATGGAGGTGGGACCCTCGCTCTCGGCGACCGTGGCGAGGGAGTCCAGCGGCACCGGTCCTGCCGGCGTCGGGATCGCCAGGGCGGCGAGCTCGGCCAGCGTGACCGGCGACGAAGCGGCGGCGAGGTACACCGTCACCGCTGAGCCATCCACCTCGATCGAGCCGATCTGCCGCGGCTGCATGGCGCCGGAGACGATCGCCCCCACCGCCACCTCCGACAGCCCCGCCCGTGCGGCGGCGTCGCGGTCGACGGTGACGGCGATGTACGGCAGGGACGCCGAGAGGTTGCTGGAGACCTGGCCGACGCCCTCGCGGCCCTCGACGGCGGCGACCACCGCATCCGCGGCCTCCGACAGCGCCTGCGCATCGGGTGCGGTGACGTCGATGGCGATGTCGGATGATCCGAACCCGCCGCCGGCGCTGGCGACGGTGAGCGTGCCCACGTCGTCGAGGTCGCCCACGGCATCCTGGACCCGTTCGCGCAGGGCCACCTGGTCGGCGTCGGGGTCGGTGGTGATCGAGTAGGTCACGCCGCTGCCGCCTCCCGAGAAGGCGTCGCGCAGCGCCGACCCGCTGGAGCCGATCGAGACCTGTACCGTCTGGATCCCGTCGATGTCGGCGAGGACCTCCTCGACGCGCTCGGCGGCGGCGTCTTCGGCGTCCAGGCTCGCGGCCGGGCCGAGGTCCTGCGTCACGGTGAACGTGTTCTGACCGGAGTCGCCGAGGAAGTTCGTCTTCATCAGCGGCGCGAGCGCGCCGGTGCCCGCGAGCACCAGGACGGCCAGGCCCAGGGTCGCCCACGAGTGCCGCAGCGTCCACGAGAGCACGGGCAGGTAGGCCCGCTGGAGGCGCGTGGGGGGCGCCTCGGGCGATTCCGGGTCGACCGGCCGGCCCTCGGCATCCTGGACGGGCTTGCCCGGCCGGAGGAACCAGTAGGCGAGCACCGGGACGATGGTGAGGGCCACCAGGAGGGAGGCGGCCATCGCGATCGTCACCGTGAGGGCGAAGGGACGGAAAAGCTCTCCGGTGACGTCGCCGACGAAGGCGATCGGCAGGAACACCGCGACGGTGGTGATGGTGGAGGCGGTGATCGCCGCCGCCACCTCCCGCACGGCCCGGAGGATCGCGGCGAGCTTGTCGGCGTCGCCGACGTAGTGGCGCTTGATGTTCTCGATCACCACGATCGAGTCGTCCACGACTCGCCCGATCGCGATCGTGAGCGCGCCGAGCGTCAGGATGTTCAGGGAGTACCCGAAGGCCTGGATGCCGACGAAGGTGATGAGCACGCTCGTCGGGATCGAGATCGCCGTGACGAGCGTCGAGCGCACCGACAGCAGGAAGACGAGGATCACCAGGACCGCGAAGACCAGACCCAGCAGGCCCTCTTCAGCGAGCGCCTCGATGGACTGCTGGATGTAGGGCGCCTGGTCGAAGACGACGGTGAACTCCGCGCCGTCGAGGGCGTCCTCCAGCGTGGGCAGCACCGCCAGGACGCCGCGCGAGACGTCGACCGTGTTGGCGGCGGGGAGCTTGGTGACCGCGATGGTCAGGGCCGGCTGGCCGTCCACGCGCGAGATCGAGGTGATCGGATCGGTGGTCGCGGCGACCGTGGCGACGTCGGCGATCGTGGTGAGGCCCGCGGCGAACTGGTCGGCGGTTGCCGGGACCAGCGGCACCGCGGCGAGGTCGTCGACCGAGGTGATCTTCGCGCCCGTCTGCACGGTGAGGCTCTCATCGCCCTCGGTGATCTCTCCGCCCGGGAAGAGCACGCCGTTCGCGTCGAGCGCGTCGCTGATCGCCTGCTGCGAGTACCCGCGCGCGGCCAGCAGAGCCGGGTCGGGCGTCACGGTGATGCGCTCACCGAGCCCGCCGACGATCTGCGCGGCGTTGACACCGTCGACGTCCTCGAGGTCGGGCACGACCGTGGATTCGAGGAGAGCCTGCGCCGACTCGGCGTCGTCGAACCCGGTGACGGCGAGCTGGATGACGGGGAAGTCGTCGATGCTCGCGGAGATGACGTTCGGCTCGACCGATTCCGGCAGCTGGGAGCGGATGCGGTTGATCGCCTGCGTGATCTTCTGCTCGGCCGTGGCGAGATCGGTGCCGTAGGCGAAGGAGGCGGAGATGATCGAGGCGTTGGTCGTGCTCGTCGCGCTCGTGGATTCCAGCCCCGGGACCCCCTGGATCGCCGTCTCGATCGGCGTGGACACGTCGTTCTCGACCACGTCGGGCGAGGCTCCCGGGTAGGTGGTGACGACCGCGAGCTGGGGGAACTCGATCGAGGGGATGAGTTCCTGCTTGAGGTTCACCAGGGCGAGACCGCCGAACACCGCCGCGACGATGGTGACCAGGGCGATGAGCGCCCGGTTCTTCAGGCTCAGGACGGCAAGGTTCGACACGGGTGTCCTTCGGAAGGATGTCGATACCGAGGTGTATCGAGCCTCAGTATCCCATGCCCCGACAGGCATCCCGCCGGGCGGGCGGTCAGATCAGGAGCATTCCCAGCCCGAACCCGGCAGCGGCCGCGGCGACCGAGCCGGCGAAGGTGCCGAGGCCGTACCCGAGCGCGGCCGTCGTGCGGCCCTCGCGCGCGAGAAGGGCGGTGCTCACCGCGACCGCGCTGAAGGTGGTGTAGCCCCCGAGGAGTCCCGTCCCGAGGATCAGCAGGCCGCTGAGGTCGGCCACGACGACGGCCACGACGCCCAGCGCGAAGGCACCGGTGAGGTTCACCACGAGGACGCCCCACGGGATGCGGGCGCCCAGCCCGCGCGTGACGGCGACGTCCACCAGGTAGCGCAGCCCCGCCCCGGCGCCGCCGGCGAGGGCGATGGCGACGAACAGCGCGGGTGTCACGACGTGCTCCGCCGCGTGGTGAGCGCGAGGCCGGCGACCGCGGCCAGCGTGCCGGCGGCTGCCGCGGCGAGGCCCACGAGCACCATGCCGAGGGAGCCGGCCGACTCCAGCGCGAGCGCGCTATAGGTCGTGAAGCCGCCGAGCACGCCCGCGCCGAAGAACTGCCGGAGGGCCCGGGCGCGGGGGGTGTCGGCCCGTCCCAGCAGCATCCCGGTGAGGCATCCGAGCGCGAAGGCGCCGACCAGGTTCACCAGTGGCACGAAGAGGACCCCGAGCAGGTCGCCGCCGGCCAGCCCCAGCCCCGCACGCGCCGCCGTGCCCAGCGCGCCGCCCAGCACGACCAGCCCCAGGTGCGTCCACGAGAACACACCGGCCACCTTAGCCACCCCGCGGTGCGTCAGCCGCCCAGGATGAGCCGGCGGATGGCGTTGTCGCGCGATCCGTCGAGGTCCATCAGCTGGCCGCGGCGGTAGAGCGCGAACACGCGCGGGTCGATGTAGCTGCTGCGGGCGACGGCCGGGGTGTTCCCGAGCGCTTCGGCGGTGGCGCGCACCGCGAGCAGCTCGGCCTTCTTTAGGTCGCTCTTCGTGTCGACGGTGCCGATGCGGGCGAGGGCCTCGGCGGCGAGGATGGTCCCGCGCAGCGTCCGGAAGTCCTTCGCCGTGAACGAGCCCCCGGTGAGCGAGCGCACGTACGCGTTGACATCGCCCGGCGTCAGCGGCACTCGGCGCCGACCGCGCAGGTAGGCCAGCAGAGGAGCGCGCGGGCGCCCGGTGCGCAGCTCCGTGACGGCGCGCGCGAGGTCTTCGTCGTCGAGCTCGAGGAAAGCGCGCTTGCCGCTCTTGGCGGGGAAGGAGAGGGTCACATGGATGCCGTCGACCTCGGCGTCGCGCCGCTGCAGCGTCGTCAGACCGCGGCTGCCGTTGGAGGCGAAGTACCGCGCCGACCCCACGCGTGGTGCGACCTGGTCGAGCAGGCGGAACGCCACCGCGAGGACGCGCTCCCGGTCGAGGTCCCCCCGCCGGATCGACTGGGTGACGCGCCCACGCGCGCGCGGCAGCGCCTCGGCCAGGGCGAGGGCGCGCGCGTACTTCCCCTTGTCCCGGCGCTTGGACCAGTCGGCGTGGTACATGTACTGCTTGCGCCCGGCGTCGTCCACCCCCACCGCCTGGATGTGGGCCCGCGGCTCGCGGGCGATCCATACCTCGCGCCAGGCCGGCGGGATCACCAGGGCGTGCGCGCGCTCGGCATCCGGCTCGGGCGCGGGCGTGCCGCGGTGGTCGACGTAGCGGAAGGCGCGCCCTGCGCGCACGCGCCGGTACCCCGGGTCTTCGTAGGGGCGGACCCGGATGAGCCGCGCCACCGTCAGTGGTCGCGGAGCATCGCGATGAGCTCCGCCTTCTTCTTGCCGGAGTACCCGGTCAGCCCGAGCTCCTTCGCCCGCGCACGCAGCTCGGGGACCGTCCGCTCCTCGTAGTCCTCCGCCTTCCCGCCGCGGCGACCCACCTTCGAGCGCCCCTGCGCGGCGGCGGCGTTCGAGATGCGCGCGGCCTTCTCCTTCGAGGCGCCGTCCTTGCGCAGCTCCTCGTACAGTTCGCGGTCCTTGAGATTCGACCCTCGTCCACCGGGCATGACTGCTCCTTCCTGGATGCCTCGACGCTACGAGCCCGGTCGGCCGGCGGCGCGGGGCTTGACAGCCGCGGCCCCTCGGTGCGGTGGCGCCGCTGCTACCACTGCGGATCGAACGGCGTCAAGCCCATGCATCCGGGGGGACCGGCACGGCAATGTACTGGGTGTGCCGCCCGCGGCGCCCGGAACCGCCACAGCGGGACCGGCTACGTGAAGGAGTACCTCGCCATGAACATCGCCCTCCTCATCATCATCGTGATCGCCGTCGTGCTGGCCATCGTCGGAGGACTGAACACCGCCCTCTCGTGGCTGCTGTGGGTCGCGCTGATCGTGGGTGTCATCGCCCTCATCGCGTTCCTCTTCCGCGTCATCAGCGGAGGCCGCAAGCGCGTCTAGACCCCCCTGGATGGATCCCGCGTTTCGGGTGCGCCGGATCCATCGCCCCCTCGCGATCGTGATCGCGACTCCGGATGCCACGTCCCTCCCCCCAGGGACGTGGCATCCGCTCTGTGCGGCGCGCTGTCCGCTCAGGATCCTGCGGGCAAGGCCCCGAGGAGCGCCGCGCGGACGAACTCGGCGCCTGCCGTCCCGCCCGCAGCCGTCGCGTAGGTCGCCGCGAATCGCGGATCGGCGGGGTACATCTCCGCGAGCGCACGCACGTATGCGGTGACGTCGCCTCCCGAGTCGGCGGCCGGGGTGCCCGGCACCGAGCGGAGCCACGCCACGTGACGGGCCGCGAGATCCTGCGCGCGCGGACCCTGCGGATCGACGCCCTCCTCGGCCGCGGCGACCCAGTCCGCGATGAGTGCGGCGGCCGCCTGCTGCCACGCCTCCCGGTCCTGCTGCGCCATCCCGCGCCACCAGGCGTCGGATCGCGCGTACGCGTCGGCGCCCCATCGGTCCTCCACCTCCTCGCGGTAGCGGGTGTGGTCGAATCCGTCGAACATCTCCTGCGCCATGACCGGCGTCCCTTCTCTTCGATGTGCCAGCGTCCGGGTGACGGCGGCGATCTGCCGGCCCACGCGCTCCTGCTCCGCCCGCAGCCAGGCGAGGTGGGTCTCCAGCGCCTCCTCCTCCGGGGTGCGGCGGGAGAGCACTTCGGCGATCTGCGCCAGTCCGAGCCCGAGCTCGCGCAGCAGCAGGATCCGCTGGAGGCGCAGCAGGGCGTCCAGGTCGTAGTAGCGATAGCCGTTCGCGCCCACGCGGGCCGGCGCCAGCAGCCCCACCGCGTCGTAGTGGCGGAGGGTCCGGCTTGTGGTGCCCGTCACCCGCGCCACCTCGTGGATCGACCACTCCATCCGCGCCTCCTTCTCTCGTACGCCGTCGCGCCCACGCTACGAGTTGACGTTGCGTCAATGTCAAGGCTGAGCGGAGGGTGCTGCGGCTCCGGCTCCCGCGCTGCCGCTCCCGCTCCCGCCTTGCGGCTCCCGCTCCCGCGCTCCCGCCCACGCGTTGCGGCTCACCCTCCCGTTCCGCCGCACCGAACTGCGGCTTGGGGCCTCGGGCGGGCGCGAATTGGTGCGGGTGACCGGAGAGGGTTACGCGCTCCGGCTCCCGCGTTGCGGCTCCGGCGCGCGCGCCGCCCCCGCCGTGCGCGCCCGCGCGCGCCGCCCCCTGCCGTGCAGCACCGTCCCGTTCGCCCGCACCGAATTGGGGGTTGGGGGCGTGGATGGGCGCGAAATGGTGCGGGTGAGCGAAATGGGGCCGGGAGCGGAGAGGGGGCGGGAGCGGAGGGACCGGGAGAGAAGGTGCTCTTACGCGATATATCGTGTTACTCTGGCAACGCGATATATCGCGACACCCAAGGAGGGATCATGGCTTTCGAGAAGTGGTTGGTGCACCCCGGCGAGAAGCGGGTCATCGACATCGAGGCGGTACGGACGGTGAAGGTCGGGCTCGTCGGCGGGCAGATCGACGTCGTCGCGCACGACGAGCCGGGCGCGCGCATCGAGGTGCACGGCGTCACCGTGAAGGACCTGCGCATCGAGGTGACCGGCGACGCCCTCGAGATCGACCACCCCCAGCTGCGGTGGGACAACTTCCTCGAGGTGTTCCGCAACTTCGGCGCCGGCGGGCCCAAGGCCGAGATCAGCCTGGCCGTCCCCCGCGACGTGGCGCTGACCCTCGGCGTCGTCAGCGCCAGCGCCCTCGTGAGCGGTCTGCGCCACGACGCGCGGCTGAACACCGTCTCGGGCGACCTCATCGTCGACGGAGTCACCGGCGATCTCACCGTCAACGCGGTCTCCGGCGACGTCCAGATCCGCCAGCTCGACGGCGCACTCACCGCCAACAGCGTCTCCGGCGACATCGCCGCCACCGGCACCGTGCGCAAGGCGACGATCGACACCGTCTCCGGTGCGATGCTCGTCGACGCCCACGGACCCGTGCATGCCGTGAACCTCAACAGCGTGTCCGGCGACGCGACCGTGCGCCTCGACGATGACTACCCGGCCAACTACGTGGTGCGCTCGGTGGGCGGCCGCATCGTCGTCGACGGCGTGAAGCGCTCCGGATCGGGGCCCACCAACTACGCCGACGCGGCGGGGGAACTCAACGGTTCGTTCGTCGACATCCGGAGCAACTCCGTCTCGGGCGATCTCACGGTGCTGCGTCGCGGGTCCTCCGGCGTGCGCGTGGGCGACCTCGAGTCGGAGGAGGAGTGGTGATGGCTCCGGTCTTCTCCCACGGCGACCTCCGCCTGTATCTGCTCAATCTCCTCGACGAGTCCCCGAGGCACGGCTACG
This sequence comes from uncultured Microbacterium sp., assembly GCA_964496445.1. GTDB lineage: Bacteria > Actinomycetota > Actinomycetes > Actinomycetales > Microbacteriaceae > Microbacterium. Next base: position 10,484 of record CAZBZR010000005.1, read on the forward strand.
ACCTCATGCAGGCGCTGTCCGACCGCACCGGCGGCACCTACACCCCGTCGGCCGGCACGGTGTACCCGCGCCTGGCCAAGCTCGAGGAGGAGGGCCTGGTGACCAAGACCGTCGACGGCCGCAAGACCATCTACGCGATCACCGACGCCGGGCGGGCCGAGGTGGCCGCCCGCGCGGGCGAGCTCGACGGCATCGAGGCGGGGCTGGCCGACAGCGTGCGGCTCATCGCCGAGGAGGTGCGCGGCAGCGTGCGCGACGCGATGCGGAGCCTGCGTGCCGACCTCGCCGCCGCCGCGCGCGACGAGCGCGCCGCGCCACGCGAGCAGGAGGACGACGACGCGCGCACGCGCAGCCGGGAGCAGCTGCACCGAGCCGATGCGGCGATCAACGGGTTCCGCGCGCAGGTGCGCGCCGACCTGCGCACCCACGTGGCCCGGGGTGGCACCCTCGCCGCCGACGCGGTCGACGCGCTGGAATCGGCGATGGATGCGGCCTCGCGTGCGCTCACGCGGGCGCTGCGGGGGTGAGCCGCCTCACTCCCAGACGATCTCCTCGTCATCGGGCACCGGCTCGCCCAGCGGGATGACCAGCACGGGCCGGTGCTGACGATGCGTCAGACGCGCCGCGACCGAACCGGTGAAGAACTCGCGGATCGACTCGCCCAGCCCGCGCTTGCGCGTGCCGACCACGAGGAGCTTCGCGTCGACGCGCTCGGCGAGATGCTTCATCGCCAGGGCGGGGTCGCCGACGAGCTGGTGCACGCTCCACGGCACCGGGCAGTCGGCGAGGGTGTGTTCGGCGGTCGCACGGATCTGCTCCAGGTCGGCCTCGCCGCCGCCGAGATCGAGGTCGATCGGCGCCGAGTGCACGTACCCGTCCGGGTCTTCGAAGGTCACGAACCGCGTGACATCCACGTGCACGATCGCCAGCGGCACGCCGAGCAGTCGCGCGTAGCGGGCCGCCTCGGACAGGACACGGGGCGATTGGCCGGGAATCACGCCGGCCAGCACCGCCCCGGTGGGGACGTCGGCCGCAGCGGCGGCACGCTCCTCGGGACTCGTGGAAGTCTCATCCGCCATCGGTACGCGCCCTCCCGTTCGGCCCGCGCGCGGGAGACACGCAGAACCACCGTGATATCCTGAATGCTACTCTTGCCGGTTCGATCCGGTCCATGAATGCGTCGGGCCCGAGCTTAGCCCGCGATCTCGAACATGAGGGGGTCTCGCATGGGGCGTGGCCGTCAAAAGGCGAAGAACACCAAGATCGCCCGAGAACTGAAGTACGACACGTACTCGGTCAACCTCGCGGCCCTCGAGCGCGAACTCGGCCACCCCGAATCCGGGGACCCCGAGTACGTCGACAAGTGGGCCGACGAGTACGAGGACACGTACGAGGACGAGAAGGCCTGATCCGTGCTGCGGTGCCCCCGGCACCGCGCTCCGGTCTCACAGCTGCGGCCGGTGACAGTCTCCCGACTGCCGCCGGCCGTTTCGTCGTCCGCGGCGCCCGCTCACCACGGTCCGTGCCGGCGCTCCCACGTCTCCTCGATGTAGCCGGCGCGACCGGAGATGAGGCCGGCGGGCAGGCCGACGAAGACGAACAGGGCGCCGAGCACGAGCAGCGCCGCCTCCCAGCCGCCGGTCGCGTCGTGCAGCAGTCCGAGGGTGATCGGGAACAGCGCACCCACCGCATACCCGAGGCTCTGCGCGGCGGCGCTGAGGGCGATGGTGGTGGGATGCGTGCGCGTGCGCAGCCCGAACAGCACGAGGACGAGAGGGAAGAACGAGGTGGGCAGCGACAGCAGCACCACCCACAGCCACGGCGCCGCCGCCGGGGCGACGAGCATCCCGATGACGCCGCCCACGCCCGGCAGGATCGCGGCCAGCACGACCGGGGTGGCGGTGCGGTACCGCGCGACCAGCCAGGGGATGAACAGTGCGAACGGGAGCCCCATACCGCCGAAGACGCCCAGGAGCGCGCCGGCGGCGGCGGCATCCAGGCCCGAGCGATCCTGCAGCATGGCGGGCAGCCAGGCGAAGAGCGAATAGACCGTGCCGCCGGACACCGCCGTCGCCGCGACGAGGGCCCACGTCCGCGGCAGCCGCAGCAGCCGCCGCAGCGCGTCCGGGTTCGCCTCCTCGATCTCGCCCCCCTCGGCGTCCCGCCTCGCGCGGCGCAGCAGTCCGAGCCAGGGCACGACGGCGAGGATCGCCACCGCCGCCCACACGCCCAGCGACACGCGCCATCCCGCGCTCTCCGCGATCGGCACGGCCACCACCGGCGGCACGAGCGTGGCCAGCGACAGCATCCCCATGTACACCGTGCTCATGAGGGCGATCCGGGAGGGGAAGTACTTCTTGATGAGCGCCGGCATGAGGACGTTGCCGACCCCGACGCCGGCGAAGACGACGACCGTCGTCAGCAGGAGTCCGGTCGCATCTCCCACGAGACCGCGCGCGACCAGTCCGAGGCCGGACACGCCGGCTGCGATCGCGGCGAGCGCCTCCATCCGCACGCGCCGTGCGAGCAGCGGCGTGAAGATCCCGAACACCGCGAAGGCCACCGGCGGCGCGGCGCCGATGAGCCCCACCACCGCGGGAGGCACCGCGAAGTCGGCCGCGATGAAGTCCAGGACCGGCGAGAGCGAGGCGACGGCGACCCGCAGCGTCAAGGCGAGCAGGACGATCGCCGCGACCGTCAGGGCCGTCGCGCGGCCCCGCCGCGTCACCGGGTGCCCGCGCTCACGAGGACTGCGAGCCCTCGACCCAGGCGAGGTACTCGTCGGTCACCGTTCCGGTGACGTACCGCCCGTCGAAGCAGCTCATGTCGAGGTCGTCGAGATCCGAGCCCTCGAGGATCGCGGCCTTGAGGTCGTCGACCTCCTGGTACACGAGGTAGTCGGCGCCGAGCTCCTCGGCGACCTCCGGGATGGTGCGGCCGTGGGCGACGAGCTCCTCGCGCGAGGGCATGTTGATGCCGTACACGTGCGGGTAGCGCACCGGCGGGGCCGCGGAGGCGAAGGTCACCGAGGCGGCGCCGGCATCACGTGCCATCTGGATGATCTGCTTGCTCGTGGTGCCCCGGACGATCGAGTCGTCGATGAGGAGCACGTTCTTGCCCTTGAACTCGGTCGACATCGCGTTGAGCTTCTGGCGCACGCTCTTCTTGCGCACGGCCTGCCCCGGCATGATGAACGTCCGCCCGACGTAGCGGTTCTTGTAGCACCCCGCGCGGTACTCGATCCCGAGCTTGCGGGCCACCTGCATCGCGGCGGGGCGGGCGGAGTCGGGGATGGGCATGACGACGTCGATCGCGCCGGCGGGGGTGTGCTTGGCGATGGTGTCGGCCAGCCGCTCCCCCATCCGCAGGCGCGCCTCGTACACCGAGATGCCGTTCATGACGGAGTCGGGCCGCGCGAGGTAGACGTACTCGAACGAGCAGGGCTTGAGCACCGGGTCGGCGGCGCACTGGCGGGTGTGCAGCGTGCCGTCGAGAGTGATGAAGACCGCCTCGCCCGGCATCACCTCACGCACCACATCGAAGCCGGAGTTCTCCAGCACCAGCGACTCGGAGGCCACGACCCACTCGTAGCCGCCGGTCGCCGCGGGGCGCGTGCCGAGGATGAGCGGGCGGATGCCGAAGGGGTCGCGGAAGGCGAGCAGCCCGTAGCCCGCGATGAGGGCGATGGCGGCGTAGGAGCCCTCCACGCGCTGGTGCACGCGCGTCACGGCGCGGAAGACCTGGTCAGGGTCGAGGTCGGGGCCGCCGATCTCCGACTGCAGCTCCGAGCCGAGGATGTTCACCAGCAGCTCGGTGTCGGAGCTGGTGTTCAGGTGCCGGCGGTCCTTGTGGAAGAGCTCGTCGGTGAGCTCGCGGGTGTTGGTGAGGTTGCCGTTGTGCACCAGCACGATGCCGTAGGGCGCGTTGACGTAGAAGGGCTGGGCCTCCTCCTCGCTGGATGCGGTGCCCTTGGTCGCATAGCGGACGTGACCGAGTCCGATCTCACCGAGCAGCGTGCGCATGTCGCGCGTGCGGAAGGCCTCGCGCACCATGCCGCGCTGCTTGTTGATGTGGAACACGCCGTTGGCCTCGGCCGTGGCGATGCCCGTCGAGTCCTGGCCGCGATGCTGAAGCAGCAGCAGCGCGTCGTAGATCTCCTGATTGACCGGGCCGTGCCCGACCATGCCGACGATGCCGCACATGGGGTGTTACTTCGCTCGCTTCCCGGCTTCGCCGTCTGCATACTCCCCGACGAGGCGTACCGCCCCGCCGTCCACGCCCTTGGCGCCCTGGATGAACTCCCCGGCGGGGGCGGCTCCCTCGCGCACCACGCCGACCTGCCACGTGGCGATGCCCTCCGCCTCGAGGGCGGCCTGGGCGGCGGCCGCCGCATCCGGCGACACCACCGCGAGGAACCCGATGCCCAGGTTCCAGGTCTCTTCGGTGTCGGCGAGGGCGAGATCGCCGAGGCCAGCGAGCACGCGGAAGACCGGGGGCGGCGACCACGTCGCGCGGTCGACCTCCGCCCACGTGCCGCGGGGCAGGACGCGGGCGAGGTTGGCCGCGATGCCGCCGCCGGTGACGTGGCTGAGCGCGTGCACGCCGTCGGTGACCTCGAGCACGTGCAGCAGGGGCGCGGTGTACAGGCGCGTAGGTTCGAGCAGCGCCTCGCCCCAGGTCATCCCGAAGTCGTCGGCCATGTCGCCGTACCCGATGCCGTGCCGCGCGACGATGTGGCGCACCAGCGAGTAGCCGTTGGAGTGCAGGCCGCTGGAGGCCAGCGCCAGCACCACGTCGCCGTCGCGCACCCGCTCCGCGCCCAGCACACGGTCGGCCTCGACCACGCCGGTCGCCGCGCCCGCGACGTCATAGTCCGCCGGACCGAGGAGCCCGGGGTGCTCGGCCGTCTCGCCGCCCACCAGCGCGGTGCCGGTGGCGGAGCATCCGGCGGCGATGCCGGAGACGATCGCGGCGATCCGCTCGGGGTGCACCTTGCCGCACGCGATGTAGTCGGTCATGAACAGCGGCCGCGCGCCCACCACGACGATGTCGTCGACCACCATGCCCACGAGGTCGAGCCCGATGGTGTCGTGCTTGTCGATGGCCTGCGCGATCGCGACCTTCGTGCCGACGCCGTCGGTGCTGGTGGCCAGGAGCGGCTTGGCGTAGGCCTGCAGGGCGCTGGCGTCGAACAGTCCGGCGAATCCGCCGACACCGCCGAGCACCTCGGGTCCGTGGGTGCGCCGCACCGCCGACTTCATCAGTTCGACCGCGAGATCACCCGCCGCCGTGTCGACGCCGGCCGCGGAGTAGGGGTTGTGGGACGCCACGTCCTCAGCCTACCGGGGCGGCCGCCGGCCCCGGGTCTGCGGGGCCCTGTCCCGTGCCCCCTGCCCCGTGCCCCCTGCAGCTGCGACGAGGGGAGGGGATGTCGCCGAGGGAGGACGGGATGGCGACATCCGATCCTCCCCTCGCGACATTTCCTCCGGCGGCCGCGTCAGCGTGCGAGGTGGAGCCCCTGCGCGACGGCGCGCATGATGAGCGCCTGCACCGCGGGCCAGTCGTGGACGACCTGGCCGTAGCCGACCCGGATCACGTGATAGCCGCGCAGCAGGAGCTCGGCGTCGTGCTGGACATCGCTCTCGCGCTGTGCCCCGACGTGCGTGCCGCCGTCGATCTGCAGCACGAGGCGGTCGCCGATCAGGAAGTCCACGCGGTGCCCGTGGACCCACGCCTGCGGCACGATCCGCACCTTCATCCACCGCAGACGCGGCACGATGAAGCTCTCCAGACCCGAGTCGGAGTAGGGGCTGGCCTGCTCGAGGAGGGCGCGGGCCTTGGCCGACAGCGGGAGTCGCGCCATGGCGCCTGCGTCGATGAGATCCTTCTGAAGCGCCGACTCCCAGACGGCCAGGGCCTCCTCGAACGGCCGGCATGCCGCGATGAGCGCGAGCGTGTTCTCGATGCCGTCGACGAGGTCATCCGGATGCCGCGGCACCAGCGGTCGTGCGCGGTGCACGTGGGCCGCCAGCGCCGGGATGCGGCCGGCGTGCGGCGGCGCCACCACATGCGGCTCGCGGCCGTCGAGCACCCACAGCCCGAGTCGCCGCGCGGCCGTGACGCACGAGAGGACCACCCCGTAGCGTGCCGCAGCCGTGAGCATCGGATCGGCGTCGGGGAGGGCGACCCACACCCGCCGCAGACGCACGAGCTCACCGGCGCCCACCGCCGCAGCGATCCCCCGTTCGGAGTGCCCGTCGCGGACCAGCGCCGCACTGCGCGCGACTCCCCCACGGGCACGGACGGCGGCGCGAAGATCGAGCATGCCGCCAGGCTCCGCCGCTCCCGCGCGGTGGCGGCGGGGCCGGGCCGGTTCAGGGGAAACGCCCCGCCGTGAGGGGGCTGAGGAGGAGGAGTCGCCGCGCATCCACGGGAGGAGGTGTCGCCACGGGAGGACGGGATGGCCGCACCCCGTCCTCCCCCGCCGACATCTCCTCCGCTCGCCGCACGGGGGCGGAGGGAGAGGGCGGGGGATGGGGCGAGCGGAGGGGCCAGGGGGGACGGGGCGAGGCTGCGGGGGAAAGGGGGCATCGCGGCGGGGGATGGGACGAGGCCGGGCAAGGGGGTCGGATGCGGCGGCGCGCGCTCCTATGATGGCCGCATGCGGGACGGCAGCGGACCGGAGTGGGTGATCCGCGAGGACGCGGGGGAGCCCGTCCTCGTCGCGCTCTATCTCCGGCAGATGATCGGGGTCCGCTCCCCCGACGAGCTGCCGCCGCTGCGCGGCATCCCGCCGCGGCCGGCCACGGCGCTCTCGGATGAGGAGCAGGCCCTGCGCGAGCGCGAGTGGCGCGCGTACTGGGCGATGACCGTCGAGCCGCAGGCGCACCCCTCCCCCGAGCCGCTGGACCTCGTCGACGGCTTCGAGACGCTCGTGGCGCTGCCGCCCTCCGCCGCCGCCCTGCGGGAGGCCATCTCGCCGCACGCCGCGGACGCCGTCGCCTTCGCACGCCACGCGCACGGCCGCTACCGCGCGGACACCGCCGCCAAGCGGGGCGTGTCGTACCGGGCCTACGCGAGCGCGATCGCCGAGCACGAGCGCCAGGTCGGGCGCCGCGCGCACTCGTTCGAGCTGAACGTCCAGGTGCTGCCGCTCGCCCAGCGCGGCGTGTGGTGGATCGGCTCGCTGACCGTCGCGGTCACGGACGGGCTCCGGGGCGACGTGGTCGCCTTCGACGCGGCCATCCACCCGATCATCGCCGAGCTGGCCTGAGGCTCACTCCGGCTGGCGCACCGACTCGTGGTCGACGCGCACCTCGCGCGTGCGGCGGCCGACGGTGCGGTCGAGCACGAGCGCCACGGCGCCGCCGAGGGCGATGCCGATGGGCACGCACACGAGGGTGACGAACCCGAAGACCTGGAGGCTGGTGTACTCGACACCGGTGTTGGGGCTCGCCTGGGCGGAACCGGAGAACGACAGGGTGAGGATCATCGCGACGACCACCCCCAGTGCCGCCCCGAGGAGCAGGAACACCCCGTACTTCGGCGCCCTGCGCACGCGCACCGTTTCGATCTCGTCCCGGACGGACGGCACGGCGGAGGGGTCGGACATGCCTCCATTCTCGCACCCCCGCCTGGACGCCGGGTTCGATCCGACGTCGAGGCCCTTAGGGCCGCAGCGGCAGCAGATCGGTGAGGTCGGAGCGGGTGCCGGATGCGGCGATCCGGCCGCCGCGCGCCGCCTCCGTCCACGGCATCCCCCCGGTCGCCACGGCGATCCACGTGGCCGCGTCCATCTCGACCACGTTGGGCGGGGTGCCGCGCGTGTGCCGGGGCCCCTCGACCACCTGCACGGCGCCGAACGGCGGCACGCGCACCTCGACGGTGTGACCCGGAGCCTTCTCGCTCAGCAGCTGCAGCAGATACCGGACGGCCGTGGCGAGGTCGGTGCGCGCCGGGGCGACGCCGGCGGCGTCGGCCACGGAGACGGCGCCGAGCGCGGCACGGCCCGCGGCTGTGTCGATGCGTCGTGCCATGCCTCCACGCTACGCCTGGCCCCGGGCGGTGGCAGCGTGCGCGGATAGGCTGGGGCGGTGCGCATCCTCGTCCTCGGTTCCGGTGCCCGCGAGCACGCGATCATCCTCGGCCTGCGATCGGAGGATGCCGCGCACGCGATCTTCGCCGCCCCCGGCAACGCCGGGATCGCGCGCGACGCGCACCTCGTCGACCTCGACCCCAACGATTCGGTCGCCGTGACGGAGTTCGCCGGCAGGGAGAACATCGACCTCGTCGTCGTCGGCCCCGAGGCGCCCCTCATCGCCGGCGTGGCCGACGCGCTGCGCACCCGCGGCATCCCGGTATTCGGACCCGGCAGGGCGGCCGCCCAGCTGGAGGGGTCGAAGTCGTTCGCGAAGCGGATCATGGATGCCGCGGGCGTGCCCACCGGCCGCGCGGTCCG
>CAZBZR010000005.1:18951-80118 GCA_964496445.1 uncultured Microbacterium sp.
GTCAAGGCCGACGGGCTGGCCGCCGGCAAGGGCGCCCTCGTCACGGGCGAACGCGCGGCCGCGCTCGCCCACGCCGAGACGTACCTGCCGAGCGCCCCGGTGCTCGTGGAGGAGTTCCTCTCCGGTCCCGAGGTGTCGCTGTTCTTCCTCAGCGACGGCGACCACGTCCTGCCCCTTAGCCCGGCGCAGGACTACAAGCGGCTGCGCGACGGCGACGAGGGACCGAACACCGGCGGCATGGGCGCGTATTCGCCGTTGCCGTGGCTCGCCGAGCGCTTCGGCGGCGAGGAGGAGTTCGTCGACCTCGTCACGCGCGAGATCGCCGAACCCGTGATCCGCCAACTGGATGCCGAGGGCACGCCGTTCATCGGGCTGCTGTACGCGGGCCTCATCCTCACCGACGCCGGGGTGAAGGTGATCGAGTTCAACGCGCGCTTCGGCGACCCCGAGACCCAGGTCGTCCTCCCGCGCCTGATCGATCCGCTGTCCGAGCTGCTGCTGGCCGCCGCCTCCGGGCATCTCGAAGACCGTCCGCGCCCGGCCTTCGCCGAGGCGACCGCGGTGACCGTGGTGCTCGCGAGCGAGGGGTATCCCGAATCCCCCGCCACCGGCCGCGTCCTCACCGGCCTGGATGCGGCGGCCGAGGTCGACGACGTGCACCTCGCCCACGCCGCCACCGCGCGACGCGACGACGCGCTCGTGGCGACCGGCGGACGCGTGCTCAGCGTGGTCGCGCTGGGGTCGACGTTCCGCGAGGCGCGCGGTCGCGCCTACGAGGCCCTGGACCGGATCGGCCTGGCGGGCGGCCAGTACCGCACCGACATCGCCGCCCGCGTCGTCGAGGACTGACCGCGCGACCTCTGTCGCGGCCGGATGTCGTCGGTTACGGTGACGGCATGGCCGATCGGGAGGCGATGACACGCGGACGGGTGCTGTTCGATCCGATCGCGGCGACCCACCTCTCCCGCGACGAGGTCGACCTCGGCCCGATGTTCGGCACCGAGGGACTGCGCGTGCGGGGCAAGGTCTACGCGTTCGTCACGCACAGCGGCGCGCTGGTGGCGAAGATCCCGAACGCGCGCATCGACGAGCTCACCACCGACGGCGCCACGCGCATGCGCATGCGCGGCCGCGAGCTGCGCGAATGGGTGGAGGTGCCGCTGGCGGCCGGCCCCCAGGCATGGGCGGATGTGGTCGAGGAGGCCTACGCCTTCGTCGACCGGATCACCCCCGCCCGCGACGCGCCGGGAGACCCGGCGCCCGACCCGTCGGGATAATGGGCGGGTGACCCACCCCCTCGAACTGCCCGGCTGGCGCCATGTCTACTCCGGCAAGGTGCGCGACCTCTACGTGCCGGTGGGGACCACCGACGGCGCACCGCCGACCCGGATGCTGGTGGTCGCGAGCGACCGCGTCAGCGCGTTCGACCATGTCCTCAGCCCGGGCATCCCCGGGAAGGGCACGCTCCTGACGACGCTCAGCCTGTGGTGGTTCGACCGCCTCGACGGCGGCGACGGCGGCCGCCGCATCCGGAACCATCTCATGCCCGATCACGTCCTCGTCGGGGACGCCGCGCTCGAGCTCATCCCCGAGGAGGCGGCCGGCCGCGCGATGCTCGTGGCGTCGCTGGAGATGGCGCCCATCGAGTGCGTCGTGCGGGGCTACCTCACCGGTTCGGGATGGGCCGAGTACACCGCCGACGGGACCGTCTGCGGCATCCCGCTTCCGGCAGGGCTGAACAACGGCGACCGGCTGCCGGAACCGCTGTTCACCCCCGCGTTCAAGGCCCCGCAGGGCGCGCACGACGAGAACATCTCCTATGCGCGCACCGAGGAGATCGTCGGGGCCGAGACCGCCGCCGAACTGCGTGAGGTGTCGCTGGAGATCTACCGCCGGGCGGCGGCCACCGCCGAGAAGCGCGGGCTGATCCTCGCCGACACCAAGTTCGAGTTCGGCCGGGATGCCGAGGGACGCCTGGTGCTGGCCGACGAGGTGCTCACCCCCGACTCGTCGCGCTACTGGGACGCCGAGGCGTGGCGCACCGGCGCGACGCCGGCGGAGCGGATGGCGAGCTTCGACAAGCAGATCGTGCGGGACTGGCTCGCGGCATCCTGGGACAAGACGGGCGAGCCGCCCACCCTCCCCGAGGACGTCGTCCAGCGCACGCGCGCCCGCTACGCCGAGCTGCTCGAGCGCCTCACCGGCGCCTGAGCGCCGCGCCTTCGCCACACGGCGATGCCCCCGTATCGCTACAGTGACGGACGGAGCATTTCGAGGAGGTCCCATGCCGGTGTGGAAGCTGCACGGAGACGGTCGCACGGTCGCGCCGGGCGAGGTCGTCCGGCCCGATGAGCGGCTGAACTGGCCCGCGACGATCGCGGTCGGCATCCAGCACGTCATCGCGATGTTCGGGGCGACCTTCCTCGTGCCCGTGCTCACCGGCTTCCCGGTGTCGACGACGCTGCTGTTCTCGGGCGTCGGGACGCTGCTGTTCCTCCTCGTCACGCGCAACCGCCTCCCCAGCTACCTCGGCTCGTCGTTCGCGTTCATCGCCCCGGTGACCGCGGCGACCGCGTCGGCCGGGATGGGTTCCGCGCTGGCCGGCATCGTGGCCGTCGGCATCCTGCTGGCCGCGGTCGGCTTCGTCGCGCAGTTCGCCGGCACCGGCTGGATCGACCGCCTCATGCCGCCGGTGGTCGCCGGCGCCATCGTCGCCCTCATCGGCTTCAACCTCGCGCCGGTCGCGTGGTCGAGCTTCCAGGTGCAGCCGCTCGTCGGCACCATCACTCTCGTCGCCGTGGTGCTGTTCGCGGTGCTGTTCCGCGGGTTCCTCGGCCGCGTGTCGATCGTGCTCGGAGTCGTGGTGGGCTACGTCGCCGCAGTGATCCTGCAGCTGAGCACCGGTGAGGAACTGATCGATTTCGGCGCTGTGGCGGATGCCGCGTGGATCGGGCTGCCCGAGTTCCACACCCCCGACTTCACCACCCCGGGCACGTGGAGCGCGATCGCGATGTTCCTGCCGGTCGTGCTCGTGCTGATCGCCGAGAACGTCGGGCACGTGCGCGGTGTGGCGACCATGACGGACGCCTCGGTCAACCGCTCCACGGGTCGCGCACTCATCGCCGACGGCGCCGCCACCACCCTCGCCGGCGTCTTCGGCGGCTCGGGCACCACGACCTATGGCGAGAACATCGGCGTGATGGCCGCGACGCGCGTGTACTCCACCGCGGCGTACTGGGTCGCCGGCGCCGCGGCCATCCTGCTGAGCCTGTCGCCCAAGGTGGGCGCGGTGTTCAACACCATCCCCGCCGGCGTCCTCGGCGGCGTGACCACCGCCCTGTACGGGCTCATCGGCATCATCGGCATCAAGATCTGGGTCGACAACCGCGTCGACTTCTCCCGCCCGGTCAACCAGTACACCGCCGCGGTCTCGCTCGTGATCGCGATCGCCGGGTTCACGGTGGCGTGGGGCGACTTCCAGCTGGGCGCGATCGTGCTCGGTGCGGCGGCCGCGCTGCTCATCTACCACCTCGGAAACCTCATCGCGCGGGCGCGCAAGACCGGCGCCGACGACGGCGGCCCCATCCCCGCGGTGGGCCCGCTCGGCGGCGACCCGCTCGACCGTCCCGTCCGCTGAGCGCGTCCGCCGGCCGCGTCGGCGCGACGAGCCGGGCGGGGCGACGCGGCGCGCCGTGCGGAAGGGCGGGAATAGGGCCGCTCGGCGATTAGTTGAACTTTCATATGATCGATCGACTCGCCGCCGACACCCGCATGGGCGCGGTCACCCTCCTCGTCGCCGACCTGGAGGGGATGACGCGCTTCTACTCCGACGTCGTCACGCTCGACGTGCTCGCGGCGAGCGATGACATCGTGACCCTGGGCCGAGGCGCGCGTCCCATCGTGGTCCTCAAGGCTGAGCCGGGGCTCCGGCACGCCCCCGCCGGCTCCGCCGGCCTCTTCCACACCGCCATCCTCTTCGAGACCCAGGCCGCCCTCGCCGCGGCGCTGTACTCCGTCGCCACGCGAGCCCCGCACGCCTTCACCGGCAGCGCCGACCACCTCGTCAGCGAGGCGTTCTACCTCACCGATCCCGAGGGCAACGGCATCGAGCTGTACCGGGACCGCGCGCGCACCGCGTGGTCGTGGGTGCACGGTCAGGTCGAGATGGCCACCCTCGCCCTCGACCCGAACGCCTTCCTCCGGCAGCATCTGACCGAGGAGGTGCTGTCGGCGTCACGCAGCGACGAGCCGGCATCCGTCGGTCACGTCCACCTCTCCGTGGGCGATGTCGCCACGGCACGGGCGTTCTACGTCGACGCGCTCGGCTTCGATCAGACCCTCGACTTCGGCTCGGCGCTGTTCGTCAGCGCCGGGGGCTACCACCACCACATGGCGATGAACGTCTGGGGAACCCAGGGCGCGCCGCCCCGGATGCCGGCGCTCGGCCTCGGCCGGGTCGACCTCGTGCTCCCGGATGCCGACGCCCTCGGGGAGCTCGGCGAGCGGCTGAGCGCCGCGGGCGTCGCGGTGGCCGACGACGGCGCCGTCGCACGCTTCCGTGATCCGTGGCACAACGAGCTGCTGGCCACGACGCCGGGCCGCGGCTGAGTCGCGCACCGCGCGCTTCAGGCGCGTCGCGCACCGCGCGCTTCACGCGGAGTCGCGCACCACGAGCTCGGTCGGCAGGATCGTGGCGTGCGGGGCATCCCTGCCGGCCAGCAGATGCAGCAGCACGTCGGCCATGCCGGCGCCCTGGGCCTTGGAGGGCTGGCGGATCGTGGTCAGCGCCGGGGAGACCGCGGTGGCGACCGGCGAATCGTCGAAGCCGATGATGGCGAGGTCGTGCGGCACCGACAGGCCCGCGTCGCGGAGCGTGTCGAGGGCGCCGCGCGCCATCAGGTCGCTCGCGACGAACAGCGCATCCGGGACCGCGCCCTGCTCCAGGATCCGCGCCATGGCCGCTGCGGCCCCCGCCTCCGAGAAGTCTCCGTCCGCCACGGCCACCAGCTCGAGCCCGGCGTCCTGCGCCTCCTCCTCGAAGCCGCGCAGCCGGTCGGTGGCCGAGGTCATCGTGGCCGGCCCGGAGATGGTCGCCACGCGCCGGTGACCGCGCGAGGCGAGGAACCGGGCCGCCTCCCGGCCGCCGCCGACGTTGTCGACGTCGACGAAGTAGTCCGAGGGCGTGATGTGGGCGGGGCGGCCGCCGTAGACGACGGGGAGGTCGGCGGCGATGCGATCGACGAAGGTGTCGCTGGTGTGGTGCGACGCGATGATCACGCCGTCGACGCTGCCGCTGCGCAGATACGTCGTCGCCTTGTCGTGGGGGTCGTCGCTGGCGATGATGAGGTTCAGCACGTACTCCGACCGCGCGATGCGGTCGTGCACGCCGGCCACGATGGAGGCGAAGAAGGGGTCGCCGAAGAAGCGGTCGGTGTCCTCCGGGATGACGAAGGCTATGGCGTGCGTCTGCCGCCGGGCGAGCGCGCGGGCCGCGCGGTTGGGCACGTAGTTCAGGTCGGCGATCGCCGCCCGCACGGCCTCCAGCGCCGCCGGGGAGACCGCCGTCGATCCGTTCACCACGCGCGAGACCGTGGACCGGGACACCCCCGCCTTTGCGGCGACCTCCTCGATCGTCGCCACGCCGCGCGCCATACTGCCGTTCATTCCCGCCTCCGCGCCGAGCGGGTGGTCACGCTCCCGGGAGGGCGTCCAGGGCACGCTCGGCGATGATGCGACTGTACCGCCGCCCGGACTCCTTCACCGCGCGCTCCTGCGTGTCGTAGTCGACGCGGACGATCCCGAAGCGCTGCGAGTAGCCCCACGCCCACTCGAAGTTGTCCAGCAGCGACCAGTAGAAGTAGCCGCGCACATCCGCGCCCTGCTCGATCGCGTCGAGGACGGCGCCGAGGTGCAGCTCCACGAACGCGGCCCGCTCGGCGTCGTCCACCCGCACCTCGCCGTCGACGAGCACCGGCTCGTCGACGTAGGCGGCGCCGTTCTCGGTCACCATGAGCACGACCCCGCGCGGGCCGGTGTACTCGTCGTGCACGCGGCGCAGCAGGCGGGTGAGCCCCTCCGGCTGCACCTCCCAGTTCATCGCGGTGCGCGCGAGGCCGCGGTCGTGCCAGAAGATCCGCTCCGACGACGGGAAGGGCGAGCGGGTGATCCGCTCGGTGGGCGCGTCGCCGCCGCCGGGACTGTCCTGCGGCGGGCGGCCGCCGACGAACTCGCCGTGGTAGTAGTTCACCCCGAGGGTGTTGAAGGGCGTCGCGATGACCTCGAGATCGCCGGGACGCACCGCCCGCTCGAAGGCGGTGACGGCGTCGGCATCCACCGCGCGAATGTCCTCGACCACGTCGGCGGGGTAGGCGCCGCGGAACACGGGGTTGAGGAACCACCGGTTGAACTGCCCGTCGATGCGGCGTGCGGCGTCGACGTCGGCCGCATCCGCGGGGTCCACTGGATCGGCGACGGTGAGGTTGAGCGTGATGCCGAGGTTGAGGCTCGCATCCCGCGCCCGCAGCTCCCGCACGGTCTGGCCGTGGGCGAGGAGCAGATGGTGGGAGGCCAGCATCCCCTCGGTGATCGAGGTGTGCCCGGGGGCGTGGATGCCGGCGGTGTAGCTGAGGAAGGACGAGCACCACGGCTCATTGAGGGTCGCCCAGTCCTGCACGCGATCGCCGAGCGCATCGTGCACGCTCAGCGCGTACTCGGTGAACAGCTCGCTGGTCTCCCGCCCGGTCCAGCCGCCGCGCTCCTGGAGCGCCTGCGGCAGATCCCAGTGGTACAGCGTGAGCCACGGCCGGATGCCGGCCTCGAGCAGCTCGTCGACCAAGCGCCGGTAGAAGTCCATCCCCGCGGGGTTCACCGCGCCGCCATCGGGACGGATGCGCGACCACGACGTCGAGAACCGGTACGTCTGCACACCGAGGCTCTTCATGATCGCGACGTCGGAGGGATAGCGGTGGTAGTGGTCGCACGCCACGTCGCCGTCGTCGCCGCCCAGCACGGCCCCCGGCACGCGGCAGAACGCGTCCCAGATCGACGCCCGCCGGCCGTCCTCGAAGGCGGCGCCCTCGATCTGGAAGGCAGCGGTCGCCGCGCCGAACTGGAAGTCGGCGGGGAACGCGCGCGTGGCGGAGCGTTCGTGGAGGGCGGTGGTGGTCATGGAGGCGGAGTCCTCTCGTCGGGGGTGGGTCACGGCGGCTCAGCCCTTCACGGCCCCGGCCATGATGCCGCTGATGAGCTGCTTGCCCGCGATGACGAACAGCACCAGAAGGGGGATCGTGGCCATGACCGCGCCGGTGAGCACGATGGAGTAGTCGATGTAGTAGCCCGACTGCAGCTGGCTGAGCGCGGTCTGCAGCGTCGGGTTGGAGGGGCTGAGGACGATGAGCGGCCACAGGTAGTCCGTCCACGCCGTCATGAAGGTGAACAGTCCGAGGATCGCCATCGCGGGCCGCGCGGCGGGCACGCCGACCGTGAGGAAAGTGCGGAACTGGCTCGCTCCGTCCATCCGCGCCGCCTCGATGAGCTCGTCCGGGATCACGTCGACGAGATACTGCCGCATGAAGAACACGCCGAAGGCGGTGACCAGCGTCGGCACGATCACGGCGCCGATCGTGCCGGTCCAGCCGAGCTCGCGCATCACCATGAACAGCGGGATGATGCCCAGCTGCGTCGGGATCGCCATGGTGGCGATCACGAAGACCATCAGACCGCCGCGGCCGCGGAAGCGGAGCTTCGCGAAGGCGTATCCGGCGATCGTGGAGAAGGTCACGACCGACACCGTGATGATCGCCGAGACCAGCACCGAGTTGCCGAGCGCCAGCCAGAACGGGATCGCGTCCAGCACGGTCGCGGCGTTGGCGAAGAAGTTGCCGCCCGGGATCAGCGGCAGGGTCTCGCCGCGCGTGGCGTTGGTGCCGGATCCGACGACGACCGACCACCACAGCGGGTACGCACTGCCGATGACGAACGCGGCGAGCAGTCCGTAGGTGAGGAACCCGGGCCGGCTGCCGATGCCGGCGGGGCCCGCATCGCGGGCGGGACGCCCGGCGCGACGCGGGCGCCGCGGCGGGTCGGAGTCGATCGCGTCGACCTGCACGGCGGGGAGGGGTTCGGGGATCGTGACGCTCATGCGTGCTCTCCGTCCTGGGCGGCGCGGCGCGCGGCGCGCCGGGCGCGGCGCGAGGGGCGGGCCTCGCCGGTGGCGATGCGGCGGGCGACGAGGAAGTTGACGATGCCGAAGGCGACGATCAGCAGGAACAGCAGCCAGGCGACGGCGGAGGCCTCGCCGAGGTTCCGGCGGAAGAAGGCGAGCTCCCACAGGAACAGCACCGTGGTCTGGAACTGCCGATCGCTGCCTCCGATCCCACCCGCGGTCGAGGCGTCGAACAGGCGCGGCTCGGCGAAGATCTGCAGTCCGCCGATCGTGGCGGTGATCACCACGAAGATCAGCGTGGGGCGGATCGTCGGAATCGTGATGGCGAAGAAGCGGCGCACCGCGCCGGCCCCGTCGATGGCGGCCGACTCGTAGAGATCACGCGGAACCGCCTGCATCGCGGCGAGCAGGATGAGGGCGTTGTATCCGGTCCAGCGGAAGTTCACCATGATCGCGATCGCGAGGTGGCTGAGGAACGTGTCGTGCTTCCACTGCTGGTCGGCGATGCCGATGAGATTCAGCAAGTTGTTGGCGAGACCGTCGGCCTCGTTGAAGATGCTGGAGAAGATCAGCGCGGTGGCCACGGGGGTGACGACGAAGGGCAGCAGCACGCTCATCCGCCAGAAGGTGGGCGCGCGCAGCCCTCGGTCGAGCAGGTACGCGACGATGAGCGCCACCGTGAGCTGCGGGATCGCCGAGAGCAGGAAGATGCTGACGGTGTTGCCGACCGAGTTCCAGAACATCCGGTCGCCGAGGATCTCGGCGAAGTTGGCGAAGCCCACGAACTCGCCCTGCCCCTTGAGCAGATCCCATTCGTAGAGGGAGACGTTCAGCGTGTAGATGAGGGGGAACAGCCCGACCAGGCCGAACAGGAGGAAGAAGGGCGCGATGTACAGGTACGGCGACGCCTTCTGGTCGGCCTTGGACAGGCGCTGACGAAACGGCGATCGGCGCCGCGGGGCGGCCGGCGGATCGGCGACGGCCGCCTCGGGCCGGATCGCGGTGATGCTCATGCGGGGAGTCCTCTCAGAACGGGATGCGGGGTCCCCGGACGGATCCGGGGACCCCGCACGGCACTCAGTCGACGAGTTCCTTCAGGAGCTCGAGAGCCTGCTGCCAGGCGCCCTGCGTGTCCGTCTCCCCACGATCCAGAGCAGACAGGGCCGGGCCGAACACGTTCTCCTGGATGACGGAGTCCTGCGGGCCCTTGAACTGAGCGACGACGCCCTGCGCGCGCTCGGCGAGGATCGAGCCCACCGGAGCACCGGCGAAGAACTCGTTGGGCGCAGCATCCGCGGCCAGTTCCTCCTGCGCGGCGATGGTCGACGGGAACGTGCCCGCGGCCTCGAACTGCGCGATCTGCTGCTCGGGCTGGGTCAGCCAGTCGGCCAGCTCAGCGGCGGCCTCCTTGTGCGCCGAAGTCTCGCTCACCGCGAGGAACGCGCCACCCCAGTTGGCCGCACCTCCCGGGAACACGTCCGCGAAGTCCCAGCCGGTCGACGCGTCGCCGCCGCCGGCCTCGACCTGGCCCTGCACGACGCCCAGCATCCAGCCGGGGCAGACGAACGTGGCGAACGTGCCGTCGACGAACGACTTGCCGCCGTTCCAGTCCCACGCGGACTGCGCGGCCGACAGGCCGTCCTCGGTGGCCGCGCCCAGCAGCTCGAAGCGCTCCTGCAGCTCGGCGTTGCCCTCGACGTTCAGCTCGCCGTCGGCGGTGTAGTAACCCTCGGGCAGCTGGTTGACCATGGCGTTCCAGACGAAGCCGGAGTGGTCGTACCAGGCCTTGCCGGTGGCCTCCTGGTACTGCCGGCCGACCTCGAAGTAGTTCTCCCAGTCGCCGTCGAGGAGAGCGGCCACCTCGGCGCGGTCGGTGGGAAGGCCCGCGGCCTCGAACGCGGGGGCGTTGTAGCAGATGCCCTCGGGGCCGATGTCGGTGCCGTAGCCGATGACGCGGCCCTCGGGGTCGGTCGCCTGGCCGTACTTCCAGTCGACCCAGTCGCCCTTGCGGTCCTCGATGCCGTAGTCGCGGAGGTCGGCGAACTGGTCGGAGACCTCCATGATCGCGCCGAGCCATCCCTCCTCGATCGCGACGATGTCGGACAGGCCCGATCCGGCGGCGATCTTGGTGAAGGCGTCGGTACGGGCGTTGCCGCCGGTGTCGATGTTGGTGGCCTCGATGGTGATGTTCGGGTGGGCCTCTTCGTACTCGGCGTAGAGGTCGTCGTACCCGAAGGTGCCGAAGGTGGTGATGGTGAGGGTGATGTCCTCATCCGATCCGCCGGCGGTGTTCTCCCCGCCCCCACCGGCGCAGCCGGCGAGCACGAGAGCTGTGGTCGAAGCGGCCGCCGCCACGAGGGCGGTGCGACGCAGGACGCGTGATGACACAGGTCACTCCTTTGTGGTGTGGGAAATCCGGAAACGCGCCGATCCCACCTTGGGAGCGCTCTCACCGAATCTGGACCGAGAGTATGGGATCGCTCCCACGATGTCAAGGGAGCGCTCCCACGAGTCTCCCACCCGCGCGACCCCGCCCCCCGCCCCGCCCCTCCTCCGCGAAACCGGGGATCCGCGCCGAAACCGAGGACGTCGCCCTGGGTTTCACCGAGACTCCCCGGTCGGGGCGAATCGCGGGGCGGGGCGGGGCGGCGCGGGCGGGGCGGGGGGCGGGCGGGGCGGGGGCGGGGGCGGGCGGGGTGGGCGGGGGACGTAGACTGGGGGCGCCCTTCCCCGCGACTCCTGGAGCTGGAATGCCCACCATCGTCGTCGACGTCATGCCCAAGGCCGAGCTGCTGGACCCCCAGGGCAAGGCGGTGTCCGGAGCCCTCGCGCGGCTCGGCGAGTCCGCGTTCACCGACGTCCGCATCGGCAAGCGCTTCGAGCTCACGGTGGACGGCGAGGTGGATGACGCGGTCCTCGCTCGCGCGCGGGAGATCGCCGACGACATCCTCTCCAACTCCGTGATCGAGGACGTCGTCCGCATCGAGGTGGTCGAGTGACCGCCCGCATCGGGGTCATCACCTTCCCGGGCTCGCTCGACGATCGCGACGCCCAGCGGGCCATCGCGATCGCCGGCGGCGAGCCGGTCGCGCTGTGGCACGGCGACCACGACCTCCAGGGCGTCGACGCCCTCGTCCTGCCGGGCGGCTTCAGCTACGGCGACTACCTGCGCGCCGGCGCGATCGCCGCCCTCGCGCCGATCATGGCGGAGGTGAAGGATGCGGCGGCCCAGGGCATGCCGATCCTCGGCATCTGCAACGGCTTCCAGATGCTCGTCGAAGCGCATCTGCTGCCCGGCGGCCTCATCCGCAACGCCCCCCAGCAGTTCATCCGGCGCGACCAGCGGCTGCGCGTGGAGAACGCCGACACCGCGTGGACGAGTACCTTCACGGCCGGCCAGGAGATCGTCATCCCGCTGAAGAACGCCGACGGCGGGTACATCGCCGACGACGAGACCCTGCGGCGGATCGAAGGGGAGGGCCTCGTCGCCTTCCGCTACCTCGGCGTGAACCCCAACGGCTCGCTCGACGACATCGCCGGACTCACCAACGAGCGCGGCAACGTCGTGGGTCTCATGCCCCACCCCGAGCACGCCGTCGAGGCGGGCTTCGGGCCCGGCACCCCGGCGGCCATGCGCTCGGGCGTGGACGGCCTGGGCTTCTTCACCTCGGCCCTCGCCGCCGTCGTCGCCGCCGCGGCCTGAGTCGGAGCAGGGGCCCGCGCGCGACGCAACCCCGCCGCCCTGCCGCACACCCCGCGGATACGGTGGAACGGTGACCACCGCCGTGCCGCTCGTCGTCTCCGTGCCCACCGACCAGCTCGCCGCCGATATCCGGCCGCTTCCCGACGGGGTCGATCTCGTCGTGTGGGACCTGGAGGGCCCCGCGCCGCGCGACCGCTTCGACCTCCTCGTGCCGCCGTACATGGGCGTCGCGGGTGTCCTCGAGCGCCTCGCCGGCGTCGAGGTGGGGCTCATCCAGAGCCAGTCCATCGGATACGACGGCGTCGAGGACGTCCTGCCGGAAGGGCAGGCGTTCGCCAACGCCTCCTCGGTGCACGAGGCGTCGACGGCGGAGTTGGCCGTTGCCCTCACCCTCGCCGCCCAGCGCGGCATCCCCGGATTCGTCCGCGCGCAGGCGGAGGGACGCTGGGCGCCGATCTTCGCCGACAGTCTCGCCGACCGTCGCGTGACGCTCCTCGGCTACGGCGGCGTGGGCAAGGCCATCGCCGCGCGCCTCGCGGGGTTCGAAGCATCCGTCCGCGCCGTCGCCCGCCGCGCGCGCACCGAGGACGGCATCGAGGTCGCGGCGCTGGAGGATCTCCCCGCCGTGCTGGCCGACACCGAGGTGCTCATCGCCTCACTTCCCGGGGGCGAGGGCACGCGTCACCTCCTCGACGACGCCGCACTCTCGGCGCTGCCGGATGGCGCACTCGTCGTCAACGTCGGGCGCGGTCCGCTCATCGACACCGACGCGCTCGTCGCCCACGTCGGCCGAGGGCGGCTGCGCGCCGCGCTCGACGTCACCGACCCCGAGCCGCTGCCGGAGGGTCACGCGCTGTGGTCCCTTCCCGGCGTGCTCATCGCGCCCCACGTCGGCGGGGCGTCCACCGCGATGCGTCCGCGGATCGCCCGCCTCGTCCGCACGCAGATCGAGCGCCTGCACGCGGGCGAGCCCCCGCTGAACGTCGTCCTCGGCGCCTGAGCTCAGCCGCCGGCGCGAAGCGCGTAGGCGTTCGCGGTGCGCGCGACGTCGTCGACGTACTCGGTGAGGTTGTTGTAGCGGAAGATCGCCGCACGCCACCCGTCGACGCTCGCCATCTCCCCGCCCGCGCAGAGGTAGCGCGCGGCGCCGAGCGCAGCGTCATCGATCTGATTCGGGTCGGCCCGTCCGTCTCCGTCGGCGTCGGCGCCCCATCTGCTCCACGTCTCGGGGATGAACTGCAGCGGCCCCACCGCCCGGTCGAACTCGGTGTCGCCGTCCCACGCCCCGCCGTCGGTGTCGACGACGACCGCGGACCGGGTGCCGTCGAGGCGGATGCCGACGATCGCCGGGTCGGGATACCCGTCCTCGCGCAGCACCGCTCCGCCGTGCGACCCGTGCCCCGACTCGATGGCCCCGATGCCGGCGAGGGTGTTCCAGCCGATGCCGCACTCCGGATGCTCCGCCGCGAGGGTCAGCGCCGCCGCCGCGTAGGCGCGCAGGGCGCGGGCCGGGATGCCGGCGGCCGCGGCGGTGCGTTCGGTCCAGGCGAGGTCGGGGAGCCGCGTCGTGGCCGTCGCGCCCGGGCTCGGCGGGCCGGCCACCGCGGGAGCGGCGACGGGCTCGGCCTCGGCGCCGAGGGCGCGCACCGCCTTCTCGCGCGCCTGGGCGAGCTGCACCGACAGCACGATGAGGGCGGAGATCACCGCCACCAGGACCGTCACGATCACGATCGGCCACCACGAGGTGGCGGGTGCGGGTCGGGCGGTCACCCGAGCACGCTATCCCGCGCGGGTGAACGTGGGGTGCGAACCCATCTCACCCGGGGGCGTCGACGTCGCGTCCGTCCCACAGATCGCCGCACGCGACCTCCTCCGCCCCGGCGCGCGCGAGGTAGGCCCCCGCCCCCGCATCGCCGCGCAGTCCGGCGAGCAGGGGAGCGAGATGGGCGGCTCCGAGGAGCACCGGATGCCCCGGCGCTCCGCCGTACGTCGCACGCACGAGCGCCTGACGGCCGCGCGGCTCGCCCGCCTCCCGTACGCGTGCGACGGCGGTGGCCGGAAGCGCGGGCACGTCGACGGGGGCGAGCAGCACGGCATCGGCGCCGTCGGCGGCTCGGACGCCGGCAGCGACCGACCGCGACAACCCCGTGGCCCAGTCCTCCGCCGCGACCACCCGCGCGCCGGCCGGCGCGAGCGCCGCCGCCTCGGGCGCCGCCCCCACGACGACGATCACCTCGCTGCATCCGCCGCCCCGGAGCGCGGCGGCCACGCGGGAGAGCCACGGCGTGCCGTCGGGGTCCCGGACGAGGGCCTTGGGGCGGCCGTATCTCGTGCCTGCGCCGGCGGCGAGCACGATCCCCGTCACCTGCATCCCGGTCATCGCGCCAGCGTAACCGGCCGTAGCGCGACGGAAACATGCCGCCGCTACCGTGTGGCGCATGCTCGAACTGGCCGCCGCCCTCCTCCCCGCGCTCGACGCGGGCGAGCCGGTCGCGGTCGTCACCGTGACCGGTGTGGCGCGGAGCGCACCGCGGGGGCCCGGCGCGGCGATGGCCGTCCGCACCGACGGATCCGTCGTGGGGTCGATCTCCGGCGGCTGCGTCGAGGGCGACGCCGTGCTCCTGGCCACCGCGGTGATCGCCACCGGCCGTGCCGCCACCGCGTCCTTCGGATTCAGCGACGACGCCGCACACGCCGCCGGGCTGGCCTGCGGCGGGAGCGTCGACGTCGTGGTGCACCGCATCGATCCGGATGACGCGGTCGCGCGCCGCGCGTGGGGAACGCCCGCCGACCGCACCGCCCGCGTCGGCATCGTCCTGAACGGGCCTGCCGCGGGGCGCCTGATCGACCCGGACGAGCTCGCCTCGTCGGCGGCGGAAACCGGCATGCTCTCCCAGGCATACGACGGCGGGGACGTCTTCGTGGTGGTGCGGCCGCCGCAGCCCCGCCTCGTGGTCGTCGGCGCCGGCGAGCACGCGATGGCCCTATGTCGCATCGCGGCGGCGGCGGGGTTCTCCGTCGCCGTCTGCGACGTGTGGGAGCGCCTCGTGACGGCAGAGCGCTTCCCCGCCGCCGACCGCCTCGTCGTGGGGACCGCCGCCGACGTGCTCGACGACCTTCTCGGCCCGGAGCCGGCGGATGCGGCGGTGTGCGTCCTCAGCCATGACGAGCGCGTCGACGTCCCAGCCCTCGCGGCGGCGGTGCGGGCCGGCGCCGGATTCGTGGGCGCCATGGGCGCGCGCGGCACGGTGGCCCATCGCAGGGCGCTGCTCGCGGCCGCGGGCCTGACCGCGGCCGAGCTCGACGGCATCCGCACGCCGCTGGGGCTGGACCTCGGCGGCAGCAGCCCGGAGGCGACGGCGCTGTCGGTGCTCGCCGAGATCACTGCCGCGCGCCACGGCGGATCGGGCCTGCCGCTGCGGACCCTGTCCGGGCCGCTGCATCGTCGGCCGGACGGCATGCCCCTGGAGGCATGCGCCCGGCCCGCGGTAGCGTCGAGGGCGTGAGCGACGCCGATCCCCCTGCCCTGTCCGCCGACGAACGCCGGCATCTCGAACACGCGGTCGCCCTCGCGCGCAGCGCCCGCGAGCGCGGCGACCACCCCTTCGGCGCCGTGATCGTCACTCCGGGCGGCACCGCCGTGACGGGGACGAACACCGTCGTGACGGCGGGCGACCCCACCGGACACGCCGAGCTGAACGCGGTGCGCGCCGCGGCCGCGCAGCTCGAGCCGGTCGAGCTCGCCGCGGCGACGCTGTATGCCAGCACCGAGCCGTGCACGATGTGCGCGGGGGCGCTGTACTGGTCGGGCATCGGCCGGGTCGTCTATGCCCTCGCCGAGGATGAGCTCATCGGGATGGACCGCGACCAGGACGGCGTCCCGCCGCTCGCGCTGCCGGTGCGCGAGGTCTTCGCCCGCGGCGGCCGGGCGATCGACGTGATCGGGCCGGTCGACGTGCGCGGCGCCGACGACGTGCACGCGGGCCACTGGGACGCCTGAGAGGGAACCTCCGCGCCGTGACGTGCGCGAAACATCCGCCGGTTAGCCTCCCGACCAGCGAGTCCTATCAACCATGACCTCCCCCGGTCGGACGGTTCAGGGCGGGGACTGCGGCGACACCTCTCGTCACAGCATCCCGAAGGAGCCCCCATGTCCACCGTCGACAAGTCCCAGGTCGGTCTCTCCGAGCGTCAGTACCACATCGGCATCGCGCCGGGAGAGGTCTCGTCGGTCGCACTGCTGCCGGGCGATCCCTTCCGCGTGCCGTTGGTCGCCGAGTTCCTCACCGATGTGCGGGAGGTCGCCCATCGGCGGGAGCACCGCACGATGACCGGGTGGTACAAGGGCCGTCACATCACCGCCACCTCGACCGGGATGGGATGCCCCTCCACCGCGATCGCCGTGGAGGAGCTGTACCGCGTGGGCGTGCGCAGCGTCATCCGCGTCGGCAGCTCGGCGGGTCTGCAGCCCGGCATCGAACCCGGCGATCTGCTCGTGAGCGAGGGCAGCTTCCGCAACGACGGCACCACCGACGCGTACGTGCCCAAGGGGTTCCCGGCCGTCCCCGACCTGGGGCTCACGCTCGCGCTCACGCGTCACGCCGAACGCCTGGCCACCGCATCCGGCACGCGCGCGCACACCGGCATCAGCGCGAGCGACGATGCCTTCTACGCCGAGACGCCGGAGTGGATCGGCCAGCTGAGCGCCATGGGCGTGCTCAACGTCGAGATGGAGGCGTCGGCGATGTACGTCGTCGCACGGCTGCGCGGCATGCGCGCCGCCATGATCTGCGCGTGCTCGAGCAACCTCGTCGACGGCGCCTCCCTCTACTCCGACAAGAACGCGGCGCTCAAGGACGGCTGGATGCGGTCGATCGAGGCCGCGCTGGAGACCGCCGTCGAGCTGGAGCTGTGACGGCGGCGGGGGGTTGTCACGCGCGATGTTGATGCAGGAAACATCCGGGTAATCCGGCGGTGTTTGACTGGCGCCCCGCCGAGCGAAGGGAGCGCCGTGGACATCCACACCGTGACGGGCTTCCGCCGCGCGCGCGACCGTGCCGACCTCGCCCTGGCGCCCGGCGAGGTCTTCCTCGCGGGGGGCACGTGGCTGATGAGCGAACCCCAGCCGGACACGACCGGCTTCGTCGACCTCACCGCACTAGGGTGGCCCGACCTCGAGGTGAGCGAAGAGGGCCTCCGCATCGGCGCGACCTGCACGATCGCGCGGCTGGTGGCCTGGGCCCGCGCCGACGCCCCCGTCGCGTGGCTCGCGGCCGCCGCGATCCCGGATGCGGCGAACGCGCTCCTGGCGAGCTTCAAGATCTGGAACACCGCCACCGTGGGCGGCAACATCTGCCGCTCGTTCGCCGCCGGTGCGATGGTGGCGCTGTGCGCGGGCCTCGACGCCGTCGCGGAGATCTGGACGCCGGACGGCGGCGAGCGCCGGGTGCCGGTGGCGGAGCTCGTGACCGGCAACGGCACCAACGCCCTCGCGCCGGGCGAGGTGCTGCGCGCGGTCGAGATCCCCGCTGCGGCGCTGTCGACGCGGCTCGTGCTGCGCAAGATCGCGCTGGCCGAGTACGGGCGCTCCGGCGCCGTGGTCACCGGCCGCGCGGGCGACGGCGGCGCCGTGTTCGGCATCACCGCCGCCACCTCCCGGCCCACCGTGCTGCGCTTCCCGCACCTGCCGGATGCGGCTGCGCTGCGCACCGCGGTGCTCGCCGCATCCGGCTACTACACCGACCCGCTCGGCGCGGCGGACTGGCGGCGCGGGGTGAGCGCGGTGCTGGCCGAACGCGTGCGGAAGGAGTTGGCGGCATGAGGTTCGAGGTCAACGGCGAGCACGTCCAGGCCGACCCGCGGGCCGGACAGTCGCTGCGCACCCTGCTGCGCGAGCACGGGCACACCGAGGTGAAGAAGGGATGCGACGCGGGCGACTGCGGCGCGTGCTCCGTGCTCCTGGACGGCGAGCCGGTGCACTCGTGCCTCATCCCCGCGATGCGCCTGGACGGGCGCGCCGTCACCACGGCCGCCGGACTCGCGCCCGGAGACGGGCTGCACCCCGTTCAGGAGGCCATCGCGAGCGGCTTCGGCTTCCAGTGCGGCTTCTGCAGCCCCGGTATGAGCGTCACGGCCTCGACGCTGTGCGCGAGCGACCTGCCCGATCTCGACCGCACGCTGCGCGGCAACCTGTGCCGCTGCACCGGCTACCGCCCCATCCGCGAGGCCATCCGCGCCTCGGTCCTCGGCCCGGTACGCGCCACCGGCTCCGGAGCAGGCGGGGAGGGCGTGGGTTCCTCACCGGCGCACCCGGCGGCGCGGCGCATCGTGCAGGGGCGGGAGCCCTACACGTTCGACGAGCCGGTGCCGGGGGCGCTCACCCTCCGCGTGCTGGGGTCGCCGCATCCGCACGCGCGCGTCGTCGCGATCGACACCGCGGCCGCCCGCGCGATCCCCGGCGTGGTCGCGGTCTTCACGCACGAGGATGCCCCGGCGACGCGTTTCTCGACCGGGCGGCATCACCACCGCACCGACGACCCCGACGACACGCGGATGCTGGATGACGTCGTGCGCTTCGTCGGGCAGCGCGTCGCGGCCGTCGTCGCCGAGACGCCCGCGGCCGCGGAAGCCGCGTGCCGCGCCCTCCGGGTGGAGTACGAGGTGCTCCCCGCCGTGTTCGACCCGGAGGCGGCGCGGCAGCCGGGCGCCCCGCTGCTGCACCCTGAGCGCACGCCGGATGACCGCGTGCACGACGCCGCCCGCAACGTCGTCGCCGCCCTTCACGAGGAGCACGGCGGGAGCGCCGCGGCGGCCCTCGCGGCCAGCGCCGTGACCGTGGCCGGCACGTGGCAGACCAGCCGCGTCTCGCACGCGCAGCTGGAGACCCATGGCGCGGTGGGCTGGCTCGACGACGACGGCCGGCTCGTGATTCGGGCCAGCACGCAGGTGCCGTTCCTCACGCGTGACGAGCTCGCCCGCATCCTCGACCTCGATCCCGACCGCATCCGCGTGCACGCCGCACGCGTGGGCGGCGGATTCGGCGGCAAGCAGGAGATCTTCGCCGAAGACCTCGTCGCGCTGGCCGTGCTGCGGACCGGTCGCCCGGTCGCGTACGAGTTCTCGCGCGCGGAGGAGTTCCTCCGCACCTCCGTCCGCCACCCCATGCGCGTCTCCGTGCAGCTGGGCGCGACCGCCGGCGGCGTGCTGACCGCGATGGCCGTCGACGTGCTCAGCGACACCGGCGCGTACGGCAACCACGCGATCGGGGTGATGTTCCACAGCGTCGCGGAATCGACGCACGTGTACCGCGTGCCGGTGCGCCGCATCGACGCCGAGGCGGTCTACACGAACAACGTCCCGTCGGGCGCCTTCCGCGGCTACGGCCTCGGTCAGGTGATGCTCGGCGTGGAATCGGCGATGGACATGCTCGCTGAGAAGCTCGGCATCGACCCCTTCGAGCTCCGCCGCCGCAACGCGGTGCGCGCGGGCGATCCGCTGCATCCGGGCGCGGAGCATCCGCCCGGCGACCCGGAGTGGGGCAGCTACGGCCTGGATCAGTGCCTCGACCTCGCCGAATCCGCGCTCCGCCGCGGCAACGGCGCGCCGGAGCCGGCAGGGCCGAACTGGCGGGTTGGGGAGGGCATGGCGCTCGGGATGATCGCGACCATCGCGCCGAACGGCCACGTGTCGCACGCGTCGGCCACGCTCCGCGCCGACGGCACGTTCGTGCTGCGCACTGGGACGGCCGAGTTCGGCAACGGCACGACCACCGTGCTCCGCCAGATCGCCGCATCCGACCTCGCCGCCTCCTTCGACCGGCTCGACCTGCGCACCGCCGACACGGATGCGGTGGCCCACGACACCGGCGCCTTCGCCTCCACGGGCATCACCGTGGCCGGCAAGGCGCTGCACGCCGCGTGCCTCGCGCTGCGCACGCGGATGTGCGAGATCGCCGCCGCCCTCGCCGCCCCCGCGCCCGCCTCCGCCCCCGCGCCCGCCTCGCCCGCGCCCGCGCCCGCCGCGGAGCGAGACCACGTGGTCTCGCCGAGCACACATCCCGCGGGGCTCGGAAGCGTGTGGGCTCGGCGAGAGGACGTGGTTTCGGCGGCGGAGGGGTCGGCGGCGGAGGGGTCGGCGGCGACGACGACGACGGCCGGGGCGGGGCCGGCGGGGGCGGGGGAGCTGACGCCGGACGGGGTGCGGGTCGGAGCGCGGATGGTGCGGTTCGACGAGATCGTCGCCGCCGCCGCGCCCACCGAGCGCGATGCGGAAGGCCTCGTCGCGGCGGGCGCCGAGCACGGCGAGCGGCGCTCCCTCGCCTTCAACGTGCACGCGGTGCGCGTGGCCGTGGACATCGAGACCGGCACCGTGCGGGTGCTGCAGTCGGCCCAGGCCGTCGACGCCGGGTACGTGATGAATCCCGCGCAGTGCCGCGGCCAGGTCGAGGGCGGTGCGGCGCAGGGGATCGGCAGCGCACTGTACGAGGAGGTGTACGTCGAGGACGGCCGGGTGCTCAACCCGATGTTCCGGCAGTACCGCGTGCCGCAGTTCGCCGACGTCCCCGACACCGAGGTGTACTTCGCCGAGACCGCCGATGAGATCGGCCCCTTCGGCGCGAAATCGATGAGCGAATCGCCCTACAACCCCGTCGCGCCCGCGGTGGGCAACGCGATCGCCCGGGCCCTCGGCAGCCGGGGCTTCACCCAGCCCTTCTCACGCGACCGGGTGTGGCGCCTGGCCACGCCGCTGCGCGAGGCGATCTCGACCGCCCCGGCAGCCTCGGACGCCGCAGATTCGGCCGATGCCGCCGGATTCGGATGCCGCGGCCCGGCGCATCCGAATCCGCTGACGGGATCCGAACCCGGCGCAGCGGTGGGCGCCGGTTAGGGTGGGCGGATGACCTCGGATGCGGCGGGCGACGCCCTCCTCGGCGTCTCGCTCGGCCGTGAGATCCGCGCGGCACGCACGGCGAACAAGCTCTCGATGCGCGCCCTCGCCGCCGCCGCCGAGATCAGCCAGCCGTTCCTCAGCCAGATCGAGAGCGGCCAGACGATGCCCTCGATCGGCACCCTCTTCCGCATCGCGAAGGTGCTCGGCATCTCCCCGTCCTCGCTCCTGCCGAGCGAACCCGAGCCCGACCCCGTCACCCTCACCCGCCGGGACGAGGGTCGGGTGGTCCCCGTCTCCGAGGCCGACGACGCCGCGACCAGTCGCATCATCTCCGCCGGCGCCGCACACGCCGCCACGGTGCAGGAGTACCGCCTGCCCGCGCCCTACCGCGGGGAGTGGTTCGAATCCGACGGCGAGAACACCGTCTACGTGGTCGCGGGGGAGGTCTCGGTCGTGCTGGACGGACGCGGCGAGTGGAGTCTCGGCCCCGGCGACGCCCTCGCGCACCCCGGCGCCCTCCGCAACCGCTGGGAGGTGCGCGGCACCGCCCCTGCAACCCTCCTCCTCGTCCACGGCGCCCGCTGACCGCCATGCGCGCGGCGTCGCGGATCGCTCTCCCCGTCGTACTGGCGGCCGCGATCGGGATGAGCGGGTGCTCCTCGACGTCCTCGGAGGCGGGCTTCGGCCTCCCCACCCTCTCCCCCGGCGACGCCGCCGAGGTTCTCGCGGACGCCCGGACCGAGCCGATCGAGCTGACGGGCACCCTCGTGGTTGAGCCCAATGGCTGCTTCGCGGTGGCGGGCCTCGCGGCGGATGCGGCCTGGATCGTGTGGCCGGACACCGCGCGCCAGCGGGGCGACGTCGTGCGCCTCGCGTCGGGCGTCGAGCTCGGCGCCGGCTCTTCCCTGACCGCCTCCGGCGCCCTGGTCGACCTCGCGGACCTGCCCGGCGGCGCCCGCTCGTCCTCGTACTTCGGCTCGTTCGGACGGTTCTGCCACGCCGACGAGCGCCGCATCGCGGTCTTCGCGGCCGTGGGGTCGTGACGCGGGCCCCTCGCCGCATCCGCCCCCGCATCCGCCCCCGCCTCCGGCCCGCCTCCGCCACGGCGCGCGGCGAAACAGCGCCGTAACGCGATCGGTATTTGCAATCAATGATTGCTCCGTACTATCGCGGCATGGCCCTCCTTCTCCCCTCGATCTCGCCCCGGCCGCGCGTCGCCGCCTTCCTCGCCGACGGGCCAGGCCGCCTGCTGATCGACGGCGAATGGACCGCGGCCGCCTCGGGCGCGACGTTCGCGACTCTCGATCCGGCCAGCGGCACGACGCTGACGGACGTCGCCCGCGGCAGCGCGCCCGACGTCGACCGCGCCGTCGCCTCCGCCCGCCGCGCTCTCGGCGGCCCCTGGGGGCGGATGCGGCCGGCCGAGCGCTCGGCGCTGCTGTGGCGCATCGCCGACCTCATGCAGGAGCACCTCGACGACCTCGCCGAGCTCGAGACCCTCGACCAGGGCAAGAACCTCCGCACCGCCCGGTTCGGGGAGGTGCCGGCCGCGATCAACCAGTTCCGCTACTACGCGGGGTGGCCGACGAAGATCCTCGGCGAGACGATCCCGACCTCCCTCAGCCGCACGCCGGTCGACAAGGAGGTCTTCGCCTACACGCGGCGCGAGCCGGTGGGCGTGGTGGCGGCGATCGTGCCGTGGAACTCGCCGCTCATCATGACGGCGATGAAGCTGGCACCGGCCCTCGCCGCCGGCTGCACCGTGGTGCTCAAACCCGCGGAGAACACACCGCTCACGGCGCTCTACCTCGGCCGCCTGTTGCAGGAGGCGGGCGTCCCCGCCGGGGTCGTGAACATCGTCACGGGATACGGCGGGGAGGCGGGTCAGGCCCTGGCGGAGCATCCGGGGGTCGACAAGATCGCGTTCACCGGGTCGACCGCCGTCGGCAAACGCCTCGTCGCCACCGCCGCCGGGAGCCTGAAGCGCCTGACCCTCGAGCTCGGCGGCAAGTCGCCCGCGCTGGTGCTGCCCGACGCCGACCTCGACGCGGCGGTGGAGGGGATCTCGCGCGGCATCTTCGACAACGGCGGCCAGGTGTGCGTGGCCTCCGCCCGCGTCTACGCGCACCGCGCGGTGTACGACGACGTGGTGGCGGGGATGGCGACGTTCGGCGACCGGCTGCGGCTCGGGCACGGACTCGATCCCGACGCCGACCTCGGCCCCCTCGTCAGCGCCGCACAGGCGGAGCGCGTCACGGCGTACCTCGACGAGGGACGGGCCGACGGCGTCCAGATCGTCAGCGGCGGCGAGCGCACCGGACCCGCCGGCACCTTCGTCACACCGACCGTCGTCACCGGTGCGCGGCCGGATTCCCGGCTCCTTCGTGAAGAGATCTTCGGGCCGGTGGCCGTGGTCACGCCCTACGACGATCTCGACGAGGTCGTGGGCTGGGCCAACGACTCCCCGTACGGTCTCGCCGCGAGCGTGTGGACGGAGGGGCTCAGCGACGCCCACCGCGTGGCCGCGCGCCTGCAGGCGGGCACCGTGTGGGTCAACTGCCACTCCTTCCTCGGCCCCGAGCTGCCCAAGGGCGGCCACAAGGAGTCGGGGTGGGGCTACGAGAACGGGCCGCAGGGCCTGGAGAACTACCTGGAGACCAAGACCGTGGTGATGGTGATCTGACATGAGCGACCCGACGAGCACGAAGCGCATCGCCCTGGGCGTCTTCGAGATGATGAACCCCAGCAACGGCATGCCCACATGGACCGATCCGCGCGGTCGCGGCGACGACTGGGACCGCCTGGAATACTGGATGCAGCTGGCACGCGAGCTGGATGCGGCGGGCTTCGACTTCCTCTTCTTCGCCGACACCTACGGCTATGCCACGCTCGGCGGACGGATGCCCGAGGAGGTCGCCGCCCACGGCATCCAGTTCCCCGCCCTCGACCCGATGCTCGCCATCGCCGCCCTCGCCCGGGAGACCGCGACCCTGGGCTTCGTGGTCACCTCGCCGACCACCGTGGAGCGGCCGTATGCCACCGCCCGCCGCTTCGCGACACTCGACCGCTTCACCGACGGCCGCATCGGCTGGAACGTCGTGACGGGAAGCTCCCAGGCCACCACGGACGAGCTGTTCGGGGTGACCGAGCAGCTCGCGCACGACCAGCGCTACGACGCCGCGGACGACTTCCTCGACACGTGCCTGCAGTATTGGGAGCACAGCTGGGACGACGACGCCGAGGTGCGCGACCGCCTCCGGGGCGTCTACGCCGACCCCGACAAGCTGCACCGCGTGGAGGTGGATGCGGCCTACCAGCGCTCGGCGGGCATCTTCGCCGTGCCGCCGACCCCGCAGCGCACCCCGGTGCTCTTCCAGGCCGGCACGTCCGACCGCGGCCGCGCATACGCCGCCCGCAACGCCGAGGCGGTGTTCATCCAGGGCCAGACGATCGCCTCCGCCGCGGCCCATGTCGCCGACATCCGGGAGCAGGCGGTGCGCAACGGCCGCGCGCCCCACGAAGTGAAGGTCATCACCGGTCTCACGGTCACCGTCGCCCCCACCCGGGCCGAGGCCGAGGCCCTCCGCGCGGAGTACGAGGCGCTGCTCAGCCGCGCCGATGCGGCGGTGATGTTCGCCGGGATCACGGGACTCGACCTCACCGGGCTCGACCCCGACACGAGGGTGGTCGACCTGAAGACCGATCTCGGCCAGACCCTCGTGCAGCGGTACGCGCGGCAGAACCCCGACATGAAGGTGGGCGAGATCCTCGACCAGTTCCGCACGAAGGCGATCCGAGGGTTCCAGATCACCGGCAGCCCCGACGAGGTCGCCGACGAGATCGAGGCGATCGTGGACGGCTCCGGCATCGACGGCATCATGCTCGAGCCGACGTTCGGCGGACCCGACGCCTACCGCGCCTTCATCGAGCTGGTCGTGCCGGTGCTCGCCGCCCGCGGCCGGGTCTCGGCGCCGGCCGGCACGACCCTGCGCGAGCACCTCTCCGGCACCCCGCGCCTGGCCGCCACCCACCGCGCCCACACGCTGCGCGCGGCCGAGCTGGTCGAGTCGCCATGATCTGCACGGATCCGGGCCAAAAACGTGCACATGCTGGCGAGTCGACGGAAGGAATGAACGGATGAGAGCGGATGCCGTCGACGCGGTGCTGCGCGGCCTGAAGCGAGCCGGGGTGAGCATCGCCACCTACCTGCCCGACTCGCTGCTGAAGGAGCTGTACCCCGCCCTGGACGCGGATGCCGACATCCGCACCATCCCCGTCACCAACGAGGGCGAGGGTGCGGCGATCGCCGGCGGGGTGTTCCTCTCCGGCAAGCGCGCCGTGCTCGTGATGGAGAACTCGGGCCTGCGCGCCGCAACCGAGCACCTTGCCCGGATGGGGCTGGGCGCCGGCATCCCGGTGGTGATGATCATGAGCTATCGCGGCGAGATGGGCGAGAACAACTGGTGGGCGATCCCCCACGGGATCACGATGGAGCCCCTCCTGCAGACCCTCCGCACCCCGTACACCATCGTGCGCGACGTCGACGAGATCGAGCAGGCCATCGTCCGCGCCTATGACACCGCCTACGCGTCGTACCATCACGCCGCGATCGTCCTCGGAGGGAACCTGGTCCGATGAGCTACAGCCGTTTCGCAGCAATGAAGCTGCTCGGCGCGCGCCTGCGCGACGAGCTGATCATCCTCTCCCTCGGCGGCGCGGTCGACGAGTGGTACAACGCCGCGCCCCACATGCGCGAGGCGAGCCTGTTCCAGCAGCAGCTCGGATGCGTCACCCCGGAGGCGTTCGGATTGGCCGTGGGCCTGCCGCACCGCCGCATCGTCTCGCTCGACACCGACGGCGGGCTGCTGTTCAACCTCGGCATCCTCGCGACCCTGGGCAATGAGCAGCCGGCGAACCTCTTCGTCGTGGTGTGGGACAACGAGCAGTACCAGTCGATCGGGGGACCAGCCACCCACACCGCGAAGGGCCGCGTCGACCTCGCCGCGATCGCCCGCGGCGCCGGCGTGGAGCACGCCTACACCGCCGCGACCCTCGAGGAGTTCGACGCGCACTGCGCGGCGGGCCTGGCCGCATCCGAGCCGTACCTCGTGGTGGCCAAGACCGACGGCATCCTCGAGCCCGGCATCCGCCGCAAGCACTCCGACGGTCGCGAGGACAAGTACATCTTCGTCCGCCACGTCGAGGTGACCGAGGGCGTCAGCATCATGGGCCCGAGCGAGCACAACTGATGCCGCTGGTGCGCACGCCCGCGGCGGGCTACGACGCGATCGTCGTGGGGGGCGGCGCGGCCGGATGCGTCGTGGCCGCGCGCCTGTCGGAGGACCCCGACCGCCGCGTGCTGCTGGTCGAGGTGGGCCGCGCCGCCCACGACGCACCCGAGATCGTCGACGCCTCCCACTGGGACCGGCTCATCGGCGGGCGCTACGACCACGGCTACCGCTCGACCCCGACGCCGCACGTGCTCGGGCGCGCGCTGGCGATGCCGCGCGGGCGGGTGCTCGGCGGATCCTCCTCGACCAACGCGATGCTCTGGTACCGGGGCGCCGCGGCCGACTACGACGCGTGGGAGGCGGCGGGGGCGAGCGGATGGGGCTATGCCGACCTCCTCCCCTTCTTCCGCCGCTCCGAGGCCCGCGCCGGCGGTGACCCCGCCTACCGAGGCCTGGACGGCCCGATGCGGGTGGCTCCGCTCGCCGACGTCCACCCCATCGCGCACGCGCTGCTGGCCGCCTCCGCCGAGCGCGGACTGCCGGTGCTCGACGACGCCAACGCCGCCTCGAACGAGGGCGCCGTCTACGCCGACTACAACGCGGTGCGGGGCGAGGACGGCGCGTTCGAACGCTGGAGCACCGCCCGCGCGTACCTCGCCCCGGCTCTCGGCCGCGCGAACCTCGACGTGCTGACCGACAGCCGCGTCCTCGGGCTCTCCGTCGACGGCGGCGCGGTCCGCGGCATCCGGCATCTCGTCGGCGGCGCACCCGTCACCACCTCGGGAGCCCGCGTCGTGCTGACGGCCGGCGCCCTGGACACCCCGCGACTGCTGCAGCTGTCGGGCATCGGGGATGCCGCGCGGCTCCGGGCGGCCGGCATCCGCCCCCTCCATCACCTCCCCGGGGTCGGCGAGAACTTCCAGGACCACCCGCTGATCCTCGGCATGAACGTGCGGGCGCGCGCCGACCTCGGCGCCGTCGTCGGCAACGGCGGCGGAACGATGCTGAACTGGCGGAGCTCGCACGCCGAGTCGGGACCCGACCTGCATGCGGTGATCGCGCACGGGTCACGCGGCGACGAGGCGCTGCATGCCGCGCACGATCTCACCGGCGACCGCGTGTTCGCCCTCGTGCCCGGGCTGTACCGGTCGCGGAGCGTCGGCTGGGTGCGCGTGCGCTCGGCCAATCCGGAGGCGCCGTTCGACATCCACCCGAACTACCTCGCCGACCCGATCGACCTCGCCGCGATGGTGGAGGCACTCGACGCCGTGCACGACCTGATCGCGACCCCTGCGTACGCCGAGCTCGCCGAGGGTCCGATCACCCCGCCCCGCGGGCTCGACCACGCGGCGAAGGTGCGGTTCGTGCGGCAGAACATCGGCACGTTCTTCCACTGCTCGGGGACGGCCCGCATCGGCACCGACGAGCTCGCCGTCGTCGACCCCGGGCTGCGCGTGCGCGGGCTGGACGGGCTGTGGGTGGCCGACGCCTCCGTCATGCCCTCGATCCCGACGTGCAACACGCAGGCCCCGACGGTCGCGATCGCCGAGCGCGCCGCCGACCTCATCGCCGCCGCCTGACCCGCCGGAACGGAGCACGCCGCGCGGCACTCCGCAATCCCTTGACCGCCGATTCGCGCCCCTGCCATCGTGTGCGCAATCGACGAAGGGACGACGATGTTCTGGAGTTCCCCCCGGATGCTCCGCCCGCTCGCCGCTGCCGGCGCCCTCACCCTGGCGGCGGCGATGCTGGCCGGATGCTCCGCCGACGGCCGCGAGACCATCCGCTTCACGTTCAGCAAGCGCGAGGCGCTGGATTTCATGAACGAGCTGGTCAGCGAGTACAACTCCTCGCAGGACAAGGTGCGCGTGGAGATGGACACCTCCGGCATCGACGTGGTCTCGGCGAGCTTCGTCCGCGGCAATCCGCCCGACTTCATGCTCGCCAACTACAACTACGAGGTCGCCCGCTTCGTCGATCGCTGCGCGCTGTCCGACCTGTCCGAGACGGAGGCGGCCGCCACCATCCGCGACGACCTCGACGTGCTCATGGCCCAGTACGGCACGTGCGAGGGCCGCACCAGCGCGCTGCCGTACTCGATCATGGCGGCGTCGGTGATCTACAACACCCGCATCTTCGAGGAGAACGGCCTCGAGGTGCCGCAGACGTGGGAGGAGCTGATCGCCGTCTGCGACACGCTGACCGCCGCCGGCGTGACGCCGTTCTACGGCACCTTCAAGGATGACTGGACCGTCGCGCAGGGCTGGTACGACTACGCCATCGGCGGCTCCCTCGATCTCGTCGACTTCTTCGACCAGCTCGCGCAGGAGGGGGCCGACGTCGGCGACGACTCCGCGGTGTCGTTCGAGACCGGCTTCGCCGAGCCGCTCGAGCGGATGGCCGAGC
The DNA here is from genome assembly GCA_964496445.1 of uncultured Microbacterium sp. Taxonomy (GTDB): domain Bacteria; phylum Actinomycetota; class Actinomycetes; order Actinomycetales; family Microbacteriaceae; genus Microbacterium. The sequence continues at coordinate 47,345 of CAZBZR010000005.1, forward strand.
TCACCGGCTACACCAACGACGACGCCGACAGTCGCGCCTACAACGACGGCAACCTCGCCTTCGCGAAGGGCGAGGCCGCGATGTACCTGCAGGGCCCCTGGGCGCTGGCCGAGATCGCCAAGACCGATCCCGACCTCGAACTCGGCACCTTCCCCCTCCCCATGACCGACGACCCCGCCGATCTCCGGGTGCGCGTGAACACCGACCTGGCCGCGATGATCCCCGAGGAGTCGCGCCACAAGGACGCGGCGCGCGACTTCCTGGAGTTCCTCTTCCTCCCCGAGAACATCGAGGCCTACAACGCCTCGCAGCTCGGATTCACGCCCACCGAGGGTGCGCCGCCGCCGGATGACCCCCGCATCCAGGGCATGGCCGATTACTACGCCGAGGGCCGGTTCTATCAGGGCGCCTCGGTGCTCGTGCCCAAGACCATCCCGGTGTTCAGCTACGCCCAGGCCCTCGTGCTCGGGGCCGACCCCACCGCCACCCTGCGCACGATGGACGCCGACTGGGCCCGGCTCGCCTTCCGCTCGCCGATCCCCACCAGCGCGAACGACGCCGACCAGAAGGAGGCCGCGCGATGACCGCCACCGAGACCCTCGTCGCCGGCAAGGTCGCCGCCCGCCGGCCGCGGCGACGGGTGGAGCCCATCTACTACCTCTTCCTGCTGCCGAGCCTCATCCTCTTCACCCTCGCGATCACCGTGCCCGGGCTGGTGGGCATCTTCTTCAGCTTCACCGACTCGATCGGTCTCGGGGAGTGGAGCTTCATCGGCCTCACGAACTACATCGCGCTGTTCAGCGATCCGGCCATCTGGCAGAGCTACCTGTTCACCTTCGGCTTCTCCATCGCCACCGTCATCGTCGTGAACGTCATCGCGTTCCTCCTGGCCGTGGGGCTGACCTCCCGCATCCGGTTCAAGACGGGGCTGCGGACGATCTTCGTCATCCCGATGGTGATCTCCGGCATCATCATCGCCTACGTCTTCAACTTCCTCTTCTCCAACTCCGTGCCCGCCGTCGGCGAGGCGGCCGGGATCGGATGGCTCTCCTCCAGCCTGCTCGCCAACCCCGAACTGGCGTGGATCGCCATCGTGATCGTCACGGCGTGGCAGGCGGTGCCCGGAACGCTCCTCATCTACATCGCGGGGCTCCTGTCGGTACCGGGAGAGGTCTACGAGGCGGCCGACATCGACGGGGCGAGCAAGCGCCAGCAGCTGCTGCGGATCACCATCCCGCTCGTGGCCGGCTACGTCGTCATCAACGTGATCCTGAGCTTCAAGAACTTCCTCAACGCCTACGACGTGATCGTGGGTCTCACCGGCGGCGGGCCCGGCACGGCCACCCGCAGCATCGCGATGAGCATCATCTTCGGCTTCAACAGCGGCGACTACGCGTACCAGATGGCCAACGCCACGATCTTCTTCATCGTCGCCGTCGTCATCTCCCTCCTGCAACTCTCCCTCACCCGCGGAAGGAAGGTCTTCTGATGACCACGCAGCCCGCCCTCTCCGCCGAGGCGGCCGAGGGAGAACTCATCGCCGAGCGCGAGCAGGAACCGGCGACCCCGAACCGCTCACGCGGGCGCACCGGTCAGGAGCGCGTCAACTGGTCGGGCACGATCATCCTGATCCTGTGCGCGGTGACCGTGCTGCTGCCGCTGTACGTGACGATCTCGATGTCGCTGAAGACCTCGGGCCAGGCCGTCGACGGCAACGCGGTGTCGCTGCCCGCCCCGTTCAGCTTCGAGGGGTTCGTGACGGCGTGGAACCTCACGAAGTTCCCCGTCGGCGCGGCCGTTTCGCTGTTCGTGACGGCCGGCACCGTCGTCCTCACGATCATCCTCGCCGCGTTCGCGTCCTACGCGATCGTGCGCAACTGGGATCACCGGCTGTTCCGCTACTCGTTCTTCTACCTGCTCGCGGCCATGTTCATCCCGTTCCCGGTGGTCGCGCTGCCGCAGATCCAGCTGACCGGTCGCGTGGGGCTCGACAACCCCGTCGGCGTGGTGCTCCTGGCCACGATGTTCCAGCTGAGCTTCAGCGTGCTGCTGTTCACCGCCTTCCTCCGCTCGATCCCGATCGGGCTGGAGGAGAGCGCGCGCATCGACGGCGCGTCGGCCTGGCAGACGTTCTGGCGGCTGATCTTCCCGCTCCTGGCGCCGATGAGCGCGACGGTCGGGATCTTCGCGTTCCTGTACGCGTGGAACGACTTCATGATGCCGTCGCTGATCATCTCCGATCCGAACCTGCAGACCCTCCCGGTGCGACAGAACCTGTTCCAGAACCAGTTCAGCAACAACTACAACGTCGCCTTCGCGTCGTACCTGATGGCGATGGCCCCCGCGATCATCGCCTACCTGTTCACGCAGCGCTGGGTGATGGAGGGCGTGACGCAGGGCGCCGTGAAGGGCTGCCCCGCCGCATCCGCCCCCGCCGCCGCCGGCCCCGACCAGCCGCATCCGCCCGCATCCGCCGGCCGCGGATTCGGACCAGGGCGCCGGATTCGGATGCTGTGGCGCGTGCCATCCGAATCCGCGACCCGGCTCCGAATCCGCGCAGAGCCCGGGCGGCGCCGGTCAGCGCTCGAGAGCCGCGTCCAGGGCGAGGATCTGCGCGCGGAACTCCGCCCGCAGCCGCGCCTTCTCCGCCTCGGAGCAGAACGCGACCTCGATTCCCTGCAGCGCGATTCGTCCGGCCGTCGCGGCATCCACCCCCATCGCCACGAGCCCCTCGCGGTACTCGCGGCCGAGGTCGGTGCGGAAGAACATCGCGTCGTCGGTGGAGACGGCCACCGGCAGCCCGGCGTCGATCATGGCCCGGATGCGGTGACCGGGGTCGAGCGTCCACCCCGAGCAGATCGTCGTGGACACCGGCGTCACGGTGAAGCCGATGCCGCGTTCCTGCGCGAGGGCGAGCACCGCCGGATCATCGACGATGCGATAGCCGTGGTCGATGCGGTCCACCCCGAGCACCTCGATGGCCTCGCGGACGGCCGCCGGGGACGCGGCATCCGTCTCCCCCGCATGCGCGGTGAGCTTCAGCCCCTCCGCACGGGCGAGGGCGTAGGCCTCGGCGAAGCGCGTCGGGTCTTCGGTGTTCTCCGGCGTCAGATCGTCCTGCCCGAGCCCCACGACCTCCGGCCGCGGGTGCGCCCGCATCTCGTGGACGAGCGCGACCGCCGCCGCGGCGCTGTCGCGCCGGTTGATCGCCACGACGACGCGGAAGCCGACGCCGAAGTCGCGCTCGGCCGCCCGCAGCCCCGCGATGATCGGGTCGATCACCTCCGGATAGGTGAGCCCGCGCTCGGCGAAGTACTGCGGATTGACGTAGTACTCGCGGTAGCGGAGGTTCGCGTCGGCGACCGCGCGGCGGACGCCCTCGTAGGCGACCCGCTCGAAGTCGGCCGGGTCGCGCAGCACATCGTGGGCGAGGCGGAACGCCACGAGGAAGTCGACGAGATCGGCGAAGTCGAACAGCGTCTCCGGGTCCTCGCTCCACAGCCGCACGCCGTGGCGCTCGGCGAGCTCGAGGAAGAGCGGCGCGTCCATCGTCGAGACGAAGTGGCAGTGCAGCTCCGTCTTCGGCAGCAGCCGCAGGTAGTCGTCCCTCGAGATCATGCCGGCGCGCTCCCCTGCTTCACGACGATCAAGCGGTAGGGCTCCCCCGACGCCGACCACCACCGGTGCGCGACGCCGCCGGCGTAGTACGCCGAGTCCCCCGGCGCCAGGGTGCTCTCGGCGCCGTCGAGTTCGATGCGCACCTCCCCGGAGACGACGTAGACGAACTCGTCGGCGTCGTGCGTGAACACCTCGCCGGGTGCGGTGTTGGCCCCCACCATCTCCAGCGGATGCAGCGGCCGCACGCCGTGCGCCAGCATCCGCGCCGCGCCGGCGGCGAAGCTCTCGTCGAGGGCTTCCTCGCCGCGGCGATGCACCTCCACGGGCACGGCGGAGGCGCCCGGAGCATCCGCCCCGCCGATGAGCTCGATGGGGCTGGTCTCGAGCGCCAGGGCGATCTTGCGCAGGCTCGACAGGCTCGGCTGCGCGAGCCCCCGCTCGAGCTGGCTGAGGAACGGATGCGACAGGGCGGTCGCCTCCGCCAGCTGCACGAGCGTCATGCCGCGGCCGTGGCGGAGGCGGCGGATGTGGGTGCCGAGGCGGAGGTTGGCCTCGGCATCCTCGTCGACGAGAGAGGGAGTCACGGTCCGAGCCCTACGCGGGGAGGGGCACTCCCTGCGAGGTGGCGTACTCCTGGACCGCCGCGATGTAGGCCGCACGCCGCGCGGGGGTGAGCCAGGACGCCTCGAAGGAGTTGATCGCCAGCTGCACGAGCTCGGTGGGCTCCAGCCCCGCCTTCTCGGCGAGGGCGACGTAGTTGTCGCCGACGTACGCACCGAAGTAGGCGGGGTCATCGGAGTTGACCATCACCCGCACGCCCTCGCGCAGGAGCCCCACGATCTCGTCGGCCTTCATCTGATCGGTGACGAACGAGTTCGACACCGGGCACGTGGTGAATCCGAGTCCGCGCTCCTTGGCCAGGGCGACCAGCGCCGGCTCCTCCACGATGTTGGTGCCGTGGTCGATGCGGTCCACGCCGATCTCCTCCAGCACCGAGCGGATGTTCTCGATGGAGCCGACCTGATCGATGTCGCAGTGCATCGTCAGGAAGAAGCCCTCGGCCTTGGCGCGCGCGAAGACGTCGGCGAACTTCGCGGGCGGGTTGTCGCGCTCATCCGAGTCCAGTCCCACCCCCAGGATCCACGCCTTGTAGGGCAGCGCCTCCATCAGGGTCGCCATGGCGTACTCGGCCGAGAAGTCGCGGAGGAAGCAGAGGATGAGCTCCGCCGAGATGCCGAGCTCGTCCTGCGCGCGCACGGCGGCCCGGCGGTAGCCGGTGATGACGTTCTCGAACGGCACCCCGCGGCTGGTGTGGGCCTGCGGGTCGAAGAACATCTCCGCGTGCACGACGCCCTGCTCCTTCGCCTTGAGCAGGTACGCCCAGGCGAGGTCGTGGAAGTCCTCGGCGGTCTGCAGCACCCGCATCGCGGGGTAGTACACCGCAAGGAAGCTCGTGAGGTCGGTGAAGTCGTAGGTCGCCTTCACCTCCTCGACGGTCTTCTCGGGCAGCTCGATGCCGTTGCGGGCGGCGAGCGCGAACTTCAGTTCGGGCTCGAGCGTGCCCTCCAGGTGCAGGTGCAGCTCGGCCTTGGGCAGGCCGTGGGCGAACGCGACGAGGTCGGCGGGCGCAGACATGGGGTCCCTTCGGGTCGGGTGGGTTCGGATCAGAGGCGGGGGATGCGGCAGGCGGATCTCAGGCGCGGTCGGCCATGCCCATGCGCGCGAGCACGACCGACTCGGCGATCTGCACGAGGTTGTAGAGCACGAGCGCGGTGCCGGTGACGAGGACCACGGCCGTCCACATCGCGGAGAACTGCGCGGCGGCGATGTAGCCGCCGACGGCGCCGCCGATGCCGCCGCCGACGGCGAGCCACTCCGCCAGCAGGGCGCCGGTGAGGGCGCCCGGCACGGAGATGCGCACGGCGGCGAAGAACTCCGGCAGGGAGCCGGGGAGGGCCACCTTGCGCAGCCGCGTCCAGGACGATCCGCCGTAGACGGAGACGAGGTCGTTCATCTGCGGCGAGGCCGACTTCAGGCCGAAGGCGATCGTGACCAGCGCCGGGAAGAGCACCACGATGCCGCCGATGACGGCGACCGAGGCGAACTCGCGGCCGAAGATGAGGATGATGACCGGGGCCATCGCCACGAGGGGCACCGAGCGCAGCAGCATCGCCAGCGGCATGAGGGCGTGCTCGACGCCCTTGCTCAGCTGGAACACGATCGCCACCACGAGGGCGACGGCCAGGCCCGCGCCGAACCCGACGGCGGCGTGGCCGAGGGTCTGACCCAGCTGGCCGAACAGCTGCGCGCGATTGGCGGCGGCGTTGGGGAGGGTGAACAGGAAGTTCCAGACGTCGATCGGGCCCTTGCCGACGAACGGCGAGATCTGGAAGACCGAGAGCGCCCCGACCCAGATGACGAGCACGGCGGCGAGGGTGAGGACGAAGGTCAGGAGGCTCCGGCCGAGGGCCCGCCGCGTCGCGCGCCGGGACTCGCGGCGGATGTCGCCGTCCAGGCGCGTGAACTGCTCCGCCGCGCCGGGCACGGCCGTCACCGGCATGGATGCTTCCAGGGTCATCGCGAGGATCCCTTCGACCACGGCGCGATCCCGCGCGCGACCAGACCGAGCAGGCCGTATCCGGCCAGGGCGATGGCGCCGGAGACCAGCGCCACATCCCACACCCGCGCGGCGTTCAGTGCCTGCTGGGCGGAGATCATCGCGGGGCCGACCCCGACGGTGATCTTGCCGAAGAACTCCCCCAGCACCGCGCCGAGGAAGGCGGCCGGGACGGCGATCTGCAGCGCGTTGAGGATGCTGGGGAGCGCCGCGATCAGCCGCACCTTGCGCAGCTGGGTCAGGCGCGAGCCGCCGTAGACGGCGATGACGTCCAGGCTCGCCTTGTCGGCGGCCTTGAGCCCGAGGAGGGCGCCCACCACGGTCGTGAAGAAGCAGCTGAGGGCGGCGAGGAACACCGCCGTCGGCGACGGGTCACCGGCGGCGGGCACCGGCACGATGACGACGACGATGAGGCCGAGCGCCACGATCGGCACGCAGTAGGTGAGGATCGCGATCTGCATCACGACGCCCTCCAGCCGCGGGACGATGAGCACGAGGGCGGCCAGCAGCAGGGCGAGCCCGTTGCCCCACGCGTAGCCGATGCCGGCCTCGGCGAGGGTCACGGAGAAGTTGCGGACGTAGAAGTCCCACCCGGTGCGGAAGAACTCCCCCACCACCTCGGGGGGCGTGGGGATCGCCTGCGCGCCGCCCGGGCCGACGTTCGCGAACACCGTGGCGGCGAGGATCCACCACAGCGCCACCACGCCGAGCCCGCCGATGAGACCGGTCGCCCACGCCGGGAGGCGGACGTCCTCCCACTGGATGGTGCGTGCCTTCGCGGTGTCAGTGGTCATCCGCGGCCGCGCCCCCCTCGCCGAACAGCAGCTCGGAGGCCTGGTCGACGTAGGCGTGGAACTCGGGGGTGCGCATCATCTCCGGCGTGCGCGGGCGCGGCAGGTCGATCGTCATGACCTCCTTGATGCGGCCGGGACGCGGACTCATGACGGCGACCTGGTCGGAGAGGAAGATCGCCTCCGAGATGCCGTGGGTGACCAGGAGCGTGGTCGCCGGCTTCTCGGTCCAGATGCGCAGCAGCTCGAGGTTGAGCTTCTGCCGCGTCATGTCGTCCAGCGCCCCGAAGGGCTCGTCGAACAGCAGCACCGAGGGCTTCATGATGAGCGACCGGGCGATCGACACGCGCTGACGCATGCCTCCGGACAGCTGCGCGGGCTTTGCCTTCTCGAAGCCCTTGAGGCCGACGAGCTCGATCATCTCGGCGACGTACGCCTTGTCCACCGGCTTTCCGGCCACCTCGAACGGCAGCTGGATGTTGGACTGGACGCTGCGCCAGGGCAGCAGCGCGGAGTCCTGGAACGCGATGCCCAGTTCGTTCGCCTTGCGCAGCTGCGTGGGGCTCTTGCCGTCCACCCGCGTGGTGCCGCTGGTGGGGTCTTCGAGTCCCGCGAGGATGCGCAGGATCGTCGACTTGCCGCATCCGGACGGTCCCAGCAGCGACAGGAACGTGCCCTGGTCGGTGTGCAGGTTCGCATCCTGGAGGGCCACGACGCTCTTGCGCCCGACGCTGAAGACCTTGTTCAGACCGGTGATCTGGAGGCCGGTGCCCAGGGAGGTCCCCTGGGCACCGGCGAGGGTGGCCGTATCGGTCACGTGATGCTCCGTGGTTCGGGGATCTCAGCGCATGTAGGCGACGAGGTCCGGGTTCTCTTCGTACACCTCCGCCAGGAGGCTCATGTCGAACAGGTCGGCCGCGGCGACGGTGATCCCCGCGCCGGCGAGGCTCTTCACGGTCTGCTCCTGCAGCGCCTCGGAGATGGTGAACAGGCCGTTCTCCTCGGTCTCCTCCGAGACGACGAGGAGGTTCTGCGCCTCCGAGCCGGCGAGCGTCTTGGCCGGGTCGAGGTCGAGGTCCTTGCCGTAGACCTCGAGGGCGAGGTCGGCCCCGCCCTGCGGGTCGTTGACGGCGTCGGTCCAGCCCCGGATCTCTGCCACGAGGAAGGCCTTGAGCATGTCGCGCTTGCTGTCCAGGGTCTCCTGGGTGACGGTCAGCGTCTCGGCGACGAACGGCAGGCCGTTGGCGGCCATCGGGAGGTTCGTGGTGGCCAGGCCCTCCATCTCCACCGAGATCGCCTCGTTCGTGAGGTAGGCCATGAAGCCGTCGACCTCGCCGTTGACCAGCGGCGCCGGGTCATACTGCACCGGGACGACGGTCACTTCGCTCGGGTCGATCTCGTTGGCGGCCAGGAGCGCGTTGAACAGCGTCAGGTTGGAGTCCTGCACGCCGATCTTCTTGCCCTTGAGGTCATCCGGCGTCGCGATGTCGCCGCCGTCGGCGAGGGAGAGGATCGTGAAGGGGTTCGCCTGGAAGGTCGCACCGATGATCTTCAGCGGCGCCCCCTCGTTCGCCACGGCCGAACCGATGTTCACCGAGTCGGACAGCGCCACGTCGGCGGTGCCGCTGAGCAGTTCCGCGACGCCGGTGGAGGGGCCGGGGACGAGCTTGACCGCGTCGAAGCCGGCCTCCTCGTAGTAGCCCTCCGCGTCGGCGAAGTACTCGCCGGCGAACTCCTCGTTGAGGATCCAGCTGAGCTGCAGCGTGAGCTCGCCGAAGCCCTCATCGCCCGCCTCGGAGGGCTCGGCGGTCGAGGACGATGCGGCGCCGCCGGCGCACGCGGTGAGGGCGAAGGCGGACAGGGCGACCCCGGCGAGGGCCGCGGCGGCGCGCTGGGTGCGCCGCGAGGAAAGGAACGTCATGTGCTGTGTCTCCAGATGCCGATGGTGCATTCGGGTAAGGGCGCGGCGCCGCCCTCGGGGCTCGACGGGGCCTGACGGGCAAGGGATCTCGGGAGTCCTCGCTCGGCTATCGCCACGCTAGGAGATGTAGATTTCACGAACACTGGCCGGGATGTTTCGTCGCCGTTACACCTGCGGCCGGCACCGGGCGCGGACGCGGCCGACGAGACGGAACGCGGCTCAGGTGGGCCGGGCGCCGGCCCGGGAGACGGCACGGGCGGCGATCTGCACGGCCGACTCCACCGCCGCGACCGGCTCGAGCCCCCGGAACCGGGCCGCGTGGTACCCGGCCGCGAACGCGTCGCCGGCCCCGGTGGGATCGACGCGCGGGGCGGTGACGGCGGGTACATGCCGGGGCTCGGCATCAGCGACCGCGACGATCGCGCCGTCGGGGCCGAGGGTCACCACGGCGACGGCGACGACCTGCGCCAGCATCCGCGCCGCGGCCGCCGGGTCGACGGCGCCGGTGAGCACGCGCGCCTCGTCGAGGTTCGGCAGCAGCGCGGATGCTCCGGACACCGCCGCGAGGAAGGCCTCAGCGCCGACGTCGGCGAGGAAGCCGGCGGAGGAGGGGTCGACGACGACCTCCACTCCCCGCCGCCGTGCGCGGGCCAGGAGGCCGGCGCACGCATCCAGCCGCGCGCGCGTGAGCATCGAGTGTCCCGTGACATGCAGTGCGGCGGCATCCTCGAGGTGGGCGTCGGTGACCTCGGCGGCGGAGAAGGCGCGGTTGGCCCCGCCCATGGTGAGGAAGGTGCGCTCCTCGTCCTCGACGATCACGACGATCCGCCCGGTGGGGAGATCGGGGTCCTCGCCGAGGAAGGCCCGCACGCCGTCGCGCTGAAGTGCGGTGGCGTGGCGCTCGGCGTCCCCGACGCCGACGCGGCCGTGGAAGTCGACGGGCACGCCCAGGCGTCCGAGCCAGGCCGCCGTGTTCGCCGCAGACCCCCCGGGCGCCACGACGATGTGCGCCTCGGTGTCGGTGCCCGCACGCACCGGGCCGGTGGGCGTCACCAGGACGTCGTCGATGACGTCGCCGAAGACGACGACCCGGCGCACGTCAGGCCACCAGGGCCGTCGCGATGCGGGCGGCCAGGCGCACGTTGTTGCGCGCGATGTCGAGGTTCACCTCGAGGCTCCGGCCGCCCGACAGCTCCACGATGCGCAGCAGCAGGAAGGGCGTGACGGCCTTGCCGCGGATGCCCCGCTCCTCGGCCTCCGCGAACGCCTCCGCGAGGATGCGGTCATGCTCCTGCAGGTCCCACTCCGCCTCGGCGGGCAGGGGGTTGGCGACCACCAGGCCGGCGCGCGTGCCGAGCGCCTCCTGCGCGCGCAGGATCGCGGCGACCTCCTCGGGGGTGTCGACGCGCCAGTCCAGCGCGAGGTCGCTCTCGCGGAGCCAGAACCGGGGCAGGACGTCGGTGCCGAACCCGACGACCGGGACGCTGAGGGTCTCCAGGCGTTCCAGCGTCGCCGGGAGGTCGAGCACGCTCTTGGCGCCCGCCGAGATCACCGCGACCGGGCTGGTGGCGAGCACGGTCAGGTCGGCGGACTCGTCGAAGGTCTCCTGCGCTCCGCGGTGCACACCGCCCAGACCCCCGGTGGCGAACACGCGGATGCCGGCGCGCGCGGCGAGGAAGGCCGTCGCCGCCACCGTGGTGGCGCCGCTGCGGCCGAGCGCCGCGAGGATCGCGAGGTCGCGGACGCTCGCCTTGGCGAGGTCGTCCTCCGCGATGCGGCGCACCCCGTCGGGGTCCAGGCCCACATGGGGCACCCCGTCGAGCACGGCGATCGTGGCGGGGGTGACGCCGTCATCGCGCAGCATCCGCTCGAACTCCTGCGCGGCGGCGAGATTGCGCGGTCGCGGCAGGCCGTGGCTGATGATGGTCGATTCCAGCGCGACGACGGGACGGCCCTCCGCCAGGGCGGCCGCGACCTCGTCGGAGATCTTCATCGATGTCACGGCTCCACCCTAGGCACGTCAGCGCGGATGGCCGATGCGCGCCGCGAGGGCGGGCAGATCCTGGTGGAGGCGGGCGGATGCCTCCGGCGCGAGCGGGTTCGTCGAGTCGGTGCCGTCGTGCACGAGCACCCCGCCCACGTACACCGCCTTCAGATTCCGCGGGGTCATCGACAGCACGTAGGTGCGCACCGGATGCCACAGCGGCCCGACGTCGGGACGGCGGGGATCGACGACGACGAAATCGGCGAACTTGCCGACCTCCAGGCTCCCGACGCGGTCGTCCACGCCGAGGATCTCGGCACCCCCGAGCGTGTGCAGCCGCAGGACGCGCTCGGGCATCATCGAGAGCGGATCCTTCGTGCGCGCGCGTTGCATCGCGATGCCCATCCGCATGTTCTGCCACGGGTCCGAGACATCCGTGCACGCCTGGTCGTCCAGGCCGATGCCGACCTTCATGCCCATCGCGAGCATCTCCGGGACCAGCGCCACCCCCGAGGCCAGGCGCCCGTTCGACGCCGGCTGCCACGACATCGCCGCGCCCCCGGCGGCGGCCTCCGCGATGATCTCGGGCGTGGTCTGGATGAAGTGCCCGAACATCATCCCGGGGCCGAGGGCCCCCGCATCCCGGTACCGCGCGAACTTCGCGCGCTGCTCGTCGATCTGCTCGGGCGACTCCAGGAAGTGCGCCTGGTTCGTCACGCCGAACCGGCGCATCGCCGCGACCTCCATCTCCGCCGCCTCCGGCCGCGGCGACCACTGCACCTGGCCCATGATCGATGCGCCGAGGGCGAGGTCGGGGTCGAGGCTCCGGGTGTGGGCGACGGCCGCGCCGAAGCGGTCGAAGATCTCCTCGTCGGTGCCGGCGGTGACATCCATCGCGATGGAATCGACGAAGCGGATGCCGGCATCCCGGCAGCCGTCGGCCTGACGCGTGTGGTACGCCAGTTCGCGCAGCGGCGCGCGCCCGGCGCGGCTCCCGGCGATCATCGGCTCCCACGCCTGCTGCGGGTCGGTGAAGTTGTAGGCCGTGGTCACACCGTGGGAGAGAAAGTCGAGGCCGCCGTGCAGCGTCGACCAGTACATGTCCTCCGGCGTGAAGTGCGCCGTCGTCCCGAGCATGGAGTCGCACCAGCCGTAGAGCGTCTCGCTCACCCCGAGCCCGCGCAGGCCGCTGGTGAACAGGTGCGAGTGACTGGAGACGAAGCCGGGGGCGACGAACGCGCCGCCGACGTCGAGCACCTCGGCGGCGGTGACCGTGGGCTCGCCGTCGCCGATGGCGGCGATCCGGCCCCCCTCGACCAGCATCCACCCGCGCTCGAGGTAGCCCGGATCGTCGACGCCGGCGGGGACGGTGATCAGGCGGGCACCGGTGACGAGCAGGGACATGTCGGACTCCTCGGGTGGGGCGCGTTCGGGCGCGCCCTCGCACGCTACGAGATGTTGATTACACGAACACGGCGCGGTGTTTCGCCGCGGTTACGCCGCCGCGGGCGCCGCGGATACGCCGTTGCGGGCGCCGCGGATTCGGACGGCGTCGGCGGATCCGGATGCTGCCGGCCGCGGCATCCGAATCCGGCGACATGAGCCGATTCTGGTGCGGGAGGTGGGGAGGGCCGGGCGGGTCGGGAGGGCGGGGTGGCAGAGCCGGGGCGGGTGGGGAGGGCCGGGGCCCGGGAGGGCGGGGTGGGAGGGCTAGCGGAGCGGCTCGGCGGCCAGGTGGGCGACGGACTCGGCCAGGGCGCGGATGCCGGCCCCCACGTCGGCGGCCGACACGGCCTCGTCGGGGTGGTGGCTGATGCCGTCGGGGTTGCGCAGGAACAGCATCCCCACGTCGGTGATCGCGCCCAGCGCCATGGCGTCGTGACCCGCGCGGCTGAAGATCGTCGCGGGTTCGGCGGCGGGCTCGGTGGCACCGATGCCGGCCCGCACGACGTCCTGCAGGAGCGGCGCGCAGAACACCGCGGGGGCGTTGTGCACATCGCGCGCCCGCCACCGCAGCCCCCGCCGGCCCATGATCTCGTCGAGCTCGCGGGCGATGGTCTCCCACACCCGGTCGCGGGCGCCGTCGAACTCGCCCCGCAGATCGAGGGAGAACCGCGCCTCCCCGGGCACGATGTTCACCGCGCCGGGGAAGGCCTCCAGCTGACCCACCGTGCCGACGATGTGGTGCTCGGCGCGGCAGATGCGCTCCACCGCGAGCGCGGCCTCGCTCGCGCCGAGCAGCGCGTCGCGGCGCACGTCGTAGGGCGTCCCCCCGGCGTGACGGGCCTCGCCCTCCACGACGAGCTGGAAGCGGCGCGCACTCGCGATCGACGACACCACGGCGAGCGCCTCACCGCGGCGGTGCAGCTCGGGGCCCTGCTCGATGTGGGCCTCGAGGTAGCCGACGAGGTCGCCCGGGGCGCGCGCGGCCTCGCCGATACGGCCGGGGTCCAGGCCGAACTCCAGCGAGGCCTGGCGGAGCGTCACCCCGTCGGCATCCGTCAGCCCCCACCACGCCTCGTCCCACGTGCCGGCGACGGCGGAGGAGCCGAGCAGGGCCGTGCCGAAGCGCGCGCCCTCCTCGTCGGAGAAGGCGATGACCTCCAGCGCGAAGGGGAACGGCGAGAACGCCGCACCGTCGTCGCCGATGCCGCGGAGGAGGCGCACCACTTCGAGCGCCATGAGCACGCCCACGATGCCGTCGAAGCGGCCGGCGTCGGGCACGGTGTCCAGGTGCGAGCCGAGCAGCAGCGCCGGGGCGTCCGGCGCATCCGGCGGGGCCAGACGTCCGAGCAGATTGCCCGCCGCGTCCTGGCTCGATCGCAGGCCGACCTCGCGCATCCACTCCGCGGTGAGGCGGTTCACGCGCGCGTGCTCGGGCGAGAGGTGCACGCGTTCGATCCGGCCGGGCGCGGCGCTGACGCGCGCGAGTTCGTCGCATCGGCCCATCACCCGCCGGGCGGCGGCGGCGACGCGGTCGGGGGGCAGCGCGGTGCGCGTCCTCACGAGGCGGTCTCCCCCAGCACGTCGCGCGCGGCCTCGACGCCCCCGCCGGCGGGGACGGATGCGCCGAACCGGCGCAGCACGCTCTCCAGCGCGGCGAGCGTGGTGAGCACCGCATCCGTACGGGCGTTGTAGCCCATCGTGCCGATCCGCCAGACGCGCCCGTGCAGCGGGCCGAACGAGGTGCCGATCTCGATGCCGAAGTCGGCGAGCAGCGCGGCGCGCGCGAGGTCGCCGGGCACGCCCTCCGGGATCTCGACGGCGACGACGTTGCTCATCTTGTGCGCGACGTCGCCGAAGACGGTCAGTCCCAGCCCCTGCACTCCGGCGAGCATCGCCGCGCCCTGCCGGCGATGGCGGGCGATGACGGCGTCGCGTCCCTCGCTCAGCAGCACGCGCGCGCACTCGCGCGCGGCGTAGAGCATCGAGGTCGCCTCGGTGTGGTGGTTCAGCCGCCGCGGCCCCCAGTAGTCCAGGATCATGCCGAGATCGAAGTAGTTCGAGCGCACGAAGTCGGCCGCATCCGGATCGTCCTCTTCGCGGATGCCGGCCTCCACCCGACCACGCGAGCGGACCACCGCGACGGCGCGATCGGACAGGCTGAGGGGGGCGGAGCCGGAGGGTCCACCGAGGCACTTCTGCAAGCCGGCGGTCGCCGCATCCACTCCCCACGCGTCCATCTCGAAGTCGTTGCCGCCGAGCGAGGCGGTCGCGTCGGTGTAGAAGAGCACGCCGTGCCGCCGGCACAGCTCGCCGATCTCGTCGAGCGGCTGGTTCATCGTGGTGGAGGTGTCGCCCTGCACCAGGGCGAGGAGGTGCGGGCGGATGCGGCGGATGGCCTCGGCGATCGCGGACACCGGGAACACCTGCCCCCAGGGCACCTCGATCGTGTGCACCTCGGCGAGCGCGCGCTCGGCGATCTCGGCGAGGAGGTGCCCGAAGCGGCCGAAGACGGGCACGAGCACCCGGTCGCCGGGGCGGATGAGCGTGACCAGGGCCGCCTCGATGCCGGCGCGCGAGGTGCCGTCGATGAGGAGCGTCGCCTCGTTCTGCGTCGCCCACACGCGGCGGTACAGCTCCTGCGTCTCGGTCATCGTCGCCGTCATGAACGGGTCGTACTGCCCGACCAGCGGCGCCGACATCGCGCGCAGCACACTCGGGTAGGCGGAGATGGGTCCGGGCCCCATCAGCAGCCGCGCGGGCGGATCGATCGGCCCCGGGATGTCGTCGCTCATGCGTTCTCCGTCCTGTCGTCCCCGTCCCTGCCCGCATCCCTCCCGCTCACCCGCACCGAATCGCGCGTTGCGCCGCCGCGAACCGACGATTCGGTGCGGGTGAGCGGCGAAGGCGCGGGATCGAGGGCGCGCGCGACGCGCCGGGCGAGGCGCACGAGCGCGATGTCGGTGCCGGCGCGCGAGACGAGGGTGATCCCGACCGGCGCCTCGCCGCCCGGACCGGGCACGCGCAGCCCGGGAAGGGACAGGGCGGGAAGCCCCGCCACGGATGCCGGCGCCGTCATGCGCAGCGTCGCGGCGCGCACGGCGTCGATCGCCGCCGCATCCGCCGTCCGCAGCGGCGCCGGACCCGGCACCGACGGCAGGAGCAGCACGGCGTTGCGGGTGAGCTTCTCGAGCTCGGCGCGGATGCCGGCGATGACCGTGCGTGCGGCCGCCTCCTCGGCGGCGGTCACCGCGGCGGCGGCCCGGAAGCGCTCGGCCACGGCCGGACCGACCGCGCCCGGGTGGGCCCGCAGCCACTCCCCGTTGTTGCGCCACGCCTCCGCGCCCTGCACCGCGCGGAACGCGGCGAGCGCCGCATCCGGGTCGCCGGTGTCGATGTCGGTGATCTCGGCCGCGCCGGCTGCGGATGCGGCCAGCCGCGCCCGCGCGGCGGCGAAGGCGTCGCGGGTGGCGGGCTCGGCGCACGCGAGGAGCGACGAGGGGACGACGAAGCGCCACGGCAGGTCGCCGTCGGAGGCGCCGAAGACGCTCTCGGTCGACTCCGAGCCGTCGTAGCTCAGGCACCAGTCCACGACGCGCTGCAGGGTCTCGCCGTCACGCGTGAGCCAGCCGACCGTGTCGAACGACTGCGCGAGGGGCAGGAGCCCCTGCCGCGGCACGAGGCCGTGCGTGGTCCGCAGGCCCCAGAGCCCCTGGTAGGACGCGGGCACGCGGATGGACCCGGCGGTGTCGGTGGCCAGGCCGATGTCGGCCTGGCCGGTCGCGACGGCGGTCGCCGGTCCGCTCGAGGATCCGCCGGGGAGGGCACCGGCGACCGCGCCGTTGAGGGGCGTGCCGTAGTGCGGGTTGTCGCCGGCGATCGAGTACGCGAACTCGTCGGTGCGGGCGATGCCCCGCAGCGACGCGCCGGCGCGGAGCAGGTCGGCCACCGCGGGCGCCGTCGTCGTCTCCGGTCGCGCCGACTCGAGATAGGTCGGATTGCCGGCGCCGATGCGGAAGCCCTTGATCGCGAAGAGGTCCTTCACCGCGACGGTGAGCCCGGCCAGCGGCCCGCGCCACGCGCCCTGGAAGAACGGGTCGCCCACGCTCCGCCACACCGTGCGGTCCAGCGGCTGCGGGCGGGGGCTGACGTGCGCGGCGGTGATCAGCCACGTGCCGTCGAGGATCTGCCACACCTGCGTCTGCAGGCCGCTCCCGCCGCCGCGGAAGTGCGACACCGCCACGACCAGCGCGACGCCGGGGGAGAGGGGCCGGTACTCGATGCGCGAGATCGTCCGCGGCGACACCCCGCCCCGCAGCATCCGGAACGCCGAGATCGCGTCGTGTCCGACGAGGAGGCCCGCCGCGTCGCCGCGGAGCGTGTCGGGGCCGGGGGCGAAGAACGCGTCGAGCGCATCCAGGTCGTTGTCCACGATGGCGCGCTCGTAGGCCTCGACCGCTGCCCGCAGGTCGGCGGGCATCTCCGCATCCGTCATCGCGGCACCGCCGCGAAATCGGCCTCGCGGATGCGGGCGTGCACGCCGCAGACGATGTCGACGACCTGCGAGATGTCGAAGTCGGTGGCGGCGGACAGGTAGGCGTACGCGAGGTGCTCGTCGAGCCCCCACCGCGCCTGGATCAGCGACAGCGCGGCGCGCACGCACCGGCGCATCGCCTCGCCGAGGTCGCGGTCGAGCCCCGTGGGGACGAGGTACTCGCCGGTGCGCACGAGCGGACCGGCGATCTCGCCGAACTCCGCCAGCGCCTCCGCGCGCGGCACCACCTCGAAGCGCAGGGTCGCCCGCAGCGACGCCTCCAGCGCCGTCAGCGCCACCTCGCCGTCGCCCTGCGCGAAGTGCGGATCGCCGACGTAGGCGAGGGCCCCCTCCACCTGCACCGGCAGGTAGAGCACCGCGCCCTCCACGAGCAGGTTGATGTCGATGTTGCCGCCGTGGGCGCCGGGCGGCACGGAGTGCGGGCGTTCGTTTTCCGCGACGGCGACGCCCATCGTGCCGAGGAAGGGCGCGAGCGGGAACGCCACGATCGGCTCGCCGCCCGCGGTCACCGGGAGCGTGCCGACGAGACGGCCCTCGCGCTCGGCCACCGCCGCGAAGACGCTGACGTTCCCCGACGTGCGGGGCAGCTCGCCGGGGAGGGCACCCTTCCCGTGCCGGTTGGAGATGACCCCGTACGGCACGCGCGGCTGCAGCCGCTCGACCGTGATCTTCAGCAGATCGCCCGGGCGGGCGCCGCGGATGCGGATCGGCCCCGTCACCACGTGCGGGCCGTCGGATGCCGCATCCCGCGGCACGCTCGCGGCGATCGCGACCGCGTCATCCAGCACGTGCGCGGCGGCCACGCCATGCGCGGCGAAGAAGGCTCGCGGGTCCTTCCCCTGATCGTCGAGGATGCCCTCGTGGCTCACCGTGTCGATCGTCACGGTCTCCCCCGCGGCGATCTCCAGCACCGCGGCATCCGCGGCGCACGGCAGGCGCCCCCACGTGACGGTGTCCGGTGAGGCCGGCAGGTAGTGGGCGCCGGGGATCTCCCCCGTGCCCGGCTGCAGGATCGGCATGTCGATCGTCATCGATCGCTCCCCCCTCCCGCGAGCGTGGCCGGCTCCGCCAGCACCTCGCGGCCGTTGCGGGCGATGACGCCCTCCCCCGCGCGGTAGGCCACCGCGCCGTGCACCCACGTGGTGACGGCCACCCCGGAGAGGGTGCGCCCGTCCCACGGCGACATCTTGTTGCGGTACTCCAGATCCTGCTGGTGCACCGTCTGGGTCGCATCCGGATCGAACGCGACCAGGTGCGCCGGCTCCCCCGCCGCGATCCGCCCGCGTCCGCCGAGTCCGCCGATGCGCGCGGGGCCGGTGGTGAACAGCGGCAGGAGCCGCTCGAGCGGGACGCCACGGCGACGAGCCTCGGTCCACACCGCGGCGAACCCCGTCTGCAGGCCGGAGATCCCGCCCCACGACAGGCCGAAATCGCGCGGGCTCTTGCGCGCCGCGGTGGTGGGCGAGTGATCGCTGACGATCGCGTCGACGGTGCCGTCGAGCACGCCCTGCCAGAGCAGATCGCGGTTGCCGGCGTCGCGCACCGGCGGGCAGCACTTGAAGCGCGCGTCGCCGTCGGGGACGTCCTCGGCGGTGAGCGTGAGGTAGTGCGGACACGTCTCGATCGTCAGCGGCACCCCGTCGGCCTTGGCGGCGCGCACGTCGTCGAGCGCACCCGCATCCGACACGTGCACGATGTGCGCACGGCCGCGGGTGCGCCGCGCCGCCTCGATCACCGTGCGGATGGCGGCGCGCTCGCTGGCGGCGGGACGCGCGGCGAGGAACGCCGGATACGCCGAGCCCAGCGGGCCGTCGGCGCCGAGCAGCGCGGGGTCTTCGGCGTGGACGATGAGGATGCTGCCGAGCGCGGCGATCTCGGCGAGGGCGGCCTCCAGCTGCGCGGGGTCGAGGTGACCGAACTCGTCGATGCCGGAGGGCGACAGGAAGCACTTGAACCCGACCACCCCCGCCGCATCCAGGTCGGCGAGGCTCCCGAGGTTCTCCGGCACCGCCCCGCCCCAGAAACCCACATCGACGGCGAGCTGCCCGGACGCCGCGGCCCGCTTGGCCGCGAGGGCGTCGGGCGTCGTGGTGACGGGGATGCTGTTCAGCGGCATGTCCAGCACGGTCGTCACGCCCGCGGCCGCGGCCGCCGCGGTGCCGGTGGCGAAGCCCTCCCATTCGGTGCGGCCGGGCTCGTTCAGGTGCACGTGCGAGTCGACGAGGCCGGGGAGCAGCACGTGGGTGTCGGGCAGCACCACGTCGGCGCCGGCGTCGAACGTGTCGACGGCGACCACCTCGCCGCGCTCGATGCGCACCGTGGCCGGCGCGAAGCCGCCACCGAAGAACACGCGCCGCGCGGCGATCGAACCCGGAGTCATGGCGTCACCGTACGGTCTGCGCGTTTCCCGGATGTTACCCAGGGCAACATCCTGCGCACCCTGCCCCGCCCACCATCCGGCCCTCCTCGCCGCTGCCGGCCGCCGCTGCCGTCCGCCGCTGCCCGAACTCCTCACAACCGCGCGGAACCGAGGCGACACGCCGAGCCGGACCCGCCCCCGCCCGCCTTCTGCCGGAGTTCGGTCGCGCGCACGCGGGTCGGGGGCGGCGCGCCGGGAACCCGCCCCGCCCCTGCCCGATCCGCCCCCGCCCCGCCCGAACTCCTCACAACCGCACGAAACCGAGACGACACGCCGAGCCGAACCCGCCCCCGCCCGCCTTCTGCCGGAGTTCGGGCGCGCGCACGCGGCGCGCGGCGCGCCGGGACCGGGGCCCGGCAACATCCGGGAAACGCGGGGCGGCTAACGTGACCGCCATGCAGCTGGACGAATTCAACGGCGCGGATGCGGCGGCCGCCGCCGGCGTCGTGCGCGTGTGGGCCGACGTGCCCGGATGGGTCGACGCCGTCGTCGCCGGGCGGCCCTACGCGACGGTCGATGACCTCGCCGCCTATGCCGGAGCCCTCGCGGCGCACTGGGCGCCGGCCGATCTCGACCGCGCCCTCGCCCACCACCCCCGCATCGGGGGGCGGGTGCAGGGCGACGGCGCGGAGGCGCACGCCTCGCGCCGCGAGCAGGCGTCGATGGCCACCGCCGACGATGACCTCACCGCGGCGATGGCGGCGGGCAACGCGGCATATGAGGAGCGGTTCGGCCGGGTCTTCCTCATCCGCGCCGCCGGCAGGGCCCCCGCCGAGATGCTCGCCGAGCTGGAGCGCCGGCTGCAGAACACCCCCGATGCCGAGACGCGAGAGGCCACCGCCCAACTCGCCGAGATCGCCCTGCTGCGGCTGCGCGACACGATCCTCGATCCCGCCGCCGCCCTGCCCGAGGAGGCGGAATGACCACGCAGCTGACCACTCACGTGCTGGATGCGGCGCGCGGCATTCCGGCAGCGGGAATGGCCGTCACCCTCGCCGATGGCGATGCGACGCTGGCGACGGGCGTCACCGACGCCGACGGGCGCCTCGCCCTCGGGCCCGAGCGCCTGAATCCCGGCGACTACACCCTCACCTTCGACACCGGCGCGTACTTCGCGGCCGCCGGCACGGCGACGTTCTACCCGTCCGCGACCATCGCGTTCACGGTGGCCGATGACGCGCATCACCACGTGCCGCTCCTGCTCAGCCCGTTCGCCTACTCCACCTACCGCGGCTCATGAAGGTCATCGTGATCGGCGCCGGCATCGGCGGCACGAGCGCGGCGATCGCGCTGCAGCGACTCGGGCACGACGTGGTCGTGTACGACCGGATGCGGGAGAACAAGCCCGTCGGGGCGGCTCTGTCGCTCTGGTCGAACGGCGTGAAGGTGCTGAACTGGCTCGGATTGGCCGAGGAGGTCGCCGCGCTCGGCGGGCGCATGGAGGACATGGCCTACATCGACGGCCTCACCGGCGAGGAGATGTGCCGCTTCAGCCTGGAGCCGGTGACCGTCCGAAGCGGCCAGCGCCCCTACCCCGTCGCACGCGCCGAGCTGCAGGCGCTGCTGATGCGGACGGTCGGGGAGGACCGCATCCGGCTCGGCATGCAGCTCGTCGACGTGGCCGACGACGGCACCACCGTCACCGCCACCTTCGCCGACGGCTCGACCGACACCGCCGACCTGCTCATCGGCGCCGACGGCGCGCGCTCGATCGTGCGCGACTACGTCACGGCGGATGCTGTCGCCCGCCCCGAGCGGACCTATTCGGGGTACACCAACTACAACGGCCTGGTCGCCGCCGACCCCCGCATCGGTCCGGCGAACCAGTGGACAACCTACGTCGGCGAGGGCAAGCGCTGCGCGGTGATGCCGGTCGGCGGCGACCGCTTCTACTTCTTCGTCGACGTGCCCCAGACCGCGGGCCTCCCCTACGACCGCGACCGCGACGGCGCGCGCCCGCTCGAAGACGCCTTCGGGGCCTGGGGCGCACCGGGCGTGCGTGCGCTGCTCGATGCGATCGATCCCGCCGCTTCGCTCAACCGCGTCGAGATCTGGGACATCGACCCGTTCCACGACTGGGTGCGCGGCCGCGTCGCTATCCTCGGCGACGCGGCACACAACACCGCCCCCGACATCGGGCAGGGTGCGTGCTCGGCGCTGGAGGACAGCTTCGTGCTGGGCACCGTCTTCGCCACGAACACGCTGGGCGTCGAGGATGCGCTGCACCGCTATCGGCGCGCGCGGTCCGAGCGCGCGGGAGACCTCGTGCTGCGCGCGCGCAAGCGCGCGTGGGAGACGCACGCCTTCGACCCCGCCGTCACCGCCGCGTGGTACGAGAGCCTGCGCGCCACCGACGGATCCGACATCATCCGCGGCATCCTCGGCAACATCCAGGGCACCCCCGTCGACCTCGGCGCCCCCCTCCCCACCTGACCCGCCGGCCCGCCCCGCCCGCCCCGGCCCCGCCCGGCCCGACAATCCCCAGCCCGCGAGACCGGGGATTGTCGGCGAGACGCAGGGCGACGCCCCGTGTTTCGCCGAGAACCCCCTGTCTCGCCGATACAGGGGGTTCGCGCGGCGGGGGTTCGCGCGGCGGGGGGTCGCGCGGCGGGGGTTCGCGCGGCGTCAGGCGGGCAACGCGGGGGCGAGGCCGGGCGGACGGATGCGGCGGGGCGGGGTCAGACGCGGAAGAGGGTGTGCAGCGGCGCGGGGCCGAGCAGGGCACGGCCGCCGAGGGCCTCGATCTCCAGCAGCGCCGCGGTGCCGACGACGCGGCCGCCGAGCCGGGCGACGAGCTCGCGGCCGGCGGCCAGCGTGCCGCCCGTGGCCAGGACGTCGTCGAGCAGGAGCACACGCGTGCCGTCCGGCAGATCGTCGTGCATCTCGATCGCGGCTGTGCCGTACTCCAGCGCGTACGAGACCGAGGCGGCGGGCCGGGGCAGCTTGCCCGCCTTGCGGATCGGCACGAGACCGACGCCGGCGGCGGTGGCCGCGGCGCCGGCGAGCAGGAAGCCGCGCGCCTCGATGCCCGCGACGACGTCGAAGCCGCCGGCGAACGGGGCCAGCATCGCGTCGATCGTGGTGCGCAGCGCCGCCGCATCCGCCAGCAGCGGCGTGATGTCGCGGAAGAGCACGCCGGGCTCCGGATAGTCGGGGATGCTGCCGATCAGGGCGAGCGCGCGATCGAGGTCTGCGGTGTCGGGCACCCGCCCACCCTATCCGCGTCCCGGGCGGGGCGAGCAGGAAGTGCAAGCGTTTGCAGTAGCCTGAGCGGCATGACTTTCACGCAGGAGGACGCGCACGCCGTCACCCCCGCCGCCGGCTCCGAATGGTGGCGCACCGCCGTCATCTACCAGATCTACCCGCGCTCCTTCGCGGACAGCTCCGGCGACGGCATCGGCGACCTGCCCGGCGTCACCGCTCACCTGGACGATCTGCGTGACCTCGGCGTCGACGCCCTGTGGCTGAGCCCGTTCCAGCGCTCGCCGCAGAAGGACGCCGGCTACGACGTCGCCGACTACTGCGACGTCGACCCTCTCTTCGGCACCCTCGCCGACTTCGACGCGATGCTCGCCGGCGCCCACGAGCGCGGCATCCGCATCATCGTCGACCTCGTTCCCAACCACTCCTCGGATCAGCACGCGTGGTTCCAGGAGGCGCTGGCCGCACCCGCCGGCAGCCGCGAGCGCGCGCGCTACATGTTCCGTGACGGCACCGGCGAGAACGGCGAGCTGCCGCCCAACAACTGGGAGTCGGTCTTCGGCGGTCCGGCGTGGACCCGCCTACTCGAGCCCGACGGCACGCCCGGCCAGTGGTACCTCCACCTCTTCGACTCGTCGCAGCCCGACTTCGACTGGTCCAACGACGAGGTGCGCGAGGAGTTCCGCCGCATCCTGCGCTTCTGGCTCGACCGCGGCGTCGACGGCTTCCGGGTCGACGTGGCCCACGGCCTCGTCAAGGAGGCGGGCCTGCCCGACTACACCCCCGACCCCGAGTCGGGATCGATGGGCGGCGACGAGGCATCCGTCCCCTACTGGGGTCAGCCGGGCGTCCACGACATCTACCGCGACTGGCACGAGCTGCTCGCCGAGTACGACGGCGATCGCGCGCTGTGCGCCGAGGCGTGGCTGCCCACGGTGGAGAAGACCGCGCTGTGGGTGCGCCCCGACGAGATGCATCAGGCGTTCAACTTCGAATACCTCGAGACCGACTGGGATGCCGCGAAGCTGCGCGGCGTCATCGACGCCTCGCTCGCGGCCTACGCCGCCGTCGGCGCCCCCTCCACGTGGGTCCTCTCCAACCACGACGTCGTCCGGCACGCCTCGCGCCTGGCGCTGACCGCCGAGAACCCGCAGGGCCACGGCATCGGACCGAACTCCCCCGGCAAGCCCATCCCCGAGGTGGGGCTGCGCCGTGCGCGCGCCGCGACGGCGCTGATGCTCGCCCTCCCCGGCTCGTCGTACCTGTACCAGGGCGAGGAGCTGGGCCTGCCCGAGGTGATCGACCTGCCCGACGACGCGCGCCAGGATCCGACGTGGTTCCGCACCGGCGGCGAGCGCTACGGCCGCGACGGATGCCGCGTGCCCATCCCGTGGCGCGCCGGGGCCCCCGCCTACGGCTTCAGCCCCACCGGGGCGTCGTGGCTGCCGCAGCCTGCGGAGTGGGCGACGCTTGCCCGTGACGCGCAGATCGGCGACCCCGACTCCACGCTGACGCTGTACCGGACGCTGCTGGCCGCGCGCCACGCGCACGGCCTCGGCGCGGGCACGCTGGAGTGGCTGGACGGCTTCGGCCCGGGCGTCCTCGCCTTCCGCAACGGTGCCCTCACCGTGATCGCGAACGTCGACGGCGAGACCGTGCCGCTGCCGCAGGGTACGCTCGTGGCCGCGAGCGGCGCACGGGACGCCGACGGCATCCCGGCCGACACCACGGTCTGGATCTCGGCGGACTGATCCGCGGCGAGGCTCGGGGGGAGCATCCGGCATGGTGAGCATCGACGAGGTCGCGCGCCTGGCGGGTGTCTCCACGGCCACCGTCTCGCGCGCCCTCAGCGGCCGCGGACCGGTGTCGGAGGCCACGCGTGCCCGAGTGCTCGCCGCCGCCGAGAACCTCGGCTACGTCGTGTCGGCGTCGGCGTCGAGCCTGGCGTCGGGGCGCACCCGCAACATCGGGGTGCTCGTGCCGTTCCTGGACCGCTGGTTCTTCAGCACGGTGCTCAGCGGCATCTCGGCGGCCCTCATGCGCCGCGGCTACGACATCACGCTCTACGCGCTGACGGCCGACCCCGCCGAGCGCCGGAGCGTGTTCGACACGTTCCTGCGGCGACGGCGGATCGACGGCGTCATCGCGATCTCGATCGAGCTCGGCGCGGAGGAGTCCCGCCGGCTGAGCGACCTGGGCATCCCGGTCATCGCCATCGGCGGACCCAACCCGCACCTGACCACCCTCGCCGTCGACGAGATCGCCGTGGCCCGCCTGGCGACGGGGCACCTCCTTTCCCTCGGCCACACCCGCATCGCGCACATCGGCGCCAACCCGGAGTTCGACCTCGACTTCCACATCCCCACCCAGCGGCGCCAGGGCTTCGAGCAGGCCCTCGCGGATGCCGGGGTGCCGGTGCTGCCCGCCCTGTTCGAGCCGGCCGACTTCACGATCGAGGGCGGATTCCGCGCCGCCAAGCAGCTGCTCGGCCGGCCCGGCGAGCGCCCCACCGCCCTGTTCGCCGCCTCCGACGAGATGGCGATCGGCGCGGTCCTGGCCGCGCGCGAGCTCGGCTACCGGGTGCCCGAGGACATCTCGGTCATCGGGGTGGACGGTCACGAGCTCGGCGAGTTCTTCCGCCTGACCACGATCGACCAGTTCCCGCAGGGGCAGGGCGAGCGCGCGGCGGAGGCGATCCTCGCCGAGCTGGAGGTGCCCGCATCCGCCCCGCACGTGCACGCGGCACTGCCGTTCGAGCTCGTCGTCCGCGCCACCACGGCCCGCGTCCCCTCCTGAGCCCCCCGCCGGCGCGGCGTAGGCTCGGGGGATGAGCATCGACCTGGAGAGCCTGTACCGCGACCTGCATCGCCACCCCGAGCTGTCCTTCCGGGAGACGCGCACGGCGGGCGTGATCACGCGGCACCTCGACGAGCTCGGGCTCACCTACGAGGAGGGCGTCGGCCGCACCGGCGTCATCACGTCGATCGTGAACGGCGACGGCCCGGTGGTGTGGCTGCGCGCCGACATGGACGGCCTGCCCGTGGCCGAGCGCACCGGCCTGGACTACGCCAGCACCGCCCGGGGCGTCGACCCCGCCGGAACCGACGTCCCCGTCATGCACGCGTGCGGGCACGACATGCACGTCACGGCGATGCTCGGCGCCCTCGAGCGCCTCGTCGCCACCCGTGGAGAGTGGTCGGGCAGCGTCGTCGCCGTCTTCCAGCCCGCCGAGGAGTACGGCGCGGGCGCGCAGGCGATGATCGCCGACGGCGTGCTCGATCGCTACCCCCGGCCCGACATCGTGCTGGGGCAGCACCTCACGCCCCTCCCCGCGGGGACCATCGGCGTGCGCCCCGGCACCCAGATGGCCGCATCCGACGGGCTGAGCGTCGTGCTGCACGGCCGAGGCGGACACGGCTCGCGCCCCCACTCCACCATCGACCCGGTCGTCATGGCCGCGGCGACCGTGATGCGGCTGCAGACGATCGTCTCCCGCGAGGTCGACCCGCGCGACGTCGCGGTCGTCACGGTGGGCTCGATCCATGCGGGTCTGAAGAACAACATCATCCCCGCCGAGGCCAAGCTCGAGCTGAGCCTGCGCTACCCGGATGACGCGGCCCGCGACCGCGTGCTGGAGAAGGTGGAGCGGATCGTGCGGGCCGAGGCCGCGGCATCCGGTGCCGAGGTCGCCCCGGTGATCACCACCGACCACACCCTTCCGCCCACGATCAACGACGCCGCCGCCACCGCGCGACTCGTGGGCGCGTTCGAGGGCGCCTTCGGCGCCGGCAGCGTCGTGGACCCGGGCATGTTCACCGGCAGCGAGGACGTGTCGTGGTTCGCGCGGGAGTCCGGCGCGCCCCTCATCTACTGGTTCTGGGGCGGCATCGACCCGCAGACGTACGCGGATGCGGTGACCGGGGGCACTCTCGACCGCGACATCCCCACCAACCACTCGCCGTTCTTCGCGCCGGTGATCCAGCCGACCATCGACCGTGGCGTGGAGAACCTCGTCGTGGCCGCCCGCGAGTTCCTCGGCTGACCCGGCCTGCCGCGACGACCCGCCAACCCCCGAGACTCGGCCGCACGGACGGGAATCAGCGCGGCGGCAGGAGTCTCATCCGCGGGGCTGAGTCTCGCGGATGGGGGACCCGGGCGCGCCGGATTGCGGGGCGGGCGCGACAGGCGTAATGTCGCGCGCCGTGACCGACACGAGTCGCGAGCCCGGGGACGACTCCGCACCCCCTCCCGTTCCCGCCGCCAAGCGCTTGCTGATCGGCGATCCGCTCACCTCGGCGGAGCTCGACGAGCAGTTGCTGCCGAAGAAGCGGGCACTGCCGATCTTCGCCTCCGACGCGCTGTCGTCGGTGGCGTATGCGCCGCAGGAGCTGCTCATGATCCTGCTGATCGGCGGGCTGTCGTTCCTCGCGTTCAGCCCGTGGGTGGCCGCGGCGGTCGTCGTGCTGCTGGTCGTGGTGGTCCTCAGCTACCGCCAGCTCATCAAGGCCTACCCCTCGGGCGGCGGCGACTACGAGGTGGCCCGCACGAACCTCGGCGAGGTGCCGGGCGTGGTCGTGGCCGCCGCGCTGCTGGTCGACTACGTGCTCACCGTCGCGGTGTCCGTCGCCTCGGGCGTGGACAACATCATCTCGGCGATCCCCGAGCTCAATCCGCTGCGCGTGGAGATCGCCGTCGGGTTCGTGATCCTCCT
Organism: uncultured Microbacterium sp.; assembly: GCA_964496445.1. GTDB lineage: Bacteria > Actinomycetota > Actinomycetes > Actinomycetales > Microbacteriaceae > Microbacterium. The sequence goes on from CAZBZR010000005.1 coordinate 74,605, forward strand.
GGTGGTGGCCAATCTCCGGGGTGTCCGCGAGGCCTCCACCTTCTTCGCGGTCCCCACCTACCTGTTCATCGGCTCGGTCGCGGTGATGATCGCGGTGGGCCTGTTCCGCACCGCGATCGGCGACCCGCCGGTGGCCTCCAGCGCCGGCTACGCGGTGCAGGCCGAAGAGCTCGGGCAGGTCGCCGTCATCCTGCTGATTCTCCGCGCGTTCTCCAGCGGATGCTCCGCCCTCACCGGCGTCGAGGCGGTCAGCAACGGCGTGCCGGCCTTCCGCAAGCCCAAGATCCGCAACGCCCAGACCACCCTGACCCTCATGGGCGCCATCGCGATCCTGCTGTTCGCCGGACTGACGGCGCTCGCCCTGGTCGCGGGGGTGCACTACGCCGAGAACCCGTGCCACCTCGTCGGATTCGACTGCTCCGACCCGCAGCCGAGCCTCATGGCGCAGGTCGCGGCGGCGACCTTCGGCGGGGGCAGCATCCCGTTCTTCATCGTCCAGGCCGCCACCGCCGCGGTGCTGCTGCTGGCGGCCAACACGGCGTTCAACGGCTTCCCCCTGCTCGGCGCCGTGCTCGCCCGGGACGGCTATGCCCCCAAGGCCCTGAACACGCGCGGCGACCGCCTGGTCTACTCCAACGGCATGATCATCCTGGGGGTCGCCGCCATCGGCGTGCTCGTGGTGTACCAGGCGAACCTCACGACCCTCATCCAGCTGTACATCATCGGGGTGTTCGTCTCGTTCTCGCTCGGACAGATCGGGATGGTGCGGCACTGGCGGCGGACGCTGCGGGGCCTGCAGACGCTGACCCCGGAGGCGGCGGCGCAGGAGTCGGCGCGGTCCGAGCGACGCTCGGCGGTGTCGGGTCTCGTGATCAACAGCGTCGGCGCGGCGCTCACCGTGTTCGTCCTCCTCATCGTCACCGTCACGAAGTTCACCCACGGCGCGTGGCTGGTCTTCCTCGCGATCCCCGTCCTCGCCACGCTCATGATCGGCGTGCACCGGTACTACCGCGACGTCGAGCACGAGATCCGCATGGACGACACCGTGCACTTCGGCTCGGCGGGCGATGTCGCGATCATCCTGGTGAACCGGCTGCAGAAGCCGGTGGTCAAGGCCATCGACTACGCCCTCGCCGCGCGGCACGACAAGACGCTCGCGGTGCACGTGGCCGTCGACGACGCCGATGCCGACCGTCTGCAGCGCGAGTGGGAGGCGCACGGCATCCCGATCCCGCTCGTGATCATCTCCTCGCCCTATCGGGCTTACACCAGCCCCGTCGTCGGCTTCATCGAGAAGTATCGCGAGAAGCACGGGTCGTCGGTGGTGACGGTCTACCTGCCGCAGTACATCGTGGGGCACTGGTGGGAGTCGCTGCTGCACAACCGCCGGTCGCGGCGCCTTGCCCAGCAGCTCATGCTCGTCCACGGCGTCTCGATCACGCTCGTGCCGTGGCTGCTCGATTCGTCCGAGCTCATCTACGGCCGGCGCTCGCGCCCCCTGCCGGGTCAGCAGCGCGGCGGTCAGCCCGGGCCCGAGCCCGTGCACGCGGCGCAGGGTCGCCGCGCGTCGGTGGGCCGCCGCGCGTCGCGTCCCGCCGGCCCGCCCTCCTGACCCCGCCCGCGCGCGCCCGACCCGTCGCCCGCGCCCTCCCCCGCACGCCCTCCCGCCCGCGCGCCCTCCCCCGCGCCCCCGGTGCCCCGCGCCCCCTCGCACCCGCACCGAAACCACGTCCTCTCGCCGAGCCCACATCCCGCCGTCGACGCTGCGGTGTGGGCTCGGCGAGAGGACGTGGTTTCGGCGGGGGCGGTGGCGCGCGGGATCGGGAAGTCACTGTTCCGGGTCTCACGATGGGGCGAGCGCGTTCTCGTACCCGCTGATCTTCTTGCCGTTCCTGAGCTCCGCGTTCGTCCACACCGACTCGATGCCCGCTACGGTGCGCTGGTTCGCCGAGAACCAGCCGGTCACCTCGATCGTGGACAGCATCCGGGCGCTGTTCCAGGGGCAGCCCGTGCGGGCAGCTGTGGATCGCGCTCGCCTGGTGCGTCGGCATCCTCGTCGTGGCGTTCGCCGTCGCGACCGCCCTGTACCGCCGCCGCTGATCGCTGTCGACTCGCCAGCATCCGTCGGATTTTCGTGACAAACCCGACGGATGCTGGCGAGTGGACGGGGGTCAGGCCAGGACGAGGGACTCCAGCCGGGCGTACGAGGCCTCCATGCCGTCGGCCATGCCGGTGGCGAGGATCATGTCGCGCGTGTCCTTGTCGGGGTACTCGATGAGGAGCGTCAACAGGGTGCCGCCGTCCTCCTCGTAGAGCGACTGGTCGTTGATCGTCCCGGGTCCGGGCATCCCGATCATGCGCTCGGTCGACACCTCGCGCCGCGGCGGGTCGGAGTACAGCGTCTCGCCCTCGAACCCGAACCGCTCGCCCTCGACACCGGGTTCCGGCTCCCACTCGAAGCGGTACGTGTCGCCGACCTCGGCGACCGGCATCGTCCAGCCGTCGGGCCCCAGCATCCACTGCCGCAGCAGCTCGGGCTCGTGCTGGGCGCGCCAGACGAGCTCACGAGGTCCGTCGATGAAGCGCGTGATGCGCACGTGGGTGTCATCGAGCAGCTCGACCTGCGTGCCCTTGCCCTGGGCGTAGGCGCGCAGATCCCGCAGCACGGTGTCGAGCTGGTTCATCGCCATCGTCGCGCCCTCGACCATGCCCATCGCCGACAGCTGCTCGAGCGCGGCGAGGGAGGGGAAGTGCGTCGTGTTGGTCACGCGGGAGCCGTCGGGGGTGGCCTCGAAGGAGAAGACCATGCGCATGCTGGGCATGTCGGCGGATGCTTCGCCGCTGTCGTCGGCGAAGGCGTCGAGCACCTCGAACCCGGTGGGCTCCTGGATGCGCAGGAACTCCCACCGCCCGCGCGACACCTCCCCGCGGGGGCTCGTCATGGCGTACAGCGCGAGCCCGCCGGGAGCGAAGTCGAACCGCTCGAACGTGGCGGGGTATCCGGGCGGGCCCCAGAATCGCTCGAGTTGACGCGGGTCGGTGAAGGCCGCCCACACGCGCTCGGGGGCCACCGGGAACTCGGCGACGAGCGTCATCGTGAGGGCTTCGGGATCGGTGATCACGTTCGTGACGGGCATGACGGTTCTCCTTGGTCGGGGATGCGGCGGTGCATCCGGTCAGGTCGCGGGATCGTCCCGCAGCAGGTCGTCGAGGCGGTCGATGCGCGCGCGCCACAGGCGCTCGTAGTCGGCGAGCAGGTGCCGCGCGCGGGCGATCGTCTCCGGGTCGGCGCGCACGAGTCGCTCCCTCCCTTCGGCTCTCTTCACGATGAGCTCGGCCGCCTCCAGCACGGCCACGTGCTTCTGTACCGCGGCGAAGCTCATGTCGTATCCGGCGGCGAGCGCCGACACCGACTGCTCTCCACCGAGGGTGCGGCGCAGGATGTCACGCCGCGTCGCATCGGCGAGGGCCCGGAAGATCCGATCCACCGCCGCGTCGTCGAGGTGTCTTTGTGCAACCATTTGGTTGTACGTTAGGCCCGGCGGGTGGCGCTGTCAAGCGCTAACCTCGCGGTATGACCTCGCCCTCGCTGCCCTCCGCCGTGCGCGGCGGCGACGACGACCTCGCCGACCCGATGGAGCCGGGCCGGTCGGTGCCCGGCGACGTGGAGCAGGACGCGCATCCCCGCGGCGACCTGCGCTGGGCATCGTGGGTCGCGCTGATCAGCGGGGTCGGTGTGCTGCTGTGGTACATCAGCATCCTCGTCCTCGGCGGCGTCTACCTCGCCGAGTTCAGCACGCCCGCCCAGGTCGCCGTGTGGGTGCTCGCGGCGGTGGCGTTCGGCTGCGGCATCGCGTGCCTGAACGCCCGCCGGTATCGCGAGTTCGCCGCGGCCGGGTTCATCGCCGGCGTGGTCTCCCTGCTGGTGAGCCTCACGATCGGACTGCCGACGGGCTTCCAGGTCCTCTGGTGAGCGCGCGGCCCGCCTAGACTGGAGGGCGTCCGGCCCCCTGCGATTCCTGGAGTGCAGCCGCGTGACCCCATCCTCTGAGAGCGCCGCGGTCGCGGCCTCCCTCGCCGACACCGTCGCCCACGCGATCGAGACGCCCGACCGGGAGCAGCCGTACGCCGCGCTGGGCCTGAAGCCCGACGAGTACGACCGCATCCGCGAGATCCTCGGACGCCGCCCCACCTCGGGCGAGCTGGCGATGTACTCCGTGATGTGGAGCGAGCACTGCTCCTACAAGTCGAGCAAGATCTACCTGCGCCAGTTCGGCCAGAAGGTCTCCGACGAGATGAAGACCCGCCTCATGGTCGGGATGGGGCAGAACGCCGGCGTCGTGGACATCGGCGAGGGATGGGCGGTCACCTTCAAGGTCGAGTCGCACAACCACCCCAGCTACATCGAGCCCTTCCAGGGCGCGGCCACGGGCGTGGGCGGCATCGTCCGCGACATCATCTCCATGGGGGCCCGCCCGGTCGCGGTCATGGACCAGCTGCGCTTCGGGGCCATCGACAACCCCGACACCGCGCGGGTCGTCCACGGCGTCGTCTCGGGCATCTCGTTCTACGGCAACTGCCTGGGCCTGCCGAACATCGGCGGCGAGACGGTCTTCGACGCGGTCTACCAGGGCAACCCGCTCGTCAACGCGCTCGCGGTGGGCGTGCTGCGGCACGAGGACCTGAAGCTCGCCAACGCCTCGGGCGTGGGCAACAAGGTCGTGCTGTTCGGCGCGCGCACCGGCGGCGACGGCATCGGCGGCGCCTCCATCCTCGCCTCCGACACCTTCGCCGACGGCGGCCCCACCAAGCGCCCCGCCGTGCAGGTCGGCGACCCGTTCGCCGAGAAGGTGCTCATCGAGTGCTGCCTCGAGCTGTACCAGGGCGACCTCGTCGAAGCCATCCAGGACCTCGGCGCCGCCGGCATCTCGTGCGCCACCAGCGAGCTGGCCGCCAACGGCGGCAGCGGCATGAAGGTCGAGCTCTCGCGCGTGCTGCTGCGCGACCCGTCGCTGACTCCCGAGGAGATCCTCATGTCGGAGTCGCAGGAGCGGATGATGGCCGTCGTCGCGCCCGACAAGCTCGACGCCTTCCTCGCCGTCACCGCCAAGTGGGACGTCGAGACGAGCGTGCTCGGCGAGGTCACCGGCGACGGCCGGCTCGTCATCGACTGGCACGGGCAGGAGATCGTCAACGTCGACCCCTCGACGGTCGCCGTCGACGGACCCGTGTACGAGCGTCCGGTCGCCTACCCGACGTGGCTGGACGCGCTGCGGGAAGACTCCGCGAGCGCGCTGGCCCGCGAGAGCGACCCCGACACCCTCCGCCGGCAGTTCCTGCAGCTGGTCGCCAGCCCCAACCTCGCCGATCCGTCGTGGATCACCAACCAGTCCTACTACTACGTGCTGGGCATCACCGCGCTGAGCTTCCCGGATGACGCGGGCATGATCAGCGTCGACGAGGCGCCGGGGCTCGGCTTTCTCCGGCATCATCTGGAAGATCCCAACCTTTGGC
>CAZBZR010000005.1:80128-98885 GCA_964496445.1 uncultured Microbacterium sp.
ACGCTGCTGACAATGGTGGCGGCGCCGAACCTCGCGTCCAAGTCCTGGGTGACGTCGCAGTACGACCGCTACGTGCTCGGCAACACCGTGATGGCGCAGCCGGAGGACGCGGGCATGATCCGCGTCGACGAGGAGTCGGGGCTCGGCTTCGCCATCGCGACCGACTGCAACGGCCGCTACTGCCAGCTCGACCCCTACGAGGGCGCCAAGCTCGCCCTCGCCGAGGCCTACCGCAACGTCGCCGTCACCGGCGCGATGCCGGCCGCGGTCACCGACTGCCTCAACTTCGGCAGCCCGGAGAACCCCGAGGTGATGTGGCAGTTCTCGCAGGCCGTCGCGGGCCTGGCCGACGGCTGCCTCGAGCTCGGCATCCCCGTCACCGGCGGCAACGTCTCGTTCTACAACCAGACCGGCGACACCCCGATCTTCCCCACCCCGGTCGTGGGCGTCCTGGGGATCATCGACGACGTCGCCCGCCGCATCCCGAGCGGCTGGCAGGATGCCGGCGAGAACATCTACCTCCTCGGCGTCACCGACACCGAGCTGTCCGGATCGCAGTGGGCCGGCACCGTGCACGGTCACCTCGGCGGGCGCCCGCCGCGGGTCGACCTCGCGCAGGAGCGCAAGCTCGCCGAGCTGCTCCAGGCGGCGGCATCGCAGTCGCTCCTCTCCAGCGCCCACGACCTCTCCGCGGGCGGCCTCGCCCAGTCGCTCACCGACGCCGTGCTGCGCTTCGGCGTGGGGGCGCGGGTGTGGCTGACCGAGATCCTCGAGCGCGACGGCGTGGATGCGGCGGCCGCCCTGTTCTCCGAGTCGACCGGACGCGTGCTGGTGACCGTGCCCCGGGAAGACGACGTGCGCTTCCGCGGGCTGTGCGAGGGCCGGGGCTACCCGGTGCTGCGCATCGGCGTCACCGACCTGCCGGCCGATGGCGCGGATGCCGCGCTCGAGGTCCAGGGACTGTTCACCGTCCCGGTGTCCGAACTGCGCGGACTGTCGGCGGCGACGCTCCCGGACGCCTTCGGCCCGACGGTGACGGAGCCCACCGGAGCATCCGCATGAGCGACGAGGACTACGGCGACCTCGGCGCCCGCCGCCAGCGGCGCATCCGCGTCGTCGCCTGGGTGGTGATCGCGTCGCTCGTGCTCGTGGGCGGGGGCGCGACGGTGATCTCGCTCCTGTTCGGCTGAGCGCCGGGGACCGGCCGCGTAGCCTGGGACCGTGGACCCGCTGCTGCTGATGGTGGTGGCCGCGCCGACGGCTGCGGCCACCTCGGTCACGGCGGTGTGGCTCGGCCTGCGCACGCGCCGCTCGGCACGCGCCCGCCGCGTGGAACTCGACGCCGCGCGCCACGACGTGGCGGCCGGCCGGCAGGAGGTCGTGCGGGCGCGCGCGGCGGTCCTGGCGGCGCGCGCGGGTGTCGCCCGGGCCGAGGCCGACCGCGTCGCCGGGCGGGTGGGCGCGGCGGCCGTCGCCGATGCGCGCCGGGCCGTGGGGCAGGCCGAGCGCGACGTGCGCGCGGCGGAGGCGGCGCTGCGTGCCCGCCGCGCGGATGTGCGCGCGGCCCGGGCAGCGCTCCCGGCCGCCGGCGCCGACCGGGCCCAGCTGCCGCTGGCACGCCTGATGGCCGAGCACGACGTCCTGACCTCGCGCTGGATGGCGTACGAGACGGATGCGGCCAAGCTCATCGACTACCCCGCGATGAGCGACCCGTCCCTGCCGCTGACCGCCCAGTTCCTCCGCGCCCAGGCGGCTGCGCAGTGGCTGCGGCCGGCCACGTCCGACACGCCTGTCCGCCCCGCCGACTTCGCGGCGTACCGCGATGCGGTGCGCCAGGCTCGCGCGGCCTTCGATGCCGCCGAACGCGCCGCCCGGCGGCAGAACGGCGAACCGGAGGACGCGGCATCCGGCATGCCCGTATGGGCGGACCTCGCCCGCGACGTGATGGATTCCACGTCGCGCGCGATCGCGCTGTCGGCCGAGGCCCTCGCGCGCGCGGCGGCGTGGCGGCAGCGGCGCCGGCGCCCTCGCGAGTGAGCGCACGCGCGCGGCTAGCATGGCGACGTGGACTTCTGGCAGTTCGTCGGCTCGTACTGGTGGCTGGCGTTCCCGCTGATCGGCGCCGCCGGCGCCGTCGGCAATGCCTGGGAGAAGGCCGCCAAGCGCCGTCATCAGCGCCGGCTGGAAGTGCTCCGTATCAAAGGTGAGCTGCGCGCGGCGCAGCTGGCGGCACGCACCGGCAGCCCCGCGCCGGTGACGGCCGCGCCGGAGACCACGGACGACTCCGATGCCGCGCGCCTCACCCGCCTGATGGCGGCGCACGACGCGGTCACCGCACGCTGGCTGGAGTACGAGCTCGATGTCGGCAAACTCATCGCCTTCCCCGCGATGAGCGACGGACGCCAACCGCTGACGGCGGCCTTCCTGCGCGCCAAGAAGGTGGCCGACCGCCTGCGGCCGGACTCGCCGCGCGAGAAGCTCACCGCGCGGGGCATCGCAGAGTACCGGGACGCGGTCACCGACTACGAGGTGGCGTTCGACGTGGCCGAGCGCGACGCCCGCCGCATCAAGGACTCCGGGTTCACCGAGACCGAGCGCCGTCGCCTGGAGGTCGCCCAACAGCTCCTCACCGTCGCGGTGGACCAGGCCGCGACGCCCGCCGAGCGACAGCTCGCCTACCGGCGCGTACGGGAGGAGCTCGACGGACTCCTGTCGCTGTCGGACGAGGCCATCGAAGTCCTCGAGCAGCAGGTCGCCCTCGAGCTCACCTCGGGAACGGATGCGGCGGCACCGCCGTCGCGCGCCGCGACCGCGGTGCCAGAGCCCGCGACGTCGGAGCCCGCCGCACCGCTCCCCGGTCAGGCTCCGCTTCCCGACCCGGCCCCGCTGCCCGAACGCCTCCCGCCCGGAGACACGGCGCCGGGCCGCGTCATCCGGCCGAAGCCTCGCCACTGACGCCCGGCCCGGCCGACCGCATCCCCTCTTCGCCTCCGACGGGCTTGACTTCGGCATGCGTCGGTGTCATGGTTCATTAGTAGAGTAACTAACCAACCAACACGGAGGCGCCGTGATCGATGACGGAAGAGCACTCTTCCTGCAGATCGCCGAGAGCGTCGAGGACGCGATCATCGACGGGAGCCTCGCCGAGGAGGCGCAGGCACCCTCGACGAACGAGCTCGCGGCCTTCCACCGCATCAACCCCGCCACCGCGGGCAAGGGAGTGAACATGCTCGTCGACAAGGGCGTGCTGTATAAGCGACGGGGCATCGGCATGTTCGTCGCCACCGGAGCACGAGAGCTGCTCCTGGCCGAGCGGCGGACCGTGTTCGCCGACCGCTTCGTGGAGCCGCTGCTGGCCGAGGCCCGCAAGATCGGCCTCGGCCCCGACGACCTCTCCGCCCTCATCCGCGACCGCGCCGCCGGCGCCCCCGCAGCATCCGCCACTGAAAGGACCGAGAGATGACCGCCGTCATCGAGGTGCAGCACCTCACCAAGCGCTACCGCGACGTCACCGCCGTGGACGACGTGTCCTTCGCCATCGAGAAGGACACCATCTACGGCCTGCTGGGGCGCAACGGCGCCGGCAAGACGACGATCATGTCCATCCTCACGGCGCAGAACTTCGCCACCTCCGGCGACGTCCGCGTGTTCGGCGCGCATCCGTACGAGAACGCCGCCGTGCTCTCGCGGGTGTGCTTCGTGCGCGAGGGGCAGAAGTACCCCGAGGACGCCATTCCGCTGCACGCGTTCCGCACCGCGGCACTGTTCTTCCCGAACTGGGACCAGGCGTTCGCCGACCGGCTCATCGCGGAGTTCCAGCTCCCGGTGAAGACGCGCATCAAGAAGCTCTCGCGCGGTCAGCTCTCGGCCGTGGGGGTCATCATCGGCCTGGCCGCACGCGCCGAGATCACCTTCTTCGACGAGCCGTACCTGGGCCTGGACGCGGTGGCCCGGCAGATCTTCTACGACCGGCTGCTCGAGGACTACAGCGAGCACCCCCGCACGATCATCCTCTCCAGCCACCTCATCGACGAGGTCGCGAACCTCATCGAGCGGGTGCTCGTCATCGACCGCGGCCGCATCGTCATGGACGAGGAGACGGATGCGGTGCGCCACCGCGCGGCGAACATCGTGGGCGATGCGGCCGCCGTGGACGCCTTCACCGCCGGCCGCGAGATCCTGCATCGCGAGACCCTCGGCCGCGTCTCCTCGGTCACCGTGCTCGGCGCCCTCACCCCCGCCGACCGCGCCGAGCTGGATGCCGCCGGCCTCGACGTCACGCCCGTCTCGCTGCAGCAGCTGATCGTGCGACTCACCCAGAACGCCGCGCCGGCCGCGGCAGCCACCCTCGACGAAGGAGCACTCCGATGAACCGCACCCTGAACGTGGTCCGCATGCAGTTGGTCAACCGCTCCACCTTCGTGTGGCTGCCCCTGATCATCCTCGGCAGCGCCTTCGTGATCACCCTGGCCGTCTACGCCCTGCTGCACAGCGCCATCGACGGCGCCGACGGCATGTACGGCGGCGGCGTGCAGGCCCCGCTGTGGTACTTCCTCGCCATCGGCATCTATGCGCTGACCCTCACCTTCCCGTTCTCGCAGGCGATGAGCGTCACGCGGCGGGAGTTCTACCTCGGCACCCTGCTGACCGCCGCGCTCGCCTCGCTGCTGATGGCCGTCATCTTCGTCATCGGGGGCTTCATCGAGAACGCCACCGGCGGCTGGGGGATGAACGGCTACTTCTTCAGCCTGCCGTGGCTGTGGGAGGCGGGCCCCGCCGTGGCCGGGGTGTTCTTCTTCGTGGTCGCGATGACCTTCTTCATCGTGGGGTTCTGGTGCGCGACCATCTACAAGCGCTTCGGCGCGTTGGGACTGACGACCGCGCTGGTGGGGGCGGCGATCGTCCTCCTCGGGATCGTGGCGCTGATCACCTACCTCGGCGTCTGGCCGTCGGTGTGGGAGACGATCGTGACCGCCGGCCCCCTGGGTCTCACGCTGGGGCTGGCCGCCCTCACCGCCGTGCTGACCGCGAGCGCCTACCCCATGTTCCGGCGGCTGATCCCCTAGCCGGCGGGCGTGTCGCCGGCCGTCGGGGTGCCGCTCGCGGCGGCGGTGTGGTGGCGGATGACTTCGGCCACCACGAAGGAGAACCACTTCTGCGCGAACTCCGGATCCAGGTCCGCCTCCGTCGCCAGCCGGCGGAGGCGGGCGATCTGCTGCTCCTCGCGCACGGGGTCGGAGGGCGGCATCCCGTGCTGGGCCTTCAGCACCCCCACCTGCTTGGTGCAGCGGAAGCGCTCTGCGAGCAGGAAGATCAGGGCCGCGTCGATGTTGTCGATGCTGCCGCGCAGGCCGGCAAGCAGGTCGCGCGGGTCGGCGGGCGAAGCGGGATCGGTCATGGCATCCTCCGCCACCGACCCTACCCGGCAGGGGGTCGCGCCGCCGCGCGGCCCCTAGAGTGTGACCCATGACCGACCCGACGGCCAGCGCTCCCGACAGCGCAGCACCCTCCGCTTCCGGCCACGCCACGCGTCCGCTGTGGACGGCGCTGGCCAGTCCCTTCGGCGCCGGATTCTTCCTCACCCTCGGCGGGCTCGTCGCCGTCCTCCTCGGCTTCGCCGTGACGAACCTGTCGACGGTGATCATCTACGTGGTCTTCGCGCTGTTCGCCGCGCTCGGCCTCGACCCGGTGGTGCGCTTCTTCCAGCGACGCGGCCTCGGCCGGGGCTGGTCGATCACGCTGGTCTATGTCGCCTTCGCGATCGTCCTCGCGGCCGTCCTCGCCCTCATCATCCCCACGGTGGTGCGCCAGATCACCCAGTTCATCACCGACCTGCCGGGCATCATCGCCGACTTCATGAAGAGCGACGTCTACGCATGGCTGCAGAGCACGTTCGGGGCGAGCGTGAGCGACCTGCTCGACGATCTGGAGAAGTTCGCCACCAACCCCGCGAACATCGCCGCGATCGGCGGCGGGGTGCTGCAGGTGGGCATCTCCATCGCCACCGGCATCTCGGGGATCATCATCATCCTGGTCCTCAGCCTGTACTTCCTCTCCTCGCTGCCGGCGATCAAGGCCGCGTTCGTGCGGCTGGTGCCGGCCCGCAGCCGCACGGGAGTGGCGAGCATGACCGACCAGATCACCGACTCCATCGGCGGCTACCTCGCCGGAATGGTGGTCCTCGCCCTCTGCAACTCGGTGCTCGCGTTCTTCCTGTACCTGTTCCTGGGTCTGCCCTTCCCTGCGCTGATGGCCGTGGTCGCGTTCTGCGTCACCCTCATCCCGCTCGTCGGCTCCGTGCTCTTCTGGATCATCGGCAGCCTCCTCGCGCTGTTCACCGATCCCGTCGCCGCGCTCGTCTTCGCGGGCGCCTACCTCATCTACATGCAGCTCGAGGCATACGTCCTCACGCCGCGCGTGATGAACCGCACGATCTCGGTGCCGGGCGCCCTCGTGGTCATCGGCGCCCTCGTGGGCGGCACGCTGCTCGGCCTCCTCGGCGCCCTCGTGGCGATCCCCGTGACCGCATCCGTTCTGCTGATCATCAAGCAGGTCGTGGTCCCCCGCCAAGACGCGAAGACCTAACCCCCTCCCCCTCCCCCTCTCCCTCCTCCCGCCGAGAGTGCACCGTGTCGCCGAACCGGCATCGAATTCGGTGCCGGCTCGGCGAGCCGGTGCACTTTCGGCGAAGGCGGGGCAGGCGGCGCGGGGATCAGCGCAGCGGGAGGAGGCAGGTCGGGGCGGGGACGACGGCGCGCGAGCGGATGCCCTCCGGAACGCCGGAGCGCAGATCGAGCGTGAGCGAGGCGACCGAGTCGGAGGACTGCCCGGCCACGAGGAGCGTGTCGCGGACCACGACATGATGCCGCGGCGTCCCGACGCCCGCCTCGACGAGCGCCACCGGCTCCACCGCGTCACCGGCTCCGCGCACGCGCAGCACGCCGATCGTGTCGCTGCCCCGGATGCCGGCGTAGAGGAATGCGCTGTCGCGGGACAGCGCCAGCTCTGCGGCGGTGTCGCCGTCCAGCGACCCGGGCGCAGCGGGCGCGCCGCCGACGACGTGCCACCGGCCCTCGACGTCCGGCGCCAGCACGAACACCTCGCGGGAGAGCTCCGTCAGCACGTAGAGGTGCCCGCTCGGATGCCACACCGCGTGCCGCGGCCCGCTCCCCTGCGGAAGAGTCACCTGCTGCACGCCGCGGAGCCGGCCGTCGCGGATGCGCCACACGCGCACGACGTCGTAGCCGAGGTCGGTCGTGACGACGATCCCGCCGGGCAGGAACAGCGCCTGATGGGCACGCGAGGGGCGAGGCTCCTCCGCCGGGAGTTCCGGCTCGAGGGAGGCGGGCTCGGTGTCGTACTCCGGGACGAAGGCGGCGAACTCGCCGCCCACCGCGGCCCGCAGCGCCCGCGCGGCGGCCGCCAGCTGCGGATCCACCTCGGGCGCCGGAGCCTCCGGCCCGTAGGGGTCGTGCGCCGCGGGCGCCACCGACGGTGAACCGGGGACGCCCTCTGCGCTCAGCGGCATCCGCACGACGCGGCCGTCGCCCCAGCAGCTGGCGAGGAGGAATGCTCCGTCGGGGGCGACCGCCACATGGCACACCGCCTCTCCGGCGGCGACGGGCGCCCCGAGCGGAGCCAGCCGGTTCTCCGCGACCCGCCGGAAGGCCTGCACGGTGCCGGCGTGCTCGAGCGCCGCATACACCACGTCGAGCGACGGATGCGGCGCGAGCCACGACGGCGACGCGGCGGCCACCGCCGTCCCCGTGAAGGCGAGCGGGCCCCCCGCCGAGCCGCTGTCGGGGTCGCCCGCCTGCAGCATCCCGATGCCCTCGCCCGGCGCGCCGTCGTGGTCGGCGCCGTAGCCGCCCACCCAGAACCTCACGTCCGGCCCGTCGACGGGCTCGGGGACCGGGCGGGCATCAGTCGACCAGCGGCGTGCGCACCACGACGGCGTCGCGGGCGGCACCCACGCCGATCACCGAGATGCGGGTGCCGCTCATCTCCTCCAGCGCCAGCACGTAGTCCTGCGCCTCGATCGGCAGATCCTCGAAGGTGCGCGCCGAGGTGATGTCGGTCTTCCAGCCGGGGAAGTACTCGTAGATCGGCGTGGCGTGGTGGAAGTCGGTCTGGCTCACCGGCACCTCGTCGAAGCGCTGGCCGTCGACCTCGTAGGCGACGCACACCGGGATGCTCTCCAGGCCCGAGAGAATGTCGAGCTTGGTGAGCACGAGATCGGTGATGCCGTTGATGCGGGTGGCGTAGCGCGTGATGGGCGCGTCGTACCAGCCCACCCGGCGCGGGCGCCCGGTCGTCGTGCCGAACTCGAAGCCGCGCGAGCGCAGCCACTCCCCCTGCTCGTCGAAGAGCTCGGTCGGGAAGGGGCCGGAGCCGACGCGCGTCGTGTACGCCTTCACGATGCCGACGATGCGGTCCAGGCGGTTCGGGCCGACGCCCGAGCCGGTCGCGGCCCCGCCCGCGGTCGCGGACGACGAGGTCACGAACGGGTAGGTGCCGTGGTCGACGTCGAGCATCGTCGCCTGACCGCCCTCGAAGACCACGACCTCGCCGCGATCGAGCGCCTCATCCAGCAGCAGCGAGGTGTCGGCGACCATGGGGCGCAGGCGCTCGGCGTAGGAGAGGAGGTCGTCCACGATCTCGTCGACCGCGATCGCCCGCCGGTTGAACACCTTCACGAGGAGGTGGTTCTTCTGGTCGAGTGCGCCCTCGACCTTCTGGCGGAGGATGTTCTCGTCGAAGAGGTCCTGGATGCGGATGCCGACGCGGTTGATCTTGTCGGCGTAGGCCGGTCCGATGCCGCGTCCGGTGGTGCCGATCTGACGCTTGCCGAGGAAGCGCTCGGTCACCTTGTCGAGGGTGCGGTGGTACTGCGTGATGACGTGGGCGTTGGCGCTCACCCGCAGGCGTGAGGTGTCCAGGCCCCGCGCGTTGAGCGCCTCGATCTCGTAGAAGAGCACCTCGAGGTCGACCACGACGCCGTTGCCGATGACGGGGATCACGCCCGGGGAGAGGATGCCGCTGGGCAGCAGGTGCAGCGCGTACTTCTCGTCGCCGATGACGACGGTGTGGCCGGCGTTGTTGCCGCCGTTGAACTTGACGACCCAGTCGGTGCGCTCACCGAGGAGGTCGGTGGCCTTGCCCTTGCCCTCGTCTCCCCACTGGACGCCGACGATCACGATTCCGGGCATGTGCGCTCCTCGCGTGGATTCCGGCGGTACACCCCATCCTATCGAGCAGGTCCCGGCCCCCGCCCACGACGGGTGTCCGGATGCGGCGGGCCGGCGGCATCCGGACGGATAGGGTGAGCGGCATGCACCGCCCCTGGGCGCGGCCGACGCTGTGGACGGCCGCACGGATCCTCGTCGCCGGTGTCGTGGCCGCCGCAGTGATCGCGCAGGGCTTCTCCACCATCGGCGCGGCCGCAGCGCAGGGCGAGCACGTCCCGACCGCGACGGCGAACTTCTTCAGCTACTTCACGATCCTCTCCAACCTCGCCACGGCGGGGGTGCTCGGCTGGGCGGGGCTCGCCCGGCTCCCCCGCGCCCGGCGCGACGCGCCCGATCCGCGGGGCCTCCTCGCCCTGTTCGTGTGCGCGACCACCTACATGCTCATCACCGGCGCCGTCTACAACCTGCTGCTGCGGGCCACCTCGATCGGCCCCGACACGGTGGATTGGGCCAACGAGGTCATGCACGTCGCCGCACCCCTCTATCTCCTCGTCGACCTCCTGTTCGGGACGGGGCACCGGATGCCGCGGTGGCGCACGGCGCCGGCGGCGGCGGTGTTCCCCGTCGTGTGGATCGTCTACATCCTCGTGCGCGCTCCGCTGGTCACCGCGCCCTTCACCGACACCCCCTACTGGTACCCCTACCCCTTCCTGGACCCGTACGGCCCGGCGGGGTGGACCGGGGTGGTCTCCTACATCGTGGCGATCGCGGCGGGGATCGTGGCGGTGGCCTTCGCGGTCGTCGCCGTGCTGCGGATCCGGGCGCGCCGCCGGGTCACGCGCCGCGGCGCCGCGTGACCGGTGTCCCCTGCCTGCTGCACCGTCGCGTGGTATTCAGGAACAAGCGCGTCGTGAAGGAGGTCACGTGACGGCGACAGGCGACACCGAGCAGGGCGAGCCGTCCCCGACCGGGCAGGGCTTCGTCGATCTGCACTGCCACGGCGGCGGGGGCTTCGCCTTCGACGACGCCGATGCGGCCGGCATCGAGGCGGCGATCGCGGTGCACCGCACCGGTGGCACCGCCGGCGTGGTGCTGAGCCTGGTGAGCGCGCCGGTTCCCGCCCTCGAGCGCAGGCTCGGCGAGCTGCGCGCGATCCTGCCGACGCTGCCGGGGGCGCTCGGCGTGCATCTGGAGGGCCCCTTCCTCTCTCCCGCGCGCCGTGGCGCGCACGACCCGGGCGCGCTGACCCTCCCCACCCGCCCCGACATCGACGCCCTCCTGGCAGCCGGCGACGGCATCCTCCGCCAGATCACGATCGCCCCCGAGCTGCCGGGCGCCGCCGAGGCCGTCGACGCATTCGTGGCGGCGGGGATCACCGTCGCGGTCGGTCACACCGCGGCCGACCACGACACCGCGGCGGCGGCCTTCGACCGCGGGGCCTCGCTGGTCACGCATGCGTTCAACGCGATGCCGGGCCTCGGCCACCGGCACCCGGGGCCGGTGGGGGCGGCGCTGGAGCGCGAGCACGTCGTGCTCGAGGCGATCGCCGACGGCGTCCACGTGCATCCCGTCGTCCTGCGCGCGCTCTTCGCCGCCGCATCCGGTCGGGTGGCCCTCGTCACCGACGCGATGGCGGCGACGGGCCTCGGCGACGGCGACTTCGTCCTCGGTGGCCTGGATGTCGAGGTGCAGGATGGCCGCCCGCTCCTGCGCGGGACCGATACCCTCGCCGGCTCCACGCTGACCATGGCGCGTGCGGTGGAGGTCGCCGTGGCCGCGGGCATCCCGCGCGGCGACGCCGTCGATGCCGCCACCCTCGTCCCCCGCCGCGTGCTCGGCCTCGGCGAGCGCTGACGCCGCGATCAGGACAGCGTGCGCGCCGACTCCCGCACGATGAGGTGCGTGGCGATGGGGGTGTCCTCGGTGAGCCCGTCGGGCTCCTCCACCGCGAGGAGCACCTTCTGCATCATGAGCTCGCCCAGGGCCTGGAAGTCCTGGCGCACCGTCGTCAGCGGCGGCGAGAGGTAGGGCGCCTCGGGGACGTCGTCGAAGCCCACGACGCCGATGTCGTCCGGGGCCTGCAGGCCGCGCTCCCGCAGGGCCGAGAACAGCCCGATCGCCATGTGGTCGTTGCCGGTGAACACCGCGGTCCCCGGCGCGAGGTCCAGCTCTCGCCCGATGCGGTAGCCGCTCTCGGCCGACCAGTCGCCGTGTGGGGCGTCGGCGGCGACGAGCCCGCGCGCCGACAGCTCGTCACGCCAGCCGCGGATGCGCTCGAGCGCGTCGGGGTTGCGGGGCGGCCCCGCCAGATGCAGGATGCGCGTGTAACCGAGCTCGGCCAGGTGGCGCACCGCCGAGCGGGCGCCGCGATACTGGTCGATGGAGACGAGGTGAGGGTGCCGGCGCTGGGTCGCGGACGCCGCGACCACCGGCACGCTCAACTCGAGCCCGCGCACCACCTCCAGGACGCCGATGTCGGTGACGATGAGCACGATGGCATCGACCCGCTGACGCAGCAGCCCCTCCAGTACGGCGCGGACGCTCGCGGCATCCGTGTCGGGGAGCGTCACCGCATCCACCGAGTACCGCTCGGCGCGCGCGGCGACGTTGAAGTGCATCGCGATCGAGGTGGGCCCGAAATCGGCGGTGCCGGGGGTGACGAGCCCGATCGTGCGGGTGCGCCGGGTGACGAGGGCGCGGGCGGCCGGCGACGGGCTGTACCGCAGCTGGGCCATGGCCTGCTCCACCCGTGCACGGGTGGCCGGCCGCACGTTCGGCAGGTCGTTGAGGACGCGCGAGACGGTCTGATGCGACACCCCGGCCAGACGCGCGACGGCGGAGCTGTTCGCGGACTTCGCGCCGCGCTCGTCGCTCACGGCGCATCCTCCGGTCGGGCGACCAGCGCGAGGAGGGAGTCCAGGGTGAGCTCCTCGGCGGGCAGGGTCTCGACGATCCGCCCGCCGCGGAGCACGGCGACGCGGCGCGACACGCGCAGCACCTCTTCGAGCTCGGCGGAGATGAACACCACCGACAGGCCGTTGTCGGCGAGCTCGCCCACGAGGCGCTGGATCTCGATCTTCGCGCCCACATCGATGCCGCGGGTGGGTTCGTCCAGCGCCAGCACCCGCGGCGACAGCGCGAGCAGCCGCGCGAGGAGCACCTTCTGCTGATTGCCGCCCGAGAGCGTCCCGGCCGGCCGGTCCGGGTCGGCGGGACGGATGTCGAGCGCCTCGATCCAGCTCAGGGCGAGCTCGCGGCCGCGGCCGCGCCCGAGCCGGTGGAAGATGCCGCGCTCGGCCTGCAGCGCGAGCGTGATGTTCTCCTGCACGCTGAGGTCGCTGATGATGCCCTCGGTGCGGCGGTTCTCGGACGAGTACACGACGCCCCGCGCGATCGCCTCGCGCGGACCGGCGAACCCGGCGGCCGCTCCCGCCACGCGCACCTCCCCGGTGTCGGGGCGGTCGACGCCGGAGAGGACGCGCGCGAGCTCGGTGCGTCCCGATCCGAGCAGCCCCGCCAGGCCCAGCACCTCCCCTTCCCCCAGCATCACGTCGGCCTCGCTGAGCGCCGGACCGGACGAGAGCCGCCGCCCCTCCAGCACGATCGCGGCGTCGGGGGCCGCATCCGCCCGCTCCCGCACGCCCACATCCCCCGCGGCACGGCCGAGCATCTTCTCGACGAGGTCGACCCGCAGCAGCTCGGCCGGCACGTACTCGCCGATGAGGCGTCCGCCGCGCAGCACCGTGATGCGGTCGCAGATCTCGTACACCTGGTCGAGGAAGTGCGACACGAACAGGATCGCCACCCCGCGCGCCGTCAGCTCCCGCATCACGCGGAACAGCTCCGCGACCTCGTCGAGGTCGAGGCTGGAGGTCGGCTCGTCGAGGATGAGCACGCGCGCGTCGACCGACAGCGCCCGGGCGATGGCGATGAGCTGCTGCACGGCAAGCGAGTGGCCCGCGAGGATGCTGCGGGAGTCCACCTCCACCCCGAGGTCGGCGAGCACCACGGCGGCGCGGCGGTGCAGCTCGCTCCAGTGGATGGCGCCGAGGCGCCGCGGCTCGCGGCCCAGCAGGATGTTCTCCCCGACGGTGAGGTTGGGGGCGAGGTCGATCTCCTGGTAGACCGCGCTGATGCCGGCCGCCAGCGCCGCAGCCGGTGTGGTCAGGCGCACCGGATCGCCGTCGATGCGGATCGTGCCGTCGTCCAGCCGCAGCGCGCCGGTGAGGGCGCGGATGAGCGTGGATTTCCCCGCCCCGTTCTCCCCCATGAGGGAGTGGACCTCGCCGGGGAAGAGCCGGAAGTCCACGCCGTCCAGCGCCGTCTCCGCGCCGAACCGCACGGTCGCGCCGGTGACCTCGACCACCGGCGCGACCGTCGTCGGGCGCGTACTCATACGCACCATCATGCCCGTGCGCGCGCCTCCCACCCGTTCAGCGTCGCGAGGTTCCCGAGCGGGCCACGATCACGCGCTGCACGACGACGAAGACGAGCAGCAGCGCCCCGATCGTGATGCGGGTCCACGACTGCTCGGCACCGAGGAAGGAGATGACGGTCTTGATGGTGCCGTAGACGAAGACGCCGATGAGCGAGCCGAGCACGTAGCCGCTGCCTCCGGTGAGGAGTGTCCCGCCGATGACGACCGCCGCGATGGTGTCGAGCTCCGTGCCGATGCCGTTGAGCGGATACGACGCGCCGGTGTAGGCCGTGAAGACCACGCCGGCCAGCCCCGCGCACAGGCCCGAGATGACGTACGCGAGGAGCTTGGTGCGGACGACCGGCAGGCCCATGAGGCGCGCCGACTGCTCGTTGCCGCCGATGGCGTAGATGGTGCGGCCGAACCGCGTGAACTGAAGGACGAGGATCCCGGCCACCACGACGAGGAGGGCGATGATGCCCGTCGGCGTGAGGTAGAAGCTGCCCGGCGCCCCCTGGATGCGGGTGGACTGCAGCCACAGGATGGCAGGGTCCTCCACCTTGATCGAGGACAGGCTCACCATGAACGCCAGCCCGCGGGCGGCGAACATCGCCGCCCGCGACGCGATGAACGGCTGCACCCCGAAGAACTGCACCATGACACCGACGGCCAGCCCCATGCCCGATCCGAGCAGCAGCATCACGGGCACGACCGCCGCGGTGGGCAGACCCTGCGCGAGCAGGCTCGCCCCCAGCATCCCGGTGAAGGCCATGACGGCTCCCACCGAGAGGTCGATGCCGCCGGTGAGGATGACGAAGGTCATGCCCACCGCGAGGATCACGAGGTAGGCGTTGTCCAGCAGCAGCGCCGAGAGGACGCGGGGCGTGAGGAAGTTGCCGAAGTACGCCTGCGCGCCCAGCAGCATCGCGATGAGGATGACGAGCGCCCCGAAGACGGGTACCCACGAGGCATGCCGCGAGCGGAAGCGCTGCACGAGGGCCGTCACCGTTCCGCGGCGGTCGGGGGTCGCGGTCACGGCGCTCACGAGGCC
This sequence comes from uncultured Microbacterium sp., assembly GCA_964496445.1. Lineage (GTDB taxonomy): Bacteria > Actinomycetota > Actinomycetes > Actinomycetales > Microbacteriaceae > Microbacterium. The sequence goes on from CAZBZR010000005.1 coordinate 94,785, forward strand.
ACTCCCGTCGCAGCGGTGGCTCGTCGCCGCGACGTCGCGACGCGGGCGAAGACCCCCCGCATCCGAGGCGACTGCACGAGGACGACCACGACGACCACGATGGCCAGGAACAGCGGGCTGACCGCCGGCGGCACCCCGAGGAAGGTGATCGTCGACTTCAGCGTCTGGATCGTGAAGACCCCGACGACCGTGCCGGCGATGGTGAACTTGCCGCCCATCAGGCTCGTGCCGCCGAGCACCACGGCCAGGATCGCGTCGAGCTCGATGTACAGGCCGGCGGCGTTGGCGTCGGCGGCCATGATGTTGGACGAGTAGAGCACGCCGGCCAGGCCCGCCAGCACACCGCTGGCCGCATACGCGCCCCAGATGATGCCGCGCGAGCGCACGCCCGCGAGGCGGCTGGCCTCCGGATTGATCCCGACGGCCTCGGTGAGCACGCCGAGCGCCGTGCGCCGTTCCAGGAGCGCCACCACCGCGATCGCGACGATCGACACGTAGAAGGCGAAGGGCAGCCCCAGCAGGTAGCCCTGCGCCATGAAGCGGTAGGGGTCGCTGTTGATCGTGGTGATGAACCCACCGGTGATCAGCAGCGCGACACCGCGCCCGGCGAGCATCAGCACGAGGGTCGCGATGATCGGCTGCACGCCGACGACGGCCACCAGGAAGCCGTTCCACAGGCCCAGCACGAGCGAGACGGCGATGGCCAGCCCGATGGCCAGCAGGACGGTCGCCGGTGACCCCGGGTCGCCCGAGCCGGCGATGAAGGTGAGGGCCACCGCCCCCGACACGGCCATGATCGCGCCGACGGAGAGGTCGATCCCGCGGGTCGCGATGACCAGCGTCATGCCGAGCGCGACGAGCATCAGCGGCGCGCTGTTGCGGAGGATGTCGATGAGCGGGCCGTAGAGCTGCCCGTTCTGCACGGCGATGCCGATGAAGGAGGGCCGGGCGATCGTGTTCACCACGATCAGGACGAGAAGCGCGGCCACGGGCCACACGATGCGGTGCCGCAGCACGCCGCTCAGGAACGATCTCATGCCGCGTTCTCCGGGCTCTGGCGAGACGGCGCCGTCTCGCGTGATTCTTCGGCGATGACGGCGACGAGGTCGTCGACGTCCACCTCCATGGCGTCCAGTTCGCCGATCTTACGTCGGTCGCGCAGCACGACGATGCGCTGGGCGATGCGGATGACCTCCTCCAGCTCGGAGGAGATGAAGATGACCGCGAGCCCCTGCGCCGAGAGCTCGGCGACCTTCCGCTGGATGTCGGCCTTCGCCCCGACGTCGATGCCGCGGGTGGGCTCGTCGAGGATGATGAGCTGGGGAGCGGTGGCGAGCCACCGCGCGAGGAGCACCTTCTGCTGATTGCCGCCGGAGAGGTTGCGCACGAGCGCGTGCGGGTCGGCGGGGCGCACCCCGAGCGCGGCGATGTACTCGGCGACGAGCGCCTCGCCCTCGGCATCCGCTATCCGGCGCAGGGCGCCCCGCTTGGCCTGGATGCCGAGCAGGATGTTCTCGGCGACGGTGAGGTCGGCGATGATCCCCTCCGCCCGGCGATCTTCCGACGAGAAGGCGATCCGCCGGTCGATGGCGTGGCGGGGGGAGGTGAGGCGGGCGACCGCGCCGCGCACGCGGTGCTCGCCGGAGTCGGCCCGGTCGGCGCCGTAGAGCAGGCGCACGAGCTCGGTGCGCCCCGAGCCGAGGAGGCCCGCGATCCCCACGACCTCGCCGTCGTACACGGCGATGTCCACCGGCTCGAGGGTGCCCTTGCGGCCGAGGCCGGCCGCCGAGAGCACCGGCGCGCCGGAGCGGTCGATCTGCCGGCCGGCCACGCGCGCGAGGGCGTCGAGCTCGTCCAGCTCGCGCCCGATCATCTTCGCGATGAGCTCGCCGCGCGGCAGCTCGCCGATGAGGTACTCCCCCACCAGCCGGCCGTTGCGCAGCACCGTGAGCCGGTCGGAGATCTCGTACACCTGGTCGAGGAAGTGCGTGACGAACAGGATGGCGACACCGCGGTCGCGCAGGCCCCGGATGACGCCGAAGAGCCGCTCCACCTCGCTGCGGTCCAGGCTCGAGGTGGGCTCGTCGAGCACCAGCACGGTGGCGTCGGAGACCGTCGCCCGGCTGATCGCGACGAGCTGCTGGACGGCGAGGGAGTGCGTGCCCAGGGTCGAGCGGGGGTCGATGTCCAGCCCGAGGGCGGCGAGGTGCCCCTGCGCCGCGCGATGGGTGGCCCGCCAGTCGATGACGCCCCCACGACGCACCTCATGTCCGAGCATCACGTTCTCGCCCACCGACAGGTTCGTGCAGAGGTTGACCTCCTGATACACCGTGGAGATGCCCGCCGCCTCCGCGTCGGCGGTGGTGCGGAAGGTCCGGGGGGTGCCGCCGACGGTGATGGTGCCGGCGCTGACGGCGTACACGCCCGTCAGCGCCTTGATGAGGGTGGACTTGCCCGCCCCGTTCTCGCCCATCAGGGTGTGCACCTCGCCGCCGCGGAGCGTGAGGTCCACCCCGTCGAGGGCCTTCACACCCGGGAACTCCACCGTGATGCCGCGCAGCGCGGCGACCGGGACGGGGGCGAGGCCGGCGGCGTGCGACGTGCGCACGGTGGTGTCGTCGATCATGGGACTCCTTCCGAGGCGATCGCACCGCCGGCGCGTGCCGGCGGTGCGATCGGATCCGGCTCAGTACGGGCGGGAGTCCAGGACCTCGGCGGCCTGCTCCTGCGTGAACGACTGGTCTTCGACGATGGTCGCCTTCTCGACCTCCTCACCGGCGAGGACGGCCTTCACGAGCTCGGCGGCCTGCTCGCCGAGCAGCGGGTTGCACTCCACGATGAAGTTGAACTCACCGTTGGCCAGCGCCGTCATGCCGTCCTTGACCGCGTCGATCGTGACGATCTTGATGTCCTCGCCCGGGACGAGACCCGCGGCCTTGATGGCGTCCAGCGCCCCGAGGCCCATGTCGTCGTTGTGCGCGAAGAGCACGTCGATGTCGGAGCCGTACTTCTGCAGGTAGCCCTCCATCACCTTCTTGCCGCCGTCGCGGGTGAAGTCGCCGGTCTGGGAGTCGAGGACGTTGATGTCGGTGCCCTCGATCGCGGCGTCGAATCCGGTGGCGCGGTCCAGGGCCGCCGACGAGCCGGTCGTGCCCTCCAGGACCACGAGGTTCGCTCCCTGGCCGTCGAAGTTCTCCGCGACCCACTCGCCGGCGGTCTTGCCCTCCTGCTCGAAGTCGAGTCCCACCCACGAGGCGTAGAGGTCGTCGCTGGCCGAGACCGTGCGGTCTTCCAGGATCACCGGGATGCCGGCATCCTTGGCCTCCGTCAGCACGTCGTCCCAGCCGTCCACGGTGATCGGCGCGATGACGATCGCGTCGACGCCCTGGTTGATGAAGTTGCGGACGGCCGCGATCTGGGCCTCCTGCTTGTTGTCGGCGGCGTTGAAGATGAGCTCGAAGCCGTTCTCCTCCGAGAACGCCTCCTTCATCGATTCGGTGTTCGCTGCGCGCCAGCCCGACTCCGAGCCGGTCTGCGCGAAGCCGACCGTGATGAGCTCGTCGCCGCCGGCATCGCCGCCGCCGCCGCTCGCACCGCCCGCGCCGCCGGCGCATCCGGTGGCCGTCAGGACGACCGCACCCAGCACGGCTGCCGCGGCCAGAAACTTCTTGTTCATTGCCCAAAACCTCCTCGTTCGGGTCCGGCTCGCCGCCGGCTCCGCTGACCGCCGTGGTCACCGGATGTCCCGAATGTTAGCCTTCACATTTCTCCGGGCACCAGATTGTGAGCGATAACATTTCCGTAACGGCGGCCCTCGCTCCGCTTTCGCGAGCGGCACAGCGCGGCCGCGTTCCGGCGGAACCCAGCGCCGTGCTGGCGGAGTGAGGGGCGAACGGCAGCGGCAACCCGCGCTCACCGGCCGCATCGCCCCCCGTCCGGCGGTCCGTCGGCCGCGGCATCCGCCGTGTGAACCATCACATCCCGCGCCGCCCCGTCCCGAGCCCCCGCCCCCCGCCCCCCCCCCGCCCTCCCCGCGATACCGAGAGGTCTCGGCGAAACCGAGGGCCTCGCCCCGGGTCTCGCCGAGACTCCCCGGTTTCG
>CAZBZR010000006.1:0-21792 GCA_964496445.1 uncultured Microbacterium sp.
CCGAGGAGCATGATGACGATCAGCAGCGCCAGCTCCCACCAGAAGTCCAGCTCGTGATGAAGCACCCCGAGACTCGCACCCCAGGAAGCGAGGAACGCGACGGTGATGGCCAGGGCGATCAGGAGCATCATGCCGGGCTCGCGGGCACGGAGCTCGCTGACGGCGCCGGTGAGGAACGGGGCGCCACCCCACACGTACATCACGGTTCCGAGGACCGGGGACACCCATCCCACCCACGCCGCGTCGGGCAGGGAATAGCCGAGCAGCATCGAGAACATCATCGAGAAGCCCACGACCGGCACGGCGAGGATCAGCACGATCCAGAACAGCCGCCGGAACTTCGCGACGTGATCCCCATGACCGGCGTGACCGCCGTGATCGGCGTGACCGTGGTCGGAGTGGCCGGCTGCCGGAGCCGCGTCGTAGCCGTGGCCGCCGTGGTGCTCGTGTGCGGTGTAGTTCGGGGTGTGCTCGGTGGTCGGTGCACCGCCCGAGCGGGCGCCGTGATGGGAGTGGTCGGTGTGGGGGTCGTGCTGACTCATCGGAGTTTCCTTCGCTAGCCGCCGAGTGGCGGCGGTCAGGCCCGTTGGGGCACGGGGGTCGTGACGACGGTGGTGGTGCGGTCGGGTCGGAACCGGCGCAGCCGAAGGCTGTTGCTGACGACGAACACCGATGACAGCGCCATCGCCGCCGCGGCGACGAGCGGGTTCAGCAGCCCGGCCATGGCGACGGGGATCGCGGCAACGTTGTACGCGAACGCCCAGAACAAGTTGCCCTTGATGGTGCCGAGGGTACGTCGGGCGAGCCGGATCGCGTCGGCCACCGCGAGCAGGTCGCCGGAGACGATGGTGATGTCACTGGCGGCGATCGCGGCATCCGTCCCGCCACCCATCGCCAACCCCAGATCAGCCGCGGCAAGGGCTGCGGCATCGTTGACCCCGTCACCGACCATCGCCACCACACGGCCCTCTGCTTGCAGGCGGCGGATCACATCGAGCTTCCCGGCAGGGCTGACCTCTGCGTGCACGTCGTCGATGCCGACGGTCGCACCAATGCGGGCTGCGATCGCTTCGTTGTCGCCGGTGAGGAGCACCGGACGAAGGCCCAGGGCGCGGAACCGGCTGATGGCTTCGGCACTGGTCGGCTTCACCGTGTCCGCGACGCCGATCGCTCCGAGATAGACGCCGTCGCGGGCGACGGCGATCACGGTCCCAGCCTGGGCCAGAGCGTCCGCGGTGCGCGACTGATCGGCCGGGAGGCGGATGCCCCATTGGTCCTGCATCCAGGTCATCCGGCCGGCGACGACGGCGGAGCCGTTCACGATGCCCTGCACGCCGAAGCCGGCGTGCGACGCGAACGTTTCCGCGGATGCGACGGTGGGTGCGGCGGCGACCACGGCACGGGCCACCGGGTGCTCTGAGCCGGACTCCACTGCCGCCGCGACCTCGAGCAGTTCATCGCGGGTGACACCCGCCGCGGGGTGGACCTGGGTGACGGTCATGTGGCCTGTGGTGACGGTTCCGGTCTTGTCGAGCAGGATCGTGTCGACCGTGCGGGTCTGCTCCAACACCTGCGGTCCACGAACGAGGATGCCCAGCTGCGACCCGCGGCCGGTGCCCACCAGCAGAGCGGTCGGGGTGGCCAAGCCGAGAGCGCACGGGCAGGCGATGATCAGAGTCGCCACCGCAGCAGTGAAGGCAAGCTCCATTGACCCGCCGACGAGCAGCCACCCGGCGAACGCGGCCAGGGAGAGCCCGATGACGACGGGCACGAACACGGCCGACACCCGGTCTGCGAGACGCTGGACCTTCGCTTTTCCGGTCTGCGCTTCCTCCATCAGGCGGCGCATCCGTGCCAGCTCGGTGTCCGCCCCGACGCGGGTGATTTCTACCCGGAGCCGGCCGCCTGCATTCACGGTCGCGCCGACGACACGAGAGCCGACGGTCACTTCGACGGGAACCGATTCGCCGGTGAGCATGCTCGCATCCACGGCGGATGATCCGTCGACCACCAGCCCGTCGGAGGGGATCTTCTCCCCCGGTCGGACCAGGACGATGTCACCGACTGCGAGCTGCGCGACCGGGACGGTGCGCTCGACACCGTCAACGATCCGAGTCGCGTTCTTCGCGCCCATCTCCAACAGCGCGCGCAGCGCCTCCGAGGAGGACTTCTTAGCGCGGGCCTCGGCGTACCGGCCGGCGAGGATGAACACAGTGACTAGCGCCGCGACTTCCAGGTAGATCTCGTGATCGCCCGCCTGCGGGGTTCCGATCAGGGTGAAGGTCATGGTCATGCCGGGCATGCCGGCGCCGCCGAAGAACAGTGCGTACAGCGACCACCCGAACGCGGCGATCACGCCGACGCTGATGAGCGTGTCCATGGTCGCTGCACCGTGGCGGGCGTTGACCGCGGCGGCCCGGTGGAAGGGCCATGCACCCCAGACGGCGACCGGCGCGGTCAGAGTCAGCGCCAGCCATTGCCAGTACTCGAACTGCCACACCGGCACCATCGACAGCACCGCCACCGGCAGTGCCAGGGCAGCACTGATCAGCAGCCGACGTCGCAAAGCGGCGGTCTCATCCGACTCTCCCGCGGCGATCACACTGTCCTGAGCGGGCGGCGGGGCGGGGATGGCTGCCTGGTAGCCGGCGGCCTGCACCGCGGCGATCAAGTCGGCGGGGACGACGTCGGAGCCTCGGACGCGTGCTTTCTCGGTGGCATAGTTCACCGTGGCCTCCACACCGGGAAGCTTGTTCAGCTTGCGTTCGATCCGGGTCGCGCATGACGCGCAGGTCATCCCGGTGATGTCGAGCTCGACGTCGACCGTGCTCATGCCGAGCTACCCGCCACGCTGTATCCGGCCTCTTCTACGGCGGCCTTCACCGAGTCAGTGTCAATCGGCGTGGCGCTGTGAATGGTGACCTTCGACGTGCCGCCCGCGTTCAGGTCGACAGCGACGCTCTCGACCCCCTCGATCGAGGTCAGCTCCTCGGTGACGCTCGACACGCAGTGCGAGCACGTCATCCCCGACACCAGAATCTCTTCGGTCACCTCGGCGGTCGACGAGCTGAGAGTTTCGGTGGACGTCGACGTGGCACAGCACGCGCAGCCCGCGCCGGTGTCCTTGAGCCCAAGATCAATACGGTCAGTCATGGTTTCTTCCTCCGGGAGAGATGGGTACGGTCAGGAACGGACCAGACGCGCGATCGCGTCGTTCGCTTCACGGATCTTCTCGGCAGCGACCTGTCCGCCCTCCGCGCTGGCCTCGGCCACGCAGTGACTCAGGTGGTCCCCCAGCAACGACAGAGCGACCGTCTCCAGCGCCTTCGTCGCCGCGGACACCTGCGTCAGGATGTCGATGCAGTACTTGTCCTCATCGACCATCCGGGCGATACCACGCACCTGACCCTCGACCCGACGCAGCCGCTTCTGCAGATCGTCCTTGTTGCCTTCGTATCCATTCACTCTAGATACTATACCCCCCTAGGGTATAGACCGGAAGGAGTGGTGGTTTACACAGGCAACGTCTTCGCGCGCTTTTCATCCAATGTTGACGATATAATCGGTCAATGCCGATGATTGAGGATTTGACCGCAGCCGTGTCGCTGTTCCATTCACTCGCCGACCCCAGCCGCCTTTCCATCTTGCGGCGATTGAGCCAGCAGGAAGCTCGGGTGAGGGACCTGACTGACGAACTGGGCCTTGCCCAGTCCACGGTCTCGGAGCATGTTGCATGCCTCCGGGACTGCGGCCTCATCGCCGCCCGAAGTGAAGGTCGGCAGAACTTCTATTCGGTGACAACACCGGAGGTGATCGACGTGCTCGAATCGGCGGAACGACTTCTCGCTGTAACGGGCTTCAAGGTTGACCTGTGCACGACGTACGGACGCGAAGCGCGATGATAGGAACCATCGCGGCCGCTGTCGGACTGTTTGCCGCTACCAACATCGACGACATCGTCGTCCTCACTGTCTTGTTCCTTGCGGCGACGCGCGGTGCGCTTCCCGGCTGGAAGGTCGTCGTTGGCCAATACCTTGGCTTCATCGCATTGGTGGCGATCAGCGTTATCGCCGCAGCTGGCCTTACCCTTGTGCCAGACGAGTGGGTTGGCTTTCTCGGGCTCATTCCCCTTGCAATCGGCGTGTACGGGTTGGTTCGCACGCTTCGCCGCCGCGGTGATGACGATGACGATGACGATGACGATGAAAATGCTATCCGGGCGGGCGGGCTTCTCGGTGTAGCCGGAATCACGATCGCCAACGGCGCCGACAACATCTCGCTCTACACACCCGTGTTCCGCACCAGCCCCATTGGCGACACCGTTGTGACGATCGTCGTTTTCCTGGTCCTCGTAGCGGTCTGGTGTTTCGTGGCCCGACTCGTCGGGACGAACAAGACTGTTACCGAAGCTCTCGAGAAGATCGAGCACTGGCTCGTCCCCGCAGTGTTCATCGGGCTCGGGCTTTACATCCTCATCGAATCAGGTGTGATCGTTCGGCTTCTTGGGGTTGCGTAATGAGAAATCGGAGCGATTAGCGTGGTGATGTTCGCTGCACCGGGGATTCAGGCTGTTCTCTTCACCCGTCTGCCCGAACCGCATCGGGCACCGACGCAATGAGGGCTGTGTGATGGGGACAGGACACAATCACGGATCCTCGGCCGCTGAAGGCGCTCGACCAGCTGATTTCCAAAGCGACTGTAGGTTGCGATCGGGATCACCATCGGCATTGTTGCTGCCCTCACGGTGGGAGCGGTTGCCACGGAGTCTCGCCTCCTCACCTACACGGCGCACGCGATCACAGACGCTTGGGGGCTACCGGTCATCACGGCGCATGTCGTCGTTGAAGACCGTTGCTTCATTGATGGCCACGCGTCGAAAACCCTCAAAGATGTGCAAGGGCGCGTGGCCGAGCATTTCGAAGTATCGGTGCTGCACTCCACCTTCCAAATCGAGACAAATCTTATGCACGAGCACGAACCATCCTCGGTTCGTGCTCGCCTGACTCGGTCAGGAATGGGGCCTGATGAGGGTGAAGGATGCGGTTCAGCTGCGGCCGCGTGCGTCTCGGTGCGCGAGTTCTTCCAGGTGCGCGTTGTACGCCTCCAGCTCGGCTTCACCGGTGCGGTCAGCGTGCCGGTCGCGGCGTTTCGTCTCGCGCGCGTCGCTTCGGCTCCACTGGATCGCGACGATGATCGCGAGGATGAGGGTAGGGATTTCGCCGACGGACCAGGCGATGCCGCCGCCGAGGTACTGGTCTTCCATTGGTGCGGCTCCCCAGCTGCGGCCCATGGCTCCGAACCACTCGGCGACCATCAGCCCTGACTGCATCATGATCGCGATGCCGAAGAACGCGTGCATCGCCATGATGCCGATGAGCAGCAGGAGCCGGCCCGGGTACGGCAACCGTCGAGGTACCGGGTCGATGCCGATCAGCGACTGTACGAATAGGTAGCCGGTGATGAGGAAGTGCGCAATCATCCACTGGTGGCCCAAGTGGTCATATAGCGACCACCGAAAGAGGTCGGTGTAGTAGAAGACCCACAGCGACCCGATGAACAGGCCCGCCGCAACGAACGGGTTCGTCAGCACGCGCGCGATCGGGGAGTGCACAATCCACAGAATCCACTCGCGACCCCCTCGGGTGCCGTCGTCGCGCTTGCGGATCGCGCGGGCGGCGAGCGTCACCGGAGCGCCAGCGACCAGCAGCACCGGGATTGCCATCGTGAGGAGCATGTGACCGACCATATGCATGCTGAACAGATAGTCCTGATAGACATTGATGGCGCCTCCGGTGACCCACACCAGCAAAACCATGCCTGCGATCCACGCCACAGTGCGGTAGACCGGCCACGCGTCCCCGCGGCGGCGTAGCCGCCACACTCCAGCGAGATAGAAGAAGACCGTAAAGCCAGCGACGACCGCCCACAGCAGGTCCACGTTCCATGCGGTGACCCACCGATCGATAGTGAGCTCTGGGGGCAGCGGCGCACCGGTGAGTCGTTCGGCGGGAGAGGGAGTCTCGGGGAGCGGGGCCGGGTTTGGGGGTGGGGTACGTGCCAGCGCGGCGGCGGCGCCGCTGGCTAGCCCCATGACCATCAGTTCGATGATGACAAGTGTCCAAAACGAACGGTACACGCGGTCTGAGGCGCGCATCGTGCCGATGAGGCGGGTGCGGTACCAGACCCCGAAGAGCCCGAGCGCGACCAGTGCGACCACCTTCACTGCGAGGATCGCGCCGTACGGGGAAAGCAACGCGGCCCACTCTTGCAGGCCGAGCGTGGCGCGCACGGTGCCGGATACAGCTACGAGCACGAACGCGGCCAACGCGACGCTCGAGTAGCGTGCGACGACATCGGCGATACGGGCGCGGTTCAGCAACGGACGGACCACGACGAGCAGCAGGAGCCCGCCGAGCCACACCGCGGCGCCGATGATGTGCAGGATGAGCGCTGTCATCGCCTCGTGATGGGAAGCATCGTCGCCGGAGTGGCCCTGGGTACCCATTGGCACCAGTGCAGCAACCGCAACGGCCGTTACGAGAAGCGTGGCCGGCCATGACCGTACCGCGAACGTCAGCACGGTGAGCGCGGCGCCCGCGACGGTGGTGATGAGCCAGGTACGACCCACCTCCGTCTCGACGAGAAACCGGCCGAGCTGGGCGCCGAACACTGTGCCCATGTCCAGCGCGGGGTTGAACACGTCGACGAAGATGAGGAACCCCGTCGCGGCAGCGAACACGGTGAACACGGCAGCAGCGATCGAGGCGGTATCCAGGGCGACGTCGAACTCGCGCTCACCCGCCTTCAACGCGAACAGGGCTGTGACCAGCACACCGACCATGCCTGCCGCGGCGAGATTGACGAACAGCTTCGCGATGGGTAACCCCCAACGCGCGATGGGGCCGGCGTCCCCGATCTCGAGTTGTGCCGCACCGCCGCCGTACGCCAGGCCCCCGATCAGAGTGACAAGTGCGGCCAGGACGAGGATCGCCGGACCCATGACGCGAAGTGCCCGCGGACTGAGTCCGCGCAGCGGCGCTTTCCCGGTCAGGCGGACTGGTGTCGAGACCATGGGGCTACTTTCGGAGAGGATCGATGACCCGCGATTGAGCGAACTCCCGGGCAAAGCAGGGCTTAGGTGCAGCCGATCCGGGTCTGCATGGATTTCATGGCGGTGATCTCGGCGGTCTGCCCGGTCTTGATGCTCTCGGCGACCGCGACGGCCCGCGCGTTTGAGCCGAGATCGATGAGCGCGTCGGCCATCGGTATCGCGCCTTCATGGTGGCGGATGAGCAGACTGAGGAAGAGGCAGTCGGCTTCCTTACCGGTCGCGTCTTGTAGCGCGGTGATCTCCGCATCGGATGCCATCCCCATGGCGGCACGTGCTTCCTCGTCCGTCATGGTTGCCCCGTCGGCCATGCCGTCGTGGCCTTGGCTGCCGGCGGAGGTCTGCATCCACTGCATCATCGGACCACCGGCCTGCGGCAGCCCCCACTGCACGAGCCAGTCGTACATTTCGCCTCGCTGCCCGGACTGCCCGGTGGCGATGTCGTAGGACAACACCCGCAGTTCCTCATCGTCGGTCTTGCGGTAGATCTCCATAGCCATCTGGACGGCCTGCGCGTGGTGCACCTGCATGTCACGCGCGAATCCCGCTTCGGGCGAAGCAGTGTCCGGTGTCCCGGCGGTCTGCGTTCCGAAGGCTGAGAAGCGTCCCACCGCGAACGCAAGAGCGGTGATCGCGAGCAGCGCGATCACCATGATCCACCAGCGCCGCTCCCCCGGCCCGCTATCAGCGCCGTCGACGCTGCTCATATCTTGCCGGGCGCGTCGTAAGCCCCGGTGCAGGCGGCGTTGGGCTCGGGAGCGTTCTGGCTACGCCAGTACTCTTCCAAGAATTCGCTGATGCGCCCGTCATCGACTGAGTCGACTTTGAGCTGGTTGTTCCAGTTCGACATCACGATCGGCGCATCCAGCCCCGGGTAGGGGGACAGCACAACATAGGTGGCGGGCATCAAGTTTCTCAACGTGGTGAGGTCATCCCCGGCGACCTGGTCGGGGTTGTAAGTGACCCAGACCGCTCCGTGCTCCATGGAGTGCACGGTGTTCTCGTTCGGAACGGGCTGGTCATAGGTGCCGCAGTTCAACCACACGGCGTTGTGCGGCCCACCCGCTGGCGGGCTCTGTTCGTAGTCGACGGAACCTTCGACGTGGTCAGCGGTGTTCGAGTAGGTTTCGACGCCTGCGATGGTCGCGCCCTCGCTGCCGGCCTCGTATTGCCTCGGCGGTGTCGGGGCGAAGACGACGGAGGCGACCACAAGGCCGACGATGACGATGACTGACGTCGAGCCGACCACCCACCCGACCATGCGACTGCGGCGCCGCTTGGCCAGCTGCTTTTGATACTCGGCGAGCTTTTGCTGTCGCTTCAGCTCGCGTTGCTGTTTGACGGTCAGCCCTTCCCGCGGTTGCATGTTGCCGGACTGAGGCCCGGTGGGACGGCTGGCTGAGGTCGGAGTCATAGGTGTGCCTTCGGTTCGGGGCAAGTGGATGCGGGCGGTCAGCTGAGCCCGGAGTAGGCGTGGAGTCCTTTGAAGAACATGTTGACGATGGTGAAGTTGAACAGCACCGTGACGAACCCGATGATGCACAGCCATGCGGAGCGGGTGCCGCGCCATCCCCGCGTCGCGCGGGCGTGGATGTAACCGGCGTACAACACCCAGATCACAAAGGTCCACACCTCCTTGGTGTCGAACCCCCAATACCTGCCCCAGGAGTCGTTGGCCCAGATCGCGCCAGCGATCAGCGTGAACGTCCAGAACACGAACCCGACGATCACAAACCGGTACGCGAGCGACTCGAGCGCCTCCGCGGACGGGAGCGTCGCCAGGAAACGTGGGCCGACACGTCGCTCGCCGTCCGCCGGAGTGGCGGCGATGCGACGTTCACGGCGGGCCTGCAGAAGCTGGGTGACGGCGAGGCCGCACGCGATCGCGAACAAGGCGGTGGCCAGCGAGGCGACGAAGACGTGGATGACCAGCCAGACGCTCTTGAGCGGGTCCATCAGCGGAACGACTTCGACGTAAAACGTGATGGTCGCACCGCCCAGCAGCAGCACCACCATTCCGATCAGGAACGCGCCCAGGAAGCGGAGGTCGTAGCGGCGCAGGACGGCGAGGTAGACCGCGACGATCAGGACGGTGCCTGTCAGGGCGAACTCGTACATGTTCGCCCATGGCACCCGCTCGGCGGAGATCCCCCTGAGGATGGTGCCGCCCAGGTGGAACAGGAACGCGAGCACCGTCAGCGCCGTCCCGATACGCGCCCACAGCAGTCGTGAGCGCTGCGATGGCGGCACCCGGATCTCGCCCGGCCGGGGAGGCAGATGCTCCCCGGCACCGGAATCGGGGGCGGCGGCACCGATCAGCGCGGGCACGCGGCGCGGCACGGTCGCGGGGACGGAACGTTGGGCGAGATCGATGGTGTAGGCGATGAACGCGAGCAGGTAGGTGGCGATCGCTGTCCACACCAGCAGCAGGGAGATGCCGTCGAGGGAGAGCGGGTCGGGTCCGGTCATGGTGGGGGTTCCTCTTCGTCAGCGATAGGGGCGAATGGTGGGGGTGGGGAAGGGTTCAGCCTGCGTTTGCCTGCAACCAGACCAGCGAGTCCACGGCGGTCCCCTCGATGTACACCTCAAAGTGCAGGTGGTTGGCGGTGGAGCGTCCGGTGCTACCGACGAGGCCGACGAGCTGCCCGGCGGTGACGGTGTCACCGGAGGCGACCTGCCGGCTTCCGGTCTGCATGTGCGGGTAGACCGTGCTCACCCGCTGACCGTTCAGCACGGATTCCACCACGACGGTGACGCCGTAGCCGCCGTAACTGTCCTGCGAGATCCTCACCACCCCGTCGAGGGAGGCGTAGACCGGGGTTCCGCCGGCGGCGACCATGTCGGTGCCCATGTGCGCGCCGCCTCGAGCGCCGAACCGGTCGGTCACGGTGAAAGGCCCGCCCACCGGCCAGCGCACGAGTCCGCTGCCCGGCGGCACCACGCTGTAGTCGAAAGGAACGGATGCCACGCTGGCTGAGATGCGTGCCCGGGCGGCGGCGGCCTCTGCCGCCTTCTTCTGGTCGATCTCCCCCTGAGTGGTGGCCGCGTAGCTGTCCCGGGTCAACTGTGCCCTGGTCGCGTCGGAGGCGACCACGAGAGACTGCGCATCGTCCGAGGCAACCTGCTGCAGGGTCAGCGGCTCGGGGATCGACTGCCAGGCACCGTATGCGGGCAGCGCGACGGTCGCGACCAGGCCGCTGACCATCGTGAGGACCGCCAGGCTCCGCACGGGACGCAACGTCTTCGCGCGACGCGATGGCGTGGTCGCGGCGACGTGGTCGCCGGTGGCGTTCTGGTGTTGCAGGGTCGTGTCCGCGCGGAGGCTTCGGCGGGTGGGGGGCGTCTGAGGCTGGTCGGCCCCGGGTGGGGTGGGCTGATCCGTCATGACGTCCTCCTCGTTCGGGTCAGATGGAGATGCCGCGGGCGGCGAGGAAGGTGATCGGGTTGACCGGGGCGCCGTTGACGTAGGCCTCGAAATGCAGGTTGCAGCCGAACGCATTGCCGGTGTTGCCCTCGCTGCCGATCAGGTCGCCGGCATTCACCCGCTGTCCGTAGCCGACCAGGAACCCGCCGGGGCGAATGTGCGCGTATCCGGTGCCGATCCCGCCGCCGTGGTCGATCTTGATGTAGTTGCCGTAACCGCCGTTGTACCCGGCATAGACCACGGTGCCCGCCGCGGCCGCGTAGATCCCTCCGCTGCAGCCGGCGCTCAGATCGACGCCGTAGTGGTAGCTGGTCGAGCAATACCCGTTGCCGCATTGCGAGCTGCGAGGACCGAACCCGGAGGTGCGCGCACCGGAACTCGGACGTGCCCACCCGGAACCCACGACGTCGCCGCCGCCGGAAGCCGCGGCCTGCCGCTGGGCTTCGGCTCGCTCGGCGGCGCGGCGTTGCTCCTCAGCGACGCGGGCAGCCTCGACACCGGCCTGATAGTCGGCGATGGTCTTCGCGGTGGTGTCCTGCAGCGCGGCCAGCTGCGCCTGCAGCTCGCCGAGACGGAGGGTCTGCTTATCCAACGCGGTCTGCGCGGCGTCGGCCGCCTGCTGTGACTCGAGCATCTTCTGCTCGGCGACCTGCTGCAGCCGGTCGCGTTCCTCCCGCGCGACCGCCGCCTGATCGCTCAACCCCTGTGCTGCGTTGCGCGCGGTGAGCGCGGCGGCATAGGCGTCTTGGTTGCGTTCGAGGAGCTTGTCCATCGTGCCCAGCCGGGCGAGCAGGTCGTCAGCGGTGGCCGCGGAACCCGAGAAGAACAATTCCAACGCCGTGTCGTCGCCACCGCTGCGGTACAGCTGCGCCGCCACCCGGCCCGCCCGATCCGACGCGGTCGCCGCAACAACAGCCTCCTCGTCCGCTTGAGATTGCAGGGAATCCGCTCGGTACACCGCAGCGAAGTAGTCCTGCTGGGCCGTGTAGAGCGCGTCAGCGGCCTGCTCGGCGAGGGCGCGGGTGCGGTCGACCTCACCGGTGAGGCTCTGGATCAGCCCTTGGATCCGGGCGATCTCCGCGGCCTTGGCCGCTTCGTTCGCCTTCGCTGCCTGCACGTCATCCCACGACGGGTACGCTGCGGCGAACGCGGCGGGCAGGGATGGGCCTGTCACGGCGACGGCGGCGACGAGACCGATGATCCCCAGACCGAGCGCCCCGCGCCGGGTCATCCCCGGCCAGAGAACGCGGCGCTCGAGGAGAGACGGGCCGCACCCGCACTCCTCCCCCACACCCGGACGTGGGGTGTCGGGCACCGCCGGATACCTACGTCTCATCCGATCTCCGACCACTCGTCCGACCCGTCGACCGGATCGGTCTGGCACGCTGGCGGCCGCGGTCCTCTCCGTCACGCACTCGACGCCGGTGGAGGAAGCCGAGCACGACCAGTACGACGACAGAGGCGAGAGGGATTACCCCGGTGATCCAGGGGCCGACCTGCACGGCCGGGGTGAGTCCGGTGCGTAGCTGGACGGTGGTGACCCGGGCCTCGGCGGTGTCGACGTCGACGGTGTCGATCGTGGCGCCATCGGGTGCGATGACCTGGCTGGTGCCGACAGTGGAGACGTTGACCACGGTGCGGCCGGTCTCGATCGCCCGCATCCGCGCGAACGCGAGCTGCTGCACGTTCTCGTCGGTGCCGCGAAAGTCGGCGTTGTTGGTCTGGAACACGTACAGCTGCGCCCCGCTGCGGGCGCCGTCCCAGATCACCGTGTCGTAGATCACGTCGAAGCAGATCGCCAGCCCCACCCCGACGTCGCCGACCGTCACTGAGGGTGGGTTGGTGCCGGGGGTGTATTCGCGTTGGATGAGGCCGACCAGGTCGGGGGCGAGGAGCTCGTAGAACCACCGGTCGGGCACGTACTCGCCGAACGGGACCGGGTTGACCTTGTCGTGCCACTGCCGTTCCGCGGGATCCGCGGTCCACAGCAGCGAGGTGTTGAAGACCTCCGCGCCTCGAGTCGTGGCGGCGTTCAAGAGCAGCGGAGCGTCCGCCTCGCGCACCAGCCGATCCAGAGCCGCGGCGGTGGCGGGGGTGGTGAGCGGGTCGGAGTCGACCGATCCTTCCGGCCACACCAGCAGGTCCATCGGCTGCCCGAGCAGCGGTTCGGTGGCGGCGGTCTGCGCGGCGAGCATGTCGCCGGGGCGCCGGTCGTCGAAGTAGCCGGCGGGGCCGTTGCCCTGCACCCACCCGACCGTGAAGGTTCCGGCGTCCGTGGTGGGGAACTGCGGCACCGCCACCAGAAGCAGCATCCCGGCCGCGGCCGGGAGAAGGCCGCGGAGGAACCGGAGGCCGCCGACGCGAACCCACTGAAGGAGCGCGGCGGAGACGGCCGAGAGGAGGAACGACAGGCCGGTGACGCCGGTCCAGGACGCGAGCTGCGGTAGGGGACCGTCGACCTGGGTCATGCCCAGCCGCGCCCACGGGAATCCCGAGTACGGCCACGCCCCCATCACGAGCTCACGGGTCGCCCAGAGCGCAGCGACCAGCAGCGGCACCCCGACCAGCTGCGCCAGGCTCCGGTGGCGCCAGCGTGCGCTCCACCGGTAGGCGAGGGTCATCGGGATGGCGCCGAGGCCGAACAGCACCGCTTCCAGGCCTGCCAACGCGATCCACGGCACTGGCCCGAGGAACTCGCCCACCCAGACCAGGTGGGTGAAGTAGAACACGCCACCGAACACCGTCCCGACCAGCAGCGCCCCGCCGAGGCTGCGGCCGATCAGAGTGGCAAGCGCGAGGATGACGCTCACGAACGCGAGCGGCCACCACCCAAGCGGCGGGGATGCGAGATCCAATGCGACCCCGGCGGCAGCCGCGACAGGCAACGCCGCCCACATCCGCAACCACGGCTGCAGTTCGCGGGCGTCTGTCGACGGGCGGGTCGGGGACGCGACGGAGAGGAGGGCTGTGGTGGAGGGCATCCGTCAGGTGTCCTTCTGGCGGAGGGTGTCGAGGTAGGCGTTGTAGGCGTCCAGTTCGGGGTCGCCGTGGGTGTCGGCGTACCGGGCGTCGGCGGCGTCTCGGGCGGTGTCGTCGCGGAACCACCGGTGCATGACGAACATCAGCATCAGCAGGGTGGGTGCTTCGCCGTAGGACCAGGCGAGTCCGCCGGCGAGGCGCTGGTCCTCGATCGGGTCGATCCCGAGCGCCAGCGTGGGTGCGGCGAAGTGGTCGACGAGCAGGCTGGTGGCCATCATCAGGAACACGCCGAAGAAGGCGTGCAGCGCGGCTTCGGCGAACACGTCGAGGGCGCGGCCGCCGTGGCTGAGACGGACCGGGAGCGGGTCGGAGGAGAGCACCGGGATGGTGAACAGGATTCCTGCCACCAGGAATGCGACCTCGAGGGTGATGTGTCCTCCGGGGGCGGCGAGGATGCGGTCGGCGAGGTCGGCGAGGTAGAGCCCGTAGAACGCGAACAGGTACAGCGGCAGCGCCACCCAGGGGCTGAGCGCCCACCGGGCGGCGCGGCTGCGTAGGCCGGCGTGCGCGGTGCGGAGGATGATCCTGCCGGCGCCGTGGTGCGGGGTGGCGCGCAGCAGCAGGGTGCCGGGGGAACCGAGCACGAGCAGCGGGGGGATCGCCATCATCAGGGAGAGTTGCTGGAACATGAACACCGACAGCAGCGCGTACCCGTAGGCTTCGACGCCGAGCCCGGTGACCGCGGCCAGGGTGAGACAGCCCAGCAGGAAGCTGATCGTGCGCCACACCGGCCAGCGACGCCCCTGCGTCCACAACCGGACCGCGCCGGCCAGATACCCGGCGGCCACGAGCACGGCCAGGGCGGGCAGGAGCGGGAACGGCAACGGCACGGGGGTGAGGAACCCGAGCAAAGTGGGCGGGGTGTCAGGAATCCACGCGCTCATCAAGGCTCCCTCTCCCCCGCCTGCGCCGCGTAGCCGGCCGCGTGCTGGGAGGCGAAGTCGGTTACCGCGCGGGCTAGGGCGGGATCCTCGCCGCGGGCGAGCCCGGCGTACTCGACCTGCACGCCATCCGCACCGGGGCGGGCCTTCACCCAGAGCCTGCGGCGCGGGACGAACAGGCCGGCGAACAGGCCGAGGGTGGCGAGGATGGAGAACGCAAGGACCCAGCCGCTGCTGGGATCGTTCTGGATCTGCAGCGACGCGAACCGTTTCACCGGGTCGGTGTCGCCGGCGCTCTCCCAGGTGATCGTGCCCCACCCGTTCGGCAGGTCCACGGTGTCGCCCAGGGTCAGCTCGAGCGAGTCCAGGCCGGTGTCGCCGCCGGTGTGCTGGGTGAGCCCGTCGACCTCGAGCGTGTACACGGACCGGGGCGTGCCGTCGTCGATGCCGAGATCCCCGCTGAACACGTTGAAGGTGATGACCGGGTTGGCCACGTCCGGGTAGACCGACGTGAACGCCCCGGAGGGCAGCACCCCTTGGGTGGGGTAGAAGAACCCGACCAGGCCGAGCTGCTCGGGCAGTCCGTCCGGGATCTTGATGATGCCCAGCGAGGTCATGTTGGAGTCCTGCGGCAGGAACGGCTGCGACTCGCTGTACACCACCTCCCCTTGCGCGTCGCGGATGGTGAGGGTGGGGGCGTATCCGTTGCCGAGCAGGTAGATCCGGTCACCGGCGACGGTGATCGGATAGTTCACCACGACGCTCTCCGCCCGGTCGTCTTCGCCGGGGGCGCGGATGGTGACGTCGGCGGCGAAGTCGCCGGCCTGGCCCGCGCCGGGCGTGCCGGGCAGCCGGTAGGAGACCTGGAAGTCGTCGAGGGTGAGCGAGTAGGGGGCAAGGCCGGTGCCGTCGATGAACCGGCCGGGGTTGAACGAGGAGTAGTCGCTGAGCGCGTTGACGAATGTGGTGCCCTCCACCACGACCCGCTGCCCGGTGTACGCGAACGATCCGCCGACCGCGACGGAGACCAGCACCCCGACCAGGGCGACGTGGAAGAGCAGGTTGCCGGTCTCGCGCAGGTAGCCGCGCTCGGCCGACACCGACACCCACCCGCGGCCGTCGTACCGCTGCACCCGGTAGCCGGCGCGGCGCAGCTGCCGCTCCGCTACCTCGATCGCCTGCACGGCCGGGTCGGGGAACCCGCCGGCCGGGAGGTTCGCCTCCTGGTAGTCGGAGAGGCGGGACAGGCGGGCGGGGGTGCGCGGGGGCCGGGAGCGGAGGGCTTTGTAGTGGTGGCGGGCGCGGGGGATGACGCAGCCGATGAGAGAGGTGAACAGCAGCAGGTAGATCGCGGAGAACCACGGCGAGGAGTACACGTCGAACAGCCCGACCGCGTCGGCGAGCGGGAAGACGTCGGGGTTGTCGCGTTCCCACTGGATGACGCCGTTGGGGTCGGCGCTGCGCTGTGGGAACAGGGAGCCGGGGACGGCGGCGATCGCGAGGAACAGCAACAGCACCAGGGCGGTGCGCATGCTGGTCAGCTGCCGCCATGCCCACCGCAACCATCCGGTCAGCCCAAGTGCTGGCTGGGAGATCTCGGGGGTGTCGGAGTCGGCGTGGTCGCCGGGCCGGAGCGGGTCGACGGAGTTGTCCGTGGTGGTGTCAGAGCGGGAGGGGGACATTGATCACCACCTGTTGCAGGGCGGACATCAGCGCGGTCCACAGCCCGGTCACCATCAGGATCCCGAGCAGGACGAGAAGGCTGCCGCCGAGGATGTTCAGGGCGCGGATGTGGCGGCGCAGGAACCCGACCGATCGGGACGCCCACCCCCAGCCGAGGGCGAGCAGCAGGAACGGGATGCCCAGCCCGAGCGAGTACGCGAGCCCGAGCAGCCCCGCGCGCGCGGGGTCGCCGAGGTTCCACGACATCGACAGGATCGCCGCCAGCGTGGGGCCGATGCAGGGGGTCCAGCCCACGCCGAGCGCGAATCCGAGCAGGGGCGCGCCGATCAGGCCGGCCCGGCCCTGGATGCGGGGGCGGAGGGTGCGCTGGGCGATGCCGAAGAACCCGATGAACACCAGCCCGAGCAGGATGATCACGACGCCGAAGATGCGGGTGAGGATGTTGGCGTACTGCAGCAGCAGGAACCCGAACGTGCCGCCGAGGATCGTGACGGTGACGAACACGACCGTGAACCCGGCGATGAACAAGGCCACGCCCAGCAGCAGCCGGGTCCGCTCCCTTCTCGCGGTGCCCGTCCCGGCCGACGTCGCGGGGGTGTGGGCGCCGGCGGCGCCGCCGAGGTAGCCGAGGTAGCCGGGCACCAGCGGCAGCACGCACGGGGAGACGAAGGAGACCAGCCCGGCGAGCACGGCGAGCGGGAGCGCCACCCATAGGGCACCGTCCACGACCACCGCGCCCGGGTTCACGAAGACTCCGTCAGGGTGTCGTCGACAAGAGTGGACAGGATGGACGCGCTGGCCAGCTGTCCGATGATTCGGGCGGCGACCCGCCCGTCACGGTCCAGGACGAGCGTGGTCGGGGTGGCCTGGATGGGGGTGACCTGCGCGAAGGCGAGCTTGACCTTCCCGTCGTTGACGTCGATCACGCTCGGGTAGGTGACGTTGTTGTCCCGCGCGAACGACAGGGCGGTGGCAGGCTGGTCGTAGGTGTTCACACCGAGGAACGCGACACCCTGATCCTGGTACTCCTGCCACACCTCCTCGAGCATGGGCGCCTCGACGATGCACGGTCCGCACGCGGCGTACCAGAAGTTCACCACCAGCACTCCGCCCCGGTAGTCGTCGCTGGACACCGTCTCGCCGGTCTCGGTGACCCCCTCGAACACCACCGGCTCCCCCCGGTCTGCGGGTGGGATCTCGACGACCTGGAAGTCGCCGGCGATGTACCCCTTCTCGTTTCCGTCGCGGTACTGCTGGGCCAGGTTGTCGTTGCTGCTGCAGCCGACCAAGGCGACAGCGGCCAGCATCAGCGCGGCAAGGACCGCCGTGGGGCGCCTCATGCGCGTCTGACCTTGATCATCGCCCCGGCGACAAGGAACACGATCGCGGCGACCGGTTGCGCGGCGATCCAGACCGGGCCGGTGAACGGGAACGGGAACACCGGGTTCCACAACACCGCGACCGCCGCGAACACCGGCGCCCACCACCACTGCCGCGCCTGGATCGCGAACCAACCGACGATGACGGCGAGAATCGCCGCGACGAACAACGGCACCAGATACCAGTCCCCGGCCATCAGCACCGGCGACAGAAACAGCACCGCTGCGGCTAGCAGTGCCGGCGCGAACGCGTTGCGCTGATACGTCGACGGGGCCCGCTTCTTCGCCATCACAGCCCACCCACGGATGAGTTCGAGCCCAGCTGCGCACTGGCGTCATCAGGGGTCGCGGCCTGGCGACGGAGCCAGAGCCCAATTGCCAGGATCAGCACACCGATTCCGAGCGCGACGTCGGCGAGATTGCCGATGAACCAGTTTCCGTAGGCGAGGAAGTCGGTCACGTAGCCGCGACCGAAGCCCGGCGGCGCGAAGAGCCGGTCGATCACGTTCCCCAGCGCCCCGCCGAGGATGAACCCGATGCCGGCAGCCCACCACCCGGAGCGGGCTCGCAGCGCGGCGACGAACAGCACCACCACGGCGCCCACCCCGAGCAGCGTGAGCAGCCAGGTGGAGCCGGACCCGAGGCCGAGGATCGCACCGGGGTTGAAGGCCAGCTGCAGCCCGAACACCTCGCCCAGCAGCGGGACACGTTCGGTCTCGCTCAGCCCGGACAGCGCGGCCGTCTTGGTGGCCTGGTCGATCAGCACCACGACGCCCGCGGTGACACAAGCCATCGCGAACCGGCGGGCCTGCGCGTGCTTCGTTGAGCGAGTTAGGTCAGAGATCGAAGAGCTCACCAAGAAACCCTTCCCGCTTGCGGCGCCCTGAGCGGCCATGCTGATCCCGGTCTCTGCCGTGGTGGTCACGGCCCCGACCTTGGGGGTCGTCGGCGGAGGGGAGCGCGTACAGGGGGGCGCGCGAATCACCGGAGACGCGGTCGATGATCTTGTCGAGCTCGCCGCGGTCCAGCCAGACGCCACGGCACTGCGGGCAGTAGTCGATCTCCACGCCGGATCGCTCGGTGATGAGCAGGTCAGCGGCGTCGACGGGGCACTTCATGATGTTCTCTTTCGGGTCTGGGCGCTCGGCGCCGCCGGGGCGGGATTCATGTGTCGGTCGCGTCTCTTGGCGCCGGTGCTGACTGATCAGGGGTCTCCCCGCGTGAGGCGGCGGCCGCGGCAGCCCGGTCACGGCGGCGACGTTCCCGTGCCACCATCAGCACGACCACCAGCGCGCCGCCCAAGATGACCACGCCGCTGACCACGGCCAGGATCGGCAACAGCTCCCCACCCCCGGAGGGTCCGTTGTGCACGTCAGAGCTGGCGGCCTCGGTGGCAGTCGGAGCCGGTTCGGGGGTCTGCTCCGACGTCTGTCCGGGGGTGGGGGTGCTGGTGGGGACAGTGAGGGCTTCGACCGTGTACGTGTACTGATCGCTGATCGGGTGCCCGTCGCTGGAGACCACCCGCCACAGCACCGTGAACACACCCGCGCTCTGCCCGCCGGCGAGTGTCTGCGTGACGGTGGTCCCGTCGACGAGCGGTTCCCCTTCGGCCACGTTCCGCCCGTCCGGTGAGGTCACCTCGATCACCACGGAACTGGTCGCGGTGAGCAGCTCACCGCTGAACGTCAGGGAGATCTCCGCCGGAGAGACGCCGACCGTGGAGCCGGCCTCGGGAGTGGTGGAGATCAGATTGTCGTGCGCGGCGGCCGGTGCGGCGCTGGCCAGCAGCAGTCCGCCGGTCAACAGCAGCGCCGTCAGGCCGGCGAGAAGCGGGGACGCGGTGCGTCCGATGGGGTGTGTTGCTTTCATGAAGGATGCTCTTTCAGGGGCGGTTGATGATGTGGCCTGCGATCGCGGTGGCGTCCCGCCACACGCCGGCGATGGTGTCGGCGCCGCGGCCGCCGTACTGCGGCATTCCCGCGACGAACAGTCCGGGCAGTCCGGTCATCGTGCGCCGCGACCGTTCCTCTCGAGCCTCATCGGGGAGCCAGCCGTCGCCGGGCAGGTACCCGGTCGCGAGAATCACCGAGCCCGGCTGAGCCCGGCTGCCATCGGCGAAGCTCACCGAGTCGCCAGCCGCGGCGGTGACCGCGGGCCGGAGGGTGACGCCGGCGCGGCGCAGCTGTTCGTAACTGTCGCCGAACACCGGTTCGGGGCGTCGCGCGCCGGACAGCCGCGAGACACTCTCCCCCGCCCTCATCGCGTAGCCGACCGTCGGGCGGTGGCGGCGGGGGGTTCGCGTCGCGAGCGTCACCGTGTGCGACGCGGACAGCTCGCGGGCCAGTTGCACGCCGCTGTTGCCGCCGCCGACGATCAGCACGTCTGCGGTGGGGATCTGTCGCGGGTACAGGTAGTCGCTGCTGTGCAGCACGACGCCGGGGACGGTCAGCGCGGATGCCCATTCCGGCATCCGGGGATGGGCGGCGGCGCCGGTCGCGCACACCACATTGCGGGTCTGCACCTCCCCCGCCGTCGTCGACAACAGCAACGTTGACCCGTTGCCGCGGTGCTCTACCCCGACCGCACGGATGCCCCATACCGTCTCCACGCGAAGCCCCGCCTCGACGAAAGTGAGGTAGTCGGCCATCTCGTCGACCCGGGGATGACGGCGCTGGTCACCAGGGAGGCGCCGCACCGGGAGGCTGCTGTGCCGGGCGTCGCTGAGCAGCATCATCGAATGCCACCGGGACGCCCACGAACGCTGACCCTTCGCCGCGGCGTCGATCACCACGAACTCGTGCTGCGGTCGTAGCCCTTCTGCGCTCAGCGCACCCGCCACGGCGAGACCGGCCTGCCCGGCGCCGACGATGATCGCCCGCCGGTGTGACAACCCGGTGCGCATCAGGAGCCACCGTTCACCGCGGCCTGGATCGCGGACTCGAGGTCATCCCACTCCTGCAGCTCAACCAGCTCACCATCGACGAAGAACGTCGGGGTGCTGCCCACGCCGAGCGCACGACCCTCGTTGAGGTCCAACTCCACCCGCTCCGTCGTAGCCGGGTCTGCGACGGCGGCGTCATAAGCGGCCATATCCAGCCCGAGCTCTTCCGCGAAACCACGGAACAGGTCAGCACGAGACTCCTGCGCTTCACCCCATTCCGCCTGCGTCTCGAACAGCCGGTGATACATGTCCTCGAACCGGTCCTGCCCGGCCGCGGCCTCCGCGGCGATCGCCGCGTTCTTCGAGTTGAAATGCCCAGGCAGCGGGAAATAGCGGACCACGTACGTGATCTCCCCCGCGAACTGCTCCCGCAGGTCTTCGACGACCGGGTAGAACGCGCCACACGCCTCGCACTCGAAGTCGAGAAACTCCACCACCGTCACCGCCCCCTCGCCACCATCGTCGAGAACGTGAGAGCTCTCCCGAACCACCGTCGCGATCCCCGGGCTGGCGCTTCCCTCGGGGGGCGGGGCTGGTCTCTGGTTCACAAGGGTGTAGATGATCGCGGCCAGCACCAGCACAAGGGCGACCGCAACGGCGATCAACGTCGCCTTCACAGGGGTTTTCATCGGGTACTCCAAACACATCACACGGCACAGAACAGAACCCGGACACAGCCCGGGACGAGCACCACCCAGACAGGCGGCATGCCGTATTTCAGGTTCGGGAAAGACCCAACTGCGGAAGAGACAGAGCACTCACCCGAGGAGGAGCGAACGGGGCAGGGAGCAACAACGCGTGCCGAGGCTGCCGCTCAGGCGTGGCAGGCGGGCGGCGCTGTCGTAACAGGCGCGTCAGGACGAAGAAGACCAAATCGCACAGCACACCCAGAACACAGAGCGCGAGCCCCGCGAACATGTCCGATCGAGACGTCCCCTCGGCGACTGTCTGAGGCTCGGAGTCGGACGCAACAGGATCAACGTGCGGGTCGATAAGGGTACTGACCACCAGCGGAACCGGAGCGGACCCCTCACCCTCGAGATGACCCGCAGCGGCGATCCCCAGCATCAGCAGCAACGCCAAACCGATGCTGGTAATGAGCCGCATTATCAACAGGCGCTCATTCAGCATCACGGATCGCGGGTTCCGGGCCAAAGAGACCATCCCCCACAGCCTACCGCGCGCTGCAACCGCACCTGGACGCCGGGCGGACAGTCCGCCGTTGCCCAAGCCTCACACGCGATCTTCGCTGTGCTAACGCGAGGAGAGGCAGTCGCGGGCACGGGCACGGGCACGGGCACGGGCACGGGCACGGGCACGGGCACGGGCACGGGCAC
>CAZBZR010000006.1:21892-91902 GCA_964496445.1 uncultured Microbacterium sp.
GGGCGAAACCTTCAGCATTACTCCGGCAATCTCAACCTCGAGAGCGGTCCGGGCGAACGAAGGCCCACGAATTCACGTCAGGAGGGATCCGCCGCCGCGGCGACGATGGCGGCGTAGTCCTCGTCCGTCAGTAGGTCCGACGCATACGCGAACCTCACAGCGTCGAAGCTGTTGTCGACGAACTCCCAGTCGTCAGCAAGCCCAACGATCCGATATTGCGGCTCATAGGACCATGCCGTGAGTATCCGAACCAGCTCGTCATGGTCGATCTCGCCCCGCTGCGCACGTCGAACGACATCCATAGCCGTCTCCACAATGACCCCCTTCCTGGCCAGATCGGCTTGCGCCGACCTCAATCGATAGCGCGTTCGTAGTCAAGCGTTCCAATGGGAGCTATTGAGATCCGGCTCATCCCTCCCTCCTCATCAGTTCCCGATCATTGAAGGCTTTCGAGCGGCGTGCCGTCTTCGAGAACGTAGAGCGTGAATTGGTCGCGATGGAGTTCTGCATCGAACTGAGCTTCCGTCGCAGCTCGGACGAGATTCCAGTTTCTGACTCGGGATCAACGCGACCGGCGCGATCCACGGCTCGTCGGAGCGCGGCATGTCCAGATAGATGCTCGCTCGCGTCGCGGCGTGCTGATAGGCCTCGGGAGCTGCTTGACGAAGCCAACCTTGTCGTATTCCACTCGCATCACGAGCCAATCCTCATCATGGTGACAGCCCATCCAGGCAGCGCCCGATCGTCGACGAGCGAATCCGCGACGACTGTCGGGAAGAGCGTGTTGCCGACCACCCCGGCCGCGTACACCGCGACGACCGCCGCCACCGCAGCGCGCGGGAGCGACAGCGCCCGCCGCACGCCGAGCCGCCACAGCAGCAGACCGAACACCGCCACGCCCAGGGGAACCACGACCGGCATCACCGGCACCTCACCGAACAGCACCTCCCCACCGTGCCGCGGGCGGCGCGGTGGACGCATCATCCCCGAGGCGGATGCGGGTCATCCGGAGGGCGCGAAGACGGCCTCCGTCACCCGGGCTGCGGGATCACTTCTCGTCGGTGGAGTAGCCCGCCGCCCGCAGCATCCGGCGCAGTTCGAGCACCGTGTCCTCGTCGATGTCCTTATGACGCGGCGGGGTGATCGACACCGTCTGATCGCCCACCGACACCTTCACCTTCCCGTCGTGCTGATCGGTGACCTCGCCGACCTCCTCCAGGAGCGAGCGCACGTCGTGCCACTCGAGGTTGTGAGAGGTGGGGTGACGCTCGAGGTGGTACAGCGTGTTGCGGTGGTTCTCGGTGAGGTGCGGCGAGGTCATGGTCTCTCCCTGCGGGCGGCCGGCGCGCCGATCGCTCCGGATGCCGCGGATGCTACTCCTGCGCCGCGGTCAGCAGGAGCAGCGATGACACGGCGGCGGCGATGAGGCGACCGGCCGCGTCGGTGATACGCGCCTCCGCGGTGGCCACCCGGCGACCGAAGCTCACCAGTCGCCCCTCGCACCGCAGGGTGCCGCTGTCGAGCGTGGCCGGCCGCGTGAACTTCATCACCAGGTCCAGGGACGTGTAGACCGTGCCCGCCGGGAGCCGGGTGTGCACGGCGCATCCTAGGGCGGTGTCGGCGAGGGTGGAGAGGATGCCTCCGTGGACGGAACCGAGCGGGTTGTAGTGCCGGCGAGGAGTACGTGCTCACAGCCGCGGGGCACGACGCGATCACGGTGCTGGCCTCGCTCGCCGCGTGGGGCGATGCGCACCGGCCTCTGCCGGACGGCCCCAGCGTGCGCTACGAGACGTCAGGCGGCGAGGCGGTGCGCCTGGCCTTCGTCACCGAATCCGGAGCCGTGGTCGACGGATCGGACGTCGTGCCCCGCGTGAACCCGGCCTACGCGGTTCGCCGCCCCGCCTAACCCCCCGCGCCCTCCGCCCACCGAGAGTGCGTCGTCTCGCCGAGAGTGCACAGGATTCGGTGCCGGCTCGGCGAGACGGTGCACTTTCGCGGTCAGGCGGAGGAGGCGGGGCCGGCGGAGGGGGCGGAGTCGGAGGGGGCGGGGGCGGCGGAGGGGGCGGGCTCCCAGCGGAGGAGGTCGCCGGGCTGACAGTCCAGCGCGACGCAGAGCGCATCGAGCGTCGTGAGGCGCACGGCCTTCGCGCGCCCGTTCTTGAGCACCGCGAGATTGGCGGGGGTGATGCCCACCCGCTCGGCGAGCGCGCCCACGCTCATCTTGCGGCGGGCGAGCATGACGTCGATGTCGACGACGATCGGCATCAGATGACCTCATCCCATTCCGACCGGAGCTGCCGGACCTCCGTCTCCCGCGCGATCGCCTGACGCAGGAGCGCCCGCATCACCACGACGAGCAGGGCCATTCCCGCCAAGACCAGCGCCGCACCGCACACCAGCCCGACCACCCCGGGAGCAGCCTGGCCGGCCCGCAGCAGCACCGCGAAGCCGAGGGCGACAGCGGAAGCGGCGGCGACGGCGCCGATGATGACGTCGACGTCGCGGAACGCCGCCTCCGAGAAGACCGCACCCCGCCGCACCAGGGTGAGGAGGCGCCACACGCACACCGCGAAGACCTGCATCGTCAGGACGCCGAGGACGGCGAGGACGACCACTCCGATGCGAGCGGGCGTCGCGGTGCCTGCCAGATCGAGCCAGAGGAGCGGCACGATCACGAGCTGGACGACCAGCGAGCCCGCGAGAGACAGCGCGACGATGACGCGCAGGATGGTGATGGTGGTTCTGCCCATGCGTTCACACCCTTCCGAGGAACGGTGTGAATCTATCGAGAAACGATCGTTATCTCAAGAGTTTCGGTCGGATAGGCGACCGCGGTCGTGCACCAGTGCCGGCAGCCGGCGGTCCAGGAGCACCAGGATCACCGCGATGACGACGCCGATGGCGAGCACCACGAGCGAGTTGCGGAGGGAGTCGGCGAACCCGATCTCGGTGACGTCGAGGAACGGGTACGGATACCAGCCCGTCACCGCGCCGTGGACGAACGTGTACACCAGCCACAGCACCGGCCAGATGAACGCCAGCGGCAGGGTCATCCACGTCATGCGCGGACGCGGCCCGAAGATGAGCCATCCGATGAGGGTCGCCCACGGCGAGATGTAGTGGAACCCGATCGTGGCCACCAGCGCCCAGCCCTCGAGGTGCACGAGCGGCGCGAGGATCGTCTCGTACACCAGGCCGGTGATGATGATGCCCAGCAGCGCATCCAGCCGCAGCACGCGCCACAGCCGTCCGTCGCGCCGGATGGCGAGCACGAGCGCGATCGAGGTGCCGAGGACGAACAGGTTGCTCTGGACGGTGAAGAAGCTGAAGAGGCGCACCAGACGCGTGCCCACCGGGCCGGTGGCGTTCGATCCCGAGTTGGCGTCCTGCCCGCCCACCAGGATGAGCACGATCTGGATGACGAGGGCGGTCGCGACGACGACCGCGATCCCGCCGAACCACCACCGCGCCGCCCGCTCGCGACGACCCGCCCCCGTCTCCGCCACCGTCGCCGTCATGGCCTCCCCCTTCGGTCACTGCCGCACACCCTAGGGGAGGAGGATGCGCCGCCGCGCGCGGCACGACCGGGCGGTGCGCGATCGGCGGACTATGCTTCCCCTGCCGGATGCGGGGGGCGCACCCGGCGTGGGGGGATACATGGCCGCCGATCCGGGCGCGCGCACGGCCGCGCGCACATCCGCCGCGCAGCGCCGGCGTCGCACGACGGCCGCGGTGATCGCCGTCGCCGTCGCGGCGGTCCTCGCCGGGGGCGTGGTGACCTTCGCGCTCACCCGTCCTGCGCCGTCCGCCGCCGCCCCGGCGCCCACCGCGACGACCACGCCCACCCCGACCCCCACGCCGACGCCGCCCACGCCCGCCGAGGCGCTGCTGTCCACCACGACCGACCCGCAGGCGTGTGCGGTGAGCTTCGCGGGGGACGGCGTGGACCTCCCGCCGCAGCTGCAGACGCAGGGCGCCCGCTATGCGGGGCTCCCCCTTCCCCGTCAGGACGGCCGGGTGTTCGCCGGCTGGTACGCCTCGCCCGCGGATGCGGCCGCCCTGGCGATCCCGGCACGCGTCAACGGCGCCGACCTCGTCGCCTGCACGCAGCGGCAGATCACCCTCCACGGCGCGTGGACGACCCCCGAGGCCAACGCGGCGGAGAACGCCGGCATCCCGATCCTGATGTACCACCAGTTCACGACGAAGCCGGAGGGCGAGTCGGGGTGGCTCCGCGGCAACTACGCCTACATCGGCGACTTCGACGCGCAGATGGCCTATATCCAGGAGTCGGGGTTCTACCTGCCGACGTGGGACGAGCTGAGCGCGTTCATCGACGGCGCGCTGTTCCTGCCGAAGCACTCGGTGATCATCACCGACGACGACGCCGACTCCACGTGGCTGGAACTCGCCGCCCCCGTCGTGCACGCCCGGCAGCTGCTGACCACCTCGTTCGTCATCACTTCCGCGCGCACGGAGCCCACCCCGAACCCGTTCGTGCTCCAGCGCTCGCACACCCACGACATGCACCGGGCGGGCGCGAACGGCCAGGGACGGATGGTGAACGACTCGGCCGAGGCGATCGCCGCAGACCTCGAGCAGTCGGCGCAGATCCTCGGCGCGAAGGAGGTCGTCGCCTACCCGTTCGGGCATCACGACGACCGCTCGAAGCAGGGCGTCGCCCAGGCGGGGTTCGACCTGGCCCGCACGATCGAGCAGGGCTACGTCCGCATCGGCACCGACAAGCTCGCCCTCCCCTGCATCCGGATCAATTACGGCATGGGGGTCGACGCGCTCGTCCGCCTGATCGGCTGAGCCGGTGAACGGGGTGTGAACTCCCACCGAGCACTGTGCCGATCGGCGGGCCGCCCTCAGGGTCGCGACATTAGGCTGAGAGCGCCCAGCCCCTCCGGATCGCGAGCACCCATGGACCTCTCCGTCGTCGTTCCCACCTTCAACGAAGGCCCGAACGTGCGGGAGCTGCTGCGCCGTCTGCGCGCGACCCTGGCGGACGTGTCCTACGAGGTCGTCTTCGTCGACGACTCCACCGACGACACCCCCGACATCATCGCCGCGGCCGCGGCCGACAGCGATGTCCCGGTGCGGATGCTGCACCGGGACGTCGCCGCGGGAGGCCTCGGCGGCGCGGTCATCGCCGGCATCCGGGCCGCGCGGTCCGACCGCTGCGTGGTCATGGACGGCGACCTGCAGCATCCGCCCGAGGTGGTCCCCGACCTCATCGATCGGGCAGACCGCGGCGACGTCGACGTGGTCGTCGCCTCGCGCTACATGAGCGGCGGGACCTCCTCCGGGCTCACGACGGCGCTGCGCACCACCGTCTCGCGGCTGTCGACCCTGCTGACCAAGGCGATGTTCCCGCGCAAGCTGCACGGCTGCTCCGACCCGATGACCGGGTTCTTCCTCCTCGACCGCCGCCGCGTCGACCTCGAGAGCCTGCGCCCCCGCGGGTTCAAGATCCTGCTGGAGATCCTCGCCCGGCGGCAGCTGCGCCTGGCGGAGGTGCCGTTCGACTTCGCCGAGCGGTACGCCGGCCGGTCGAAGGCCTCGTTCACGCAGGGCGTGAGGTTCCTCACGCAGCTGACCATGCTGCGCTTCGGCCGCATGTCGGCGTTCGCCCTCGTCGGCGGCTTCGGGGCGCTCGCCAACCTCGCGATCATGTGGGCGCTGGTCAGCGCCGGCATGGAGTACGTCGTGGCCGCCGTCATCGCGAGCGTCGTCACGATCATCGGCAACTTCCTCCTCCTGGAGTACCTCGTGTTCGCCGACATGCGGGCCGACTCCGGGAGGATGCGCCACCGGTTCCTCAAGTCCTTCGCCTTCAACGGCCTCGAGGCGCTCATCCGCATCCCGGTGCTCGCCGTGATCGTCGAGTTCACGCACATCCCGAGCGTCGTGGCGGCCGGTCTCACCCTCCTCGCCGCGTTCGTGGTCCGTTTCGTCTTCCACGCCCTCGTCGTCTACGCCCCGCAGCGGCGCCGCGAGGAGGCCGCCGCGGCGGCGGCGGTGCCGGCCGACGAGCTCGCCGCCTGAGCGGCCTTCCGTCCGCGCGGCAGCCGTAGGCTGGAGGGATGACCGCTCCCGTGAAGATGTTCGGCGCCGACTGGTGCCGCGACTGCCGCCGCACCAAGGCCCAGCTGGACGAGCTCGGCGTCGCCTACGACTACGTCGACCTGGAGGCCGACCCGGCCGCCGCCGACGTCGCCCGCGAGATCTCCGGCCGCACGAACATCCCCGTGGTCGTCTACCCCGACTCGTCCCACCACGTCGAGCCCTCCAACGCCGACGTCGAGGGCAAGCTGCGCGAGCTCTCGCTCATCTGAGGCCGTGGTGAGCGTCTCCGACGGCTTCGACGATGAGGCCGCGGAGCGGGACGCCGCCGACCCGCTCGCGCCGGCGCGCGCCGCGTTCGTCGGTGCGGAGCGGCCGCTGGTCTACTTCGACGGCAACTCGCTCGGGCGTCCGCTGCGCGTCACCGCCGAGCGGCTGGCCGCGTTCGTCGCCGGCGAGTGGGGCGATCGCCTCATCCGCGGCTGGGACGAGCGCTGGATGCGGCTGCCGTTCGAGATCGGCGACCGCCTCGGCGCCGTGGCATTGGGCGCGGCGCCGGGACAGACCGTCGTCGCTGACGCGACGACGGTGCTGCTGTACAAGCTCGTCCGCGCGGCCTTCGACGCGCAGATCGCCGCCGACCCCCGGCGCGTGGAGATCGTGGTCGATCGCGACAACTTCCCCACCGACCGCTACATCGTCGAGGGGATCGCCGCCGAACGCGGCGGCCGCGTGCGGTGGATCGAGGTCGACCCCGCCGGCGGGGTCGACGAGGCGGCGCTGTCGGCGGTGCTGGGCCCCGCGACGGCGGTCGTCGTGCTCAGCCACGTCGCTTACCGGTCGGGCTACCTCGCCGATGCCGCGGCGCTCACGGCGCGCAGCCACGAGGCCGGCGCGCTCGTCGTGTGGGACCTCTGCCACTCCGCCGGGGTCGTGCCGGTGCAGCTGGACGCGTGGGAGGTCGACCTCGCGGTCGGCTGCACCTACAAGTACCTCAACGCCGGCCCGGGATCGCCCGCGTTCGCGTACGTCGCCGCGCGGCACCAGGGGCGGCTGCGATCGCCGGTGCCGGGCTGGATGGGCGCCGCCGACGTCTTCGCGATGGGGCCGGAGTACCGGCCGGCCGACGGCATCGCGCGATTCGTCTCCGGCACGCCGCCGATTCTGGGGATGCTGCCGCTGCCCGACATGCTCGACACCATCGAGCGGGCCGGCATCGCCCGCATCCGGGCGAAGTCGGTGGCGCTGACCGAGTTCGCGGTGCGCGTCGCCGACGCGCTCCTCGGCCCCCGCGGCGTGCGCGTGGCCTCACCGCGTGATCCGGCACGGCGCGGCGGTCACGTGACGCTGTCGCATCCGGCGATGCGGCGGGTCGTGGCGCGGCTGTGGCGCGAAGACGTCCTACCCGACTACCGCGACCCGGGGGGCCTGCGCATCGGCCTGTCGCCGCTGTCCACCGGGTTCGGCGAGACGCTCACGGGCCTGCGCGCGGTCTCGGCCGCGCTGAGCGCCGAGTCCTAAGCTGGAGCCCCGCCCGAAGGAGAGCGCCATGACGACCGACGTGCCCGCACCGGCCCTCGCCGACGCCGAGCGCGCGGCGATCGACGCCGCCGTGGCAGAGCTGCGCACCGGCTCGCGGGTGTGGTCGACGCTGACGCTCGACCAGCGCGCGCGGCTCCTCGAGCGTCTCGCCGAGACGATCGGCGCCGTCGCGCCGGAGTGGGCACGGGTGGCCGCCGCCTCGAAGGACCTCGCGGCGGACTCGCCCCTCGCGGGAGAGGAATGGCTCACCGGCCCCTGGGCGAGCATGTCGGCCCTCGCCGCCGCCCGCGACACGCTCCGGCGCCTCGCCGACGGCGGAAGCCCGCTCGACGGCGTGAAGATCGACGAGGCGCCCGGCGGGCGTCTCCGCGCCCACGTCTTCCCCGCCGCCGCGCTCGACCGCCTCATCCTGTCGGGCTTCACCGGCGAGGTCTGGCTGCGCCCCGGGGTGTCCCGGAGCGAGGCGATCGCCGCGGCGGGTCTCGCCCAGCGCACGCCGACGGCATCGGGCGGCGTCGGACTCGTGCTCGGCGCCGGCAACATCACCTCGATCCCGGTGCTGGACGTCCTCTACGAGCTGCTCGCGTCCAATCGCGTCTCGCTGCTGAAGGTCAACCCCACACAGGACGACCTCGTGCCCGTGCTCGAACGGGCCCTGGCGCCCCTTCTCGAGCCGGGGTTCCTGCGGATCGTGCGCGGCGGCGGTGACGTCGGGGCCTATCTGACGCAGCATCCGGCGTTCTCGCACGTGCACATCACCGGCTCGGCGGCCACGTTCGACGCGATCGTCTGGGGCACCGGTGCGGATGCGGAGCGCCGGCGCGCGGACGACGAGCCTGCGCTGCGCGTGCCCATCACCGCGGAGCTCGGCGGCGTCGCCCCCGTCATCGTCGTCCCGGGCGCCTGGACCGACGCCGACCTGCGCTTCCAGGCGGAGCACATCGCCACCATGCGGCTGCAGAACAGCGGACACAACTGCATCGCCGGGCAGGTCGTCATCCTCAGCGCCGACTGGCCGCAGCGCGGCGCGTTCCTGGCGGCGCTGCGCACCGCGTATGCCGCCGCTCCCGCACGCCCGGTGTGGTACCCGCGATCAGACGATGCCCTGGCGGCCGCGCGGGCGGCGTACCCGGCGGCCGCGTGGCTCGGCGACGACGGCACCCGCGCGCTGGTGGAGGTCGACCGCGACGCCGCCGCCGACGCCGTCGAGACCCGCGAATACTTCGCGCCCGTGCTGGGGGTGCTCACCCTTCCCGGGACCGGTCAGGCCTTCCTCGACGCCGCCGTCGCCCACGCCAACGAGCGCCTGACCGGTTCGCTCGGCGCCAACGTGCTCATCGATCCGGATGCGGAGGCGGCACTCGGCGACGGCTTCGAGAGGGCGATCGCCCATCTCCGCTACGGCGGCATCGCCATCAACGCGTGGACGGGCGTGGCCTTCACGGTGCCGACCCTGACGTGGGGCGCCTTCCCCGGCGGCACCCTGCAGGACGTCGGCAGCGGCATCGGCGTGGTGCACAACGCCCGGCTCATCGACGGCGTCGAGCGCTCCGTGCTGCGCGGCCCCTTCCGGCCCTTCCCCCGCGGCGCGGGCCGACGCGGGCGCTTCACGGTGCTGCCGAAGCCGCCGTGGTTCGTCACGGCGCGCACCGGTGCCGCGGTCAGCGAGGGGCTCACCCGCTTCCAGATCGACCGCAATCTCGCCCGCCTCGCGGTGACGCTCGCGAAGTCGTTCGGCGCGTGAGCCGCGCCCTCGTCGCCGACTACGTCGTGGTCGGGGCAGGATCGGCGGGCGCGGCGCTGGCCGCGCGGATGAGCGAGGATCCGGGGGTCTCCGTGCTCCTGCTGGAGGCCGGCGGCCCCGACCGCGCGCTCGCGCTGCACGTGCCGGCGGCGTTCTCGACGCTGTTCCGCGGACCCTACGACTGGGGCTACGACACGGTGCCGCAGCCCGAGCTGGAGGGGCGCACGGTCTACTGGCCGCGCGGGCGGACGCTGGGCGGGTCGTCGTCGCTGAACGCGATGATGTGGGTGCGCGGTTTCGCCGCCGACTACGACGAATGGGCGGACAGCGCCGGCGAGCGGTGGTCGTGGGACGCGCTGGTGCCCTACTTCCGGCGCGTGGAGCGGACGCAGGACGCCGCCCACCCCACGCAGGGCACCACGGGCGCCCAGTCCGTCGAGCGCCAGCGCGACCCGCGCCCCCACACCGCCGCCTTCCTGGCCGCCGCCCGCGAGCTCGGCCATCCGGTGACGGCGGCGAACCTCCCCACCGGTCAGGGGTTCTCGCAGACGATGGTGACGCAGCACCGCGGCGCCCGCGCGTCCACGGCCGACGCGTATCTGCGGCCCGCACGCCGCCGGCGGAACCTCCGCGTGCTCACCTCGGCCTTCGTCCGGCGGATCACGTTCGCCGAGGGCCGCGCCGGCGAAGCGCCGCGGGCGAGCGGCGTGGACGTGGAGCTCGCCGGGCACCGCACGCGCGTGCTCGCTCGGCGCGAGGTCGTCCTCTGCGGCGGCGCCATCAACACGCCGCAGCTGCTGCTGCTCTCCGGCATCGGGCCCGCCGATGCCCTCGCCGAGGCGGGCGTCCGGATGCGCGTGGAGAGTCCGGGCGTGGGCGAGAACCTCCAGGACCATCTCGTCGCCGGCCTCGCCCCGGCCGCCCACGGCGGGACGCTGTTCGGCGCGGAGACCTCGGCGCAGCTGGCGCGCTACCTCTCGGCGCGCCGGGGGATGCTCTCCTCCAACGTCGCGGAGGCCTACGGGTTCATCCGCACGCCGTTGGCGGATGCGGCGGGGGTGCCCGCCGGCCTCCCCGACATCGAGATCATCTTCGCGGCCGCGCCGTACGTCGGGGAGGGTCTCGTCCCGCTGCCCGCGGAAGGACTCACGGTCGGGGCGATTTTGCTGCGGCCGCGCAGCCGCGGCACCATCCGCCTCGCCTCCAGCGATCCGCGCCGGCATCCGCTCATCGACCCCGCCTACCTGCGCGACCCGCTCGACGCTGAGACCCTCCGGGCGGGACTGGCGGAGTGCGAGCGCCTTCTCGCGACCGAGGCCCTCGGGGCCGTCACGACCGGCGGATGGATCCAGCCCGAGGGCGGCGAGCGCCTGAGCGCCGCCGAGCGCGGGGAGGTGTCGCTGCGGCGGTACTCCCACACGCTCTACCACCCCGTCGGCACCGCGCGGATGGGCACCGACGACGCCTCGGTCGTGGACGCCGAGCTCCGCGTCCGCGGCGTGCGGGGGCTCCGGGTGGCCGATGCCTCGGTGATGCCCACGGTCATCCGCGGCCACACCAACGCGCCCGCGATCGTCGTGGGAGAGGTCGCCGCCGATCTCCTCCGCGCCTCGGCGCGCCGCTGAGCGGCCGGCTCAGCCGCCGAACCGGTCGGCTGCCGCGCGGAGGGCCCGCGCGATCCCCGGTTCGGTCGCGGAGTGCCCGGCGTCGGGGACGACCACGAACTCCGCCTCGGGAAGCGCGCGGTGCAGATCCCACGCCGTCATGATCGGGGTGCAGACGTCGTAACGCCCCTGCACGATCACCGTCGGGATGCCCCGCAGCCGCGGCGCCTCCTCGATCAGCTGCCCCTCCCGGAGCCAGCCGCCGTGGACGAAGTAGTGGTTCTCGATGCGGGCGAAGGCGACGGCATGCGCGGGCTCGCTCATCTCGGCGAGCAGCTGCGCGTCGGGCTCGAGCGTGATGGTCCCCGCCTCCCAGCGGGTCCAGGCCCGCGCCGCCGGGCCGTGGACTGCCGGATCGGGGTCGTTCAAGCGCCGGTGATACGCCTCGATGAGGCGGGAGCGCTCCAGCACCGGGATGGGGGCCAGGTACTCCTCCCACAGGTCGGGGAACAGCGCCGAGGCGCCGCCCTCGTAGAACCACTCGAGCTCATGGCGGCGCAGCGTGAAGATCCCGCGCAGGACGAGCTCGCTCACGACGGTGGGGTGGGCCTGCGCGTAGGCGAGGGCGAGGGTGCTCCCCCACGATCCGCCGAAGACCTGCCACCGCGCGATGCCCAGGTTCTTGCGCAGCAGCTCCAGGTCGGCGACGAGGTGCCACGTGGTGTTGTGGCGGAGGTCGGCGGCCGGGTCGCTCGCGTGCGGCGTGGAGCGGCCGCATCCGCGCTGGTCCATGAGGATGATGCGATACACGGCGGGGTCGAAGAAGCGGCGCTGCCACGGGCTCGTTCCACCGCCGGGTCCGCCGTGGAGGTAGATCACGGGCTTGCCCGCGGGGTTGCCACTCTGCTCGTAGGAGAGGCGCTGGCCGTCTCCGGCGAACAGGACCCCGGTGTCGTACGGCTCGATCGGCGGGTAGAGGATGCCGTCGAGCCGCTCGATCCCGCTCACAGCGCCGCGCCGTCGACCGCGAACGTGTCGCACGCCCCCGGCCCGCTGTCGTAGCCCGCGTCGAACCACCGCTGGCGCTGCTCGCTGGAGCCGTGGGTCCAGGTGTCGGGGTTGACCACGCCGCCGGACTCCTGCTGGATGTGGTCGTCGCCGACGCTCGCCGCGGCATCCAGGGCGTCCCGGATCTGCTCCGGCGTGGTCGCCTGCAGGTAGGGGGTGCCGGTCTCGTCGTCGGCCTGCGTCATGCCCCGCACCCATGCCCCGGCGTAGCAGTCGGCCTGCAGCTCGGTGCGGACGCTGTTGCTGTCGGGGCCGGAGCCGTTGGCGGGATAGGCCTCGAAGATGCCGGTGATGTACTGCACATGGTGACCGTACTCGTGGGCGAGCACGTACAGCTGCGCGAGCTCGCCGGCGGAGGCGTCGAAGCGCTCGCGCAGGAGGGCGAAGAACGTCGGGTCGACGTAGACCGTCTCCTCAGGCGGGCAGTAGAAGGGGCCGGTCGCGTTGGAGGCGGTGCCGCACGCCGAGGGGGTGGATCCGTCCACGATGACCAGCTGCGGTGCGCGGTAGCCCTCGACCTCGCCCGCCCAGAACTCGTCGAGGGCGAGGGAACCGGCCGCGAGGCGGCAATCGTCGTTCTCGTTCGCGTCCTGCCCGGTCTGGCAGTCGGCGATCGCCGTGCCCTCGTCCTGCGGCTGCTGCCCGCCGCCGCCACCGAGCAGTCCGGAGAAGTCGCCGCCGGTGAACAGGTTCAGCAGCAGCACCACGATCACGCCGACTCCGGCTACGCCGCCACCCGCGATGGCGGCGCCGCGGCCACGTCGGCGCGCGCGGTTGCCGCCCACGCGGGCATCGTCGTTGAAGGTCACCCCCTCACGGTATCCGCCGGGTGCGCGCCATCCGAGGGCTTGCCCTCGCGCCGTGTCGTGCTCCATCATGGCGGCGGGCTCCCGCCGCTACCCTACGAAGGTGACCGACCAACTCGTCGTCGTGCTCATCGCCGCCGTGGTGATCGCCCTCGCCACCGCGCTCGCCCCGCGCGTGAACATCGCCGGGCCCCTCGTCCTCATGGCGATCGGGCTGGGGGTGAGCCTGCTCCCGTTCGTCCCGGCCTGGGAGGCCGATCCGGAGTGGATCCTCGTCGGGGTCCTCCCGCCCCTGCTCTACTCGGCGGCCGTGCAGCTGCCCGCGGTGGAGTTCCGGCGCGACTTCGGCCCCATCGCGGGCCTGTCGGTGCTGCTCGTGGTGCTCTCCTCGGTGGTGCTCGGGTTCTTCTTCGCGTGGGTGATCCCGGGCCTCGGCATCGCGATGGGCATCGCTCTGGGGGCCCTGCTGAGCCCCACGGATGCGGTGGCGACCTCGATCGCCAAGCGCGTGGGCATCTCGCCGCGCGTCGTGACGCTCCTGGAGGGCGAAAGCCTCCTCAACGACGCGACCGCGCTCGTGCTGCTGCGCACCGCGATCGCCGCGATCGCCGGGGGGTTCGCGTTCGGCGACACGGTCGTGGCGTTCGCGTGGGGCGTCGGAGTGGCCGTCGTGGTCGGGGCGGTCATCGGGTGGGTGAACCTCCGCGTGCGCGAGTGGGTGAGCCACTCCGCCGCCAACACCGCCCTGAGCTTCACGGTGCCCTTCCTCGCCTACCTCCCCACCGAGGAGCTCGGCGGCTCCGGCCTCGTGGCCGCCGTCGTGGCGGGCATCGTCACCGGCCAGGGAGCCGCGCGCCGGCTCACGCCCGAGCAGCGGATGAGCGATCACCTCAACTGGCGCACCATCGAGCTCCTCCTGGAGGGCGCGGTGTTCCTCATCATGGGGCTCGAGCTCAAGGAGATCGTGCGGGCCAACTTGCAGGAGCACGAGGGGCTGTGGCACGGCGCCTGGCTCGCGCTGGCGGCCCTGGGGATCGCGCTGGCCGTCCGCGCCGTCTACGTCGCCGGCCTCATCTGGGTCCAGGGCCGCCGCGCGCATCCGCGGCGGCGGGCACGGCTGGAGGCGGCCCAGGAGCGGGCAGACGCCTTCGAGGAGCGTCTGCGCGACCCCGCCGCGCAGGGCCTGCGCCACGCCTCGCCCGAGCGGCTGCAGCGGCGCCTCGGCGGGTTCCGCGCCCGGCTCGGGCGGATGATGCGCGACCTCGACTACTATCGCGACTCACCGCTCGGCTGGCGGCACGGCACGATCATCGTGTGGGCGGGGATGCGGGGCGTCGTCACCCTCGCCGCCGCGCAGACGCTCCCGAAGGACACCGCCGACCGGCCGCTGCTCATCTTCGTCGCCTTCCTCGTGGCCGTGTTCAGCCTGTCGCTGCAGGGGCTCACGCTCCCGTGGCTGGTACGTGCCCTCGGGATGCAGACGGCGGGGGCGGTCGGACCGGCGCGCAGCGAGCAGCGGGCGCTGTCGGCCGAGCTGCAGGCGGCAGCCGCTGCCGCCGTGGCCGCCGAGACGCTTCGCCGCCGCGACGGCGAGCCGTTCCCGGACGGTGTCGTGCGGTCGGTCGGGGCGCGGATGACGCGACCGCCCGAGGACGCGCCGGGAACCGCGGTGCGCGACCTGCTGGAGCTGCGTCTGGCGATCATCGAGGTCATGCGCACGCGGCTGGACGCGCTCGGGCGCGACGGCCGCTTCAGCACCGCGGCGCTGCGGCAGGCGCTCGCGGAGCTCGATGCCGACCAGGTGAGCCTGGAGCTGCGCCTGGACGGCGAGGACTGAGTCGGCATCCTCGCCCGCGACCAGGCACAATGGGACGGCGGGAGGTGCACCCATGACGGAGACGATCGAGTCGCCCGACGCGCGGACGCGTATCGGAGGCGAGCGCGCCGACACGAGCCCGCTACACCTGCCGCACGCCGCGGCGGAGTGCCCGAAGTGCTTCACCGAGCTGCAGCAGGACCGCAACTGGTGGCTCGCCCGCCCCGCCGGGGCACGGCTCGTGGGTCTCGTGGTCTCGCGCCCGGAGATGCCCTCGGTGGTGCAGCAGCGCGACGACCTGACGCGCTTCGGCGTGCCGATCGAGGGGTTCCGCCACCCCTCGCCCGAGACGCTGGAGGACTGGTCGGAGCGCCTCGCGCGCTTCTTCCGCACGCTCGGCCGAGGCGACGTGCTGGTCGTGGCGACCGTGCACGCGCTCGGCACGACGCTGGAGGAGGAGACGCGTGCCGTCTCCGAGCTGCACGCCCGCGGCGTCGTGGTGAAGGTGCTCGGCCACGGCGGCCGCCACCTGTACGACACCGGCCGCTGAGGTCGGAACCCCAGCGGCCGGTCGCGGTGGCCGGTCGAGCGCCGCTCAGTCGGCGAGGAGACGCACGGTGCCGGCTGAGACCTCGACGCTCACGCGGGAGGCCGCATCCGTGGCGGTGCGCAGTCCGTTCACGAGGTCGCCCGCCGACACGTCCGACCGCACGTCGTAGACCTCGTCGGGGAGGGTGAGCTCGAGCGTGCCTGCCCCGACCCCGACGGTGACGGCGTCGGGGGCGCTGCCGGTCATCCGCACGAACATGTCCCCCGCGCTGAGGTCGAGCTCGGCCTCGCCGACCCCGGTGACGTCGATCTCCGCCCGGCCGGCGCTCACGTCGGCATCGAGCGTGCGCGCGTCGCCCTCGAAGACGAGGCGCCCGGCGCTGACGTCCAGCACGAGGTCGCCGAAGTCGCCGGCGACCAGGAGCGAGCCTGCCCCGAGCGTGAGCCGGGCGTCGGCGCCGGCGAGGTCGGCGGGGAGGGTGAGCGTCGCCTCGCCGTTGCTCTGCCCGAAGGTCGGGAAGAACCACGGGTGATCGGGCGAGGCGACCCGCAGGGTGGCGCCCGTGCGCTCGAAGCGCCAACCGGCCGCGGCGTCGCGCAGCTCCAGCGTGGCCTCGGGAACGTCGGCGAAGACGACGCGGAGGTCGGTGGCCCCGGCATCCACGGCCAGATCGGTGACTCCGGCCACCTCGAGCGAGCGGGTGTCGTCCACGGCACCGCCGGAGACCACGGCGGCACGGATGCCGGTCCAGGCGACGGCGAGGAGGATGGCCGCCCCCAGCGCGATCGTGAGGATCGCGATCACGCGGGGCGCGGTGCGCGGGCCGCCGGCCGGGGGCACGGGGGCGGCCGGGGGCGCGGGCGGGGTCTGGGTGATGCTCATCGGGATGCTCCTGTCTGCGGCGTGGTGCCGCCGTGTTCGAGATGGACGAGCGCAGCCTGCACGCGTCGGTTGCCGGATTCGCCGGCTTCGAGTCCGAGCTTCTGGAAGATCGCGGTGATGTGCTTCTCGACGCTGGCCTCCGAGACGAACAGCGTCGCCGCGATGGCCTGGTTCGACCTGCCTTCCGCGATGAGCGCGAGCACCTGGCGCTCGCGCTCGGTGAGCCGCTGCATCCGCTCGTCGCGGCTGCGCCGACTGAGGAGCTGGGCCACCACCTCCGGGTCGAGCACCGTGGCGCCGCCGCCGATGCGGACCACCGAGTCGAGGAACTCCGCGACGTCGGCCACCCGGTCCTTCAGGAGGTAGCCGAGGGCGCCGCCGCCGCCGGAGATGAGGTCGCTGGCGTAGCGCTCCTCGACGTACTGGGAGAGGACGAGCACCGCCAGCTCCGGATGGCGGCTCCGCAGCCGCATCGCGGCGCGGATGCCCTCGTCGGTGTAGGTGGGCGGGAGGCGGACGTCGAGGAGGGCGAGATCGGGGGCCGTCTCGGCGACGGTCTCGTCGAGCGCCCCGGCATCCGGAAGGGCGGCGACCACGTCGTGGCCGGCGTCGGCGAGCAGCCGCACGAGCCCTTCGCGGAGGAGGACGCTGTCCTCGCAGATCAGGATGCGCACGTCAGGCCTCCTTCGTGAGTCGCCGAGAGTGCATCCTTGCGCCGAGAGTGCACGCAACGGGGAGCGGTTTCGGCGAGACGGTGCACTTTCGGCGGGGTGGGGGTCAGGAGGCGCACGGGACGGTCACCTCCAGGGCGGTCGGGCCGCCGGTCGGGCTGTCCAGGCGGTACGTGCCGCCGGCGCCGAGGATGCGGTTGGCGATGCCGTCCAGGCCGCCGCCGGGGAGGAGGCGTGCGCCGCCGATCCCGTCGTCCTCGACCCGGGCCCACAGGGTGCCGTCCTCTCGGCGGCGGACGACCACGCGCACCGCCGAGGCCCGCGAGTGCTTCGCGGCGTTGGTGAGCGACTCCGCGATGGCGAAGTAGACCGCCGCCTCGGCGCTGCGCTCGCAGCGGCCGTCGATGCGCACATCGAGGTGGACGGGCACGTGGGAGCGCCCGGCCAGCGCCGACAGCGCGGCGTCCAGGCCCCGGTCATCCAGCACGGAGGCGTGGATGCCGCGGGCGAGCTGGCGCAGTTCGGTGATGGCCGACTTCGTGGAGGTGTGCGCCTCCTCGATGAGCGCCTTGGCCGCAGCGGGGTCCTCGTCCATCTTCTGGCGGGCCAGGCCCAGGGTCATCCCGACGGAGACGAGCCGAGGCTGGACCCCGTCGTGGAGGTCGCGCTCGATGCGCGTGCGCTCGACGTCGGCCGCGCGCACGGCTCCCGCGCGCTGCTGGTTCGACAGACGGGCTTGGGCCGCGAGCTGGCTTTCCTGGGAGGGGACGAGGATCAGGCGGGACAGCACGCCGTGAAGGATGCCGGTGCCCGCCAGGGCCGCGAGCGCGAGGAGCGCCAGCAACGGACCCGCCACGGCGGACCAGCCGGCGACGGCATCCAGCGGCAGGCCCCAGACGCGGGTGCCGGCGCCGCCGCCGAACAGCGGCGAGAGCGTCATCGCCACACCGGCGAAGACGAGGGCGAACAGCGCGAGGGTGACGAAGCCGAGCACCGTGGCGACGGCGAAGTTCGCCAGCGCGCGCCACACGCCCGGGTCGATCGCCTGACGCCAGAACATCAGCAGGACGCCGCCGAAGCCGGGCCGGGGCGGCCGGTGCACGACGAGGTCGGGGACCGGGTAGTCGTACAGGCCGGCGACCCGGGCGTTCTCCAGCCACGCGACCGCCCACAGGACGTACACCAGCCCCACGAGCAGGACGAGGCCGATCCCGAGGGCGAAGATGGCCCCGAGGCCCGCGCCCAGCAGCGAGAAGACGACGGTGAACACGAGCGGGCCGACGATGCTGAGGGCGACCAGCTGCGCGAGCGCCCCTGCCACGCGCAGGGGGGCGACCGCGGCGGAGCGACGGCGGACGGATGCGGCGGGGGCCGCGGGCTCGGGAGCCGGCACGGTCTCGGTGGGCAGCGGTGAGGTCATGCCCCCACGCTAGGACGCGGGCGGGCGGCGCGTCCCCCGAGCCATCCGTAGCGCTTCTTCGGGATATCCCTACCCCGAGCGGCGCTCAGTCGGTGAACAGCACCGCACGCGAGGCCAGCCGGCCCGCCGCGAGCAGATCCAGCGCCTCCGCGGCATCGCGCATCGGGTAGCGGTCGACCACGGTGCGGATCTTCCCCTCCGCGGCCATCCGCAGCACGTCGCGCATGTCGGCGCGCGAGCCGAGGATCGACGCCTTGATCACCTGCGCCTTGTTGAAGGGGAAGGACGCCACCGACAGCGGCACTCCGGTCACCAGCGTGCCGCCCCACTTCAGCGCGCGCAGCGCCTGCGCGGTGACCTCGTCGGAGGGCGCGAAGGTGAGGGCGGCGTCGAGCGAGTCCTCGAGGATCTCGCCGGCGTCCACGGCGGACGCGTCGATCGCCTCGACGGCGCCCAGCTCCAGCGCGACCCGGCGGTGCTCGGCCGAGCGGGCCACCGCGACGACGTCGGCCCCGGTGAGCACCGCGAACTGCAGCGCCAGGTGGCCGACGCCGCCCAGCCC
Organism: uncultured Microbacterium sp.; assembly: GCA_964496445.1. Taxonomy (GTDB): domain Bacteria; phylum Actinomycetota; class Actinomycetes; order Actinomycetales; family Microbacteriaceae; genus Microbacterium. The sequence continues at coordinate 40,627 of CAZBZR010000006.1, forward strand.
GAACACCCCGACCCGCTGGCCGGGGCCGACCTCGAGCTTGCTCACCGCGCCGTAGCCGGTGATGCCGGGGCAGAACAGCGGTGCCGCATCCACGAGGTCCAAACTCGCCGGCACGTGGTAGGTGTGCGCCGCGTGGGAGACCATGAACTCCGCGAAGCCGCCGTCCACGTGCTCGCCGGTGATGATGCGGCGGTGGCACAGCTGCTCGCGGCCGGAGGTGCAGAACTCGCACTCCTCGCACGTCCACCACAGCGGCTGCACGCCCACGGGGTCCCCCACCGCGAACTCCGTCACGCCCTCGCCGAGCGCGGCGACGCGACCGGTGACCTCGTGACCGGGGACGATGGGGCTCTGCGCCGGCACGCCGCCGTCGACCCAGTCGCCCTCGATCATGTGCAGGTTCGAGCGGCAGACGCCGCATCCGGCCACCGCGATGAGCAGCTGCCCGGGGCCGGGGGCCGGCGTGTCGGTCTCGCGCCACTCCAGCGGGCGCTCGGCCAGCGGGGCGGGGGTGTCGAGCAGGTTCGCGCGCATGACGTCTCTCAATCGATGGGGTGGGCCACGGCTGCGGCCTGGAGCCGGGGACGCACACGCCCCGCGGAGATGAGCGGGTCGCCGTCGACGGTGAGGCTGCCGTGCGACGCCCGGAGGTCTTTGACGATGTCCCAGTGCACGGCCGACTCGTTCACGCCGCCGCACTGCGGGTAGGCGCGGCCGAGCGCGATGTGCACGGTGCCGAGGATCTTCTCGTCGATGAGGAGGTCACCGGTGCCGGTGGTCAGAGCGGCGTTGGTGCCGATGCCCAGCTCCCCCACCCGGCGCGATCCCGCGTCGGTGTCCAGCAGCCGACGGACGAACTCCACGCCGGTCGTGGCGTCCTCCCGCACGACGAGCCCGTCGGCGAACTCCAGCTCGAGGTCTTCGATGCGCACCCCCGCGAAGGAGAACGCGCCGGGGAAGCGGATGACGCCGGAGACGGCGTCCTCGCGCGGCGCCGTGGCGATCTCGCCGTCGGGCCAGTTCGCCTCGCCCGAGAACGACACCCATCGCCGGCCGGCGACGGGAAGCTCCAGGCGGCCGAAGTCATCCTCGATCACGACGCTGCGCGCGTCGTCGAGGCCGGCGCACAGGGCGTCCATGCGCTGCGCGGCCTCCTGCCAGTCGGCGTCGAAGGATGCGGCCCACTCGCGCAGGAGGCGGCCGGCGTCCAGCCCCATGGCCTCGGCCCACACCGGGGTGGGCACGCGCACCAGCGCCCACCGCGTGTTCTGCCAGCGCATCGTGGAGACCAGGCCCCGCCCGCGGCGGAGGGCGGCGATGCGCTCCGGGGCGGCATCGACGACGGGCGAGGTCATCGCCCGGAACGACACATGCACGTCCGACCAGGCCATGGCTGCGGCCTCCAGCGGCGGCGCCTCCTCCAGGACCGCGGCATCCGCAAAGCGCAGCGCCCCGTCGTCGAACCGCTCGTCGGTCGCGACGACCTGCGGCACCGCGCCGCGCCGCCAGCACTCCGCCACGAACGGAGCGACGGCGTCCATCGCCGAGACGTCGGTGAGGAACACCGACACGCGGTCGCCCCGCGCGATGTCCAGGCCGTCGGCCACGAGCCGCGCGATGGAGTTCCACTGGATCGTCGTCATGTGGTCTGCACCCGTCTGTGGGAAAGGGGGGCCACGGCCCGGTAGAGCGCGAGGAAGTCCTCGTGGTCGGCGCGCAGCCGCGAGGCCTGAGCGGGATCGGGGTGCACCTCGGCGCGCACGCCCACCCACTCCGCCACGTCGTCCGGGCGCCCGAGCGCCCCCACGCCGTAGGCGGCCAGGAAGGCGTCGCCCAGCGCGGCGCCGGCGCTGTCGGCGATCTCCTGATCGAATCCGGTCAGGGTCGACACCGCGCCGATGATGATCGGATTGCGCGTGGCTCCGCCGACGGCGCGCACGCGCCCGACGCGGGCTCCTGCCGCGGTGAACGCGTCCAGCGCTGCCGCGATGGAGTGCGCGACGCCCTCGAGCACGGCGCGCGCCACGTCGGCGGACGAGTGCTCGAGGCCGAGGCCGAGGATCACGCCGCGGCTGGCCGGATCCTGGAACGGGGTGCGCTCCCCGGCGAGATGCGGGAGGGCGAGCAGGCCGCGCGCGCCGGGCTCGGACTGCGCGGCGAGGTCCAGCAGGCTCCGGAACGTGGTCTCGTCGTCGGCGGCGGTCAGGCCCAGGAGGTCGGCGATCCATCGGGTGGAGGTGCCCGCCGTGGACGTGCCGGCGGCGAGCACGTACGTGCCGGGGAAGACGAACGGGGCCGCCCACAACGCCTCGTGCACCTGCGGGCGGTCACCGACGCGGATGAAGTAGCCGCTCGAGCCGTACATCGCCATGAGGTCGCCGTCGGCGACGACCCCCGATCCCACCGCCTCGGCCGGCGAGTCGGTCGTCCCGACCACGACCGGCGTGCCCACCGGGATGCCGGTCTCCGCGGCGGCCGCGGCCGTCACCGAGCCGGCGATGTCGGTGCTCCACGCGATGCGGGGCAGCCGTGACTCGTCGACGACGTCCTCACAGCCGGTGAGGTCCCACCGGCCCTCGTGCAGGTCGTAGAACGGATGGAAGTACCCCGCCGTGGCGTGGTCGATGACCACTTCGCCCGTCAGGCGCGCCACGAGGTAGGACTGGCTCGTCATGAACCATCGTGCGCGTCGCCACACGTCCGGCTCCTCGTCGCGCAGCCACGCGATCTTGGGACCGGCCGACTGACTGGTCAGCGCGTTGCCCGATCGGCGGCGGATCTCCGCCGCACCCAGCGCGGCGGTCATCCGCTCGATCTGGGCCGTCGCGCGGGTGTCGACCCCGTACAGGATCGCGGGGCGGAGCGCCCGGAGGTCGGCGTCGGTCGCCACGACGCACGGCCCGATCGCGCTGACGGCCACGCCGCGCACGCCGGCCGCCTCGGGATGGGTCATGAGCTGCGTCGCGATCGCCGCGACATCCGCCCACCACACCGCCTCGGGGTCCTGCTCCACGTGTCCCGGGAGCGGCGTGGCGATGCCGTGGCGACGCCGGGCCTCCGCGAGCACGGTGCCGCGCTCGTCGACGAGCACGCCCTTGCTCTCGAAGGTCCCGACGTCGATGCCCAGGAACACGCTCAGCGGACGCCCTTCGCGACGCTCATGAGGTCGCGCACGCGCACCACGTCGGCGTCGTTCTCGAACTTGCCGTCCTTCTTGAAGAAGGTGCCGACGATCGCGGCATCGGCGAACTGCATGCTCTCGGCGAGGGTGTCGGGGCGCACGCCCGTGTTGACGAACACGGGCACGCTGGCGGCGTTGTCCTTCACCGTCTTCAGGGTAGACGTGTCGGTGGGGGCACCGGCCGTCAGGCCCGACACGCACAGGCCGTCGGGCACGCAGTTGAACACCGTCGAACGGGTCAGCTGGGCGATGTCGCGCTCGGCGACGTAGGCCGCGGCCTCGGGGACGATGTTGAACAGCAGCCGGACGTCGTCGCCGGAGACGGCGAGGCGGTGGCGGGCGGTGCGTCCGACGTTGGTGTCCCACATGCCGAAGTCGCTGGCGTAGACGCCGGTGAAGACCTCGCGCACGAAGGCGGCACCGGTGGCGACGGCGAGGTCGATCGAGGCGACCGCATCCCACAGCACGTTGACGCCGAAGGGCACGGCGAGCTCGCTCTCGAGCTCGCCGACCACGCGGGCCATGCTGATCGCCGTGATCGGGTCGGTCTTGGTGAGGTACGGGAGGCTGAACTCGTTCGAGATGAGGATCCCGTCCACCCCGCCCTCCTGCAGCGCGGTGATCTCTCGGCGCGCGTGCGCGAGGACCGCGGCCATGCCGCCGACCTTGTCGTAGCCGGGGTCGCCGGGGAGAGCGGGCAGATGGCACATGCCGATGATGGGCTTGGTGACCGGGAAGACGTCGTCGAGCCAGGTAGTCACGGAGGGTTACCGCCTTAAGGGTGTTGCAGGGTGATGGTCGGAAGAGGAGACGGTCAGCGCACGGACTGCGCGGTGCGCCACGCCTCGACGAAGCGCAGCAGCGCCGTGGCGCCGGGATCGGCGATCCCGATGCTGCGCTCCTGGAGCCACGAGGCGCGCCCGCGACGGGACTGCAGTCCCTTGGTGCGCTCCACCGCGTCGGCCGCGGCGGCGATCGAGGTCTCCACCGCCGCGTCGGCGTCGGCGGCCTCGGACAGCGCCGTCACGACGGCGGCGAGGCCGTCGTAGATGGTCTTGTCGCCGAGCTGGGTCTTGCCGCGGGAGGCGATGCTCTCGGCGGCCGCGTCGGTGAACGCGTGCGCGTCGGCCACGGTGATCTCGGTGGTGTCGGCCCACACGCGCGATCCCGCCAGCAGGGCACCGGCGACGAGGGCCGCCATGGTGGACGGGTTGGCGTTGGCGAACGCCTTCGCCGTCGCCCGCGCGAGCTCGGCGGGGGTGGCCTCATCCGGCAGCTGGGAGAGCGCGGTGATGACGGCGGTGGACCCGGCCGAGATCGTGATGCCGAGGTCGCCGTCACCGAGCGCCTGGTCGAGCTCGCGCAGCTCGTCGGCGGAGTCGATGAGGACGGTGAGGGTGCGGGTGAGGTGGGACTTCAGTTCGGGGGTGCGCATGTCAGCTCTCTGAGAAGAAGGGGGAGCGGGCGGGGGCTTCCAGGAGCGCGAGGCGGGCGTCGTCGACCTCGAGGAGCGAGATCGAGGCGCCGGCCATCTCCAGGCTGGTGGCGTACTCGCCGACGTAGTTCTTGGCGATCGCGATGCCGCGCGCGGAGAGCACCTGGTGCACGCGGCGGTACAGCACGTACAGCTCCTCGAGCGGCGTCGCGCCCATGCCGTTGACGAGCACGGCGACCCGGGCGCCCTCGGTGAGACCGAGGTCGGCCACGAGCGCGTCGACGAGGTGGTCGGCGATCTCGTCGGCGGTCTCCAGCGGGCCGCGACGGATGCCGGGCTCGCCGTGGATGCCGATGCCGATCTCCATCTCGCCCTCGGGCAGCTCGAAGCTCGGGCTGGCGGTGGTGGGGAGGATGGTGGGTGCGAGGCCGATGCCCATGGTCGCGGTGTGCTCGATGACGTCCTCCGCGATCGCGGCGACCTCCTCGAGGGAGTCGCCCCGCTCGGCGGCGGCACCGGCGGCCTTGTAGGCGAACAGGATGCCGGCGACGCCGCGCCGGTCGGCCTTGCGCTCGCGCGGCTGGCTGGCGACGTCGTCGCGTCCGAGCACGGTGCGGGTGGGGATGTCCTCGAGCTCGGCCAGGTCGGCGGCGAGGTCGAAGTTGAAGACATCGCCCCCGTAGTTGCCGTAGAGGTAGAGCACACCGGCCCCGCCGTCCACGGCCTTGGTCGCCTGGAAGATCTGGTCGGAGCTGGGCGAGCTGAAGACGTTGCCGATCGCGACGCCCGAGCACAGCCCCTCCCCCACGTAGCCCTTGAACAGCGGCAGGTGGCCGGAGCCGCCGCCGGTGACGATGCCGACGCGGCCGGGGCGCGGGGCATCCGCCCGCACCAGCACCCGGATGTCCTCGCCCGGGGTCTTCACCAGGTCGGGGTGGGCGAGGACGATGCCCTCGACGAACTCGTCGACGAACGCCTCGGGGTCGTTGATGATCTTCTTCATCGCGTGGTGTCCTTTCCTCCGCGCTGGGTGGCGATGGCGACGGTCTCGCTGGCGGCAGGCAGCGCCTTGCGCCGGCGACGTCGGAAGGTGAGCTGGTCGGCGACCATGACGGCGATCAGGAGCACTCCCTGCGCGATGGCGTACTCGTAGGCCGAGAGACGCAGCGCCGTGAAGCCGCTGGAGACCACCTGCAGCGTCAGGGTGGCGAGGATCACCCCGAACACCGTCGCGAAGCCGCCGTTGGGGTTCGTGCCGCCGAGGACGGCGATCACGATGGCCAGCAGCACGTAGCTGGAGCCGTAGTCGGCGCTGGCCGAGGGGTTGCGCGCGAGGAAGATGAGGCCGGCCACCCCGCCGAGCACGCCGCTGAGCATGTAGGCGAGCATGAGCGTCTTGCGGCTGCTGATGCCGGAGTAGCGGGCGGCGACGGGGTTCGCGCCCTGCAGCTGGATCTTCCGCCCGACGGGCGTCCGGTCGATGACGAGGGCCACCACGATGGCCGCGACGACGAGGACGACGAACAGCACCGGGATGCCCGCGAGGGTGGCGCGGCCCACGGCGCTCAGGCCGGAGGGGGCGCCGGAGATCGTGACGCCGCCGGTCCACACCAGCGCCAGGCCGTTGAACAGCTGCATGGTGCCGAGCGTGGTGAGGATCGGGGTGACGCCCACGACCGTGATCAGCACGCCGTTGACCGCACCGAGGCCCGCGCCCACGGCGATGCCCGCGAGGATGAACAGCACCGCCATGCCCTCGGCCGTTTCGGCGCCCGCCCCCACCGACACCGCGGTGTACAGGGAGGACACGGTGATCGCCGAGAAGTTGGCGATCGCCACGATCGACAGGTCGATGCCGCCGGTGAGCATCGCGATCATCATCGCCAGCGAGATCAGGCCGATCTCCGGAGCGCCGACGCCGATGTTCTGCAGGTTCAGCGGGTTCAGGAACACGCGCGGGTTCAGGATCGCGAAGATCGCGAACACCACCACGAGGAGCACGATCATGCGCCCCGCACCGTGCGGGACCTGGATGCGGGAGATCAGACCGCTGACGCCGCGGTCGATGTTGCCGTTGGCCTGGCGGAGGCCCTTCGAGCCGGAGTCGCTCATGCGCGGCTCACCTCTTCCTCGAGCAGGACGGGAGCCCGCCGCGACCGGAGGGCGGCGACGGCCTGGATGCTCACCCCGACGATGAGCAGGATGCCCACGGCAGCGCGCTGCCATGTGCTGGGGATGCCGATGAGCACCAGGTTGTTGTTGATCAGCTGCACCAGGACGACGCCGAGCACGGTGCCCAGCACCGATCCGCGTCCGCCGAAGATCGACGCGCCGCCGAGCACGACCGCGGCGATGATGTCCAGCTCGGTGCCGACGAGCGTCTGCGGGTTGGCGTTCTTGCCGAGGATCACCGAGACCACGCCGCCGAAGGCCGCCAGGGCGCCGACGAGCACGTAGAGCAGCACTTGCGTGCGGACCACCTTGATGCCCACGCGGCGGGCCGCCTCGACATCGCCGCCGATGGCGTAGATGCTCCGGCCGAAGGTGGTGTACTTCAGCAGCCACCACACCGCGACGGTGATGAGGACCACGGGGACGAGCATCCCGTGGAGGAACCCGGCGCCGGGGATGTCGACGATGTAGGCGCTCCCGGCGTCGCGGACGCTCTCCGGCAGGCGGCTGGAGGAGATGTAGGCGGAGCCGATGTAGGCCAGCAGGATGCCGCGGATGATGCCCTGCGTGCCGAGGGTCACGATCAGCGTGGGCAGGCGGAAGCGGGCGATGACGACGCCGTTGAGCAGACCCCAGGCCGCGCCGATCACGAGGGCGATGGCGAAGACCCCCACCAGCGTCGGGTCGAAGCTGGCCGAGCTCGACCACGCGACCGTCGTGTAGGCGGCGAAGATCGCGATCGCGGGGAAGGACACGTCGATGCCGCCGGAGATCAGCACCATGAGCACGCCCAGGGCGAAGATGAGGGGCACGAGCGAACTGCGCACCAGGCCGAAGAACGTGTTCGGGGTGAAGAACGCCGGGCTGGCGATCGCCATCGCGATCACCACGACGATGATCACGGCGGCGAGGATCCCCTCGTTGTTCGGACCGCGCAGACGGCGGATCGCGTTCATCAGGCGGTCATCCTTTCCTGGATGCTCTCGACGTCGAGCTCGTCGCCGGAGACTTCGGCCACCACCCGGCCCGCGCGCACGATGATCACGCGGTGGCAGCTTGAGATCAGCTCGGGGATGTCGTCGGAGATGATGACGATGCCCATGCCCTCGGCGGCCTGGGCGCGGAGGATCGCGAAGATCTCCTCCTTCGAGCCGATGTCCACCCCGACGGTGGGCCCGTTGAGCATCAGCACGGCAGGCTTGCGGTCCAGCCACTTGGCGATCACGACGCGCTGGGCGTTGCCGCCCGAGAGGCTCCGCACCGGCGCCTGGGCGTTCGGCGCCTTGATGCGCAGGCGCTGGAAGAGGCCCGCCATCGACCGCGCGATGCGCGAGCGGTCCAGCAGCCCCACGCGGCTGCGGTAGGAGTTGAGGGAGGCGGCGACCATGTTGTCGGCGATCGACTTGTCCAGGAACAGCCCCTGCGTGAGGCGGTCCTCGGGGACGTAGCCGATGCCGGCGCGCACGGCGTCGGCGATCGAGCGGATGCTGCGGGTCGTGCCGTCGATCGTCACCGTGCCGGCGTCGGCGGGCGAGACTCCGAACACGGCTTCGGCGATCTCGGTGCGGCCGGAGCCGAGCAGGCCGGTGATGCCGAGGATCTCGCCGCGACGCAGCGAGAAGGAGACGTCCTCGAACGCTCCGGCCCGCGAGAGCCCCTCGACGCTCATGAGCGCCGGGGCGTCGGCGGGCAGCTCGTCGACGAGACGGTCCTCGCTGACGTCACGGCCGGTCATCGCCCGGGCGATGGAGCGGCCGGTGTGCTCGGAGGCGGGGCCGGAGGCCACCACCTCGCCGTTGCGGAGGACCGTGACGTGCTGCGAGATGGCGAGCACCTCGTCGAGCTTGTGGCTGACGAAGACGATGGCGACGCCGCGCTCCTGGAGGCGGCGGACGATGGTGAACAGGCGCTGCACCTCGGCGTGGGTGAGGGCCGTGGTGGGCTCGTCCATGACGAGCACGCGGGCCTCCCCGACGAGCGCGCGGCAGATGGCGATGAGCTGCCGGTCGGCGACGGAGAGGTGCTCGACGTCGGCGTCCAGGTCGATGTTCAGACCCAGCTCGGCGACGATCTTCTCGGCGGCGGCCCGGATGCGGCGGCGCGAGGAGAGCTTGCGGCGGTCGGCCAGCTCGCTGAGCATGGCGATGTTCTCGGCCGCAGTGAGGTTGGGGAACAGGGAGAAGTCCTGGTAGATGACCTGGATGCCGGCGCGGATCGCGCCGGCGGGGGTCGTGTGGGAGAGGACTTCGCCGTCGACGACGATCTCTCCGGAGTCGGGTCGTTCCACGCCGCTGATGATCTTGATCAGCGTGGACTTGCCGCTGCCGTTCTCGCCGGCGAGGCAGTGGACCTCGCCCGGCTCGAGTCGGAGCGAGACCCCGCCCAGGGCACGGACACCGCCATAGGTCTTGACGATGTCGCGCACCTGCAGCACGGATTCTGCGGTGCTCATGAGTTCGGACTCCTTCTGGCCGGGAGGCGGGAGGGGGCTCGGCGAGCTCCCTCCCGCCCTCCGACGGGGATGGGGCGTGCGATCAGAAGTCGTAGTCGCCCATGTTGGAGGCGTCGACGGCGACACCGGCGTTGCCGGCGAAGACGTTGTCGTAGCCGTCGAGCTTGACGAGGGACTCGTAGCCCGGAACCTTCAGGTCGGTGCCCTCTTCGATGGTCCCGCCCTCGGCGAGGATCTTGGCGATCGCCAGCTGGGCCTTACCGGCCAGGGCCGGGTCCCAGAAGAAGATCTTGTCGATCGCACCGGTCTCGAGGTAGCTCTCCGAGACCGAGGGGATCGAGGTGCCCATCACGCACACGCTGTCGGCCTTGCCGGCCTCCTCGACGGCGCGCGCGATGCCGACGACGTCGGTGCCGGCCGAACCCTGGAAGCCCTTGATGTCGGGGTACTTCGCGAGGAGCTCCTTGGCCTTGTTGTAGGCGACCTCCTCGTCCTCCTCCGACTCGATGGGGTCTTCCAGACGCGTCATGTCGGCGAAGTTCGCCTCCTGGTTCTCCAGCGCCCCGGTGACCCACTCGCTGTGCGAGCCGTTGGTCAGGCGGCCGACGAACTGCACGTAGCCGCCCTCCTCGTCCATGCACTCGGCGAGGTTGTCCATGATCTGGGCGCCGTACGCCTTGTTCTCGAACGCCTCGATGTCGATGTCGACGTTCTCGATGCCGGCGGCCTCGTGCGCGACGACGATGATGCCCTTGTCCTTCGCCTCGCCGAGCACCGTGGCCAGGCCCGCGACGTCGTTGGGGACGACGGTGATGGCCGTCGGCGCCTGGGCGATGAGGTTCTGGATGATGTCGACCTGGCCCTCGTTGGTGGCCTCGGCCGGCCCCTCCTGGCGGGCGTCGATGTCGTTCTCGACCGCCCACTCGTCGACGCCGACCTCCATGCGGTCGAACCAGCCGATGCCGGTCGCCTTGACGACGGTGACGTAGGCGCCCTCGGCGCCCTCACCCGACGACGATCCCCCGTCGCCCGAACCGCCGGCGGTGGTGCCGCAACCTGCCAGGGCCAGAACGGTCGCCCCGGCGAGCAGTGCGACAGCAGGATTCCTGTGCTTCATACTCACTCCCTCGTGATCGGTCGCTCCGCAGTGAGTGGGGGCGACGATTTCCAGTCGTGAAAGTAATCGGATTCGCGCACCAAAGTCAATCGAAAACGCGCGGCTTCTGCTCATATCGATCACCTAATCGTTATATTGAGCGTTATTCGAGCATCTCCTGCGCGATATCGCGCAGCGATCCGAGTACACTCAGTCGAGGACGCGTCGCAGGGAGCAATGGGGATGTCTCGACAGGCTCAGATCGTTGAGCGCCTCGGGGAGCACGGATTCCAATCGGTGATCGAGCTGGCCGAGGTGTTCGGCGTGGCACCGTCGACCGTGCGCCGTGACCTCGAGCAGCTGGAAGCACGCGACCTCGTGCAGCGCACGCACGGGGGCGCCCTGCCAGTGCGGCAGAGCGACGCGTTCGATCTGAAGGAGACGCTGCATCACCGCGAGAAGGTGGCCATCGGCAAGGCCATGGCCGACCGCATCCTCGACGGGCAGACCGTGCTGCTGGACAGCGGCACGACGACGCTCGAGGTGGCGCGGCACCTCAGCGGATCGCGGCTGACGGTCGTCACCAACGATCTGCAGATCGGGACGGTGATCGCCCAGCGGCGCACGGCGAGCCTGGTGTTCATCGGCGGTGAGCTGCTGCCCAACGACGTGTCGATGTGGGGGCCCACGTCGGTGCAGCAGTTGCAGAACCTGCGCGTGGACGTGGCCGTGGCCGGCTGCGACACCGTCATGGACGACGGGATCTACAGCACCTCCAGCTACGAGATCGAGCTCAAGCGCACGATGGTCTCCATCGCCACCGAGGCCTTCTTCGTCGCCGACAGCTCGAAGTTCGGCCGCGAGGCGCTGTTCAAGTGCTTCGATCTGGGACCCTTCACCGCCGGCATCACCGATGCGCGGCTGGATCCGCTGCGGGCGGCGACGTTCCCGCTGCCGCTGATCCGCGCGGCCGTCTGATCCGCGCGGGGTCTGGTCGCCGCGGTCAGGGGACGCAGGCGCGGGCAGGCTGCGAGGCCTGGCCGTTGGCGCGCCGCGTGAGCACCTCGATGCAGGTCGTCCCGGAGGGGTCGGCCGGCACCGTCACCGTCGGCTCGGTGACGCTCTGCAGTGCGGGCTCGCCGGCCCCGGCGGTGACGACCCCCCACAGGTAGGCGTCGCCGTCGGCCGGGTCGGGGTTGACCCACGTGAACACCACTCCCGCGGGCGTGACGGTGCCGCTGAGCTCCTCCGGCCGGGGAGCAGCGGCGGGGAGCACGTCGATGGGCTCGTCGGTGGCCGAGGCCGTGGGGCTCGGCGCGGTGCCGCCGCCGAGTACCGCCGGCAGCGACAGCGCGAGCGCCGCGCCGACCACCACGACGAAGGCGGCCGCACCCACCGCGAACCACACGCCGCGACGAGACGCGCGGCCGGGGGTGGCGTCCGACGTCGCGGCGGGGGCCGCATCCGGCGCGGTCGCGGAAGCCGGGACGCCGGCCGGTCGGGGCGGAAGCGGCGGTACGGGCGGCGCGGCGACGGGTGCCGGCAGCCGCGGTGCCGAGCGGACGGTGTCCTCGGCGACGGGAGCGATCACGGCGGGCGGCCGCTGCCGCGTGGCGTCGTCCTCGCGCGCGCTCCCCCGCGTCGCGGCATCCGGAGCCCACACCTCGGGCGAGCTGCGGCGCGTGGTGCCGGCGGCGGGGGCGGTCTCGGGGTCGATGCTCACCACACCCCGCACGCGCGTGAGGCCGTCGTCCTCGTCGTCCACGACGCCGTCGGGGGTGCCGTCATCGAGGATGTCGATGGGCGTGACGCCGTGCGCGAGCTCGATCTGCACCTTCTGCAGCGCGCGGGCGAACGCCAGCGCGGTGTCGTAGCGGTCGGCGGGGTTCTTCGCCATCGCCCGCTCCAGCACCCGCTGCAGCGACACCGGCGCGTCGGGGCGGCCGAGGGCCGGCAGCGGCAGGGTCTCGATGCGCTCGAGGAGGTCGGCGCCGCCGTTGCGCTGGCCGACCAGCTCGAAGGGCGAGCGGCCCGCCAGGAGGCTGTACACCGTCGCACCCAGCGACCACACGTCCGAGCGGCGATCGCCGCGGGGCACGTCGCCGAGGGCTTCGGGGGGCGACCACGGGATCGACAGCCCGCCCGCCTCGTCGGCCCCCGTCGTGGAGGCGATGCCGAAGTCGGTGAGGGCGGGGCGGTTGTACTCGGTGACGAGGATGTTCGCCGGCTTGATGTCGCGGTGGAGCACCCCCGCTCGGTGAGCGGTCTCCACGGCCGCCGCCACCTGCACGCCCACCCGAAGGGCCTCGGCGACCGAGAACGGCTCCCGCCGGTAGCGGGCCTGCAGATTGGGCTTCGGGCAGTACTCCATCACCAGGTACGGACGCCCGTCGCCGGCGACGCCCGCCTGATGGATGGTGACGATCGCCGGATGCGTCGAGAGCATCGCCATGACGTTCGCCTCGGCGGTGAACGCGGCCACCGATCCCGAGGTCATGCGCTCGGTCAGCAGCACCTTCACCGCGACGCGGCGCTTGGGCAGCTGCTGCTCATAGAGGAAGACGTCGGCGAATCCGCCCGATCCGAGCGGCTCGACGTAGGTGAATCCGGGGAGAGCGGGAGGGGGCTGCGGGGGGCGCCGCGTGGTCACGGAGCATCCTCGACGGCCACCGTGATGCCGTCGCCGAGGTCGAGCACGTCGCCCGGGACGATCACGGTCGCCTCCCCCGGATGCAGCCGCACCGGCTCGGCGCCGCGGCGGTGCAGCGTCGTGCCGTTGGTGGTGTGGAGGTCGGTCGCGAGGATCGTGTCGCCCTCTGCGCGCACCTCGACGTGATTGCGGGAGATGTCCTGCTGCGGGGAGTCCAGCGCGACGAGGTGCGGCAGATCCGTGCCGCTCGCCCGCGTCGAGCGCGGCCGGCGGCCGAGGATCACGGTGCGATCCAGCAGCACGACCTGACCACTGGAGACGCGCAGCCGACCCGCCGCGACCGGCGGCGGCGGGGGTGCCAGCGGGGGCGCGACGGGCGGGAGCTGACCTGCCGCGCGCAGCGCCCGCGCCTCGGCGAGCGAGATGGTGGCGTCGTCCTCGGCTTCCGCGGCGCCGCCGCGGATGATGGTGGCCTCGACGTCGTCGTCGAGCGCGGCGGTCCCGGCGGCCGGTGTCGCATCGTCGGGGACGGGCGCGGGCGGAGGAGGCGGTGGCGGAGCGGAGGCGACGGCCCGTGGCCTCCCGGTGCGCTTCGGGCCGGGCGCGGCCGGCGGATCCGCCGGGACGGCCGGGGGCGCGGGAGGAGCGGGAGGTGCCGCGGCGGCGGGCGCCGGCTCCGGCGCCACGCCGGCCGGGGCCTCCTCCGGCGCGGCTTCGCGCACTTCGCGCACGCTGTGCGGCTGGACCGGCTCGGTCGCTGCCGCCGGGCGCGCTCCCGTGGCGCCGGGCGCGGCGGGGGAGGCGGCGGCGGGCTGGCGGATCAGATCCACCCGGGCGACGGCGGCGACGCCGTCGCGGAGCGGCAGGCCGGGCTCGGCGGCCGCGGCGTCACCGATCCGCAGGTCGTCCGCGGAGCGGATGCTGCGCTCGGTCCACGTGCTCGCCCCCGCGCCGTCCACCCGGTCGTCGGCGGCCGTCACGACGAGGTCGCCGCGGACGGCCACCCGCCAGCCGTCCGGCTCCTCCAGAGCCACGGCGAACGCGGGGATCGCGGAGAGGGGGCCGCCCGCGGCGAGCGCGTCCACGACGCCGGCCAGTCCCGCACCGGCTCCGAGCTGGCGCCACACGTCGGCGGTCACCGCATCGGGGGTCTCGGCGGCGAGGACGGCGACGCCCTCCGGCGTGACGACGGCGCGCAGGGATCCGGGGGTGTAGCGCACGATGCTCATCGCGTTGTCCTCTCAGGCCCGCGCCCGCGCTCGGGGCAGGGTGTCGCCCTCGATCTCGTCGAACGAGGTGGTCGGGATGGTCTCGGAGCGGTCGCGTACGCCGCGGATGCGCACGGCCAGCGCATCCACGACGACGACCGTGACGTTGTCGCGCCCGCCGGCGGCGACCGCCTCGCGCACCAGCCGGTCGGCGGCGGCCTGCGGATGCCGTTCGCCCCGGAGGATCGCGTCGATCCGGTCGTGGCCGAGCTCCGTCGGCAGCCCGTCCGAGCAGATGAGGAGGCGGTCTCCCTCCTCCGCCGGCAGGAGCCAGAAGTCCGCCTCGCTGTCGCTGCCGGCGCCGATCGCCCGGGTGATGACGTTGCGCCGCGCATCCTGGGCGGCCGAGGCGGCATCGAGCTCCCCGGCGTCGATGAGCTCCTGGACGACGGAGTGGTCGACGCTGATCTGCTCGAGCACGCCCTCGCTGAGGCGATACGTGCGCGAGTCGCCGAGGTTGAGTGCCAGCCAGTAGCCCTCCCCCTCGATGTCGGCGATGCTGACCCCGGCCAGCGTCGTCCCCGCGCCGGCGCCGCCGCCGTCGGGGAGGCCGTCCACGCGGGAGCGGGCGCGACGCAGCGCGGTCTGCACCTCGTCGATGGTCAGGCTCACCCGCCCCGTGAGCTGGGAGAACTCCTCGATCACGGTGGCGCTGGCGATCTCTCCCGCCTGATGTCCGCCCCTGCCGTCGGCGACGAGGAACAGCGGCGGGGCGGCGAGACAGGCGTCCTCGTTCAGCGAGCGGCGCCGGCCGACGTCGGTGGCGGCTCCCCAGGACACGGTGACGGGCGGCTCGCTCACGGCGCCTCGCTCACCGTGGCGCGGCGGTCGCCGAGTTCGAGCACATCGCCGGAGCGCACGGGCACGCGCTCTCCGGGCCGCACCGGCAGGCGGTGTCCGTCGCGCAGCACCGTGGTGCCGTTGCGCGACCACCGGTCGGTCAGCCACGCGCCGCGTTCGTCCCCGCCCACTTCGAAGTGGGTCTTGGACAGCGACAGCGTCTCATCGCGCACGACCACCGTCGCGCACGGACCGCCGAAGGGATCACGACCGAACACGGTGCGACCGTACACCGCAACCTGCTCTCCGGTGTCCCACGTGAGCACGGCGACCGGGGTCATGTCGTTCCTCCGTCGCGTCGAGGGCGGCGCGGGCGCGCACCCAGGAGCGCCGCGCGCTCCCGGAGCCCGGGGCCGGTGCGGGCCGGCCGGGGAGGCCGCGTCCGGCGCCGCTCAGGCAGAGCGAAGCGGGTGCCGGCCAGGAGCGAGCGGAGGTTCAGGCGCGCGCCGAGCCGCCGCCAGAACCCCGCGCGGGCTCCCATCCCGCCGACGATCCCGTCGACCTCCGCCCAGAACGCCTCGACGTCGGCGGGGGTGGGATCGCCCGGCCCGAACACCTCGGCATCCGCGCGGCGCGCCAGGGTGGCCACCTGCGGCTCCTCGAACGCCTCGCGCACGACGACGGCGTCCTCGGCGCGCGTGCGCCCGCGCCGGATCGGCGTGCCGTAGTCGCTGGCGCGGTCGATCAGCTCGTCCCACCCGCCGCTGATCCGGTCGGCGGGGCGCTCGGCGCCGCGGCGACGCCGGCGACGCGCGGCCTTGAGGGCGCCGATGACCACGAACGGCCCGAGGAGGACCGCGAGGACGCCCATGACGGCGCCGAGGACGAGCGCGATGATGCCGAGGATCCCCGCCAGGGGATTGTCCTCGTCCTCCGCGCCCCGCTCGTCGGGGACGGTGGGCGGCAGATCCACCGGCTCCTGCTCCGGCGGCGGGGGCTGGAGCACTTGCGGCTTGGGGTCGGCGCGCGGCTTGGTGGTCTGGTCGGTCGGCACCTGGTCCTCGGGCGGGGTGGGGTCGAAGGCGACCCATCCCGACTCCGAGAAGGCCACCTCCACCCACGCGTGCAGGTTCTCCCCGGTCGCCGCGAACGGCCCCGCCGGGGCGTCCTCATCGGGATAGAACCCCATCACCACGCGCGCCGGGATTCCCAGCTGTCCTGCCAGCAGCGCCATCGCGACGGCATACTGCTCGTCGTCGCCGACCCACTGGTCACCGCCCAGCAGGGTCGAGATCCGCTCGGCGCCGTGGCCCGCGCGCGAGAGCACCTGCCCCTCGAGGCCATGGCTGAAGAAGCCGTCCTGTGAGAGCGTCCGCTCCAGTGCCCGCACCTGTTCGATGGGGGTCGCCGCATCCGCGACGATCTCGGCGGCGATCTCGGCGAATTCGACCGGGACGCCCTGCTGCTTCGGCATCCGCAGCGGTGCGAAGGTCTCGTCGGCGAGCCGCTCGTCGCTGGGTTCGTCGGGCAGGAGCGTGCGGAACGTGTAGGCGTCGCCCTGCGCCAGGCGTGCCGTGACCACGCCGGTGCCGGTCGCCTCGTTGTAGTACGCCGCCCGTCGCAGCTCCTCGGCGCGGGGGCCCGAGAAGTCGATCGACTGCACCGCGCCGGCATCGGGGAGCCACACGCCGCGCAGCTCCCCGATCTCGATCCGGATGGTGGCCGGGTCGCCCTCGGCGTCCGCCGACATGGTGCTGCGCACCGGGGTGAAGGCGCTGGAGGCGCCGGCGCCGTCGTCGGAGACGTTGTAGACCATGCCGGTGTACGCGTCCATCGTGGCCACGCGGATGCGTGCCCCCTCGGGCAGTCCCTCGGCGGTGAACAGCGCATCTTCGGGGTAGTCGCGCACGTAGCCGCGGAACGACTGCAGCGGGCTCGGATACTGGCGCACGTCGAACGGCGGGATGATGACGTCCCGGAGCACGTAGCGCGGCCCGGCGGGGGCGGCCGCACTGGTGACCAACCCGGCCCCCACGGCCACCGCCAGGACCGCCACCGCGCCCAGGAGTCGACGCAGCGCCATGCCGCGCGGCTCTCCGCCCTCGCCGACGGCGACGGCCGCGCGCGCAGGCTGCCATGCCTGGCGCAGCGCGAGCCACGCGACGGCCACGACGGCGAAGAGAACCCCCTGCACCAGCGGGGCGGCGGGCTCGGAGGTTCCCAGCGCGATCTGCGCCGCGAGGACGACCGCTGCCGGCAGCAGCGCCCACGCCGGCGGGTGCACCCGCAGCGCGAGGCTCGCGGTCAGGACGCCGCCCACGAGCAATAGGAGGAAGGGCACGAGCAGATGGCTGTCGCCGGTGCCGACGGGGGCGACCGTGGTCAACAGCTCCTTCCACGAGGTCACCACGCCCACGGCGAGCGCGCGCAGCGACGGCCCGGAGGGGATCACTCCGGCAAGCCCCAGGTGCGGGAGGGCGAGGGCCGTGCCGAAGAGCACGTACGCGCCGACCGTGAGACCGGCGACCGGGAGGATCCCCCAGCGCAGCGCCGTCGCCGCCGCCGCGATGCCGACGCCGAGCACGAGGGCGCCGACGGCGGCGGGCAGATATCCGGGGCCGCCGAAGGTGGGCCAGAACCCCACCACGGCGACCGTCAGCAGCAGGGCGCTCGCCACGGTGTCCAGCACCCAGCGGCGCAGCTCCAGACCGCGCCACGATCGGGTCGCGAGGCCGTCGGCGCCGCTCATGCCAGCACCCGCCGCAGCGCGCTGGGGAGCGCGTCCAGCGTCCCGATCGTGAGGACGTCGGCGTCGGCGATGCGGCGCAGGCTCGGGGCGTCCGCCGAGGTGTCGGCGACGACGGCGAGGACGCGGGCGCCGAAGGGCACGCGCCCGCAGGCCACGCGCAGGCGCGCCGCATCCACCGTGCTGCCGCACACCAGCACGACGACGCTGGCCAGCACCATGCCCGCGGCGATCTGACCGGCGAGGTCGACGATGTCGCCCTCGCGGCCGCGTCCCACCTCCAGGCCGGACAGCGAGTCGAGGAACTGCTTGCCGGTGCCGGCGGGCAGCTCGGCCCCCTGCACCCGCATCTGCACCCGCTGCGAGTCGCGGAGGGCGCGCAGCCCCAGCGAGCCCGCGGCCGAGATGGCCAGCTCGAACTCATCCGGATCGGCGTAATCGCCCGG
This sequence comes from uncultured Microbacterium sp., assembly GCA_964496445.1. Classification (GTDB taxonomy): domain Bacteria; phylum Actinomycetota; class Actinomycetes; order Actinomycetales; family Microbacteriaceae; genus Microbacterium. Next base: position 58,853 of record CAZBZR010000006.1, read on the forward strand.
ATGCCGCGACAGCCCGATGACGAAGTGGGAGCGGCGGGTCTCCTCGTACTGCCGCACCATGAGCTTCCCGGTGCGGGCCGTGGACCGCCAGTGGACGTTGCGCCGGTCATCTCCCGGCTGGTACTCGCGGAGGGCGTGGAAGGAGATGTCGTCTCGGGAGAGGTCGCTGGCGGCGAGGCCTTCCAGGTCGCGGAGGAATCCCAGCGACTGCCCGTCGAAGCGCACCGTGCGGGGGTGCACGTACAGGTCGACCGGCTCGTCGCGACGGTGGACCCGCTCGAACACCCCGAGGGGGTCGCCGCGCACGACGCTGACCGGCCCCACCGCGAGGATCGCGCGCCGCTGGGTGGGGATCGCGAACAGCTCCTCGGCCTCCTCGCCCGGGGCGAGGCGCTTGACGGCGAACTCGCCGCGCCCGGCGCCCACCGGCAGCACGACCCGCGAGGGCAGGATGGCCCGCGCGCCGGTGTTGGCGAGCGTCAGCGCGCCGACCGCCCGCTCCCCCACCACGACGCGGGTGCGGGTGAGATCCAGCCCCACGGCGTAATTCGTCCGGCCGATGAGGAACAGCGCGCACAGCGCCAGGACGAACGCGAGGATGAGCGCCGCCACGACGAGCTCACGCCAGCCCAGGAGCGCCCCGGTGAGCCACAGCACGACCGTCGCCACCGCCAGGAGCCACCCCAGCGGCCGCACGACGCCGAAGACCTCCCGCGCGCCGCGCAGGACGCGCGCTGCGAGCGGGGCGGCGACCTCGCTCAGCGCGGAGCGCGTGCTCGCGGCGGGGACGGTGGTCCCGAGCGTCTCCCCGGTCATCAGGCGGCGGACCTCGCCTGGGGTGCGGCCACCGCCTCGATCGTGCGGGCGATGACGGCGTCGGCGTCGATGCCGCTGAACTCGGCCTCGGGGTCGAGCACGAGGCGGTGCGTCCACACCGGCGCGACGAGCTCCTTGACGTCGTCGGGGATGACGTAGTGCCGCCCCTGCGAGGCGGCGCGCACCTTCGCGATGCGGATCATCGCGAGCGACCCGCGCACCGACACACCCAGACGCGTCGCCGCGTCGGTGCGGGTGGCCTCCGCGAGCTCGGCGGTGTAGCGCAGCACGGCGGGCTCCACATGCACGGTGGCGGCGAGGTCGGCCATGTCGGCGACGGCGGTGGTCGTGATGAGCGCCGGCAGGCTCGCCGAGGGATTGCGTTCGGCGGCTCCGGCGAGGATCCGCTCGGCCACCTCAAGGTCGGGGTAGCCGATGGAGGTCTTCACCAGGAAGCGGTCCAGCTGCGCCTCGGGGAGCTTGTAGGTTCCCGCCTGCTCGATCGGGTTCTGGGTGGCGAGCACGAGGAAGGGCCGGCCCACCTCGTGCGCGACGCCGTCGACGGTGACCCGTGACTCCTCCATGACCTCCAGCAGCGCCGACTGCGTCTTCGGCGACGCGCGGTTGATCTCGTCGGCGAGCACGATCGAGGCGAACACGGGTCCGCGGTGGAACTCGAACCGATGGGAGTCCTGGTCGTAGATCGTGACGCCGGTCACATCCGAGGGGAGGAGGTCGGGGGTGAACTGGATGCGGGTGCTCGTGCCCTGCACGGTGGCGGCGAGCGCCTTGGCGAGGCTCGTCTTGCCCGTTCCGGGGGCGTCCTCCAGGAGCACGTGGCCCTCGGCGAGCATCGCCGACAGCACGAGTCCCACCACCTCGCGCTTGCCGAGGACCGCGCGGTCGACGTTGTCGACGAGACGCGTGAAGGTGGTCTCGAACCAGGCGGCCTGATCGGGTGTCATGGTCATCTCGTCATCCTCATCGTCCTAGCGCCACGTGTATCTCTCGGAGTTGCCCCAGCCGTCGATGCGCACCCACACCTCGGTGTTGGGGTGGCCGTAGAAGCAGCCGAGCTGGATCGAGCCGTTGCGCGGCACGTTCCACGTGCGCCCGCCGCCGGCGAACTCACCGCGGGTGTTGCTGACGCACACGACGTTGTAGCTGCCGGCGGGGAAGTCGCTGGTGTTCAGCACGAAGTAGGCGCACGACGCCGACGAGCAGTCGGAGTTGTTGACGGAGCTGCCCTTGGTCACCCACGCGCGCGGCTGCGGCGGATCCGACGTGCGTGCCGCGGCACTCGCGGTCGAGGTCTGCCCCGCGGCGTCCGTGGCCCGCACGTCGATCGTGTGGCGCTCGGCGTGACCGAAGTCGCGCGTGCGCGATCCGTTGGCGCCGACGGCATCCCACGCGCCGCCGTCGATGCGGATCTCCATCTTCGTGATGTTGCGGCCGTTGGCGGCCGGCGCCGACCACGAGAACGTGATCTGCGTCCCGCTGGCCGACGCGCTCGCGCCGGGGTTGCGGATGGGGCCGTAGGGCACCTGCGCGGCGGTCGTGTTGGAGGCCGGCCCGGCGTAGGTCGTGCCGTCCTGCGTGGTGACGGCGCGCAGCGTCACGGTGTAGCCGTTGCCGTTGGCGATGCCGTTGGTGATGCGCGAGCCGTCCCAATCGCTGCGCCAGCCGCCGCCGTTGAGCGAGTACTCGTAGCGGATCGCGCCCGGGTCGGCGCCGTTGGTCGCCGCCGGCTGGTAGGCGACGTGGATGCTGTTGTCCGGCGACGGCGTGGACGCACTCACGCCCTGCGGGGCTCCCGGCGGCGTGAACGCGCGACGCGGCGCCGACGGCGGGCTGTCCGGACCCCAGCCGGCCTTGTTGCGCGCGGCGATCGTGAACGTGTAGTCGGTGCGGTCCGGCGGCACCTGCACGGCCTGCGAGGTCGCACCGGCCGACGGGTAGAGCGTGTTCACGACCGCGCCGCCGCGCAGCACCGTGAGGCGGTACTGGGCGATCGCATCGCCGTTGGGGTTGGGCGCTGCCCACGTCACCTGCATCTGGGCCTGCGATCCGACGGGCTCCAGCCGCGCCGTGGTGGGGGCGGCCGGGGCGGTCGGCGGGCCGGCGGGGATCTCGCTGGCGGAGTACCCGCTCCAGCTGGAGGGCTCGGGGGCGCGGTTGTGCGCCTGCACGCGCACCTGGTACGCGGTGCCGTTCTCCAGGCCGTCCCACACCAGGGCGTTGCCGGTGACCCCGGTCTTCTGCGTGATGCCGGAGGGCGGGGCGGGCGAGATCTCCAGGGTGAAGGATTCCACCGGGGAGCCGGGCGTCGACGGCGTGGTCCACGCGACGTTCAGCGAGCGGTCGCCGAAGCGCAGGGTCGGCGGGGCGGGCGTGTCGGGGCGCGCGTCGGGGCGGGCCGTCTCGGACGGGGCCGACGGATCCGACTCGCCCACGCGGTTGGTCGCGGTGACGACGAAGTTGTACTCGACGTTGTTGGTGAGACCGTCCAGCGTGCATGTCGTCGAGGCGCACTGCTTGGTGTAGCCGCCCGCGAGCGAGGTCACGGTGTAACCGGTGATCGGGGCGCCGTTGTTCGGCGGCGGGGTCCAGGACAGCACGACCGTCCGGTCCTGGACGCTCGAGACCGTCGGCACGCCCGGAGCATCCGGCTTGCCCTGCACGGTGAGACGGATCCGCCCCTCCACCTCGCGGTCGACGTCGCCGGTGGCGTCCTGGATGCGGTAGCGCACGACCATCGTGCCGAAGAAGCGGGCCGACGGGGTCACCGAGACCTGGTCGCCGCTGACCTCCGCGAGTCCGTCGCCGGTCTCGGTGGATGCGGCCACGACCTCCAGCGGCCGGTCGGGGAAGGGGTTGAAGTCGTTGGCGAGCACCGGCACCGAGATCGTCCTGCCCTGATCGGCCTCGGCGATGATGTCGTCGTTCGCGGTGGGCAACGGCCGCGTGGACGCCGTGACGCGCACCGTGATGGTGCCCTCGACCGGGTCGGTCTCGCCGTCGTCGATGCGGATGTCGATCTCGGCGGTGGTGCCCTTGCGCACATCGGCGTCGGCGCTGACCTGCAGGGTCTGGCCGTCGATCGTCGCGCGCATGCCCGCGGGCGATCCGCCCACGATCGCGTACCGCATGCCGTCGAGGTCGCCCTCGTCGGGGTCGGTGGTCAGCGCGGCGAGGTCGAGGGACGTGGCATCCTCGCCCGGGGCGACGTCCATCCGACCGTTGACGAACGTCGGCTGCTGGTTGTCCGGCGGCAGCACCGTGACCGGCAGCGTCAGCGTCGCCTTGCGCCCCTCCGGGTCGTCGGGCCCGTCGCCGTCGGTCACCTCGAAGGTGATCGCGTCCTGGCCGAAGTAGCCGTCGGCGGAGGTGTAGACGAGGGTGCGCTGGTCTTCCACCAGCGAGGCGCCGTCGTTGTGCGCGGCGACGACCTTGGCCGCCTCGGTGATCACGACGTCGCGGCCGCCGGCGGCGCGGACATGCTCGTCCAGCGGGATGCGGATCGTCTCGCCGCTCTGCACCTCCACGCCGTCGGAGTCGAGCACCGGGGGCAGATCGCCCAGGGCCGGCACGAACAGGAACGCGGAGGCGGTGAGCTCGTCGCGATCGGTGATCGTGTACGTGATCAGCTGCGCCTCCTCCGTCAGCGGAAGGCGGACCACGCCGTCGCCGAGGACGCGCGCGCCGGCCGCGTCGACGGAGAGCTCGAGCGCCTCGACCGTGCCGTCGGGGTCTTCGTCGTTGACGAGGAGATCGAGGTCGACGTAGCCCTCCTCCTCGACATCGGTCGGACGCACGCGGTCGTCGCGGGCGATCGGGCGCTGCAGGGGCACGTCCTCGGCCACCGTGACCTGCAGCACCGCCCGCGCCTCGGCGCCCCGCGCGTCGCGGATCGTGTACTGCAGGCTCGTCTCCACCGGCTGGCCGGGCGAGGTGACCACGACGCGGTCGCCGACGACGCGGGCCTCCAGGCCCGCGACCTCCGGGAGGATGAGCCCCTCGGCGAGGAGCGTGATCGCGTCGCCCTCGGGGTCGGAGTCGTTCGCGAGCACCGGGACGGCCACCTCGCGGCCCGGGCGCATCACGACGGCGTCCTTCACCGCGTATGGTGCCTGGTTGGCCGCCTCGGCGGGAGCGATCCCCACCCGGACGGCAGCCGTGGCCTCGGCCCCCTGCCGGTCCCGCACGCGGTAGGTGAACGCGTCGGGCCCGGTGACGTCGCCGAACGCCACGTAGGTGAGGTGGTTCGCACCGACCTCGCTGACGCGGCCCTTCTGCGGCGCGGAGTCGATGCCGAGGAGTTCGACGGAGTCGCCGTCGGGGTCGAGCCCGTCGAGGGGGATGGGGATGCGCACCTCGGTGCCGGCGAGCGTGCGCGCGGTGAGGTCGCGGGGGCGCGGGGCCTGGTTCGTGGACTCGTCGACGGGGAGCACCTGGATGGTGATGTAGCCGGCGTCCTTCTGGCCGCTGGTGTCCATGACCTCGTACGTGGCGTAGACCGTCCCCGGCTCGCTGCCGGCGCGGAAGCGCACGGTGTCCTGGGAGATGAAGATCTGCCCGTCCTCCGCCGCGGGGAGGGGCTCCACGAGATCGGGCGCGAGGGTGAGGGCGTCGTCGTTGGGGTGATAGTCGTTGTCGAGGACCGGGATCGTCACGACGTCGCCGGCGCGCACCACGGCCTGGTCGTCGTTGGCCACCGGCGGGCGCAGCTGGTCGGGCGGGGGCACCGGGATCACCACGACCTCGCCCTCGGCCGTCTGCTGGCCGTTGGAGATCCGGTAGGTGATGCGGGTCTGCTCGCGCAGCGCCGCCTGATCGGTGATGCGCAGGGTCTCGTGCCCGAGCACGGCCACCGACACCCCGCTGGCAGGATCGACCGTCACCGACTGCACGACGAGGATGCCGCCGGAGGGGTCGGCGTCGTTGGCGAGCACGTTCACCAGCACGTCGGCACCGCTGGGCAGGAGCGCGACATCCCGCACCGCCACCGGCGGCAGGTCGGTGTCGGCGTCGGGGAGGACGTCGATGCGCACGAGGCCCGGTACCGCGTTGGGGCCGGCCGCCACGAGGTACTGCGCGTAGAAGACGCCCGGAGTACCCGAGCGGAAGGTGAAGGTCTTGTTGGGGTAGTCGGGCACGATGTCGGCACCGGGCACCTGGTCCACACGGGTCAGCCGCAGGGCCTCGCGGCCCGAGCTGGTGTCGTTGGACAGCGGCGCGACGGTCGCCGTCTGCCCGGCGCGCACCACCACGTGGTCGGCGTTGGTGACCGGCACCGTCGAGCCCTGCGGGCGCACGTCGAAGCGGATGATGCCCTCGGCGATGTCGCTGCCGTCGGAGACGATGATCGGCACCTCTTTGCGGCCCTGCGTGCCGCCGATCGCGCGGTAGGTGATGCGGCCGTCAGAGGTGAAGTCGGCTTCGTCGCCGGCAGCGGGGACCACCGAGGACAGGAAGATCTCGTCGCCGTCGGGGTCGATCCAGTCCGGCAGCACGTTGTAGGTGATGGCGCTGCCCGCTTCCACGATGACCGTCGTGATGCGCTTGGGGGCGGGGATCGCGTTGACGTCCCACGGCCGGACCGTGAGCCGCACGGTGGCGGTGTCGGTGCCGCCGCGACCGTCGTCGACCTCGTAGCGGAAGGAGTCGGTCCCGGAGGCGCTCTCGGGGACGGCGATCTGCAGGGCGGAGCCGTTGTTGATCGGCTGCACCTCGCCGAGGCCGGGGTTGCCGTCCGGAAGCGTCACGGTCAGCACGTCGCCGTCGGCGTCGGTGTCGTTGTCGAGCACGGGGAGGACGACCGTGCGGCCCGGGCGCACCCCGAACTCGTCGTCGGTCGCGATGGGCGGGGTGTTGACCTCGGTGCGCTCGGGGAGGGTGGTCTCCACCGTCTCCTCCGTGGTCTCCTCATCCTCCTCGGCCTCGCCCTCGGGCGGGATGATGTCGTCCCAGTTGTCCACGCGCTGCAGGGCGTCGGTGGCCATCCACGCCGCTCCGCCGACGACATCGTTGAGCACCACGACGTCACGGTTCTGCCGGAAGCGCAGCTCCGCGGTCGGCTCGAGGTCGTCGACCTGGGTCGTGAGGTCGTTGGCGTCTCCCGAGCAGTCGCGGACGAAGGCACCGCTGCCGCTCCACGCCGCATACGTGCAGCCGGCCAGGAACACCGGAGCGGCCGGGGCTCCCTCGCCGGCGCCGGAGGAGGTGGCCACCGGCGCCGAGCCGTCGAAGGGCACGCGGACGACGTCGGATGAGGTGGCGAGGACGACGGCGTCACCGGTGGCGGACGGCTGCTGGAGCACCGCATCCGCCGCGTCCTCCACCTCCGCCCGCAGGCCGCCGGTGGTCTGCACGGTGCCGGTCTCGGCGTCGAGCACCGCCGCGGTGGTCCCGACGACGGTCACCGACAGTTCGGAGCCGGCATCCACGCCGTCCAGTCCGCGCCGCGCCGGTTCGGACGCCTCCCCGTCGTCGCCGATCTCGATCGTGAGGATCTCGCCGGTCTCGGCCGACACCGCGTGCACGGTGCCGTCGCGACCGACGGCGACGTCGGCACCCGGGCCGAGCTCGGCGGTGGGGTCGGTGCCCTCGACCGTGAAGCCGGAGACGGCCCGCGCGGGCAGCACCCACAGGGCGCCGGATGCGGGGTCCAGGACCGCCATCGTGGGGCCGCCGACGACGACCTTCCCGCCCGGCGGGATGTCGGCCGCATCCGTGAGCATGACCATCGCGGGATCGACCGCGGTGACCGTCGACTCCGTCTCGTCGACGACGAGGACGGTCGCGCCCTCCTGGACGATGTCGTACGCGTCACTGGCGGCGCGCAGTCCGCTGTCGAGCACGCGCGACTCGTGGTTGAAGTGCCCGACGAGGACGCTGGAGCTCTTGGTGATCCACACGCCGCCGTCGTGGAGGTCGACCTCGGTCGTGGGGAAGCCCTGGTACGCCACGGCGGCCGTCGTCACGGCGAGCGCGGACACGGTGACCACGCCGGCGGACAAGAGTGTCCGTCGGCGTCGTCGAAGCCACGTAAAAGACCTCACGCGACGCTAGCCTCCCCGGGGGCGGAAACGAGCCGTCTTCCCGTCACCGACGGGTTGCTGGATGCCCCCCAGCGTAACCAGGATGTCGGGCGGCACCGAATCCCGCGAACGCTTGTCGCGGGCGAGAGCGCTGTGCTATCCGCCCGGTGCGGCCGGGTCAGGCCCCCACGTACGCCGCGAGGTGCCGGCCGGTGAGGGTGGCTGCGGCGGCGACGAGATCGGCCGGGCGCCCCTCGAAGACGACGGTGCCGCCGTCTCGGCCCGCCCCGGGCCCGATGTCGATGATCCAGTCGGCGTGCGCCATCACGGCCTGGTGGTGCTCGATCACGATGACGCTGTTGCCGGCGTCGACGAGGCGGTCCAGCAGCCCGAGGAGGTTGTCGACGTCGGCCAGGTGCAGGCCCGTCGTCGGCTCGTCGAGCACGTACACGGCGCCCGATTTCGCCATCGAGATCGCGAGCTTCAACCGTTGCCGCTCGCCGCCGGAGAGCGTGTTCAGCGACTGCCCGAGGGTGAGGTAGCCGAGACCGACGTCGATCATGCGCGCCAGGGTCTGGTGCGCCGGGCCCTTCGGGAAGAACTCCGCCGCATCCGCGGCCGACATCGACAGCACCTCGGAGATGTTCTTGCCGTCCAAGAGGTACTGCAGCACCTCGTCGGAGAACCCGGTGCCCTCGCACACCTCGCACGTCGTCTCCACGGTGGACTGGAAGCCGAGGTCGGTGATGATCACGCCGAGCCCCTTGCACGCCACGCACGCGCCCTCGGAGTTCGCGCTGAACAGCGCGGGCTTCACGCCGTTGGCCTTGGCGAAGGCGGCGCGGATGGCATCGAGGAGGCCGGTGTAGGTCGCCGGGCTGCTGCGGCGCGATCCGCGGATCGGGGCCTGGTCGACCACCACGACGCCCTCGCGGCCGGGCAGGTTGCCGTGGATGAGGGAGGACTTCCCCGATCCGGCGACGCCGGTGACCACGGCGAGGACGCCGAGCGGGATGTCGACGTCGACCGCGCGCAGGTTGTGCTGCGTCGCGCCGCGGATGGGCAGCGCCCCGGTGCGTTCGCGCGTGGCCGCCTTCAGCTGCGCACGGTGATCGAGGTGGCGCCCGGTGAGGGTGTCGGAGGCACGGAGCCCGGCGAGATCGCCGGTGTACTGGATGCGCCCGCCCGCGCGCCCGGCGCCCGGCCCGAGATCGACCACGTGATCGGCGATCGCGATGACCTCGGGCTTGTGCTCGACCACGAGCACGGTGTTGCCCTTGTCGCGCAGCTGCTGCAGCAGCGCGTTCATGCGCTGGATGTCGTGCGGGTGCAGGCCCGCGGTGGGCTCGTCGAACACATAGGTCACATCGGTGAGGCTCGAGCGCAGGTGCCGGATCATCTTCGTGCGCTGCGCCTCGCCGCCGGAGAGCGTGCCGCTCGCACGGTCGAGGGAGAGGTAGCCGAGCCCGATGTCGACGAACGCGTCGACGGTGCCCCGGAGGGAGCGGATGAGCGGGGCCACGGCGGGGTCGTCGACGGTGGCGAGCCAGGCCGAGAGGTCGCTGATCTGCATCGCCGCCGCATCCGCGATGCTGACGCCGTCGATCTTCGATGAGCGCGCGCCCTCGTTCAGTCGCGTCCCGGCGCACTGCGGGCACGGCTGGAACTTCACCGCGCGGTCGACGAACGCGCGGATGTGCGGCTGCAGGGAATCCCGGTCCTTCTGCAGCATGCTCTTGGTGATCTTGGGCACGAGGCCCTCGTAGGTCATGTTGATGTTCTGGATCTTGACCTTCGTCGGCTCCTTGTAGAGGAAGTCGGCGCGCTCCTGCTCGGTGTAGTCCTGGATCGGCTTGTCGGGGTCGACCAGGCCCGATTCGGTGAACCCGCGCACCATCCAGCCGTCGACGTTGTAACCCGGCACCGTGATCGCGCCCTCGGCGAGCGATTTCGTCTTGTCGAACAGCTCGTCCAGGTCGATGTCGCTCACTTCCCCGAGACCCTCGCAGTGCGGGCACATGCCGCCGGTGATCTCGAACGAGCGGCGCCCCTTGACGGTCTTGCCGCCCTTCTCCATCGTGACCGCGCCGCCGCCGCGGACGGAGGGCACGTTGAAGGAGAACGCCTGCGGCGAGCCGACATGGGGAACGCCCAGCCGGCTGAAGAGGATCCGCAGCATCGCGTGGACGTCGGTCGCGGTGCCGACGGTGGAGCGGGCGTTGGAGCCCATCCGCTCCTGATCGACGAGGATCGCGGGGCTGATGTTCTCGAGCGCGTCGACGTCAGGACGCGGCGGGGTCGACATGAACCCCTGCACGAACGAGGGGTAGGTCTCGTTGATGAGCCGCTGCGACTCGGCGGCGATCGTGCCGAAGACGAGCGAGGACTTCCCCGACCCGCTCACCCCGGTGAAGACGGTGAGCCGGCGCTTGGGGATCTCGACGTCGACGCCCTGCAGGTTGTTCTCCCTCGCGCCGAGAACGCGGATCACGTCGTGGGCGTCGGATGCGGCGGCCATGGCTCTCCTTCGTCGGGGATGGAGCCCAGTGTGCCGCACGCCGCCGACGTCCGCCCCCTCCGCCGGGCCGGACACTCAGGAGGCGGCGCGCTCCTGCCCGTCGCACAGGGAGACGGAGAAGTTGTCGGCGAAGAGCGCCTCCGGGTCGACCTCCCGCTTGACCGCGCGCAGCCGCTCGATCTTGCGCAGCGGGAAGGCGTCGAGGAGGCGGCGAGGGTCGGTCGAGGAATCGAAGCTCAGATACATGCCGCGCCCGTGCGCGCGCAGCGCCGCCCACGCGGCATCCAGACGCACCGGATCGGCGCCGAGGGCCACGACGGACAGCTGCGCGTCGCGGTGGGAGTATGCGGTGTCGTCCTCGCCCACGTCGCTGACCGCACCGCCGACCGAGCGGAACTGCAGGAAGTAGGGATACTCCCGAAGCGGATAGGTTGTCCGTTCTATCGGAAACACGGCACAACGACGACGAGACGGCAGTTGGGAACTGCCGTCTCGTCGTCGAGGTGGGGTGGCGCGGGTCGGGTCAGCCCTGCGAGCGACGGTTGGTGCGCGGGCGCCCGCCGACGACCATGCCGGTCGTCGGGGTGCCGCCCGACGTGCGCCCGCGGGCGGGCGCGGCGCTCTGGGCGCGCGCGCCCTGGCCGCGGGACGCCCCGGAGGCCTGACCGCGGGAGGCGCCGGCCGGCTGGCCCGCCGCGCCGCCGCCGCGACGGCCGCCACGGCCGCCCGAGGGACGCGCCGCGTCGCCGCCGGCGGCACGGGCGGCGCGCTTGCGCTGGGCGTTGGCGCCCTGCGACGAGCCGCCGCCTCGCTGCGGCTCCACGATCGGGGCCGGCGAAACGTAGGGGGCGACCTCGCCGACGAGCGCGGTGACGGCCGGAGCATCCGCCGTCACCGGCATCGGCGTCACGGCGATCGCGGCCTTGCGGAGGATGTCGCGCGTGTCACGACGCTGCTCGGGGAGCATGACGGTGACGACGTCGCCGGCGCTGCCGGCGCGGGCGGTGCGGCCGGAACGGTGCAGGTACGCCTTGTGCTCGACGGGCGGGTCGACGTGGACCACCAGGGCGACGTCGTCCACGTGCACGCCACGGGCGGCGACGTCGGTCGCGACGAGCACCTTCGCGGCCCCGCTGCCGAACGCGGCGAGATTCCGGTCGCGCTGGGGCTGGGAGAGGTTGCCGTGGAGGTCGACGGCGGGGATGCCGGCCGCGGTGAGCGCCTTGGCGAGCTTCTTGGCCTGGTGCTTGGTCCGGGTGAAGAGGATGCGGCGGGACGCACCGGAGGCGAGCGTCTGCACGAGACGCTTCTTCGCCTCGGCGTCGGCCACCTCGAAGACGTGGTGCGTCATGGCGGCCACGTGCGAGGTGGCCTCGTCGACCGAGTGCAGCACCTCGTTGCGGAGGAACTTCCGCACCAGCTTGTCCACGCCGTTGTCCAGCGTCGCCGAGAACAGCAGGCGCTGACCGCCGGCGGGCGTACGCGACAGCAGGCGCGTGACGCCCGGGAGGAAGCCGAGGTCGGCCATGTGGTCGGCCTCGTCGAGCACGGTGATCTCGATATCGTCGAGGCGCGCGAAGCCCTGGCCGATGAGGTCTTCCAGGCGGCCCGGGCACGCGACGAGGATGTCGACGCCCGCGGCGAGGGCGTCGACCTGGCGGCGCTGGTTCACACCGCCGTAGACGGTCGTCGTGGTCAGGCCCACCGCGGCGGCGAGGGGCTTGATGACCTCGTCGATCTGGTTGGCGAGCTCGCGCGTGGGGGCGAGCACGAGCGCGCGGGGCGCGCGGCCGCGGCGGCGGTCGGCCCGGGCGGCCAGGCGCGCGACGAGCGGGAGGGAGAAGGCGAGGGTCTTGCCCGAGCCGGTCTTGCCGCGGCCGAGCACGTCGCGGCCGGCGAGCGTGTCGGGCAGGGTGTCGGCCTGGATCGGGAAGGGAGTGGTCTTGCCCTGTGCGGCGAGCACGTCGACGAGGGCAGCGGGCACGCCGAGATCGGCGAAAGTCTGAGACATGGATGCTTTCATGCCGGCGCGCAGCGGCGCACACGGCGGTTAGAGGTGCGGCGCGAGCCGCGAGGCGAAGGCGCCGGTCGGCGCATCCGTTCGCCGTGGAAAGTTCGGGCCCGGGTCCGTGAGGCTCTCGGAGGGGGCCGATGCGTTCGACGACGCAGGGAGCAGAAGCGCTCCGCAGTGCACCCAGTCTACCGGACCCGCCTGTGCGCCTGCTCCACGGGTGCGCTCACGCGGCGCGCCAGCATCCGGCGAGATGGTCGTCGACCATGCCCGCCGACTGCATCAGCGCGTACATCGTCGTGGGACCGACGAACCGGAAGCCGCGTGCGCGCAGCGCCGCGCTGAGCGCCGTGGAGGCGGGCGTGACCGCCGCGACCTCGGCGAAGGAGGTCGGACGCGGCCACGTCTCCGGGGCGTATCCCCACATCAGCGCGTCGAGCTCGCCCTCGCCCATCTCGGCGACGAGGCGCGCGTTGGAGATGGTGGCCTCGATCTTCGCGCGATTGCGGATGATGCCGGCATCCGCCATCAGCCGCTCGATGTCGGCGGGACCGAACGCGGCGACGACCGCGGGGTCGAACCCGGCGAAGACCTCCCGGAAGCGCGGGCGCTTGCGCAGGATCGTGATCCACGCCAGCCCCGCCTGGAAACCCTCGAGGCTCGTCTTCTCGAACAGCGCCCGGTCGCCGTGGAGCGGGACGCCCCACTCCTCGTCGTGGTAGCGCCGGTACTCGTCATCACCGTCGGCCCACCCGCAGCGGGGAAGGCCGTCGGGGCCGACGCGCAGATCCGCAGTCACGGCGCCACCCTAGCGACCCCGTCCTCGCGACGCGGCCGACAGCGCTACTTCTTCGGCTTCTTCTCCGGCACCGGGGCGTTGCCGGATGCGGCGAGCGCGGCGTAGTACGCGGCCGCCTCGTCCTGCCGTTCCTGCTCCGCGCCCGAGGCGATGGGGGCGCGGACGTGCTCGGGTTCGTAGCCGAAGGCGTCGACCAGGTCCTGCGCGTGGGGGCGCAGCCGCGTGCACAGCCGGTCGATGTAGCTCGACACCGCGGCGGCGCGCTGGGTCGACAGCCGGCCGTTGATCAGGTGCCACGACAGGTGCTTCTCGACGAGGTGGAGGCCGAACAGGTCGCGCAGCCACGTGAGCACGCGGGCGGTGTCGGGGTCGGCGGTGCGGTTCACCGCATCCGTGAACGCCTCCCACTGCAGCAGCTCGCCGTGGGCGCGGGCGGCTTCGATGAGCTCGGCCTGGTTCTGGTTGAACAGCGCGGCGGCCTCCTCGCGGGGGAGCTTCGCGGCGGGGCGGAGGCGCCCGGCGATGTCGGCGACCATCTGCTGCACGCGCCCGGCGAGGAGCTCGTGCTGCTGGTCGGCCCGCAGGCCCCGCTCCACCGAGCGCGCGGTGGAGCCGAGGTCGCCGACGGCCTGGCCGAGCTGGCGCAGCCCCGCACCGTGGAACAGCTTCCCGGCGGTCGAGCCCACCGCGTAGGCGGCGAGGGCGCGCGCATCCTTGCCCTTGAACTGCCGCGCGAAGTCGGTGAGCAGGCGCTTGCCGACCAGCTGCAGGAGCACGTTGTTGTCGCCCTCGAACGTCACGTAGATGTCGAGGTCCTGCCGCAGCCCCACGAGGCGGTTCTCGAAGAGGAAGCCGGAGCCGCCGCACGCCTCCCGCGCCTCCTGGAGGGTGTCCAGCGCGTGCCAGGTCGACAGCGGCTTCAGTGCGGCGGCGAGGGTCTCGAGGTCTTCGCGGTCGGCGTCGGTGTCGGCCGCGCCGCTGAAGACGCCGTCGAACTTCTGCAGGAACTCGTCGTGCGCGAAGATCTGCGCGTACGTCGTCGCGAGCCGCGGCAGCAGGCGCCGCTGGTGCTTGCCGTAGTCCAGCAGCACCACCTCGGGCGTGCCGGAGCCCGAGTCGAACTGGCGACGCTGGTTGGCGTACGTGATCGCGATGTCCAGGCCCAGCGCGGAGGCCCAGGATGCCGCGCCGTCGAGCGACACGCGGCCCTGCACCAGAGTGCCGAGCATCGTGAAGAACCGGCGCCCGGGGCTGGAGATGTCGCTGGTGTAGGTGCCGTCGGGGGCGACGTCGCCGTAGCGGTTGAGGAGGTTCGTCCGCGGTACGCGGACGTGGTCGAAGTGCAGACGGCCGTTGTCGATGCCGTTGAGGCCGCCCTTGAGGCCGTCGTCCTCGCCGCCGATGCCGGGGAGGAAGTCGCCGTTCTCATCGCGCAGCGGCACATAGAAGCAGTGCACCCCGTGGTTGACGCCGTTCGTGATCAGCTGGGCGAAGACCGTCGCGGCGATGCCGTGGAGGGCGGCGTTGCCGAGGTAGTCCTTCCACGCCCCGCGGAAGGGGGTGTGGATGACGAACTCCTCGGTCTCCGGGTCGTAGGTCGCCGTCGTGCCGATGGCCGCGACATCCGACCCGTGCCCGGTCTCGGTCATCGCGAAGGCCCCGGGGATCTCCAGGCTCATGATGCCCGGGAGCCACTTCTCGTGGTGCTCGGCGGTGCCGAGCTGGAGCACGGCGGCGCCGAACAGGCCCCACTGCACGCCGGACTTGATCTGCAGGCTCGGGTCTGCCACGACCAGCTCTTCGAATCCGGCGATGTTGGCGCCGTTGTTCTCCTCGCCGCCGAAGCGCTTCGGGAACGCACGGTGCACGGCCTTGTTGTCGACCAGGAGGTGCAGCTGGCTGAGCACGCGCTCGCGGTGCTCGGCCATCGACTGCCCGTCGACCCGCCAGAACGCGGGGTCCTTGAGCATCTCGCGGGCCTGGCGGCGGGTGTCGGCCCACGTCCCCAGCAGCAGGTCGGTGACCGCGGGGATGTCGATGCGGGCTTCGGATGCCTCGGCCGCGGTGTGCGCGGCGGTGGGCGCCCCGCCGGCCGGGGTCCGGCGGTCGGCGGCGGGAGTGGAGGAACGGACGGCGGCGTCAGCCATGTGCAGCACCTTTCGACGTTGCAGGGAGTCGACTCGACGGTAGGTGTCCCACAACGCCGTGCCAAACGGGTTGGCGGATGCCGACAACCCCGCCCGACCGCATCCCCGCCCCCCCTTGTGCCCCCCGTACAGTCCCCCCGCTCCGCCCCCCGCCGTGTCGCCGAGAGTGCACCGGCTCGCCGAGAGTGCACCGTATTCCGTGCCGGTTCGGCGAGCCGATGCACTTTCGGCGACGGAGGGGCGGGATGCGGCGGGGGTCAGTGGGCGGCGACGACGGCGAGGATGCGGTCGCCGTAGGCCTCGCGCTTCTTCGCGCCGATCCCCGTGATCCCGTCGAGGTCGGCGGGCGACGCGGGACGGGCCTCGGCGAGCGCGCGCAGCGTCGCGTCGCCGAAGACGATGTAGGCCGGCACGCCCTGCTCGCGGGCCTGCTCCGCACGCCACGCCCGCAGCGCCTCGAACAGATCGCGATCGCCCGGGGCCACGGCATCCGCCGCCGGCGCCTTGCGTACGCGCGCCCCACCGCCGGTGCGGCCGAGCGTGTCGCGTCGCAGCGGCACGGCGACCTCGCCGCGCAGCACGCCGCCGCTCGCTTCGGTGAGGGCGAGCGTGCCGTACTCGCCGCGCGCGACGAGGAGCCCGCGGGCGAGGAGCTGGCGCACGACGCTGCGCCAGTCCTGATCGGACAGGTCGGCCCCGATGCCGTACGTGGCCAGCGCGTCGTGTCCCTGCGCGCTGATGCGCTCGGTCTTGGCGCCGCGGAGGATGTCGATGAGGTGCCCCGCGCCGAAGGACTGGCCGCGCTCGCGCTGGAGGCGGACGATCGTCGACAGCAGCTTCTGCGCGGCGACGAGGCCGTCCCACGTCTCCGGCGGCTCCAGGCACGTGTCGCAGTTGCCGCACGGTCCGGCGGGCTCGCCGAAGTAGGCGAGGAGGTTCTGCCGCCGGCAGGCGACGGTCTCGCACAGTCCCAGCATCGCGTCGAGGTGCTGCCCCAGGCGGATCTTGTAGCCGCGGTCGCCCGGCGACTGGTCGATCATGCGCCGCTGCTGCACGACGTCACCCAGGCCGTAGGCCATCCACGCCACCGCAGGGTCGCCGTCGCGCCCGGCGCGTCCCGTCTCCTGGTAGTACCCCTCGACGGACTTGGGCAGATCGATGTGGGCGACGAAGCGCACGTCGGGCTTGTCGATCCCCATGCCGAACGCGATGGTCGCCACCATCACGACTCCGTCCTCGCGGAGGAACCGCGACTGATGCCGCGCGCGCACCCCCGCGTCGAGGCCGGCGTGGTAGGGAAGCGCGTCGAACCCCTGCGCCTGCAGGAACGCGGCGGTCTGATCGACGCTCTTGCGGCTGAGGGCATAGACGATGCCGGCCGAGCCCTCGGGCAGCGAGCGGATGAAGCCGACCAGCTGCTTGCGCGGATCGACCTTCGGGGCGATGCGGTACTGGATGTTGGGTCGGTCGAAGCTGGCGACGAACCGCCGCGCGCCCTCGAGCCGGAGACGCTCGCCGATCTCGGCCGCCGTCGCCGGGGTCGCCGTCGCCGTGAGCGCCATGCGGGGGACCCCAGGGAATCGATCGGCGAGGTCGCCCAGCGCGAGATAGTCGGGCCGGAAGTCATGACCCCACTGCGACACGCAGTGCGCCTCGTCGATGGCGATGACGCTCAGGCGGCCACGGGCCAGGAGGCCCAGGGTCTGCGCGCCGTTCAGGCGCTCCGGGGCCACGTAGAGGAGGTCGAGCGTGCCGGCGAGGTACGCCTGCTCGACGGCCTGGCGCTCCGCGGCGCTCTGGGTGGAGTTGAGGTAGGCGGCCCGCACGCCGTTGGCCACGAGCGCATCGACCTGATCGTGCATGAGGGCGATCAGGGGGCTGATCACCAGGCCCGTACCCGCACGCACGAGCGCGGGCACCTGGTAGGTGACGCTCTTGCCACCGCCGGTCGGCATGAGGACGATCGCATCCCGGCCGCCCACGACATGCGCGACGATGTCGCCCTGATCGCCGCGGAAGGCGTCGTAGCCGTAGACCTCGTGCAGCACCTCGCGCGGGTCGCGGCCGGTGAAGTCGCGCGCCGCGGTCGCCAGTCCGGGCATCGAGGCGCCGGCCCCCGGGTCGAAGGGCGGCGGCGCATCGGGATCGTCGGGTGGCGCGAACAGGTCGGGGTCCCACGGCGCATCCGCGTACGGGTCATCCGGCGGCGCATCCGCGTACGCGTCGGTGTACGCGGGGTCGGGGCCGGCGATACTCACCCGTCCACGGTAACCCGGGCCGCCGACGCGCAGGCATGGCGGAACAGGATGCGGCGCGCCTACGTTGGGGGAGTCAACGGAAGGAACCGTCATGAGCGACGAGATCACGGTCACGCGCAACGAGGCGCGATCCCGGTACGAGGTGCACGTCGGCGACGAACTGGGCGGGTATCTGCTGTTCCGCCCGGCCGAGAACGCCGTCGTCCTCCCCCACACCGTGATCGACCCGGCCTTCAAGGGCAAAGGGCTCGGATCGATCCTCGCCGCCGACGCGCTGGCGGATCTCGCCCGCCGCGGCGACACGATCATCCCCACCTGCCCCTTCGTCACCCACTATCTCCAGACCCACGAGGTGCCCGGACTGCGGATCGAGTGGCCCTCCGGCGACGCCGACGCTCCGAGCCCGGCGGAGGGCGGCGAGCGGGCATGACACGCCTCGATGACGTCGCCGCCGACGCGCGCGATGCGCTGGATGACACCGGCGCGGACGCCGACGTGGTGATCCTGGAGTCGCGCGAAGTGCCCCTCGGCGGCGTCCGGGCGATGTCGGTGCGGCGGAGCCTGCCCCAGCGCGCGCTGCCGATGGTGGGCGCGTGGTGCTTCCTCGACCGGTTCGGCCCGCAGTCCACGCGGATGCGGGTGGAGCCGCATCCGCATATCGGACTGCAGACGGTCACGTGGCCGCTCGTCGGCGAGATCCGCCACCGCGACACCGTGGGCAGCGACGTCGTGCTGCGCCCGGGTCAGCTGAACCTCATGACCAGCGGCGCGGGGATCGCGCACTCCGAGTACTCGGTCGGCGAAGGTCCCATCCCGCTCGACGCCCTGCAGCTGTGGGTCGCGCTGCCCGAGACGCGGCGGAACGGCCCACCCGCGTTCGAGCGGCACGAGCGCCTGCCCGCCTTCTCGCTCCCCGCCGTCGACGGCGGGGCCGCCGAGGTCGTCGTCGTGCTGGGCGAGTTCGCCGGCGTGCGTTCTCCGGCCACGGTGCACACCCCGATCGTGGGCGCGGAGCTGCGCGTGCCCGCGGGAGCGCGCGTGTCGCTGCCACTGCATCCGGAGTGGGAGCACGCCCTCGTGCTGGTGGACGGCGACGCCCGCGTGGACACCGACCGCGGCACGGCGATCCTGGATGAGACGCACCTGCTGTACGTGGGCACCGGCAGGGACGCCGTCGAGGTGACCTCCGAGGCCGGCGGCCGGCTGTTCCTCCTCGGCGGCGAGCCCTTCGAAGCGGACATCGTCATGTGGTGGAACTTCGTCGGCCGTGACCACGACGAGATCGTGGCCGCGCGCGACGCATGGGAGGCTGCATCCGCCCGCTTCGGGCACGTCGTCGGGCACGGCGACGAGCGGGTGCCCGCGCCGCCGCTGCCCGCGGTGCGCCTCACGCCGCGCCGCCGCCGGGCCTGAATCCGTCCGGCCCCGGACCGGCTTCGGTCGCCGGCGCCGTCGGGCCGCCCGCGGGTCGGCCTCGGGCCGGCCTCGGGTCGGCCTCGCGCCGCCCGAACTCCTCACCACCGCCGCCCCCCGCCACGCATCCCCGGCGTGTCGCCCGATGCCGGGCCCGTCCTGAGGAGTTCGGGAAGGGCGGGCCGCCGTCCGGGCCGGCCTCGGGCCGCCCGAACCCACCTGCCCCCGCGCCCGCCCGAACTCCTCGCCCCCGCCGCCCTTAGCCGCATATCCCCGGCGTGTCGCCCGATGCCGGGCCCGTCCTGAGGAGTTCGGGAAGGGCGGGCCGCCCGCGGGTCGGCCTCGCGCCTGCCCCGCGCCTGCCCCGGGCCGCCCGAACTCCTCACCCCCGCCACCCGGCGCCGCATATCCCCGGCGTGTCGCCCGATGCCGGGCCCGTCTTGAGGAGTTCGGAAAGGGCGGCCCGCCGTCCGGGCCGGCCTCGGGCCGCCCGAACCCACCTGCCCCGGGCCGCCCGAACTCCTCACCCCCGCCGCCCCCGGCCGCGCATCCCCGGCGTGTCGCCGAGCCAGAGCCCGGAAGTGAGGAGTTCGGGCGGCGCGGGCCGCAGGCGGGCCGCCGCCACCCCCAGCCGCGCACGACGAAGGGCGTCCGGACCGAGGCCCGGACGCCCTTCGGATCACCCGGCTCAGCGGTACACGATGAACCCGCTGGCGCCCGTCGAGGCGGCGACGGTGTCGCTGCCGGCGTACTGCGCGACGACGACCTTCACGCCCTTGGACTGCTTCGGCAGCGGGATGGTGACCGCGCCGTCGACCAGCGTGCCGGTGTACGACTTCGCGTTCACCCACACGGTGACGTCGCCGGATGCGGCGGGCCCGCCCGAGGGCGTCACGGCCACGGTCACGGCATACTCCTGCGACGACGTGCCGATGTAGCGGTTCATCGTCACCTTGGTGTGCGAGCTGTACGGCACGAACACCCCGGCGGAATCCGCCGTGCCCGGCACGGGGTTGCCGGCGGCCGTGGCCGTCACCCGCACCGAGAGGGTCGTGCCGACATCGGCCTTGGTGACCTTGTAGGTCTTCGCGGTCGCCCCCGCGATCGGCTGGCCGTCGCGGAGCCACTGGTAGGCCACCTCGACGTCGGCCGGATCCCACTCGCCGGGCGTCGCGGTGAGCTTCTTACCCACGCGCGGTTCGCCCGAGATCGTCGGCGCGGTCGTGGCGCTCGGCGGCGCCTCGCCCGAGTCGACCGTGAGGATCGTGCGCACCGCGGAGTCGCCGTACTGGGCGACGCCCAGGTACCGCGACTGCGGCTGCAGGCCCGTCCACGACAGCGCGTACGACACCGGGGTGCCCTGCTCCACCACGAGCGGGTTCGGCGTCGCGGTGAGCGATCCTTCCCCACCGGGGAGGACCGAGCCCGACCACATGTCCCACGTGAACGGCTCCGCGAAGGCGTAGACGTTCACCTCGACGACGTACGTGCCCGCGGTGGGGTTCTGCAGCGTCACCTGCTCGTCCGCGGCGCCGCTGGCCGACTGCCACATCTCGTAGTAGCGCAGGTCGTCGGGGCTGACGACGCGGTACACGAAGAGGTCGAGGTCGCTCGTCTCGTCGTCCGACGAGTCCAGCGTGAACCGCGACAGCGTGGCGCCCTCGGGCACCTCGACGATCCAGCTCACGTAGCCGTCGTTGTCGACGCCCGAGTTCTGGTCGCCGGAGTGGCCCTCGACGGGGTTGTCGGGGTCGGCGAGCAACGTCATCGGGGTCAGGCCGCTGAGGGCGACCGGCAGTTCGCCGTCCACGCCCGGCGTGACGGACACCTCGGCGCTGCCGCTCGTGCCGGTGCCCGACACCTCGGCCGGAGCATCCGCCGTCACCGGCTGGATGACGATCGGCGAGCGCACCGATGTGTCGCCACTGGTCCACGTGAGCGAGCCGCTCGTCCAGGCCTCGGCGGGGGCATCGGTCCGCGTGAAGGTCACCGTGAACTGCTGCGTCTCGCCGGCGGCGCCGAACGTCAGGGTCGCCGGCTCCACCACGGCGTCCACGCCCGCCACGTCGACGGATGCGGTGAACGTGCCCGCCTGCGTCGAGGTGACCGATCGCGTGACCGTCTGCGGCTTGGACAGCGAGCCGATCGCGATCGACGCGAGGTTCAGGTCGCTGCCGTCGATCGGCTCGACGCCGAAGTCGGCGAGACCCTTGCCCTGCAGGAACGCGGCCCAGTCGTCGGGACCGTTGAGGTACAGCAGCCCCGGCTCGAAGAACCGCGTCGGGTCGACGTGACCGGCCCCCTGCGCGAACGGGTCGGCGTTGACCGAGCCGTCGTCGTTCTTGGTGTCGTACGCCGTGGTCATCATGGCCGACTTCACCTCGGCGGGCGTCGCGTTCGGCCGCTCACCGAGATACAGCGCGGCGAGCCCCGCGATGTGCGGCGAGGACATCGACGTGCCGGAGAGGAACTCCCACGAGGCGGGATCGCCCGGGGCGTTCGGGCCGGCGGCGAGGATGGCCACGCCCGGAGCGGTGAGGTCGGGCTTGAGGATGTCGCTGCCGTCGGCGAGCATCGGGCCGCGGCTGGAGAAGCCCGCGATCACCGGGGTCGGGGTCTCGACCCCCGTGACGTTCTCGCCGATCAGCGTGGCCGTCGCATCCGCCGCGGTGCGCACGTAGTCCAGCAGCGCCGCGCGGTACGTGTCGGCGATGTGGATGCTGGGCACCGAGTGGAAGTCGTTGTCGAGCGAGCCCGGCGTGACGTTCACGAGGATCATGCCGATGCCGCCGGCCTCCTGGACCGCCTGCGACTTCTCGACGCGCGCGTTCTCGCCCCGGTCGCACACCACGATCTTGCCTTCGGCCTGCGCCGGGTCCAGCGCGCCGATGTAGCAGAGCGCCGCCTGGGCGGGATCTGCCCCTGCCGCGGCGATGTCCCCGCCGTAGACGACCGGGCCGGTGACCTCCTCGCCGAAGGGCACCGACACCGAGGCGCCGGCGGCCTGGAAGCCGTTCGGCAGCTGCACGGTGCCCTCGTAGGTGGGGATCGTGGATGCGGCGACCGTGGTGTACCACGGCGAGGCGTGGTCGGCCGTGGCGCTGCCGGGGCCGTCGTTGCCGGCGCTGGCCGCGACGAAGATGCCGGCGGCGGCGGCGTTGAAGAACGCCCGGTCCTCGGTGGCGAGCGTCGTGGTGGCCGCGCCCCCGCCGATGGAGTAGTTGATGACGTCCACGCCGTCGGAGATGGCGGCGTTGATCGCGCCGAGCAGGTCGCTGAGCGCGCAGATGTCGTCCGTGGTCACGAGGGGATCGGGACCGACGAAGCACGCCTTGTAGGCGGCCACCTTGGCGCCCGGGGCGACGCCGGAGATCTCGCCGAAGTCGACGCCCGCCACGGTCGCGGCGACGCCGTCGTTGCCGGCCGCGGTGCTCGCCGTGTGCGACCCGTGGCCGTCGCCGTCGCGCGGCGAGAGGTAGTCGGGACCGAAGTCGAAGCCGTTCGCGGCGGCACCGGCGCTGAAGTACTTCGCCCCCACGAGCTTGGTCGAGTACGCATCGTTCGACCAGTCCTCGCCGGTGACCCGCTCGCTGCGGAACTCGGTGCCGTCGCCCTTGGCGAAGACGACCTCGTTGCCGTCGAGGTAGGGCTCGCTGCCGGGCGTCGTGCCGAGGGGCTCACCGGCGAACGACGGGTTCTCCGGGGCGATGCCGGTGTCGATCACGCCGACGACCGTGCCGGCGCCGGCAGCATCGGCCCCGCCGACCGACTCCCACACGCCGCCGGGGCCCTCGAGGCCGAGGAACTCGGTGGAGGGGACGGCGACGGGGTGGCGGATCTCGTCGGGCACGACGGCTTCGACGCCCTTCGTGGCGGCGAGCTTGCCGGCCTGCTCGGAGCTCAGCCGCGCGCTGAACGCGTTGAGGGCGAGCGTGTAGGAGTACTGCCGCTTCACGCCCGCCTCGGCGGCGACCTCCTGCTGGCGGTCATCGAGGTAGGCGGAGTACTCCCGCACCTCGGCCGAGCGTGCGTCGAGCTTGTCGCCCTCGTCGGGCTTGGTGGCCCGGAGGTCGGCGGCGCCGCCGTCATAGGTGGCCGCGGGGGCCTCCTCCAGCAGCACGATGTACTGACCGGTGGGGGACTCCAGCGGGACGGGCGTGTTCACCTCCCCCGCCGCGGTCGCGCCGAAACTGGCGGTTGCTGTGGCACCGGTGAACAACGCGGCCAGGGTGACGGCCGCGATCGTTCGCAGGGAACGACCCATACTGCGCTCCAAACGGGGGGATGAGTTGAGCGGTGCGCGCGGCATCGGTGGCGCGCGTCCGAGACACACTAGCTCACAGGAGAATGTCAGGTGCCACTCGGCCGACGTACATGTGGACAGTTATCCCCGGCGCCTCGCGGCCGGTGCCGCGCTCGCCCGGCGCTACGCTGAGCGGGTGGCCGTGGCATCCCGACTCCCGACGCGCGTCCTGCTGATCTGCGCGGCGATCGGTGTCGCCTCCGGCGTGCTCGGCGGTGCGGCCGGATGGCTCACGCCGGTGGTGCTCGCGACGGCGCCGTTCGCGTACGGTCTCGTCCTCGGCTCCCACGTGGTGCCCGGCATCATCGCGCAGGAGGTCATCCGACGTCCGTGGGTGGCGCTGCTGTCGCACCTGCTCGCCGCGCTGGTCGGGGCGGCGATCGCCCCGCAATGGGCGCTGCGCTACCTCGGCACCGCGCTGCTGTTCGGCGCGATCCAGGAGGGGATCGCCGCCCTCACCCGCTACCGCGCCTGGCAGGCGTGGCGCTTCTTCGTCTCGGCGGTCCTCATCGGCGTGATCGTGGCCGCGGTGGTGTGGTTCGCCGCCGACCTCGGCGCGCTCCCCGCGTGGGCGCAGGTCGCCTACCTCATCGTGTCGGTGCTGGGCCCGGTCGCCTGGACCGCCCTCGCCCTCGGCATCGGGGCGGGCCTGCGGCGCGCGGGCGTCGCACGCGGGCGCTGAGAACGCCGTTCCCGGGACCGGCGAAGGAACTAAGGGTAGGCTAAGTCCACCTCATCCGCCTGCCGTCTGGACACCCGTGGACCCCTTCGAGCGCGCTGCCTCCGGCCGCGCCCGGGCATCCGCATCCGCGCCGCTGCTGAGCGTGCGCGACCTCGCCGTCACCTACGAGGGCGCCGCGCTCACCCGGCCGTCCGCCGCCACGTTCGACGTGTCCCCCGGCGAGGTCGTCCTGCTCCTCGGCCCCAGCGGCTCGGGCAAGTCCACGCTCGCCCTCACCCTCAACGGGCTCATCCCGCACGCCGTGCCGGCCGATGCCACCGGCCGCGTCGTGGTCGCCGGGATGGATGCCGCCGACACCCCCGTCGCCACGCTCAGCACGCACGTGGCGATGGTGTTCCAGGACCCGGATGCGCAGCTGGTGACCGGAAGCGTCCTCGACGAGGTGGCCTTCGGCCCGGAGAATCTGCTGCTGCCCGCCGACGTCGTCCTCGCGCGCGCCGAGGAGAGCCTGCGCCGGGTGGGGCTGTGGGAGCGGCGGGGCGAGAACCCCGATGCCCTGTCCGGCGGCGGACGCCAGCGCCTCGCGATCGCGGCGGCCCTCGCGATGGGCGCCCCGCTGCTCGTGCTCGACGAGCCGACCGCCAATCTCGATCCCGCCGGCATCGAGGAGGTCTACGCGGCCCTCGCCGACGTCGTGGCCACGGGCGACCGGGCGATCGTGCTCGTGGAGCACAACCTCGACGCCGCCATGGACCTCGTCGACCGCGTGGTGGTCCTGGATGCCGCCGGCGCGGTGATCGCCGAGGGCCCTGCGCGCACCGTGCTGCGTGAGCGCGCAGCCGAGCTCCGGGCGACCGGCGTGTGGCTTCCGACCGCGACGCTGGCCGCCCTGCGCCTGCGCGCCGCCGGCTACGCGATCGACCCGCTCCCACTCACCCCCGCGGAGCTGCACGCCGCGCTCGCCGCGCTCCCGGCCGCATCCGGCCCCGCCCCGCCCGCCCCTCGCAGCGCGCGGCACGCGGCACCGGATGCCGCGCCGCTCGTGCGCGTGCGGGGTCTCGAGGTCGTCCGGGGCCGGGGACGCGAGCGCCGCCGGGTGCTGCAGGGGGTCGACCTCGACATCGCCGCCGGCGAGTTCGTGGCGATCGTGGGAGCCAACGGCGCCGGGAAGACCACGCTCGCCCAGGCGATCGCGGGGGTGCGCCGGCCGCCGCGGGGCACCGTGACCGTCGCCGGCGACGACATCGCACGCCTGGACCCGCGGCGGCTGTCCGCACGCATCGGGTTCGTGTTCCAGAACCCCGAGCACCAGTTCATCGCGGCGACCGTCTTCGACGAGATCGCGCACGGGCTGCGGCTGCAGGGGCTGCCCGAGCAGGCCGTCACCGCCCGGACGAACGAGATGCTCGACCGGTTCGGGCTCTCGCCACTGGCGGAGGTGCACCCGTTCCTCCTCTCCGGCGGACAGAAGCGGCGGCTCTCGGTGGGGACGGCCCTCGTCGCGGGGGCGGAGGTCGTCGTGCTGGACGAGCCCACGTTCGGGCAGGACCGCGCACGCGCCGACGCGCTCCTGCGCCTCCTGTCCGACCTGCGGAACGCGGGGACGGCGATCATCGTGGTGTCGCACGACATGCAGCTCGTCGCCGAGCACGCCGACCGGATGATCGTGATGGAGGCCGGGCGGATCGCGGCCGCCGCGCCCACCGCCGCGGTCTTCGCCGACGAGGCGCTGCTGCGGCGGGCGGGCCTGCGCCACCCGCCCCTCGGCCGCGCGCTGCAGTCGCTGCCCGCGCATCCCGAGCTCGACGGCCTCACGCGCCTCGCCGACCTGCCCGGGGGTACGTCGTGACGCTCCTCGCCGACCCCTACGCCCCGGTCGCGCCCGCCGGAGGCGTGCGGTTCCTCGCGGCCCTGAACCCGCTGGCGAAGATCGCCGGTCCGCTCCCGGCCATGCTGCTGCTCGTCTTCGTCCGCGACCTGTCCACGCCGCTGGCCTTCCTCGCGCTGGCCTACGCGGTGCTGCTGGTCGGTGCGCGGTGGTCGGCGCGCACGGCGCTCGTGCTCTTCGTCGCGGTGCCCACGGGCATCACCGCCGTCGGCGCGGGGTTCTCGCTGTGGGCGGATGCCGCGCAGGTCGACGACACCGCCGCGGTGCTGCAGGTGGGCGCCTGGACCCTCTACGCCGGCGCGCTCGAGGCCGGCTTCGGCACGGCGCTCCGACTGGGAGCCATCCTCGCCCTCGCGCTCATCGGCGGCATGAGCACGACGGGGACCGACCTCGTGCGCGCCCTCGTGCAGCAGCTGCGCGTGCCCTACCGCGTCGGCTACACGGCTCTGGCCGCCTTCCGCTTCGTCCCGCGCTTCGGGTACGAGCTGGATGTCATCCGCGCCGCCCATCGCGTGCGCGGCGCCGCGCGGGGCCGGGGGCCGTTCGCAGCGACCGCGCGCGCCGGAGGCTACGTCGTTCCGCTCCTGGCCGGCGGCATCCGTCACGCCGAGCGCGTCGCGCTGGCCATGGACGCGCGCGCCTTCGGCGCGCATCCGCAGCGCACCGAACGGCATCTCGTGCCCTTCCGCTCGCGCGACGTGGCGTTCATCCTGGTGTTCTGGGCGCTCACGGCGGCGCTGCTGTGGGCGCTGCCCCCGTGGTCCGCGGGCTGAGCGCACCGCTCCCCGTCCGGCCGGTCATACCGGGGCGCCGTCTCTCCTCCCCCTAGAATCGTGCGGACGCTCGGGGGAGCGCGCAGAAGGGATCGGCGTCATGGCGCGGCGACGCAGCACGGTGGCTCGGCACGCACGCCTGCGCTCGCCGAGCATCACCGGCCAGGTTCTGACGCTCGTCGCGGTGGCCCTGGCCGTCGTGCTCGTCGCCGCCGGCGGCACGCTGACGTATGCGACGTACGATCTGGCCGCGAGCTTCACCGCCGACGCCGTCGAGCTCGAAGACCAGCCCGCCCCGCCGCCGGACATCGGGCAGATCGAGGGCGGCGTGAACCTCCTCGTCACCGGCATCGACGAGTGCGAGCCGGAGTACGCGCACTTCTTCGGCGCGCGATGCACGGGAGCGGATGCCGCGGGCAAGCTCAACGACGTCAACATCCTGCTGCACATCTCCGACAGCCCCCGGCGCGTGACGGTGATCTCCTTCCCGCGCGACCTCATCCTGCAGGGCGCCCCGTGCACCCGCGCCGACGGCTCCCGCTGGGGCGGGGGCACGGTGCAGATCAATGAGTTGTACTCGATCGGCGGGCTCGGCTGCGTGGTCAACACCGTCTCCGACCTCAGCGATCAGCCGATCCCCTTCGGCGCGACGGTGAGCTTCGGCGGCGTGATCGAGATCACGGATGCGGTGGGCGGCGTCGAGGTGTGCCTCGCGCGGGGAATGCGTGATCGCAACACCGGCATCGACTGG
This sequence comes from uncultured Microbacterium sp., assembly GCA_964496445.1. Classification (GTDB taxonomy): domain Bacteria; phylum Actinomycetota; class Actinomycetes; order Actinomycetales; family Microbacteriaceae; genus Microbacterium. Next base: position 86,252 of record CAZBZR010000006.1, read on the forward strand.
CCGGCCGGCGCGCGCACGATCGCCGGGATCGAGGCTCTGCAGTTCCTGCGCACGCGCTACGGCGTCGGCGGCAGCGACCTCGCCCGCATCAGCAACCAGCAGCAGTACATGTCGCGCCTGGCGCGCAAGCTCGTGAGCGAGGAGGTGCTGAGCGATCCGGCCACCCTCTACCGCCTCGCCTCCACCGCGCTGCGCAACGTCGACCCGACCACGACCCTCACCAATCCGCTGACCCTGGTGCAGATCGCCCTCGCCGTGAAGGACGTGCCCTTCGAGGAAATCGTCTCCGTGCAGTACCCGACCGTGGCCGCGCGGTCCGACCCCAACCGCGTCGAGCCGAACTTCGCCGCTGCCGCGCCGCTGTGGCAGGCGCTCGCCGAGAACCGGCCGATCGAGCTCACCGGCCGCGTGGGCGCCAACAACGGCGTGATCGAGGTGACCCCCGAGCAGCCGGTGGATCCGTCGGCGCCCGCCTCGCCCGACCCGACGCCGACTGACGTCGTGGCGCTGCCCTCCAGCATCACGGGGTCGACCGCGGCGCAGGAGACCTGCTCCGCCGGCAACCTCTCGCAGTAGCCCGGGTCAGCGCCGTCCGGTGATCTGACGGGCGACGAGGTCGCGCATGATCTCGTTCGTGCCGCCGTAGATGCGGTGCACGCGGGCATCCAGGAACGCGCGCGCGATCGGGTACTCGGTGATGTAGCCGTAGCCGCCGTGCAGCTGCACGCCCTGATCCAGCAGCTCCCACTCGCGGTCGGTCGCCCACATCTTCACCTTCGCGGCCTCTTCGGCCGTGAGCTTGGCGTCCTTGTACAGCGTCATCGCGCGGTCGATGTAGGCCCACATGACATCGACGGTGGTGGCCATGTCGGCCAGCGCGAAGCGCGTGTTCTGGAAGTCGGCGATCGGCTGCCCGAACGCCTCGCGGCTCAGGGTGTAGTCGCGGGTCCACACGAACGCCGCCTCGCCGGCCGCGGCAGCGGCGACACCGATCGACAGGCGCTCGAGCGGCAGGTTCATCATGATCTGGACGACGCCCTGACCCTCGGCACCGCCGATGAGGTTCTCCTCCGGCACGAACACGTCGGAGAAGGACATCTCCGCGGTGTCCCAGCCGTGGAAGCCCATCTTCTCGAGCTTCTTGCTGTGGTCGAATCCGGGCATGCCGTCTTCGAGGATGAGGAGGCTGAAGGCGTCGGGGCGGTTGCCCTCGCCGGTCTTGACGAAGGTGACGACGATGTCGGCGGTCTTGCCGGAGGAGATGAAGGTCTTCGCACCGTTGACGAGGTACCCGCCGTCGACCTTCTTGGCCGTCGTCTTGATGCCGCGGAGGTCGCTGCCGGTGCCGGGCTCGGTCATCGCGAGGGCCCCGAGGATCTCGCCGGTGGCCATGCGCGGGAGCCACTTCTCCTTCTGCGCCTGCGTGCCCATGTGGGCGATGTAGGGCACGGCGAGGTCGTCCTGGATCCCCAGGGCCCCGGCGAGGGAGCCCAGACCCGCCCCGATGACCTCCTCGAGCACGACCGCGCGGAAGCGGTAGTCCTGGAGCATCCCCGCGCCGCCGAACTCCTCCGGCACCGACAGCCCGATGATGCCGGCCTCGCCGGCGGCGAGCATGGTCGCGCGGTCGATCTCGCCGTCGGCATCCCACTGCCGGCGCTTGTCGTCGGTGGCGTAGCGCTTGACGAACTCCTTCACGACGTCGCGGAACGCCTCGTGGTCTTCGTCGTAGATGTCGCGGTCCATCAGAGGCCCCTCTGCTTCCAGTGGTGCGGGTCGCGGCGCGACCCAGTGTCACGTATCAGGATACGGAGTTTCACGATACGCGACACCCTGCCGCCCCCCCACACGCGGGCGCCGGCCGGCGCGGTCAGCCCGCGTAGTCAGGGGCCGGCGGCAGCGCGAAGAACTCCTCCAGCGTCGTCCACCCGCCCGCCGCGTACGCGCGGGCGAGTTCGGTGCCGATGTAGCGGAGGTGCCACGGCTCCGACGCGTAGCCGGTGACATCCGTGCGCCCTTCGGCGTAGCGCACGATCCAGCCGTACTCCGCGGCGTGGGCGGCGATCCACGCGCCCTGCGCCGAGGCGGCGAGGTCGTCGATCGAGCGGCACGCCCCGTCGCACGGCACGACGTCGGCGGTGAGCCCGGACTGGTGCTCGCTGAACCCGGGTCGCGCGCTCACGAGGTCCGCTCCGGCCACGCCCCGGTCGGCGACGTGCCCGTCGTAGGTCTGCTGCTGCGTCGCGTGGGAGCGGTACGCGCTCTCCACGGCGATCTCGCCGGCGCCCGCCTCGGCCGCCGCGCGCACGAGCGCGGTGAGCGCCCCGGCGGCCTCGGGGCGGAGGGCCACCTCATCGAGTGTGCGCACGCCCTCCGGGATGGCGAGCTCCGGGGGCGCCCAGTCGGCCGGCGCGTACGGGCGGAGCTTGTTGACCACGGTCCACGTGCGCGCGGGGTCGTCGAGCCGTACGCACGGCGCGAGCCCCGCGGCCACCGTGGCGCGGAACGGCTCGCCGCCGCCGAACGCGGCGATGAGCGCGCCGTCGTCCCCCGCGGCGAGCGCGGCGACGACGGCGGGCTGCTCGCACACGGTGCCGGCCGAGACGGCCGCGGGGGTGAGGGAGGGCGTCGGCAGGCCCTCGGGCGGCAGGCTCTCCACGCGCACCTGGAGGGGCTCACGTGGTGCGTCGGAGGGCGACGGGGCCGCCGGAGCCGCCGAGACGGGCATGGGCGGGGCGGATGCGGCCAGGCCCCCGCCCACCGCCGCGGTCGCGCCGGCGGCGACGACCACGGCCGCAGCGAACGCCGCGAGCGCGCCGCGGCCGCCCTCGTGGCGACGGGCGTGACGCGCCCGCACCTCGTCCGAAGGGGCGCGGCGGCGCCGCCGCGCGGCGCGGAGATCGCGGCGGGAGAGGGTGTGCACGTCGGGGGCCGTCACGGTCCCATTGTCCCCGGAGGGTCGGCGCACGTCGAATCACGCGAGCGGCATCGAATCTCTGTTCTCCTCCCTTCTTGACAGAGATTCGTGCTTATGTTCCCCTGAGGAGATGCGATGGCAAGGACAGCAGCTCGGCGTCGACGACCCCGCGGCCCTCCCGGGGATGGAGCGGATGGACGGCCTGGTGCGCTCGGTGACCACCCTGGAATTCGCCGGGATGACCTTCCACGAGGTGCTGTGCAAGAGCGCGTTGAACCGCGTGCCCGGAGCATCCGCCATGCCCTTCGATTGGACCGTGAACCCGTACCGGGGCTGCAGCCATGCGTGCACGTACTGCTTCGCCCGCGGCACGCACGAGTACCTCGAGCTGGATGCCGGGAGCGACTTCGATTCCCAGATCATCGTGAAGGTCAACGTCGCCGAGGTGCTGCGGGCCGAGCTGCGCCGGGGGTCGTGGGCGCGCGAGCCGGTGATGCTCGGCACGAATACCGATCCGTACCAGCGGGCGGAGGGCCGCTACCGCCTGATGCCGCAGATCGTCGAGGCGCTCACCGAATCGGGCACGCCGTTCTCGATCCTCACGAAGGGGTCGCTGCTGCGGCGCGATCTGCCGCTCCTGACGGATGCCGCGCGGTCGGTGCCGGTCTCGCTGGCGATGTCGATCGCCGTGTTCGACGACGCCCTCCAGCACGCGATCGAACCGGGGACGCCGTCGGCGCAGGCGCGGCTGGACACCGTGCGGGCGGCGACCGCGGCCGGCTTCCGCGTGACGGTGTTCCTCATGCCCGTGCTGCCGCATCTCACCGACTCGATCGCGGCGCTCGACGACGCCCTGCGCCGCATCCATGAGGCGGGGGCCGCACGGGTGGTCTACGGCGCGCTGCACCTGCGCCCGGGCGTCAAGCCGTGGTTCTTCGGATGGCTGGAGCGGGAGCATCCGGAGCTGCTGTCGTCGTACCGGGGGCTGTATCCGGGAGCCGCCGCACAGGCGCCGAAGGCGTATCGGTCCTGGCTCGCCCGTCGCGTCCGGCCGCTGCTGCGGGTGCACCGGCTCGACGGCTACGACGAGGACGATCATCCGCGCGGCCGCCCCGCGCCGGGCCTGGCCGACCGCCGCGACGCTCCCGGCGCCGGTCCCGGCCCGCAGCGCGGCCCCGGCCCGGTGCGCTCGCATCCCGAGCCCGCGCTCTTCTGACCCCGCGAACGCCGCGAGACTCCGCCCCACGGATGAGAATCGCGGCGTAGGCCGGAGTTTCGTCCGTGCGACGGAGTCTCGCGGGAGGGGTCAGCGGAGCGGTCAGGCCGTGACGTCGGCCCGCTGGCGGCCGGCGAGCTCCTCGATCACCTCGTCGCCGACACGGGCCTCCTCGAAGGGGGCGTCGATCTCGGCGCGCTCGAGCATCTCGGTCATGCGACGGCGGCGCTGACGCGGGATAAGCGTCACGACGGTGCCGGTGCGGCCGGCGCGACCGGTGCGGCCCGAGCGGTGGAGGTACGTCTTGTACTCGTCGGGCGCGTCGGCCTGGATCACGAGGTCGATGTCGTCGACGTGGATGCCGCGGGCGGCGACATCCGTCGCGACGAGGACGCTGACGCGACCCGAGGTGAGGCGCTCCAGGTTGCGCGTGCGCTTGCCCTGGTTGAGGTCGCCGTGGAGGGCGACAGCCGGGATGCCGGCGTCGTCGAACTGCTCGGCGAGCATCTCGGCGTAGGCACGGGTGCGTGCGAAGACGAGCGTCTTGCCGTCGCGGTCCACCATCGAGGTGAGGATCTCGGCCTTGTCGCGGTGGTCGATGACGAGAACGCGGTGGTCGATGGTGCCCGAGTCCTGGTCCTCGCCGGCCACCTCGTAGACGGCCGGGTCGACGAGGAACTCGTCCACGAGCGCGGCGACCTCGCGGTCCAGCGTCGCGGAGAACAGCAGCTTCTGCGCGCCCTCGGCGACGAGGCGGAGGATCCGCTGCATCGGCTCGAGGAAGCCGAGCTCGCTCATGTGATCGGCCTCGTCGAGGACGACCAGGCGCACCTCGGAGAGGTCGAGCTTGCCCTGCTCCTGCAGGTCTTCGATGCGACCGGGGGTGCCGATGACGATGTCGACGCCCTTCTTCAGCGCACCCACCTGACGAGCCTGGGGGACGCCGCCGTAGATCTGGGTGGTGAACAGGCCGACGCTGCGGGCGATCGGCTGGATGGTGCGGTCGATCTGCAGCGCGAGCTCGCGCGTGGGGGCGAGGACGAGCGCCTTGGGCTTGCGCCCGAACTCCCGGCGCTGACCCGCCTGGCCGCGGAGGATCGACTCGACCAGGGGCGCGCCGAACGCGATGGTCTTGCCGGAGCCGGTGCGGCCACGGGCGAGGACGTCACGCCCTTCCAGGATCGGCGCGATCGTGGCGGCCTGGATCGGGAACGGCGACGCGGCACCGAGGTCGGCGAGGGCCCGGACGATGTTGTCGCCGAGACCGAGGCTCGCGAACGTCACATCCGACACCTCCTCGGCCTGGACGGCCTCGGCCTGCAGCTTCTCGTGAACGACGTCGACGTGCTGCTCGAAGGCCTTCTGCTTGGCGTCGGCGCTCCAGTCCGATCGCCCGGGGCGCTCGTCGCGGCGGGGGCGGTCATCGAAGGAGCGGCGGGGGCGGTCGTCGAAGGAGCGACGCGGACGATCATCGAACGACCGGGCCGGACGGTCCTCGAAGGAGCGACGCGGACGATC
>CAZBZR010000007.1:0-9022 GCA_964496445.1 uncultured Microbacterium sp.
CTTGTCGCTCGCGCCCTGGAACTCCGCGGGGTACTCCAGCGCACCGGCGCCGACGATGCAGCCCTGGCCCTTCATCAGGCGCGGGACGGAGTGGACCGTGCCGATGCCGCCCGGATTGGTGAGGGAGACGGTGGTGCCCTGAAAGTCGCCCGCGGTGAGCTTGTTGGCCCGCGCGCGCTGGACGAGGTCCTCGTACGCGGCGAGGTACTCGTTGAAGGTCAGCGCCTCGGCGCGCTTGATGCTCGGCACGAGGAGCGCGCGGGAGCCGTCGGGCTTGGGGATGTCGATCGCGATCCCGAGGTTGATGTGCGCGGGCGCGACCACCGAGGGCTTGCCGTCGACCTCGGCGTAGAAGACGTTCTGGCTCGGGAACTCCTTGAGCGCCCGGATGATCGCCCAGCCGATGAGGTGGGTGAAGGAGATCTTGCCGCCGCGCGTGCGGGCCATGTGGTTGTTGATGACGATGCGGTTGTCGATCATCAGCTTCGCCGGCACCGTGCGCACGCTCGTCGCGGTCGGGACGGTCAGGGACTCGTCCATGTTCGCCGCGAGGGTCTTGGGGAGGCCGCGCAGCGGCGTGACCTTGTCCTCCTCGAGTTCCGCGGCGCCCGCGGGCGCGGCATCCGGAGCCTGCGCCGGGATGGGCTGCGGCGCTGCTGGCTTCGCGGTGGTGCGGGCGATCGGCTGCGAGCCGACGACCGGGATGGGCGCCGTCACCGGCTTGGGCTCGTCGGCGGCCGGGCGGGGAGCCGCCGCGGCGTCGTCGCCTCCCACGACCGGGTGGTAGGCCTCGAGGATCGGCCACCAGGCCTTGTCCACGGAGTTCTTGTCGACCTTGTACTGCTCGTACATCTCGTCAACGAGCCATTCGTTGGCTCCGAACTCGCCCTCGCTGGAAGTACCGACGCCCGTCACCTGGCTCGACACGGTCGATCGCCTGCTTTCCTCGATGAAGATCAGTGGGTCTTCGCGACGACCTCCGCCGCGCACCATCTTTCAGCCTACCCCGGATCCGCACCCCCTCGGAGGGACACCGGGCCGCGGCGCACGTCGCGTGGGTAGCGTGGGAGCCATGGAGTTCTACGGCGCGCAGCCCGAGGTCGACCTCACCTATTCCGACGTGTTCCTCGTGCCGCGCCGCTCGTCCCTCACGAGCCGGCTCGACGTCGACCTCTCGCCCGGAGACGGCACCCCCGCCCGGATCCCGCTGGTCTCGGCGAACATGAACTCCGTCACCGGCGCGCGCCTGGCGGCCACGCTCGCGCGCCGCGGCGGGCTCGGCGTGCTCCCGCAGGACATGCCGCTGCAGGAGCTGGACGCGGCGATCCGCTGGGTCAAGGCGCAGCCGGTGCGGTGGGACACGCCCCTCGTCCTCCCGCCGCACGCGACGGTGGCCGACGCCGCGCGCCTCCTCCCGCCCATCGCCGGCCACGGGATCGTGGTCGCCGACGCGGCAGCCGGACCCCTCACCGCCGAGCGGATCGTCGGGGTGGTGCCGGCCGGACGGCTGGGCTCGGCGCTCCCGGATGCGCTGCTGGGCGATCTCGCACGCGGGGGCGCCGCCTCCCTCGATGCGGAGGACGTTGGCAGCGCCCGCCAGGCCTTCGATCTCCTGGTGGCGGCCGGGGCCGAGACGGTGTGCGTGCTCGAGCACGGCCGCCTGGTCGGCACGCTGTCCACGCGCAGCGCCCTGCGAGGGACGCTGTACCCGCCGGCGGTGGACGCGGCGGGCCGGCTGGCCGTGGCCGCCGCCGTCGGCATCAACGGCGACGTCGCTGCCAAGGCCCGTGCCCTCGTGGCGGCCGGCGTCGATGTGCTGGTGGTGGACACCGCGCACGGGCACCAGGAGGGGATGCTGCGGGCGCTGCGCGCCGTCGCCGACCTGAAGCTCGGCATCCCGCTGGTGGCGGGCAACATCGTCACCGCGGAGGGCGTCCGCGATCTCGTCGAGGCGGGCGCGACGATCCTGAAGGTCGGCGTGGGTCCCGGTGCGATGTGCACGACGCGCATGATGACCGCCGTGGGACGACCGCAGTTCTCCGCGGTGCTCGAGACGGCCGAGGCCGCCCGCGCGCTCGGGGCCCACGTCTGGGCCGACGGCGGCGTGCGCTATCCGCGCGACGTCGCCCTCGCCCTGGCGGCGGGCGCGGCATCCGTCATGATCGGCTCGTGGTTCGCCGGGACGATCGAGGCGCCGGGCGAACTGCTCGTCGACGCGGACGGGCGGGCGTACAAGGAGTCGTGGGGCATGGCCTCCACCAAGGCGGTGCACGGGCGGTTCGGGCGGCTGGACCCGTACGAGCTCGCTCGCAAGGAGCTGTTCGCCGAGGGCATCTCCTCGTCGAAGATCTACCTCGATCCGCTGCGTCCGGGGATCGAGGACCTCCTGGACATGATCACCGCGGGCGTGCGCTCCTCGTTCACCTACGCCGGGGCGGCCAGCGTCCCCGAGTTCGCCGAGAGAGCCCGCGTGGGGCTGCAGTCGGCGGCCGGGTACGAGGAGGGCAAGGCCCTCCCCGTCAGCTGGTAGGCGGCTGACGGTCAGCGCACCGGAACTCTGCCGTAGAATCGTCGCCACGATGGACGACCCTCCCAGTTGTAGACGCTCGCCCCACCGACCCGCTCCCGACTCGATCGGGGGTGATGCGTGATGGATTACGTCATGTTGGGCGTGGGGCTGCTGCTCACCGTCGGAACCGGTCTGTTCGTCGCGAGCGAGTTCGCTCTGGTGAACCTCGACCGGGCCGACCTGGAGGCCCGCCGGTCCGCCGGCGAGAGCCGGCTGTCGCTGACCATCGATGCGCTGCGGATCACCTCGACCCACCTCTCCAGCGCGCAGCTGGGCATCACGCTGACGACGCTCCTGACCGGTTACACGATGGAGCCGGCGATCTCGAACCTGCTGCGCCCGGTGTTCACGTCGTGGAACTGGCCGGAGGGCGTCGTGATGCCCGTGGCCACCGTCATCGGCGTCGCGATCGCGACCGTGCTGTCGATGATCCTCGGCGAGCTCGTCCCCAAGAACTTCGCGCTGGCGATCCCCCGCCAGACGGCCAAGCTCGTGATGCCCTTCCAGGTCGCCTTCACCACCGTGTTCCGCCCGGCCGTGGCGCTGCTCAACGGCAGCGCCAACGGCGTGCTGCGCTCCTTCGGCATCGAGCCGAAGGAGGAACTGTCGGGCGCACGCACCGCGGAGGAGCTGTCGAGCCTGGTCCGCCGCTCCGCGAGCGCGGGGATGCTGGAGAAGGACACCGCCTCGCTGCTGGATCGCAGCCTCACCTTCTCGCGCCTGAGCGCCGCCGACGTCATGACGCCGCGGCCGAGCATCCATGCGCTCGCCGCCGACGACTCGGTGGAGGACGTCGTGCAGCTGGCGATGCGCACCGGGCACAGCCGGTTCCCGGTGTACCAGGAGTCGATGGACGACATCATCGGCGTCGTGCACCTGAAGACCGCGGTCGGCGTTCCCCGCGAGCGCCGGGCGGATGTCCCGGCCGCCGCCATCGCCACCGAGCCGCTGCGCGTGCCGGAGACCGTGCACCTGGACTCCCTCGTCGCCGAACTGCGCGGCCGGGGCTACCAGATGGCGATCGTCGTCGACGAGTACGGCGGCACCGCGGGCGTGCTCACCCTGGAAGACCTCGTCGAGGAGATCGTGGGTGAGGTGCTCGACGAGCACGACCGCTCGCGGGCGGGCGTGATCCGCTCGGCCGGATCGGTCGTCTTCCCCGGCGACCTCCGCCCCGATGAGGCCCTGGACCGCGCCGGCGTGCGCGTGCCGGAAGGAGACGTGTACGACACCGTGGGCGGCTACATGATGAGCGTCCTCGAGCGGATCCCCGTCGTCGGCGACGAGGTGCCCACCGAGGACGGCGTGCTCACCGTCCAGCGCATGGACGGCCGCCGCATCGACCGCGTGCGCTTCACCGGCTCTCCCCAGGAGGACGACGTCGACGACCTCGTCCGCGCGGCCAAGGGCGGTGATCAGCGATGAACGACTGGGCAGGCCTGGCATGGCTGGTCGTCCTCCTCGTCGCCAACGCGTTCTTCGTCGGCGCCGAGTTCGCCGTGATCTCCGCGCGCCGCTCGCAGATCGAGCCGCGGGCCGAGCGCGGGTCCCGCGCGGCGAAGGTGGCGCTGTACGCCATGGAGCACGCCACGCTGATGCTTGCGACCTGTCAGCTGGGCATCACGATCTGCTCGCTGCTGATCCTGAACGTCTCCGAGCCCGCGATCCACCACCTCCTCGCGGAGCCGCTGGGCCTGACCGGGCTGAACACGGCGATGGTGGACGTCATCGCGTTCGTCATCGCGCTGCTGCTGGTGTCGTACCTGCACGTCGTGTTCGGTGAGATGGTGCCGAAGAACCTCGCGTTCTCGATCCCCGACCGCGCGGTGCTGTTCCTCGCGACCCCCCTGGTGTGGGTGTCCAAGGGGTTCTACCCGATCATCGTGGCGTTGAACTGGATCGCCAACCACATCGTCCGGCTGTTCCGCGTGGAGCCCAAGGACGAGGCCGCTTCGACGTTCACGCTTGACGAAGTGGCCACCATCGTCAACCAGTCCCGCCGTGAGGGCGTGCTGGACGACGCGGCCGGCACGGTGGCGGCCGTGGTGGAGTTCACCGACAAGAAGGCCCGTGACATCGCCGTGCCGCTGAAGGAGCTCGTCACCCTCCCCCCGGAGACGACGCCGACCGAGATCGAGCGCGCGGTCACGCGCCACGGGTTCTCGCGGTACGTCATCGTCGACGCCGACGAGCGCCCCATCGGCTACGTGCACCTGAAGGACGTGCTGCGCGCGGCGGAGAACGCCGACGGCGGAGAGGCGCGGCCGATCCCGGCCAAGCGGATCCACCACATGGTGCCGGTGATGCAGGACACCGACCTCGAGGACGCGCTGGCGGTCATGCGCCGCGCCGGCCGTCACCTCGCCGAGGTGCGCGACCCGGCCGGCGAGATCACCGGGGTGCTCTTCCTCGAGGACATCATCGAGGAGCTCGTCGGCGAGGTGCAGGACGCCACCGCGCGACGCCCCTGACGGCGGCGGGCGGGTGCGGCGGGGTCAGCCCCGGCGCGCCCGCTCGTACTGCGGCGGCCACGCCACCTCGGCGTTCAGCTCGGAGGCCGCCCGCAGGCCGTAGTGCGGATCGCGCAGCCACTCCCGTCCGGCCATCACCGCGTCCACGAGCCCGTCCGCGACGAGGCTCTCGGCGAGGGCGGCCTCGTCGATCATCCCCACCGCGTTGACCGGGATCCCGGCCGCGGCGCGCACCTCGGCAGCGAAGCCGGCCTGGTATCCGGGCCCCGCGGTGATGCGCTGGTGGGCGACCAGGCCGCCGCTGGAGACGTCGACGAGGTCGGCGCCCTCCTCCTTCACGGCCGCCGCCGCGGCGATCGTGTCGGCCACGTCCCAGCCGCCGTCTGCCCAGTCGGTCGCCGAGAGGCGCACGAACACGACGGCCTCCGGCGCGGCGGCGCGGACCGCGGCGGTCACGCGCCGGAGGAGGCGGATGCGGTTCTCCCGCGAGCCGCCGTACTCGTCGGTGCGGGTGTTCGACAGCGGAGAGAGGAACTCGTGGAGGAGGTAGCCGTGCGCGGCGTGCACCTCGAGCACCGAGAAGCCGGCCGCCACGGCACGCTCCGCCGCGGCGGCGAAGTCGGCGACGACCTTCTCGATGCCCGCGGCATCCAGCGCCGCGGGCGTGTCGAAGCCCTCGTAGGCGACCGCGGACGGGGCGACGGGCTGCCAGCCGCCGTCCCCGGCGGGCACCGTGCCCCGGCGTCCGGTCAGCGGCGACCACGTCGAGGCCTTGCGGCCGGCGTGGGCCAGCTGCACACCGGCGACGGCGCCACGGGCGTGCAGGGCCGCGACGATCCGAGCCCACGCGTCGCGCTGCGCGTCGGTGTAGATCCCGGTGTCCTGAGGGGAGATGCGCCCCTCGGGGCTGACCGCGGTCGCCTCCGTCATCACGAGGCCGGCCCCGCCCGAGGCGAACTGGGCGAGGTGGACGTGGTGCCAGTCGTTCGGCATGCCCTCCTCGGCGCTGTACTGGCACATCGGCGAGACCCACAGCCGGTTGCGCAGGGTCGTGCCGCGCAGTGTCAGAGGGGAGAACAGTCGGCTCACGCAGGACTCCTCAGAGGTAGGGTGGCGCGCATGCGCGCGCTCGATGATTGGACCGTGGACGACGTTCGCGGGGTCCTCCGCATGCCAACGGCCGCCGACGACAAGTATTCCCGGGGCGTGGTGGGGATGCGGACCGGGTCCGACGCCTACCCCGGCGCCGCGGTCCTCGGCGTCGAGGCCGCGTGGCGCACCGGCGTCGGCATGGTCCGCTACGTCGGGCCCGACCGCGCCGCGAGCCTCGTCCTCGCGCGCCGCCCCGAGACCGTGGTCGCGGCCGGCCGCGTACAGGCGTGGGTGATCGGGTCGGGGACGGATGCGGCGGAGCGCTCGGATGCGGAGACCGCGGCCCTGCGGGAGCTGCTCGGCGGCGAAGTGCCGGTCATCGTCGACGCGGGCGCGCTCGAACTCGTACCCGGGTGCACGGCGCCGGTGCTGGTGACCCCGCACGCGCGCGAGCACGACCGGCTGCGGGAGACGGCGGGGCTGGCGTCGCTCGGCGAGGAGGGGGACGTCGACGCGCGCGCCGAGGCCGCCCGGGAGACCGCCGCCACCTTCGGGGTCGCGGTGCTCCTCAAGGGTGCGGCGACGATCGTCGCGACCCCGTCGGGGTGGGTGCGGACGGTGTCGGCGGGGACGCCGTGGCTGGCCGCGGCGGGGACCGGAGACGTGCTGGGCGGCGTGCTGGGTGCCCTGGTGGCCTCGGCCCCGCCGGCGGATGCGGAGGGTTTCGGCCCGCTCGCGGCGACGGGAGCGTGGCTGCACGGGGCGGCGGCCACCCAGGCCGCCGCCGCGCACGGTCCCATCGGCGGCCCGGTGACGGCACTGGAGGTCGCCGCGGTGCTGCCGGACATCGTCGGACGCCACGTCACGCCCGGCTGAGGCGCCGCCCTAGGATGGTCGGGTGATGCGACGCGCGCCGCTGTGGGTCGCGTTCGCGGTGGTGCATCTGACGGTCGCGTGGGCGGGCTTCGTCCTTCCCAGTCAGCCGATGGGCGACGTCTACAACGTCTACGAACCGTGGTCTCGCACCGCCCTCACCGGCGGCCCGATCGTGGGCGTCGACGAGCCGTGGGTGTATCCGCAGCTGGCGCTGCTGCCGATGATGCTCGCGTGGGCCTTCGCCTGGGCCGGCTCCTACACGGTGGGCTGGGCGATCGTGGCGACGCTGTGCGATGCTGCCGCGTTCGCGCTGCTGGTGGGACGCGGGCGCTCCGCCGGGCGCCGTGCCGCGGCGTGGTTCTGGCTGGGCGCGCTGCTGGTGCTCGGGCCCGTCGGGCTGTACCGCCTCGACGCGATCACGGTGCCGCTGGCGATCGCCGGGTGCCTGTGGCTGGTGGGCCGGCCGCGGATCGCGGCGGCGCTCCTGGCGGTGGCGACGTGGATGAAGGTGTGGCCGGCGGCGCTCCTGGGGGCGGCGGTCATCGCCGTCCGGCGACGCGGCGCGGTGCTGATCGGTGCCGCGGGAGTGACCGTCGTGACCGTCGTGGTCGTCGTGGCCGCGGGCGGGGCGGCATCCGTGCTGGGATTCCTGGCCGACCAGACGGAGCGCGGCCTGCAGGTCGAGGCGCCGGTGAGCACGTTCTACGTGTGGCAGACGCTGGCCGGCGTACCGGGGGCCGCGATCTTCTACAACGCCGAGATCATCACCTTCGAAGTCGTCGGGCCGTCCTCGGCGGCGGTCGCTGCGGCGATGACGCCCGTGCTGCTGGTGGTCGGGGGGGCCGTCGCCGCCGTCGGCGCGGTGAAGGCGTGGCGGGGCGCCGCGTTCGCGCGGCTGTTCCCGCCGCTCGCGCTCGCGCTGGTCCTCGCGCTCATCGTCACGAACAAGGTCGGATCGCCGCAGTACCTGTCGTGGCTCATCCCGCCCGTCGTGATCGCCGTGGTGATCGACCGCGCGCGGGCGGCCGGCCCGGCCGCCGTCGTCCTGCTGGCCGCCGGGCTCACGCAGCTGGTCTACCCCGTGCTCTACGACCCGCTGCTGCGCGCCGAGATCGTCCCGGTCGCGATCCTCACCGCCCGCAATCTCCTCCTCGTCGCGCTGTTCGCCTGGTCGTGCGTGCGGCTCGCGCGCGTGCCGGTCGGCCGGCGCTCTCCGGCACGCGCGGACACGCGGTAGCGTCGGGAGCATGCTCGTCGCCTTCTCCGTCGCCCCCTCCGGAACCTCCTCCGCCGACGGGTCGGTGCACGACGCCGTCGCCGCGGCCGTGCACGTGGTGCGGGCCTCCGGGCTGCCGCACCGCACCACCTCGATGTTCACCGAGATCGAGGGGGAGTGGGACGAGGTGTTCGACGTGGTCCGCCGTGCGACCGAGGCGGTGCTGCCGTTCGGCTCGCGGGTCTCCCTCGTGCTGAAGGCCGACATCCGGCCCGGCCGGACCGGTGAGATCGACGGCAAGATCGAGCGGCTCGAAGCCGCGCTCGAATCGATTCGCGACGAGGACTGATCCGCACTACGATTCCCCAGTGACCTCCTCGACTCTCTCGAGGGGGGCGGCGATGAGGGCGCTCCTCTCTCTCGCCATCGGCAGCTTCGGCATCGGCATGCCCGAGTTCGTGATGATGGGCCTCCTGCCCAACGTCGCCGCCGAGCTCCTCCCCGTCGCGTGGACCGACCGCCCCGACGACGCGATCGCGCAGGCCGGTCTGCTCATCTCCGCGTACGCGCTCGGCGTCGTCATCGGCGCCCCGACGATCGCCGGCTCCGTCGCGCGATTCCCGCGTCACCGCGTGATGATCGGTCTCGCCCTGGCGCTGACGGTGTTCAACCTGCTCACCGTCCTCGCCCCGACGTTCGAGCTGGTCGCCCTCTCCCGGCTGCTGTCGGGCCTGCCCCACGGCGCGTACTTCGGGAGCGGCGCCCTGAAGACCGCCGTCTACACGACGGGCGTCCCGC
>CAZBZR010000007.1:9032-62918 GCA_964496445.1 uncultured Microbacterium sp.
GTCGGCGCCCTCGTGGCCGCGGACCTCCTCGGCCCCGGCAACCGCGGCAAAGGCGTCGCGTTCGTCCTCACCGGGCTGACCGTCGCCAACGTGGTCGGCGTTCCGCTGGGCACCCTGCTCGGCCAGAGCGTGGGATGGCGGGCGGCGTTCCTCGTCGTCACCGGCGTGTTCGCCCTCGCGGCGCTGGCGATCGCGTTCACCGTGCCGCCGCATCCGGGGCAGCCCGGTCGCCGGCTGCGCGACGAGCTGCGCGTCTTCCGCATCGGGCAGGTGTGGTTCGCGCTGGCTGCCGGGGCGATCGGGTTCGGCGGCTTCTTCGCGATGTACAGCTACATCGCTCCGATGGTCACCGATCTGGCGGGCGGACCGGAGTGGGCCGTGCCGGTGGTCCTCGTCGTCGGCGGACTCGGGATGACCGTGGGCAACGTCATCGGCGGCGCGCTGGCGGACCGGGATCTGAAGAAGTGGATGCTCCTCGGGCTCGTCGCCCTCGGCGTCACGTCGGCGCTGCTGGCCCTGACCGCAGCGTGGCTGCCCACCCTCGTCGTCCTGGTCTTCGCGGTGTCCTTCGCGGGTGCGGCCCTCAGCCCCAGCATCCAGACGCGGCTCATGGACGTCGCCGGCGACAACCAGTCCATCGCGGCCGCGTTGAACCACTCGGCGCTCAACCTCGGCAACAGCCTGGGCGCGTTCCTCGGCGGCGTGGTCATCGCCGCCGGTCTCGGCTTCGCGGCGCCCGCGTGGGTGGGGGCGCTGCTCGCGGCGGCCGGTCTCGGCATCGCGGCTGTCAGCTTCCGCGTGGAGCGCACGCGGCGCGTTCTCACCGTCGCCTGACGGCGGCCCCTCAGCTGGCCAGCAGACGGGCGAGGTGCCGGCCGACCTGGGCCGTCTCGATGAGGAAGCCGTCGTGTCCGAAGTCGCTGGCGATCACCACGGCCTCGCCGGCGTCGAGCGTGTGGGGGATGCTGCGGGCGATCCGGTGCTGCCCGTCGATCGGGAAGAGGCGGTCGCTGTCGATCCCGAGGACCAGCGTCGTCGCGCTGACCCGCCGCAGCGCCTCCTCGACGCCGCCGCGGTCGCGGCCGACGTCGTGGGAATTCATCGCCTCCACGAGCGTGAGGTAGCTGTTCGCGTCGAAGCGGCGCGTGAACTTGTTGCCGTGGAAGTCGAGGTAGGACTCCACCGCGAATCGTCCGCCGCGCCCGAGCGGGCTCACCCCCGACTGCCAGCTGCGGGAGAACCGTGCGTTCAGCTCGGTCGGGCTGCGGTAGTTCAGCAGCGCCATCCGCCTCGCGAGGGCGAGGCCCCGGTGCGGGCCGTCGCCGTCCGCGGCGTCGTAGAACTCTCCGCCCGCGAAGCGCGGGTCGATGCGGATCGCCTCCAGCTGCGTGGAGTTCAGCGCGATCTGGTCGGCGGTGTTCACCGGCGGAGCCGAGAGGATGGCCGCCCGCGCGACCCGCTCGGGATGCCCGACCGCCCATTCCAGGGCGTGCATGCCGCCCATCGATCCGCCGATCACGGCAGCCCAGCGGTCGATGCCGAGCGCATCGGCCAGGCGCACCTGCGCGGCGACCTGGTCGCGGATCGTGAGGTAGGGGAACCGTGAGGCCCACTCGTACCCGTCGGGGGCGATGCTGGCCGGGCCGGTGGATCCCTGGCAGCCGCCCAGCATGTTGGGGGCGATCACGAACCAGCGGTCGGTGTCGACGGCCGCTCCCGGTCCGACGAGGTCCTCCCACCATCCCGCGGTCGGATGCCCGGCCCCCGCCGCCCCGCGCACATGGCTGTCGCCGGTGAGGGCGTGCAGGATCAGCACCGCGTTGTCGCGGGCGGGCGAGAGCTCCCCCCAGGTCTCGTAGGCGAGCCGGTAGGAGGGCAGCTCCTGCCCGGACTCGGTGCGGAACGCGCCGAAGCCGGCGAACAGCCGGTCGCCGGCGGGGTCGCCGTCGCGCCACGCCCCCGTCGCGGGCGGTCGCCCGAGCAGCAGGCGGGCGTCCGCCTCCGTCACCGGCGACGAGGGCACGGTGTCTTCGGAGGTCTGCCAGTCCATCTCCCCATTCTCCCGGCCCCGGCGTCGTGATGCGCCCGTGTTACGACGGGACCGCGGACTCTGTCGCGTGTCGGCGCAGCGGCGTAGCCTCCCGCCATGGATGACAGCACGGACGAGGGCGTCGTGGCGTATCTGCTGGCCGGGGATCCGGCGGTGCGATGGCAGACGATGCAGGACCTGACGGACGCGCCGGCCGCGGAGGTCGCCGCCGAGCGCGCCCGCGTCGCGCGCGAGGGATGGGGCGCGCGGCTGCTGGCGGAGCAGGGCGAGGACGGGCGCTGGGACGGCGGCACGTACCGGCCGGGGTGGGCGGATGAGCGTCGCCCGTTCTACGACGCGTGGACGGCGACGCACTTCTCGCTGCAGCAGCTCGCCGACTTCGGTCCCGGCCCCGACGACCCGCTCGTGCGGGCGGCGATCGACCGCGTCCGCGCGCACGTGCGCTGGGAGCACGAGGGCGAGCCGTACTTCGACGGCGAGGTGGAGCCGTGCATCAACGGCGTCGCGCTCGCGATCGGCGCCGCCTTCGATCAGGACGCGTCACCCATCGTGGCGACCCTCCTGGCGGGTCAGCTCGGCGACGGCGGCTGGAACTGCTGGGACGACGCCGAGGCGTCGTCGTTCCACTCCACGATCTGCGTGCTGGAAGGGCTGGCGGCAGGGGAGCAGCGCGCTCCCGACCCCCGGATCGCCGAGGCGCGGCGGCGCGGCGAGGAGTACCTGCTCGAGCGGCGCCTGTTCCGGGGGCGCCGCAGCGGCGAGGTGGTCGACCTGCGCTTCACGATGGCGTCGTATCCGGTGCGCTGGTACTACGACGTGCTGCGCGGGCTCGACCACTTCCGGCGGGTGGGGCGTCGCGACCCGCGTCTGGCCGAGGCGGTCGACCTGCTCCGCTCGCGCCGGCTGCCGTCGGGGATGTGGGCGCTGGAGAACACCCATGAGGGACCGACCCTCTTCTCGTTCGAGGCCGAGGGCGAGGGGTTCCCGAGCCGGTGGGTGACGCTGCGTGCGCTCCGGGTCCTCCGGTGGTGGGAGGCGGGGTAGCGCCGGGGACACGGATGCCCCGGTCCGCACCGGACCGGGGCATCATCGCGTGGGGCGGGTCAGACCGCGGCGGCGTCGGCGCTCGCGCGGGCGGCGGCGAGGGCCTGGGCGAGGTCGGCCTTGAGGTCGTCGATGTTCTCCAGCCCCAGCGGCCGGCGCACCAGCCGGGGGGTGCCCCCGGAGGTCAGCTGCTGCTCGGGCGTGAGCTGCGAGTGCGTCGTGGAGGCGGGGTGGATCACGAGCGAGCGCACGTCGCCGATGTTGGCGAGGTGGCTGAACAGCGTGAGCGAGTCGACGAACCGGCGACCGGCGTCGACGCCGCCCTTCAGCTCGAAGGAGAGCACCGCGCCCACGCCCTTGGGGGCGTAGCGGTTGGCCGCGGCGTACCAGGGCGAGGTGGGGAGCCCCGAGTAGTTCACCGAGGCCACGTCATCCTGGCTCTCGAGCCATTCCGCGATCTCCTGCGCGTTCTGCACGTGACGCTCGATGCGCAGCGACAGCGTCTCGATGCCCTGGATGAGCAGCCACGCGCTCTGCGGCGAGATGGCGGCGCCCAGGTCGCGCAGCAGCTGCACGCGGGCCTTGATGATGTAGGCCAGGCCGTCGCCGACGGCCGTGGTGTAGCTGGCGCCGTGGTACGACGGGTCGGGCTCGGTCAGGCCCGGGAACTTCTCGACGTTCTGCGACCACGCGAAGGACCCGCCGTCGACGATCACGCCGCCGATGACGGTGCCGTGGCCGCCCAGGAACTTCGTGGCGGAGTGCACCACGATGTCGGCGCCGTGCTCGAACGGACGGATGAGGTACGGGGTGGCGATGGTGTTGTCGACGATGAGCGGCACGCCGGCCTCGTGGGCGATGTCGGCCACGGTGCGGATGTCCAGCACGTTGATCTTCGGGTTGCCGATGGTCTCGGCGAAGAACAGCTTCGTGTTGGGGCGCACGGCACGGCGCCACTCCTCGGGGTCGTCCTGGTTCTCGACGAACGTGACGTCGATGCCGAGCTTCTTCAGGGTGTACTTGAAGAGGTTGTAGGTGCCGCCGTAGATCGAGCTGGACGAGACGATGTGGTCGCCGGCCTCGGCGATGTTGAGCACCGCGAAGGTCTCCGCGGCCTGACCGCTGGCCACCAGCAGCGCACCGGTGCCGCCCTCGAGCGCGGCGAGGCGCTGCTCGACGACATCCTGGGTGGGGGTCTGGATGCGCGTGTAGAGGTTGCCGAACTCCGCCAGCGCGAAGAGGTTCTGCGCGTGCTCGGCGTTGTCGAACACGTACGAGGTCGTCTGGTAGATCGGGGTGGCGCGGGCCTTGGTGACCGGGTCGGGCTGGGCGCCCGAGTGGATCTGCTTGGTCTCGAACCGCCAGTTCTCGGGTGCGGACATGCCATTGCTCCTGCGTCTCGGGATGCGGACGGCGGTCACCGTCACCCCAGCGAGGCTACGCACGCGCGCCGGCGGCGACAACGGCCGGGAAATGTGACGTAACACGCAGACGGGTAGCGTGGCGGCATGACACGACGTGCAGTGGTGACCGGGGCCAGCTCCGGTATCGGCGAGGCGACGGCGCGGCTGCTGCGCCGCCGCGGCTGGGAGGTGGTGGGCGTCGCCCGGCGCGCGGAGCGCCTGGCCGAGCTCGAGGCGGAGACCGGCATCGTCGGCTACGCCGCCGACCTCACGCGCGAGGAGGACGTCGCCGGCCTCGCCGAGTTCCTCGACGGGTCGGGCCCCGTCCACGCCCTCGTGCACGTCGCCGGGGGCGCGCGCGGCGCGGATCTCGTGGAGGAGGGCCGGGCCGAGGACTGGCGCTGGATGTTCGAGGTGAACGTGCTCTCCGCCCAGCTCTTGGTGGCATCCCTGCTGCCGCTCCTGCGCCGCGCCGCGGCGGCGGACGGTCACGCCGACACCCTCTTCGTCACGTCCACCGCCGCGCAGATCGCCTACGCGGGCGGGGCGGGCTACAACGCCGCGAAGGCGGGCGAGGCGATGCTCGTCGGAGCGCTGCGGCTCGAGCTGAACGGCGAGCCGATCCGGGTGACGCAGGTGGCGCCGGGGATGGTGCGCACCGAGGAGTTCTCCCTCAACCGCCTGCGGGGCGATCAGAACGCCGCCGACGGGATCTACGACGGCGTCGAGGCGCCGCTGGTCGCCGACGACGTCGCCGACGTCATCGCCTACGCTCTCCAGGCCCCCGCGCACGTGAACCTGGATCTGATCACCCTGCGCCCGGTGGCCCAGTCGGCGCAGCACCTGCTCGCCCGCGGACCGCTCCGCCCGCGCGCCACGGACGCCTCGCGCTAGAGGATGCGGGCCTGGCCGGCGGTGGCCTCGGCCTCCTCCGGGGCGTCGGCGAAGGCGACCTTCGGGACGAACAGGAGGAGCAGGGCGGCGAGGAAGCCGCCCGCCGCGCACACGATCCACACCGTCAGATAGCCCACCAGCGGCGCCGCCGTGGCGGCGACCGCGGCCCCAGCCGATCCGGCCAGGACCACGCCGAAGACGGCGGAGGCGAAGGTGCCGCCGATGGTCTTCGTGGTGTTCGTGAGGGCCGAGGAGATGCCGGTCTGGCCGCGGGGAGCCGCCGCGGCGGCGGCGGCGGGCATGGCGGCGACGAGGGCGCCCGAGCCGATCCCGGCGACGGAGAGGTTGAGCACCACCTGCCACAGTTCGGTGTGGAAGGGGACGAACAGGGTGTAGCCGACCCCGACGAGCAGCGCCGCTCCGATGAGCACGACCCGGGGGTTCGCGCGCCGCGACGTGACCGCGAAGGCCACGGCTCCTACGATGAGCGACACGAGGTAGACCCCGATGATGTTCGAGCGGTTCGTCGCATCCAGGCCCAGACCGTAGCCAAGCGACGAATCGGTGCCGGCGTACGTGGCCAGGGGTCCCTGGGCACCCAGCAGGCTCAGTCCCACGAGGAAGGCCGTCGCCTGCACGGGCCACATCTGCGGGCGCACCAGGACGCGGATGTCGATCGCGGGGTCGCTCTGGCGGAGCTCGTACCAGACGAACACGGCGAAGGCGAGGACCCCGGCGGCCACGAGGGCGATCACGACGCCGACGCCCGGCCCGTCGGGCACGCGCAGGAACGACAGCCCGCCGGTGACCAGCAGCAGCGCGAAGGCGAGGATGACGAATCCGCCCATGTCCAGGCGGCGTCCCGGCAGCGGCTCGGACTCCGGCACCCCCAGCCAGATCACGAGGCAGACGAGGGTGACCGCGACGGCGGGGATGACGAGGGTCAGCGCGAGGTCCTCACCGGATGCGGCGAACAGGCGCCCCGCGGCGAGGGCTCCGATGATGGCCCCCGCCTGCAGCCCGACCACGAGCAGGCCGGCCGCTCGTCGCGTCTGGGAGACCCCGCGTGCCTGGCGCCGGCCGCGCTCGAAGATCAGGGCGATCTCCAGCGGCAGCCACACCACGTAGAACCCCTGCAGCGACCACGCGAGCAGGAAGGTCCAGAACGAGTCCGCGAATACCAGCCACCAGCTCGCGCCGGCGGTCAGCAGCGCGGAGATGAGCAGGATCTTCTTGTGGCCGAACATGTCGCCGAGCTTGGCGAGGATGGGCAGCACCAGCGCCGAGAGGAGGAGCTGGCCGGCCTCGAACCAGTTCACATCCGCGTCGTGGATCTCCAGCCGGATCACGATGTCGCTGAACAGGGGCACGTAGTAGCCCTGCAGGATGCCGCTGACCAGTTCCACGACGATGAACCACCCGATCAGGGAGGCCGTCACGCCCAGGGAACCGCGCACGCGCACGGGAGTAGCTCGGGTCACGCGGCTGAGACTACACCGGCGCTCCGGCGCCGCCCGGCAGCGCCCTAGGCTGAGAGCTCCGGGAGACAGGAGCGACCATGGGCGAGGCGACGGGCGAGCGCGAGACGCTGACGTGGGAGCGGTTCGGAGAGGCCTCGCGGGACCTGGCCCGGCGCATCCTGGCCGACGGTTTCGTCCCCGAGGTGGTCGTCGCGATCGCCCGCGGCGGACTCCTCCCGGCCGGCGCGATCGCGTACGGACTGGGCGTGAAGAACTGCGGCGCCCTCAACGTGGAGTTCTACACCGGCATCGGCACCGTCCTGGACGCGCCCGAGGTGCTCCCGCCCGAGCTGGACATCGCCTATCTGGAGGGGCGTCGTGTGCTCCTCGTCGACGACGTGGCCGACAGCGGCCGCACCCTGGCCCTTGCGGTGCGGATGCTGCAGGAGCGGGGCGCGGATCTGCGCTCCGTCGTCATCTACACCAAGCCCACGACGATCGTGCAGCCCGATTACGCGTGGCGGGACACCGCGCTGTGGATCGACTTCCCCTGGTCGGCGCAGGGATCCGTCCTCGACGAGGACGCCGCCTGAGGTGTCCCTCACCCTCGCCGAGCTCGCCGAGTCCGGGCGGATGGATCCCGGCTGGGCGCGTGCGCTGGCGCCCGTCGCCCCTCAGATCGCCGCGCTCGGAGAGCGACTGCGCGCCGAGACCGCGGCAGGACGGTCGTACCTGCCGGACGGGGACCGGGTGCTCCGCGCGTTCGCGCAGCCGCTGGCGGACGTGCGCGTGCTCGTGGTCGGGCAGGACCCGTACCCGACGCCGGGGCATCCGATCGGCCTGTCGTTCGCGGTGGATCCGCACGTGCGGCCGCTCCCGCGGAGCCTGGCGAACATCTATCGCGAGCTCTCCGACGACCTGGGGATCCCGCCCGCGGCGCACGGCGACCTGTCGGCGTGGAGCGCGCAGGGGGTGCTTCTGCTCAACCGCGTCCTCACGGTGTCTCCCGGCGCGCCCGGGTCGCATCGGGGCTGGGGCTGGGAGGCGGTGACCGAGCACGCCATCCGCGCTCTGGTCGCGCGACCGGGCCCCCTCGTGGCGGTCCTGTGGGGCCGGGATGCCGCGGCCGTGCAGCCGATCCTGGAGACGACGCCGGTGGTCGCCTCGCCGCATCCGTCGCCGCTGTCGGCCAGCCGCGGCTTCTTCGGCTCGCGCCCCTTCTCCCGCGTGAACGCGCTGCTGCAGGAGCAGGGCGCCGAACCCGTGGACTGGCGCCTGCCGGCGGCGATGTGACCGGCACGTCGCGCCTCTAGGCTGGGGCGCGTGCTGGAGGACGAATACGACAAGAGCCGGCGCCGGCTGCCGCGGCACCTGCGCCCGCCGGTGGAGGCCGAGCGCCCCTTCGCGTACGAGATCCGTGCCGCCGAGGAGCGCGACATCCCCGACATCCGGGAGATCTACAACTACTACGTGACCAACTCGGTGGTCACCTTCGACGAGAAGCCGTGGACGCTCGCGCAGTGGCGGCAGAAGTTCGCGCAGCTGCGGAAGCTCGAGATGCCGTTCCTGGTCGCGGAGTCCCCGTCGGGGCAGATCCTCGGCTACGCGCTGGTGCAGCCGTGGAAGTCGAAGTCGGCCTACCGCTACACGGTGGAGAACTCGATCTACCTGGGACAGGCAGCGGCGGGGAAGGGTCTGGGACGGGCGCTCCTGGAGGCCCTGCTCATCGCGGCCCAGGAGGCCGGCATCCGCGAGGTCGTGGCGGCCATCAGCGACAAGGGCGCGGAGTCCTCGATCGCGCTGCACGAGAAGCTCGGCTTCGTGGAGGTCGGTCGCATGGGGCGGGTCGGGTTCAAGTTCGGCCGGTGGCTGGGCGTGGTGTATCAGCAGAAGAGCATCCCCAAGGCCGGGAAGAAGAAGCCGCTGTTCGACTGAGCCCCTACGAGGCGGCGCCGCGGACGGCATCCACGAGCGTGCGCCACGGTCCTTCGAGGCCGGAGTCGGGCACGTCGGCCTCGTGCGAGGCGCCGTCGTCGTCGGCGCAGATGTGCCAGGTGTAGCGATCGGCTCCGGCGGGGGAGGGGGCGGGGGCCTCCCACGGGCAGGCGGCGACGAGTTCTCGCCACCGCGCCGTCTCGTCCGCGGCGGGCTGGGCGCGCCACTGGCGGCGCATCCCGGCGATGCCGCCGGTGCGGACCACGGTCACCACGACGCGCGGCGCCGGAAGGTGCGGGTCATCCATCCATCGACACGCCCACTCCGCTCCATCCGGAGCGGACCGCGGCGACCTCCTCCGAGTCCTCACCGTACTCCGCCGCGGCGGCGGCGCGCGTGGCGGCGGCGAACGCGGTGAAGGTCACCGTCGGCGGGAGTCCCGCGGTCAGCGCGCGATACCAGACGCGGCCGGCGCGCTCCCACGCCCTGCCGCCGAGGGCCGACGCGGTGAGGTAGAACGCGCGGTTGGGGATGCCGGAGTTGATGTGCACGCCGCCGTTGTCCTCGACGGTGTCGACGTAGTCCCGCAGATGCCCCGGCTGCGGGTCGCGCCCGAGCACATCGTCGTCGTAGGCCGTTCCGGGCGCGCTCATCGAGCGCAGCGCGCGCCCCTGCACGGCGTCGGTGAAGATCCCCGCGCCCACCAGCCACGAGGCCTCGTCGGCCTGCTGGTCGGCGGCGTACTGCTCGGCCAGCACCCCGAAGACATCCGACAGCGACTCGTTGACCGCGCCGGACTGCCCCTGGTACTCCAGGCCCCCTTCGGCATCGGTGACGCCGTGGGCCAGTTCGTGCGCGATCACCGACAGCGACCCGGTGAACCCGGCGAAGACCTCCCCGTCGCCGTCGCCGAAGACCATCCGTTCGCCGTTCCAGAACGCATTGTCGTAGTCGCGTCCGTAGTGCACCGTCGCCCGCAGGGCCCCGCCGGCGCCGTCGATGCCGTTGCGGCCGAAGGCGTCCCAGAAGAACTCGAACGTCGCCCCGAGGCCGGCGAAGGCCTCGTCGGCGGCGATGTCGCCCGTGGGCGGGTCGTCCTCGCCGCGCACGCGGCGACCGGGCAGCCGCTCGGTGCCGCCGGCGTCGGAGATCTCGCGGTCGGGGGCGGGCGTGGACTCCGCCACGAGGGCGCCCTCCTCGATCGACAGGCGGAGCCGTCGCCGGCCCGCGCCGCGCGTCGGGCGGGGGGCGGCGAGTGTGCGGGCGGCGGCCGCGGCCGCCCGGGACAGGCGCGGCTCGTCCGCCGCGGCGATGCGGGCGAGCAGGTACGGCGGGACGATGGCGGGGGTCATGCCCTGACCCTAGTGCGGCCCGCCGACCTCGCTCGAGGGAGTCCGCCCGCCCCCGCGCCCCCGCGCCAGACGCGGGCTATCGGTCCGTACGCGGGTGATCCGGGAGTTCAAGCCCGCGCCCCGGCCGAAAGCCCGCATCTGGGCCTGCGCCGGAAGGAGGAGGGGGAGGCGCGGGGAGGGTGGGGATGGCGGCGAGCAGCGACCGCGTGTACGACGCCTGCGGCTGCAGCAGCACCTTCTCGGTCGGCCCCTCCTCGACGATCCGGCCGTCCTTCATGACGAGTACGTCGTCGCAGAGGTTCTGCACCACCCCGATGTCGTGGCTGACCAGGAGGAGCGTCATCCCGGTCTGCGCGCGGAGCTCATCGCGGAGCCGCAGGATCCGCGCCCGCACCGTCACGTCGCGCGCGGGCAGCGGCTCATCGCCGACGAGCCGGCGCGGCCGGTGCGCGATCGCGCGGGCGATCGCGATGCGCTGCCGCTGCCCGCCGGAGAATTCGTGCGGATACCGCGCCGCCATGTCGGGGGTGAGCCCCACCTGCGTCAGCACCTCGCGCACCCGTGCGCGGCGGTCGCCGGGCAGATCCAGAGCCCACAGCGGCTCGCCGACGATGCGTCCGATGCTCATCCGCGGGTCCAGCGACGCGTAGGGGTCCTGGAAGACGATCCCCGTCTCGCGCCGCAGCCAATGCAGGCGGCGCGCGCCTGCGCGTGCGTCGACGTTCCGGCCGTCGAACTCGATCGTCCCGGCGGTGGGGACATCCAGGGCCAGCAGGAGGCGGACGAGGGTGGACTTGCCCGATCCCGACTCGCCGATGATGCCGACGGCGGAGCCCGTGGCGACGTCGACGTCGGCGTCGAGGAGCGCGGTGGTGATCGGGCGCGGGACGAACATGCCCGGGCGCGGCCCCCGGTACCGCCGGGTGAGACCGCGGGCGCGCAGCAGCGGAGCGGTCATGCGCGGTCCTCCGGATGCGGCTCCTCCGGCTGCCACAGGGTGGCCGTGGCATCGCGCAGCAGCGCCTGGGTGACGGTGCTCTCCGGGCGCACCAGGAGACGATCGAGCGGACCGGCCTCCACGACGCGGCCCTGCTCGAGCACCACGGCGTGGGTGGCGACCTGGCTGAGGACGGCGAGGTCGTGCGTGATGAAGACGAGCGACATGCCCGACTCCGCCACGAGCGAGGCGAGCAGCCGCAGGATGCCGGCCTGGATCGTCACGTCGAGGGCGGTGGTGGGCTCGTCGGCGATGAGGAGGCGCGGGCGGCACGCCAGCGCCATCGCGATGGCGACGCGCTGGCGCTGCCCGCCGGAGAGCTGGTGCGGGTAGCGGCGGACGATCGCGGCGGGGTCGGGCAGCGCGACGCGCTCGGCCTCGGCCACCGCGCGGGCACGGGCGTCGGCGCGGGTTACGCGCTCGTGGATGCGGACGGATTCCGCGATCTGGCGCCCGACGGTGCGGATGGGATTCAGCGCCGTCGCGGGCTCCTGGAAGACGATCCCGATGTCATCCCCGCGCAGCTGCGCGAGCTCCCGCTCGGGCAGGCCCAGGATCTCGCGGTCGTGCCACCGCACGCTGCCGGTGGCGCTCGCTCCGGCGGGGAGGAGCCCCAGGATCGCCAGGGCGGTGAGCGACTTCCCCGAACCGGATTCGCCGATGAGCCCGAGCCGGCCGCCGTCGGGGACCTCGAAGGAGACGCCGTCCACGACGCGGCGTCCGCCGATCTCGACGACGAGGTCGCGCACCTCCAGGCTCACGAGACCACCTCCGGCACGTGCAGCCGCGCGGCAGGAGTGCGGGCTGCGAGCGTCGGATCGGTCGCCTCGCGCATCCCGTCGCCGAGGAGATTGAGCCCGAGGACGGTCAGCGTGATGGCCAGGCCCGGCCAGACCACCGACAGCGGGTGCACCGTGATGTAGCGCTGGAGATCGCTCAGGAGCACGCCCCACGACGGCTCCGTCGGGGGCGCGCCGAATCCGAGGTAGGACAGGCCCGCCTCGGCGAGCACGGCGACCGCCATGCCCCACGACAACTGCACGATGAACACCGGCGCGACGTTGGGCAGGAGGTGACGCCACAGGTTCTGCACGGTGGTGAGGCCGGCGGCGCGCCCGGCGAGGACGAAGTCGCTGTGCAGGACGCGGCGGAGCTCGGGGCGCGTCACGCGGGCGATGTTCACGCCGAAGCCGGTGCCGACCGCCCACACCACCACGGCGAGCGATCCGCCCCACACCGCCGAGATCATCATGGCGATCAACAGGACCGGGAAGGCGATGAGGATGTCGACGAACACGGCGACGCTCTCGCGCACCCATCGTGCCGTCAGGGCGCCGAGGGCGGCGAGGGCGAGACCGATCGCGGTCGCGATGACACCGGCGCCGACGGCGACCACGAGGGTGGTGCGCGCCCCCGCCATCAGGAGGCTCAGGATGTCGCGGCCGCTGTTGTCGGTGCCGAGCAGGTGCGGCCATCCCGGTGCCGCCCATCGATCGGCCAGGTCGACGCGCGGGGGCGGGAACGGCGTCCACACCAGGGAGACCAGGGCGGTCAGGACGATGACGGCCACCACGATCACTCCGAAACGCCCCGCCCCGAGCGACCACAGGCGCCCCGCCCACGACCGCCTCACGACGACTCCCGCTGTCGTGGGTCCAGGCTCCGGTGGAGGAGGTCGACGAGGAAGCCGATCAGCAGCACGAAGCCGGTGAGGGCGAGCAGTTCGCCCTGCACCTTGGGGAGGTCGCGGTTGCCCACGTCGTTCACCAGCATCCGCCCGATCCCCGGCAGCGAGAACAGCTGCTCGATGACGACGGCGCCGACGAGGATGCCGGCGACCTGGAGGCCGAGCACCGTGACCACCGACAGGGCCACGTTCGGCAGGCCGTGGCGCACCAGCGCGCGCGTGCGGGTCAGCCCCTTTGCCGCCGCCGTGCGGACGTAGTCCTGACCGATCGCCTGCAGGGTGGCCGACCGCACGAAGCGCAGCAGCATCGCCCCCTCCACGACGCCGATGGTGAGCGCGGGGAGGAAGAGGGCGCGGAGGGCTCCGGCGGGATCGGCCCATCCCGACCGCGGGAAGCCCTGCGCGGGGAACCAGCCGAGCCACACCGCGAACACGACGACGAGCATCATGCCGGCCCACACCACGGGCACGGCGGCGAGGGCCTGCGCGGCGACGTTCATCGTCGCTCCGCCCGGGCGCCCGCGGCGGAGGGCCGAGAGGACGCCGAACGGCACCGCGATCAGCAGGGCGATGGCGAGGGAGAGCAGGCCCAGCGGCACCGTCACGCGGGCCTTGTCGGCCAGCTCGGTCGAGACCGCCGTGCCCGTCAGGAGCGACGAGCCCAGGTCGCCGCGGAGGATCCCGGCGATCCACTCGCCGTACTGCACCGGGAGCGGCACATTCAGGCCGAGGCGTTCGCGCAGGGCCTCGATCTGTCCCGGCGATGCGTCGGTCCCGGCGACGAGCTGGGCCACGTCGCCGGGGAGGACCCGCAGCGACAGGAAGATCAGCACGCTGGCCACGAAGAGCCCCACGACGAGCAGGGCGAGGCGGGTCAGCGTGTAGCGGATCACTCGTCCGTGGCGACCGTCACCCCTGCCAGCGGCAGGCGCACGTTCAGGGAGCTGAGCGGGAAGCCGGACACGGCGGTGCCGACGGCGGTGATCGGGGTCGCGACGAACAGCCAGTCCGCGGCCATCTCCTCCGACACGATGCGGGCCGCCTCGGCGAGCAGTTCCGCGCTCTCGTCGGGGTCGACCGTCGCCTGCGCCTGGGCGTAGAGCTCCTGCACCTCGGCGTTGTCGTAGCCGAAGTAGTACTCCGGATTGGCGAAGTTGCCGAAGTCGCGGGCCTCGACGTGACGGACGAAGCTCAGGTCGTAGTCGTGGTTGGCGTAGACGTCCTGGATCCACGGGGCGAACTCGACCGAGTCGACCTCCAGCGTCACGCCGATGTCGTCGAAGGCGGAGACGAGGTACGTGGGGATGGTCGAGGTGTACTCCGACGGGATCGTCAGCGTCAGCTCGAGGTCTTCCTCGCCGGCCTCGGCGAGCAGCTCGCGCGCCCGCTCGGGGTCGTAGGAGATCACGTCGGAGAGGTCCTCGTACCCGGGGTCGAGCTGGGGGATGGGTCCGTAGAGGGTCTCCCCGGTGCCGCCGAGCGACTCCACGAGTGCGTCGTGGTCGACGGCGAGACGCAGCGCCTCGCGCACCCGCACGTCGTCCAGCGGCGCGCGCTGGTTGTTGAACGCCAGGGTGCCCTTGTCGGTGGTCTGTCCGCTCTCCAGCCGGAACGCGCCCGTCGTCTCCAGCTGGTCGCTGAACTCCGGGTCGACCTCGGTGACGACGTCGACGTCGCCGTCGACGGCCGCGTTGATGGCGGCGGTGGTGTCGGTGATGTAGGTGAGCACCACTTCGGCGACCCCCGCCGGCTCGCCCCAGTAGGCGTCGTTGCGCGCGAGGACGAGGTCGTCCCCGGTGCCCCAGTCGGCGACCGTGAAGGGGCCGGTGCCGTTGGCTGCGGTGCGGAGGTCGGTCGTGTCCCCGCTCTTGTAGACCAGGCCCGCGCGGCCGGTGAGGTCGAAGAGGAAGTCCACGTCGGGGCCGGTCAGCGTGACGACGACGGTCTGATCATCCGGCGCGGTCACCGACGCGACCCCCTCCAGGTCGCTGCCGCTGACGACGGTCTCGTCGTCGCGGGCCTCGGTGAGCGAGGTGACGACGTCGTTGGCGGTCAGGGCGGTGCCGTCGTGGAAGGTCACACCCTGCTGGAGCGTGAAGGTGTAGGTGAGCCCGTCGTCGGAGATCTCCCAGTCCTCCGCCAGGGCGGGGACGATCGCGTTGCCGTCCTCGCCGTCACGCGTGACGAGGCCCTGATAGACGTTGTCGATGAGGGCCTGCTCGAGGGCGGCGCCGGCGGTGCGCCGGATGTCGAGGTTGGTGGGCTCCAGGCCCAGGCGGACGACGAGCGAGGCGCTCGGGTCGGGATCGCCGGTCGCGGTCGGGGCGGGCGCCTCGCCGCCTCCGGTGCAGGAGGCGAGGGCGAGCGTGCTCGCCAGGAGGAGGGCCGACGCGGCCAGGACGGAGCGTCGCGACATGGTGATCCTTTCGCAGGCCAGCGGCATCCTCGGTGCTGTGGGGTGCCGCGGGTGGCAACTCGGTGCGGTATCAGCCTAGGGCCGCGCGCTCACCGGAGGCGTCGTGTTACCCGAACGTCGCGGGGCGGCGGATGCTTCCCCGCCCCCGGCCGTCGGCGGACGGCAGGATCAGCGCCTCGCCGCGGCGAGGTCGCGCAGCACCCGCGCGAGGTCGAGCGGGACGTCCTCCTGCAGGTTGTGGCCCGCCGCGAGGGTGAGCACCGCCGCGTCGGGCAGCCGCCGGGAGAACTCCGCGGCGTCGGCCGGCGTGACGTACCCGCGTTCGCCGCGCAGCAGGGTGAGCGGCGCCGCGACGCCGGCCAGGTCGTCCCACCCGGTGGCGCTGAGGGCGCTCGCGACGGCGTCGGCGGCGCCCGCGTCCGGAACGGGCTGCGTCGCCGTGTGCGCGGCGGCCGCGGCGGCCGCGAGGTGCGCGAAGTGGTGCTTCCACTCCACGCGCCCGTCGGGGCGCACCCGGGAGTTGAGGAAGACGCCGCGCCGGGCGGTGCGCCGCGACCCGCCGCCCAGCCCGAAGGCCAGGGCGCGCTCGACGAGCTCGTCGCGGCTTTCCCAGTCGGTCGGGCCGGCGAAGAACTCACGGATCTGCGAGGGCCCGGCGTTCGGGTCGACGCCCGGTGTGATGTCGACGACGACCACCCGGGAGACGGCCTCGGGATGGGCGGCCGCCACCGCGGCGGCGGTGAGCCCGCCGAGTGACTGCCCGACCAGCAGCTGCGGGGCCGTGGTCCACGCCGCGAGGCCCCGCGCGACGTCGTCGGCGAGGTGACGCGGGGTGTAGGCGGCATCCGCCCGCCAGGACGAGTCGCCGTGACCGGCCAGGTCGATGGCCAGGGCAGGCAGCCCGAGGGCGAGCACCGTCGTGTCCCACGTGTGCGCGTTCAGTCCGGCACCGTGCAGGAACGTCACCTCGGGGGCGGCCTCGCCGTAGCGCAGCGCACTCAGCGTGCGGCCGTCGGGGAGCGCGAGGCGCAGCCGGCGCACCGGGGGCAGGGGTCCCGGGATGGCGTTGTCGGCCGCCTGCTCGGGCAGGAAGGAGAACTCGTCGAACGGATCGGCCGTCGCGGCCGGATCGGACACTGTCACGCGGGGGAGATTACCCTGGATGCATGGGCGCTGAGCAACGTGTGCATCTGTCGAAGTCGGCCCCGCCGGCCTACAAGGCCCTCGCGGGTCTGGCGCAGACCGTGGGTGCGCTCGCCGCCGATGCCGGCATCGAGCCGCGCCTGAAGGAGATCGTGCAGATCCACGCGTCGCAGCTCAACGGCTGCGCGTACTGCGTGCGCGTGCACCTCGACAAGGCGGTGGCGGCGGGCGTGAGCGCCGACACGCTCACCCAGATCCCGGTGTGGCGGGAGTCGGGCGTGTTCACGCGCCGCGAGCGGGCCGCGCTGGAACTGACCGAGGCCTTCACCTTCATCTCTGACGCCGGGGTCCCCGACGAGGCGTACGCGCTGGTGGGCGACGTGCTCACCGAGCAGGAGTACGTCGCCCTCAGCTGGATCCTGGTGTCGATCAACGCCTTCAACCGCGTCGCCATCGCGGGGCGCTACCCGGTGCCCCCCGTGGAGGACGTCGACGTATGACGGAGCGCTCGCTGGTCTCGGGGGCCATCAACTTCCGCGACGTCGGGGGTCTCCCCGCCGGATCCCGCCGGACTCGCCCCGGCGTGCTCTACCGGTCGGGAAACCTCGCCCAGGTCGACGATGCGGGGGCCACGGAGCTCCGGGAGCTGGGCCTCAGGCGCATCATCGACCTGCGCGACGACGAGGAGGTGCGCGGCCAGCCGAGCCGTGTCACGGGCCTGGACCTCGTCACCCAGCGGGTGCCGCTGTTCCTCGGGTCGGTGACCTCCTTCTTCGAGGAGGACATGAGCCTGGCGGGGTTGTACTCCAGCCTCATCGACGACTCCGCCGACAAGGTGGTCGCCGTCGTACGGGGCATCGTCGAAGACCAGCCCGTCCTCGTGCACTGCACCGTGGGCAAGGACCGCACGGGGGTCACCGTCGCGCTGACCTTGGCAGCCGCCGGAGTCGACACCGAGGCGATCATCGACGACTACGCCCGCACCGAGCGGATGCTGCCCGCCGGCCGCAATGCCGAGATCGTCCGGCGCCTCCGGGCGATGCATCCGGGGGCGGTGCACGTGGAAGACCTCGCCACGCGCTCGCCGGCGCCCGTCATGCGCGACCTGCTGGCGCGCCTGGACGACGTCTTCGGATCGCCCACGGAATACCTCCGCGCCTCGGGTCTCGGCGACGACGAGATCGCCGAGCTGCGCCGCATCCTGATCACCGAGTGAGCCCTCTCTCGACGGCGAGAGATCTCCGCGCGCTCACGACATGCGGGCTTTCGGCCCGCGCGCGGGCAATATGCCGCGAGATCCCCGTGCCCGGCCCGAAAGCCCGCATCTCGGCGGGGCTCCGGTGAAGAGACCGAGGTTAGGCAAGCCTATGCTTCGGGTATAGTGGCCGTGCCATGTCTGCCGAGTCGCACAACCCCCGCGCCTGCCGCGCGCCGCGCCACGCCCGCGTGCAGCACCTGGTGACGGCCGACGAGTCGTCGCTGGCCGAGCTCGAGGCGGTGCTCGCGACCCTCCCGCTCTGCTCGACGGGGCGCGTCTTCGTCGAGGTGCCGGATGCCTCGTGGATCGGCGAGATCGCCGCGCCGCCGCGCATGACCGTCACGTGGCTCGACCGCTCCCGTCGCACCGGCGCCCCCGGCTCCGGCCGTGCGTGCGTTCCCGGCGAGGCCGTCGCCCGCGCCGTGCGCGCCTGGGCGGGAGAGATGCTGGGGTCGGACGAGGGCTCCCAGACGCGGGTCATCCTTCTCGGGGGCTACCTCGGCACGGCCGAGATCGTCGACGACCTGGTCGAGCGCCGGGGATTCGCCCGCGACGCCATCCAGGCCCCCGCCCGTTTCGGGCTCACCTCCGCGCGCTGACCCCACGATCGCGCGGCACGTAGTTGCCGTCGGCGAGCCCCGCCTCGATCTCGAAGCGGTTGCGGAGCGGGTCGCGGCCGGCGAGGGCGTACATCACCGGCATGAGGAAGCCGAATCGCCGCCACTGGCGAGCATGGGCGGCCTCGTGCCGCAGCAGTGCCGGGGTCACCGGGGCCGTTCCGGTGAGGAAGCAGGCGCCCACGGTCACGCCGCCCCGCGCGTACGCCCACGACGGCAGCCCCCGGAAGATCCACATCCCCTCGCGCCGCTCGACGCGCCCGGTGCTCCACAGGCCGCCCCACACGAACCCCACCAGTGTGCCGTACAGCTGGCCGAGCCGGCTGACGGGGGAGTCGAGCAGGACCGGCGGGATCCAGGCCTCGATGCGGCGGCTGCGGGAGACGGCGCGTTCGGCGGCCTCACGCCACCCGGGCGGCGGGGACGGGATCGGGCTCACGCGAGCGCCCCGACCAGACGCAGGATCGCGCCGAGGTCGTCGACCGCAGCCGCCGGGGTGGCAGGGGCGAACCCGGCGATGGTGCCACCGGCGAGGGGGATCTCGGCTTTGAGGCGCGTGAGGGCGGCGGCCAGGTCCGCGACGCTCAGGCCGAACGGCACCCCCCAGAGCGTCCCGCCGAGCTCGGACGGATCGACGGCGTCGACGTCGATGTGGACGAAGACGCGTGACGCCCCGGTGGCGCGGACGGCGCGCACGAGCGCCTCGGGATCGGCGAGGGCGGCCGCGTCGAGCGTCGCCATGTCGTGCGCGGCGAGGAAGGCGGCCTCGCCGTCCTCGATGTCGCGCGCTCCCACGAGCACGACCCGGTCGGCGCCGATGACGGGGGCCGCCGCATCCGGCACCTCGCCCAGGAGGGCGCGCAGTGCCATGCCGGCGAGGGCGCCGGACGGGGAGGTGTCGGGGGAGTGGAGGTCGGGATGCGCGTCGATCCACACCACCGCGAGATCATCCCCGGCGACGCGCGCCGCCGCGGGGAGCGTCACACTGCAGTCGCCGCCGACCACCACGACGCGTTCGCCGGCGGGGAGTGCGGCCAGCGCCTCGTCGAGCTGCGCGGCCACGCGGCGCACCGCGCTCAGGCGGTGGATGGCGGTGCCCTGCGTGTCGCCGGCTGCCAGCGGCACGTCGAGCACCGTCGTCGCGGCGCGGGGGAGGTCGCCCGAGATCGCCTCGGCACCGTCGCGCAGCAGCATCGCTCGGGCTGCCGGGGACCCCTGCCACTGCGGCACCACCACGAACCGCGTCATCCGCCGCCCCTTCCCAGACTGCTCACCCGCACCATTGTGTCCCTCCGCGCGCGGCGAAACGACGAGACGGTGCGGGTGAGCGGGAATGCCGCGTGCCCGCACCGTCTCGTGGCGGCTCAGACCTGGTCGGGGCTGGCGTTCAGCGCCTGCGGCTGCTGCTGCGGCTGGCCCGCTGTGAGCTGTCCGCCCGAAGAGCCCGCCTTCAGCGCCGCCAGGCGCGCCTCGACCTCGGTGAGCTCACCCAGGTCTTCGAGCTGGTTGAACTGCGCGTCGATCGTCGAGGCGGCCAGCTCCTGCTTGCCGGCGGCGATCGCCTCCTCGCGACGGATCTTGTCCTCGAACCGGCCGAGCTCGCTGGTGGGGTCGAGCACGTCGATCGATTTGACGGCGTCGTGCACCTTGTTCTGCGCCTCGGCGACCTTCGCGCGCGCGAGCAGCTCGCTGCGCTTGGAGCGCAGCTGCTCGAGCTTGGCCTTCATGCCGTTCAGGCCGTCCTTGAGCTTGTCGACGACCTCGGTCTGCGAGGCGATGGTCGGCTCGGCGGTCTTCGCCTCGCTCTCCGAGGAGATCTGACGCTGGAGGGCGATCTTGGCGAGGTTGTCGAACTTGTCGGCCTCGACGGCGTTGCCGGCGGTGCGGAGTTCGTCGGCCTTGCGGCTGGCGGCGAGGGCCTTGTTGCCCCACTCCGCCGCGGCCTGGACGTCTTCCTGGTGGTCGCGCTCGAGCAGGCGCAGGTTGCCGATCGTCTCGGCGATGGCCGACTCGGCGTCGGCGATCGAGTTGGTGTAGTCGCGCACGAGCTGGTCGAGCATCTTCTGCGGGTCCTCGGCGGAGTCGAGGAGCGCGTTGATGTTGGCGCGGACGAGCGTGGAGATGCGACCGAAGATGGACTGCTTGGCCATCGGGGTTCCTTCCTGTGGGCCTCGGTACCGAGGATGTCGGGGTTACCTACGAGTTGTCTGTGACGGGGCGGATGCGGCGGGGATGGTCAGAAGCGCCCACCCCCTCGGCGACCGCGCGTGCCGCCGCCGCCGAAGCTGCCGGAGCGGAAGCTCGATCGCCCGCGGGAGGAGCTGCTCCGGCTGCGCGACGAGGACCCGCCGCCCCAGCCGCCGCCGCCCCAGCCGCCGCCGCTGCGGGAGCCGCCGGAGAGGCCGTCGCTGATGATCCCGCCCAGGATGGCGCCGAGGAATCCGTCGGACCCGGACGTGCGTCCGGTGTCGGGCAGGGCGAACCCGCCGACATCGGTGCGCGCGGCCTGGATGGCGCGCGCCGCCAGGTCGTTCGCGCGGGCAGCGTCCCGCAGCGCCGCCGCGGGATCGGTCGTGCGCAGCTGCTCCGCACGCGCCAGGGCGCCGGCGGCCTCCGACAGGCGTGTGCGGGCCTCGGCTCCCACCGCTCCGCGGCGCGAGGTGACGAAGCCTTCCGCGGCGGAGATCTGCGCGCGTGCCTGCGCGATCGAGGCGTCCAGCTGCCGGCCGACGCGCTCCGCCTGGGTCGCCGCATCCCGAGCCGACTGGACGACCGCGTCGATGGTGCGGTCGGCTTCCTCGAGCCGCTGGAGCGTCTGCAGCGGGCTGCGGCGCGTGGCGGCGAGGTCGCGCCGGGCGGTCTCGACGCGCGCGGCGGTGTCGGCGACGGCCGCCGCGACACGGCCGTCGGGGTCGGGCAGCGTGCGGGCGATGCGGATGTCTTCGTCGAGC
Organism: uncultured Microbacterium sp.; assembly: GCA_964496445.1. GTDB lineage: Bacteria > Actinomycetota > Actinomycetes > Actinomycetales > Microbacteriaceae > Microbacterium. The sequence continues at coordinate 30,240 of CAZBZR010000007.1, forward strand.
TCGGTGAGGAGCGCGGCGGTGCGGGACTCGGCGGCCGGAAGGTCTTGCGCGAGAGTGGCGATGGCCTGTTCGAGCAGTTCGGCCTGACCGACTGCCTCCTCCGCGGCGCGGATGCCGACGACGGCCTCGCCGGTGTCGCCGGCGGTCAGCGACGCCTCCGCCGCAGCGAGCTGTTCCTCCGCGAAGGCCAGGCGCGCCCGCGCCTGGTCGACATTGTCATCGACCGTCTCCAGCGCCTCCGGCGCATACCCGCCGCGAAGGCTCTGCAGGGTGGCTTCGGCGCCGCCGATCGCCGCGAGCGCCGCGGCCTGTTCGGCGCGGACGCGACTGAGGGCGCCGGGCGCATCCTGTTCGAGCTTGCGCAGCTCGTCGAATGCCGCCGCCTTCTCGTCGAGTCCGGCATTCGCGTCGCGGCACAGCTCGATGATCTGCGTGTTCCACGCCCGGACCTGCTCGTCGGTGTCGGGCGTGCTGTCGTCGAGCTGCTGCTGGATCGTGAAGGCCTGGGTGAGCTTCTCGCGGGCGGAGGCGAGTGCGGCGGCGAACTCTGCCGTGGCGCCCTCGCCGTACTGCGCGGTGGCGAACCCGAGTTCCTGCTCGCTCGTGCGGATCGCGTCGTCGGTGTCGACGAGGGCCGCGGCCGCTTCACGTCGAAGCTCCTCGGTCGGAATCTGGGGGGTGCCGCCGGCGTCGGCGCTGCCCTTTCGCCGCCGGCGGACAAGCACGACGACGAGGATGATCGCGACGATGACGACGACCGCGATGAGGACGAACGTCAGCATCCCGCCGCCGGACGCGCCGCCGCTCCCAGCGCCCACCGCCGCCTCGATGCCCTCGGCGGCCGCGTCGATGGCGCCGGCGTAGTCCTCGGCGCTGAGGTAGGGCCGGATGTCGCGCTCGATCGCCGTCAGCTGTGCGTCGCTGAGGGGCCCGGCGCTGTCGGCCGACGTGTAGAACTGGCGCCCCTCGGTCGCGATCGCGAGGAGGTACTGCGATGTGCCGAGCCCGTTGTCAGCCGCGGTGGCGTCGGCCCATTGCTGCGAGTCGGAGGGGTCGGTGAAGTCGTCGACGAGCGCGACGTAGAGGTCGATGCCGGTGGACTCGTACAGCGTCGCGAGGCGCGATTCGCTCGCCGCCGATTGCGCGGCACTGAGCGCGCCCACCTCGTCCGCGACGTAGCCCTGACCGAGGTCGAGCGGCGGCGTCGCGGTCGCGGTCGCGGGCGCGGCGAACAGCAGCGCCCCGGCGGCGAGCAGGGCGGCGAGCATCCGCGCACCCCGGCGCGAAGAGCGGGACGACAGCGTGCGAGGGGCCACGTCACGAGTCTATGCAGGCCGACGCATACGCCGATAGCGGTTGCGTGGGCGGGGCGGCGTGGTCTGCGGGCACCGCGCATCCGCCCGGGTTAGGGTCGGGGCTTCGGGAGGCTCGGATGGACGATCGGTACGGCACGGATGTGCTCGCCGCCGGGTGGCGCGAGCGGGGGCGGAAGGCGGTGCCGCAGGTGCCCGCCGAGCGCGACCTCGTGGTGGAGGTGGCCGGCGACGGCTTCGTGGGCGCCGTGACCAAGGTGGCGTCGGGCACGGTCGAGCTGGAGGACCGCCGCGGCAGCCGTCGGCTGTTCCCCCTCGGCGGCGGATTCCTCATCGACGGGGCGCCGGTGGTGCTGGTCGCGCCACGCCCGGCGGCCCCCGCCGGGCCGAAGCGCACCGCATCCGGGTCGTTCGCCGCACCGGAGGCGCGGGCGCGGGTGGCGCGGCCGAGCCGCATCCTCGTGGAGGGCAAGCACGACGCCGAGCTGGTCGAGAAGGTGTGGGGGGACGACCTGCGCGTCGAGGGCGTGGTCGTGGAGTTCCTCCAGGGGGTCGACCTCCTCGCTGAGCTCTTGGAGGCGGAGCCGCCGACCTCGGAGCGGCGATACGGGGTGCTCGTCGACCACCTGGTGCCGGGGTCGAAGGAGACGGGCATCGCCGAGGCGGTCATGCGAGGACGCCACGCGCCGCATGTGCGCATCGTCGGGCACCCCTTCGTCGACGTTTGGCAGTGCGTGCGCCCTGCCGCCCTCGGCATCGAGCGCTGGCCCGAGGTGCCGCGATCGGTGGAGTGGAAGGTGGGGGTGTGCCGTGCCCTGGGGTGGCCCGCCCGGGACCAGGCCGATCTCGCGCGTGCGTGGCAGCACATCCTCGGTTCGGTGTCGTCGTACCGCGACCTGGAGCCGGCGCTCCTCGGCCGCGTCGAGGAGCTCATCGACTTCGTGACCGCCTGATTCCTCCGGCGCCTGGGTGTGAGCCCGGGGTGCGGAGGGCGAGGAAGCGGATGGGTGGTCGGGTGCTTCCGTCGATTCCCTGACGCTACGCCGAGCCTCCGACATCGCCGGCGGGCCGGCGGCGCGGGGGACGGGAGCCGGCTCGTTACCCTGGAGACATGCCCGACACAGACGCCGCCGCGCCCGAGGAGGCTCCCCGCTACCGCGAGAAGCCGGTGTCGTTTGTCCGGCGCAGCGGCCGGATGTCCGACGGGCAGGAGCGGGCCTGGGCGGAGCACTCGCCGTTCTATCTCATCGAGGCACCCCGGGATGCGGCCGCGACGAGCGTGCGCGCGGGGTCGCAGATCGACCCGGCGACGGTGTACGGACGCAGGGCACCGCTGGTCGTGGAGATCGGCTCCGGGCAGGGACACGCGATCGTCCACGCAGCCCGGACCACGCCCGGCACCGACTTCCTCGCGGTCGAGGTGTTCAAGGCGGGCCTGGCGCGCACGATGCTCGACGCCGACCGCGCGGAGGCCCGCAACATCCGACTGGTGGAGGCGAATGCGCCCGAGGTGCTTCAGCACCTGCTGCCGCCGTCCTCCGTCACGGAGATCTGGGTGTTCTTCCCCGACCCGTGGCACAAGAACAAGCACAACAAGCGGCGTCTCATCGCCCCCGAGTTCCCGCCGCTGGCCGCCGCAGCGCTCCGATCCGGGGGCGTGCTGCGGCTCGCGACCGACTGGGAGGACTACGCGCGCCAGATGCGCGACGTGCTCGATGACTCGCCGCTGTTCACCCGCGACTTCGCGGGGGAGTGGGCCGAGCGCTTCGACGGGCGCGTGCTCACCGCGTTCGAGCGCAAGGGCGCGCGCGCCGGACGCGCGATCCGCGACCTGACGTACCGCCGCACGGACGCCGCGCCCACGGATGCCGCGACGGACGCCGTCCCCGCGCACGTCGAGGACGACGCATGACCGCCGCGCACGCCCCGGTCGTCCCCGTCCGGCGGACGAGCGCGTGGGGCCTTCTCCCCGCCCTCCTGGTGTGCCTGGCCGCCCCCGCGTTCTTCGTCGTGCGCATCCCGTGGATCGGGTGGGTGTTCCTGGCGGTGGGCCTGGCCGGGGCGTGGCTGCTCGAGCGCGGCAGCATCCGGTGGCGGCGGCGTTCCGACGAGGAGCCGGCGAGCCTTCTCCGCGACCTCACGCTCATCGCGCTGGGGATGCTCATCGTCAGCGCCATCCCGCTCAAGGCCGAGCTCGACAACCTCGCGATGGTGCGATTCGCCCTCGCGCTCGGCGGCGCCGTCCTGGTGCCCTATCTCGTGTCGCGCTTCGTCTTCCGCGACCACGCCATCCGCTTCCCGTGGCGTGGCGGGGGCCGGTGGACGTGGTGGCAGTGGTCGTGGCTGGTCGGCGTGCTCATGCTCGGCTGGCTGATCCTGCCGTTCTACTTCATCACCTCGGGCGTCTACACGAACTGGCCGGTGGTGGACACGCCGGATCTCATCGCGCGCCTGTTCGTCGGGGTCGGCGCCGTCGGCATCTGGGACGAGCTCTTCTTCATCTGCACCGTGTTCGCGCTGCTGCGCCGGCACTTCCCCGATCTGGCCGCGAACCTCCTGCAGACGGTCGTGTTCGTGTCGTTCCTGTGGGAGCTGGGATACCAGGCCTGGGGTCCTGTGCTCACGATCCCGTTCGCGCTCGTGCAGGCCTTCCTGTTCCTGCGCACCCGCTCGCTCGGCTACGTCGTGACGGTGCACCTGCTGTTCGATGCCGTCGTCTTCGCCGTGCTCGTCCACGCTCACAACCCGGGCCTGCTGCCGATCTTCCTCGTGTGAGTGCCCGGCGGGTGCACAGGGTGCGCCGCTAGTCTGAGACACGGATGCCCCACCGCATCCCCGGACGAGGGATCAGTACCCGGACAGCGACAAGACTGGCCAAGGAGCCGTCATGCTGTCGTGGATCGTCCTCATCGTGTCCGGAGTCCTCGAGGCGGTGTGGGCCACCGCCCTCGGCAAGTCCGAGGGGTTCACCCGGCTCTGGCCGTCGGTGGTCTTCGGCGTCGCCGTGGTGGCGAGCATGGGCGGACTCGCGTGGGCGCTGCGGGAGATCCCGACCGGCACCGGCTACGCGGTGTGGGTCGGAATCGGCGCGTCGCTCACCGTCGTGTACGGCATGGCGTCCGGCGCGGAGACCGTGTCGCTGGTGAAGATCCTGCTGATCCTGGGGCTGGTCGGCTGCATCGTGGGGCTGAAGCTGGTCAGCGACCACTGACGCCGCGTCATCGCCGCGCCATCCGCAGTTCACCGCGTGGGCACCCGCCGCTGTCACGATGCCGTGCACGCCCCGCGAAAGGCACCGTGTGAGCACCGCGCAGACCGTCTCCTCCCCCCGCGCCGCGCCGCGTGGCCGCAGCATCCGGATGCTCCGGCTCGCCGCGGCCGACCTCGTGGCCTCGCCCCGCGGCGTGCGGCCGCTGGAGCGCCACGCGTTCGCGCGCATCGCGGCGCTGTGGACGGCCGCGCGCGCGGTCAACCTCGCCCTTCTGTGGGGCTTCTTCGAGATCGCGCGCGGCGAAGGGTGGGGGTTCGGCCCGGACGACCGCCCGGTCCGACGCTTCGCCGACTTCCTCACCGGGTGGGATGCCGATCGCTACGGCCAGATCGCCCTGACCGGCTACCCGGATCGACTCCCGGTCAACGAGTTCGGCGACATCATGCCCAACAACTGGGCGTTCCTCCCCGTCTTCCCGATGCTGACGCGGTGGGTGCACGAGCTCACCGGGGCACCCTGGCAGCTCGTGGCGGTCGGGCTGAGCCTGGCGGCGAGCCTCGGCGCGACGTGGATGCTGTTCGTGCTGCTGCGGCGGGTCACCGATCCCTCCGCAGCGTGGTGGGCGGTGACGTTCTTCTCCTTCGCGCCGCTGTCGTTCGTCTTCGCGATCGGCTACAGCGAGAGCCTCGCGCTGCTGCTCACCTTCGCGGCCCTCGTCCTGGCCGTCGACCGCCGCTACCTCGCGATCGCCCCGCTGGGTGTCGTCGCCGCGTTCACGCGCCCCGGCGCCCTGGCCCTCGCCTTCGCCCTCGGCGTCGTCTTCGTGGTCCGGATGCTCCGCCGCCGCGTGGATCCGTTCCCGCCGGCCCAGGCGGCCGGGCTCGTGGTGGCGGGACTGGCCACCGCGGCGGCGGGGCTCGCGTGGTCGCCCATCGCCGAACGCGCGACCGGGGTGGACAACGCCTACATCCGCACCGAGCTCGGCTGGTGGCTGGGCTCGGTCGGCAACGACCCCTTCGTTCCCTTCACCCCGTGGTTCCGCCAGGCGGGCACGCATCTGGGTGTCGCGGGGATCGCGCTCGTCCTCGTGCTGATGGCGCTGTTCGCCGCGCTGGTGTGGTCGCGGCCGGTGCGTCGGCTGGGGCTGGTCGTCGCGGCGTATGCCGCCGGCTACGGCCTGTACCTGTTCGCGGTGTTCCTTCCGCAGAGCAGCACGTTCCGGCTGCTGCTGCCGCTCTCGCCGCTCCTCGGCGACGCGCGCCTCGCCGCCACGCCCCGGCGCCGTCGCCTCATCCTGGGGGCGTGCCTCGTCCTGCAGGTGGTCGCCGTGTGGCTGCTCTGGACGATCAACCACCCCTGACCGTGCGCCGGGAGGCGGCCGCGCCCGATGATAGGCTCGTGCGGTACGCCTCCGTAGCTCAGGGGATAGAGCGCCGGTTTCCGGTACCGTAGGTCGCAGGTTCGATTCCTGTCGGGGGCACACCATCGTCGGGCACAACCCGGCTCATCGTTCGTCGGGCACAGCCCGACCTCACCGTTCGTCGGGCACGCCCGACCCCGTCACTGCGCGTCGGGGCGGTCCGTGTCGGTCTGCGGGCCGTCGATGACGCCGATGCCGACCGCCTCGTGATCGGGCTCCGGATCCAGCGGTGTCTCCGCGGTCGGCTCCTCGTCGGGGCTCTTCTCGGTGCTGGGCTCGTCGAGCTCCTCCGTGTCGGGCATCTCGTCGTCGTTGCGCTGCGCGTCGGCGTCGGCGGTGTTGCTCATGGGGTGTCCTTCCGTTTCCGGCAGACTGCCACTGCGCACGGCGCGCGGGCACCGGGTTGACGGATGCGGCGACAGTGGGCAGCTCGGACCCGGATGTGGTGGACTCGTCCCATGTCGCACGATGCCGTGGACCCGCCCGCCGCCGCCGTCGCCCTCCTCGCCCAGCGGATCGAGGAGTCCGCCCACCCGGCCCACCGCTTCGTGCTGGGGATCGCCGGCAGCCCCGGGAGCGGCAAGACGACCCTCGCGCGCGCCGTCGCCCGCGCGGTGGGGCCGCACGCCGTCCACGTGCCGATGGACGGCTTCCACCTGGCCGACGCGACACTGGAGCGCTTGGGCAGACGGGAGCGCAAAGGCGCGCTGGACACGTTCGACGGGTGGGGCTTCGTCGCGCTCCTGAGGCGGCTCCGCGCCGAGACCGACCACGTGGTCTACGCGCCGAGCTTCCGCCGAGAGGTGGGGGAGCCGATCGCGGGAGAGATCGCCGTGACGCCCGACCATCGGATCGTGATCGTCGAGGGCAACTATCTCCTCGTCGACGCCGAGCCCTGGGCGGGGGTGCGGGACCTCCTCGATGCGGCGTGGTTCTGCGCCGCGGTGGATGCGGTCCGCGAGGCGCGCCTCGTCGATCGGCACCAGCATCACGGGCGCGACCGCGAGGCGGCGACGGCGTGGGCGCGGGAGGTCGACGGTGCGAACGCGGTGCTGATCGAGGCGTCGGCGGACCGCGCCGATCTCGTGGTGTCGGGGGAGAACGGGGCGGTGATCGGCGGGGCGCCGGTCAGGACAGCGGATCGTCCATGAACTCCCGCACCTCCTGATCGCAGCGGCAGGCGGCGGCGAGCTTCGCAGCCCAGGCCAGCGCCGACGCGCGCGAGGGGAGGTCGAGCACCGCGAATCCCCCGCTGAGCCCGGCGTGCTCGGGATATCCGGTGCGCGCGCGGGAGCCGTCGGCGGCGACCCGCACCGGCGGCACCGTCTCGTCGAGCCCTCCGGCGAAGACGTACACGCCGGCGCGCTGCGCATCGGCGATGACGGCGCGTGATGCGACGCCCACCGCCGCCATCTCCTCGTCGGGCACCTGCATCGCCGACGCCGGGAAGGTGATCAGATACTTCGTCATGGCGTCATCCTGCCCCCCGCGAGGCGTCAGGGCGAGGCCGGCGTCGGCACGCTCCTGGCGTGGGCGAGCGTCCACTCCAGGGCGAGGTCGGCGACCTTCTCCCACCCCGGCGCGCCGCGTCGCGCCGCCACGCGCTGGGGGTCACGCCGTAGCGGCCGCGGAAGGCGCGGGCGAAGGTCGCCGCATCCGGGATGCCCGACATGACGGCGATCTCCGCGATCGGGATGCAGCTGCCGGCGGGGGAGGTGAGCAGCTCGGCGGCGCGGGCCAGCCGCCGCTCGCGCACCCAGGCGGTGAACGTGATCCCCCGGCGGCGCAGCAGCGCGAAGGCGCTCGTCCGCGAGATGTAGAGGTGACGGGCGAGGCGCGCGAGCGGCTCGCGGGCGGCGAACTCGTCGCCTACGGCGGTTCCCGGTGCACCTCGGCGCGGTAGGGCTGGAGCGGAACGGAACCGCGCAGTCCCGTCTCGTCACGGCATCCAGGGCCTCTTCGCGCTCGGGCGCGGGGGTGTCGGCCAGGTGCATCCGCAGGATCATTTGAGCCCCGTCCGCCGCGCCGATGCCCCGAGGGTAGACCCGGTGCCGCGCACGGGGAAGCCCCGCCCGCACGGTTCGTAGCGCACATCGCCCGCCTGCGCCACCCTCTGCGGCGCGCTGCGACCCGGCCTACCGTGGAGGCACGGGATATCCCCGGCTGAACAGGAAGGAGACGACATGGGTCTCGACGACAAGATCAAGAACGCCGCCCAGGACGTTTCGGGCAAGGCGAAGGAGGCGGTCGGCCGCCACACCGACGACGAGCGCCTCGAGGCCGAAGGGCAGGGCGACCAGACCAAGGCCAACCTCAAGCAGGCCGGCGAGAACGTCAAGGACGCCTTCAAGTAAGCCGAACGCAGAGCACCCCGCCGGTTTCCCGGCGGGGTGCTCTGCGTGTCAGACGGGGTTGCCGTCGGTGACGGCGTCCTCGGCCGCGTCCTCCGCGGCTTCGCCCTCTTCGGGCGACTCCGAGCCGGAGCCGGTGGCGGTGTCCTCGTCCTCCTGCGGGGCGTTGTTCGCGTGATGGTCGCTCATGCGTCCTCCTCGGTCGGTGTGTTCCCATCCGACCCTGATCCGCGCCGGCGCGGGAGGGGGTTGCCCTCCCGCGCCGGGGATGTGCCGGATGTCAGCGCGACGCCTCGATCACCGCGAAGTCGGCGTCCAGCGCGATCTCCACGGTGCCCGCGTCGGCGGTGAGGACGGTGACGTCGTAGGGGCGAGCCGCGTCGTCGTCCACGTCGATCTCCACCACGCGCCCGTCGGTGTGGGCGCGCGCCGCCGAGACGAGGGCGCGGAGGCTTTCCGCATCCAGCGACCCGGCGGCGACCTCGTCGTCGGTGTCGCTCGCGCGCACCTCGGCGCGGGTGCCGGTGACCCGCACCTCGGTCTCGGTGCCGTCGTCGCTGCGCAGCGTCACATCCCAGCTGCCGTCGGCTTCGGCCTCCAGGGAGGTGGGCGCGCCGGCGGCCGCCGCTGCGGCGACGGCGACGACGTCGACGAGGTCGTCCGCCGAGCTCGCGCCGGCGTCCGCGGGCAGCGCGTCATCGGTGGCGTCGCCCTCGCTCACCTGGCTCGATGCGCGATCGTCGTCGTCCTCGTCGTCGGCGAGGGCCGCGCCGACGGCGATCCCCCCGCCGGCGAGGGCTGCGGCCACGAGCACCGCCCCGCCGGCGAGCAGGGCGATGCGCCCGCGCGACCGGCGGGCGGGGCGGGCGGGCTCGGAGGGCGTGGGCTCGGGCGCGACGGCGTGCTCGGGAAGCGTGGCGGTGGGGGCGGTGGTGTCGGGGCGGTCGGGCGTGGGGGAGGAGTTCTCGGTCATGTCTCCACGATCTCCCGACGGTGCTGAAGCCCGCCTGAAGCCTGCTGAAGACGGCTTCAGGATGCGGCGGGGAGGGTGATCGTGAACCGTGCGCCGCCGAGCGGCCCGTCGGCTGCGACCGCCGACCCGCCGGCGGCCTCGCTGACCGCCCGGACGATCGCCAGACCCAGGCCGCTCCCCCCGGCGTCACGGTCGCGCGCCTCGTCGAGCCGGACGAATCGCTCGAACACCCGCTCGCGCTCGCCCGGAGGGATCCCGGCGCCGTCGTCGTCCACCGACAGCTGGGCCCAGCCGTCCTGCGTGGCCACCGAGAAGGCGACGCGGCCCCGCGCGTGCCGCGCGGCGTTGTCGGCGAGATTGCGCACCACCCGGGCGAGCAGCGCCGGATCGGCCGTGACCTGCGCGGCGCCCACGCCGCGGACATCGATGTCGATCCCGTGCGCGCGCAGTCGCGCGGCCTCCGCCCACACCAGGTCGTCGAGGTCGACGCTCGCGCGGCGGAGCGGCGCGCGCTCGTCCAACCGCGCCAGCAGCAGCAGGGCATCGACGAGCTCCTGCATGCGCAGCCCCTCGGTGTGGACGACGTCGGCCAGTTCGGCCGCAGACGTCGCCGCGGGGTGGAGCTGGGCCAGTTCGGCGTGCTGACGGATGACGGCCAGCGGCGATCTCAGTTCGTGGGAGGCGTCGGAGACGAACCGGCGCTGCGTCGTCGCGGCGGCGTCCAGGCGGTCCAGCATCCGGTTCATGGTGGTGGCGAGGGCGGCGATCTCGTCCCCCGACGCGGGCACGCTCAAGCGGCGGTCCAGATGCTCGGCGGTGATCGCGTCGACATCGGCGCGGATGCGGGCCACCGGGCGCAGGGCGCGTCCCACCACGACCCACGTCAGGGCGCCGACGACGGCGAGCCCCAGGGGCACCGAGACGCTCAGCAGCAGCGCCGTGGTGGCCAGCGCGCCATCGTCGTCGTCGGCCGCGACGGCCAGGCGCAGTTCGCGGCCCTCGCCGATGCTCTCGCTCCGGACGATCGCCGGCTCGCCGTCCACCGTCGCGGAGCCCGAGCGCGGGAGGGGCGAGGATGGTGCGTCCTCCGACCGGGCGAGCACCTCGTCGTCGTCGGAGACGATCTGCGCGGCGGCGTCCTCGAGTCCGTCCAGCGCTGCGGCGCCCTCGGTCTCCGCGCGCGCGGCCAGCTCCTCCGCGCGCACCTCGGCGGCGCGACCGACGGCATCGCGCACGCTCGCGTCGAGGATCGCGTAGAACGCCAGCGCCCCCGCCACCAGCACCGCGGCGACGACCCCGACCGCGGCGGCGGTGATGCGGGCTCGCAGCGACCGTCGCGTCTCAGCCACCGTCGGCCGCCAGACGGTAGCCCGCTCCGCGCACGGTCTCGATGCCGGCGCGGCCGAACGGGCGGTCGAGCTTGCGGCGAAGGTGCCCGACGTAGACCTCGACGATGTTGGGGTCGCCGTCGAAATCGTCGTCCCATACGCCGGCGATGAGATCCCGTTTGGAGACGACCTGGCCGCGTCGGCGAAGGAGATGCTCCAGCACCGAGGTCTCGCGCGCCGTCAGGGGGACGAGTGCGTCACCGCGCCACACCCGGCGCGACCCGGTGTCCAACCGGAGGTCTCCGGCGGCGAGAACGACGGGTCGTTCGACCGCACCGCGACGGATGAGCGCCCGCAGCCGCGCGACGAGGACGGCGAAGGAGAACGGCTTCGTGACGTAGTCGTCCGCCCCGCCGTCCAGCGCGTCGATCTGATCCCATTCCCCGTCCTTGGCGGTGAGCATCAGCACCGGCGTCCAGTTCTCCTCGGCCCGCAGGGCCTCGCAGACCTTCCATCCGCTCATGCCGGGCATCATCAGGTCGAGCACGATCGCGTCGTAGCGCGTCTCTCGCGCGCGCCACAGGCCGTCGACGCCGTTCCCGGCGACGTCGACGGCGAAACCCTCGGCCTCGAGTCCGCGCTTGACCCCGTCGGCCAGGCGCGCCTCGTCGTCCACCACCAGAATGCGCATCACTCCCACTCTCGCGTCGTTCCCTGAAGCGGGGCTGAAGCGCGCCCGACGCGCGTCAAAGGATCGGCTTGCCCCCGGTCACCGCGATGCGCGCCCCCGACACGTAGCTGGCCTCGTCGGAGGCGAGCAAGACGTAGACCGGGGCGAGCTCGGCCGGTTGGGCCGCGCGCTTCATCGGCACCTGGTCGCCGAAGTTCGCGACCTTGTCCGGGGGCATGGTGGCCGGGATGAGCGGGGTCCACACCGGTCCCGGCGCCACGCTGTTGGCGCGGATGCCGCGCTCGGCGAGGAGCTGGGCGAGGGAGGCGGTCATGTTGGCGATGGCGGCCTTCGTCGCGGCGTACGGCAGCAGCGTGGGGGAGGGCTGATCGGAGTTCACCGACGAGGATCCGATGATCGAGGCGCCGGGCTTCAGGTGCGGCAGCGCCGCCTTCACGAGGTGGAAGTAGGCGCTGACGTTGGTCGCCCACGTGTAGTCCCACTCATCGTCTGACACCTCCTCGAGCGACGGGTGATCCATCTGGAAAGCCGCGTTGCTCACCAGGATGTCCAGACGACCGAACTCCTCGACCGTGCGCGCCACCAACGCACGGCAGTGCGCGGGGTCGGCCAGGTCGCCGGGGAGGAGGAGCGCGCGCCGTCCAGCATCCTCGACGAAGCGCCGCGCCTCCTCGGCATCGGCATGCTCGTTCAGGTAGCTGATGGCGACGTCGGCGCCTTCGCGCGCGTAAGCGAGGGCGACGGCCTTCCCGATGCCGCTGTCGCCGCCCGTGATGAGCGCGACCTTCCCCTCCAGGCGGCCCGAGCCGCGGTAGGTGTCCTCGCCGTAGTCGGGCCGCGGATCCATCTCCTGGTCCGTGCCGGGCACGGGCTGCTGCTGGGCGGGCTGGTTCGTCATGAGTACCTCCGGGGTCGTGGTCCTTCGATGCCACTTCATCCGGACGCGTTCTTCAGCGGGGTTGACATCACGGTGTCAAGGCCCCTGCCCGCGGCGACCACATCGCGTTGCATGGCAGGAACGAAAGGATCCCCATGAGCGAGAGCACCCCGGCCGGCGACCCCGGCGCCCAGCCCCTCCGCGACGGCGATGCGTCCGTCATCTCCGACCCGGCCGCCGATCCCGCCCAGGCCGAGTGGGATCGGACCACCGCGTTGGACGCGGGTGCCGATCCGGACGACCTCGACCCCGCCACGGCGACCGGAGCCGATCCCGCCGAGCTCCGCGGCGACGATGCGGACATCCCTGCCGAGGACCTCCCGTCGGCAGCGCGCCAGCCGGAGTCCCAGGGCGAAGACCCCGCGATCGCCGATCTCGGCGAGGACGGGCAGGGCGACCTCGCGCCCGAGGACTACTGACCCCGCCGCCGCCCGGGCTAGCATCGACGGATGCCCACCGCGCTCCTGACCGGCGCTGCACGCGCGAACAGCATCGCCGCCGGCATCCTTCCGCGCCTGCAGGAGGACGGCTGGGACGTCGTCACCAGTGATCTCACGACCGGCGACCATCCGTGCGACCTGTCGGATGCGGACGCCGCAGCGGCTCTCATCCCGCACGTCGTCTCGGAGCACGGCCCGCTCGCAGGCCTCATCCTCAGCCACGCGCACGATGTGGAGACGGGCATGCTCGACACCACCGCGGCGTCCTTCGACCGGCATGTCGCCGTCAACGCCCGCGCGAGCCTGCTGCTCATCGCCGCGTTCGCGCGGCAGATCGGCGCCGGCGGCGGGGCCGTGCTCGCCCTGACGAGTGATCACACCACGGGAAACCTGCCGTACGGGGCGTCCAAGGGCGCCCTGGACCGCATCGTGATCTCTGCCGCCCGCGAGCTCGGACCCCGCGGGATCTCCGCCAATGTGCTCAACCCGGGTCCGATCGACACCGGATGGATGGACGACGACGTGCGAGGTGCGCTGACGCTGGCCCATCCGCTCGGGCGCCTGGGAACCCCCGCCGACATCGGGGGCATCGCCGCGTTCCTGCTCTCTGCGGAGGGCCGGTGGGTGTCAGGCCAGCTGCTGCACGCCGACGGCGGCTTCTCGGCGCGCTTCTGACGCCGGGTCAGGGCCGGTCGTGCCCGGCGTGGTCCGCGTCGGTGTACTCGCCGTCGATCCCGTCGTCGCCGCGGGAGACGGTCCCGTCCTCACGTTCGACGTCGGTGTAGTCGCCGTCCTCGTCGGAGTGTGCCTGCCGACCCGGGTCGGCGTCGGTGTACTCGCCGGCATCGTGCCGATCGTCGGGGGAGCGTTCGCGCATCATCGCCTCCTGTGCTCTCGGGTCGACGTTAGGACGGCGACGGCCGTCCGCCACCGGGCTTGACAGTGCTGACTTGACAGTGCTGACTTGACAGTGCGGACCTGACAGTGGACGTGCGCTACAGATACGGCGCCAGCACGCCCGCGGTGAGGAGCATCGCGCCGGCCACGCCGCCGGTGACCACCGCGGCGGTGCGCCGCACGCGGCGCAGGCGCGCGCGGCGCCGCTCGTTCGCGGGGGAGAGCGTGGAGCGGAGCGAACGCTGGGCCTCGGCCAGGTCGCGGTAGCGGCCGATGGGGCTGGAGAACTCGTCGAACGCGACGAACGATCCATCCGGAGTGGTTTCGACGAACCCGGCGAACGCCTCGCCGCGATGGGCGACGTGGAAGCCCTGCTCGACCTCGGTCCAGCGCAATCCGGCGGGGAGGGTGATCGGGGGGAGGACGGCGGTCATCAGGCTGCCCTCAGTGGCACCGGCGCGAGGGACGCGACGTCGGCGGCGACCTCCTGCGAGAGGTCGATGCTCAGCCCGCGGGAGGAGTTGGCCGCGTTGACGAGCTCCTTCAGGTAGGCCGGGTCGAGCATCTCCGGCTCGGCGCTGGCGAAGACGAAGCGGAGCGGGATCGCCGGCTGCAGCCAGATCGTCTCGCGGCCCCCGCCGTCGGCGTGCCGCCACGTGAGCGTGAAGCTCTCGCTGCGGCGGAGCTTGGTCGCGATGACGACCTTCACGTGTGCCAGCAGGCGGTCGGGGATCTCGATCGGCTCGATGCTGTTGCCGTAGAAGAGCTGACCCATGGCCTCTCCGTCCTCTCTGAAGCTGATAGCTCGGTGGTCACCTTGCTTGGTTGCGAGGTTACTAGTTAGACTAGCTATCAGTCAAACAAGAAGTCAAAGGAACCCGATGTCCGACGCCCTCTCCGCCTCCTGGTATCGCACGGATGCCGCGGCACAGCGCGGCCGCCGGATGCTGCAGGCGCTGCGGATCTATCACGCCGCCGAGATGGCAATGCGGCGGCGGACGCGCGAGCACATGCACATGGGCGACAACGAGCTCCTGGCGCTGCGGCATCTGCTGCGCGCCGATGGCCGTGGCGACGCCGTCAGCCCGACCGACATCGCCCGCTACCTCGGGATCTCGACGGCCTCCACGACCACCCTGCTGGACCGGCTGGAGCGCAGTGGCCACATTGTGCGCGAGCGACACCCGAGCGACCGACGCAGCATCACCCTGCGCCCGACGGCTCAGGCGGAGCAGGAGGTGCGCGAGACGCTCGGCGACATGCACGAGCGCATGATGGCCGCGACCGAGGGGGTGACCGACGCCGAGGCGGAGGCGATCGTGGCGTTCCTCGGGCGCGTCGCCGCCGCCGTTGACACGGTCGCGGCCAGCGAGGCGGACGTGCCCGCGCGCGTCTGATCAGGCGCTGGGTGCCTCGGGATCGAGGGCCTTGAGCATCTCCTCCTCGGCCGGGTTGTCGGCCTGGAGGTTCTCTTCGGTGGTCTCATCCCCGCCGGTCGGTGCGTCCTCCGCGCCGCCCGCGGTCGAGTTCGGGTCGCTCATGCGGTCTCCTTCCCGTCGCTTTCACCGTATCGGCGACCGTCACGGCGGCGGGCAGGGTTGCCGGTGCCGCCGGAGGGGTGTAGCCCGTCGTCACGCGAGGGCTCTTATATCCTTGGAGGGGTCCGGCGGTCCCGAGGAAAGGTGGTGCCGTGCCCACCGCACAGGATGTGACGCGCCTGGAGGCGATCGCGGAGTACCGCCTGATCGATGAGCCGCCGACGATGGACCTGCAGGGTCTCGTGCAGCTGGCGGCGACATTGTGCGGTGTCTCCACCGCCGTCATCAACATCATCGACGACCGCTCGCAGCATCAGATCGCCGCGGTGGGGCTGGAACCGGCGGTGTGCTCGCGCGAAGACTCGATGTGTGCGCGGGTGTTCCAGAAGCCCGGGCACGTCGAGGTGCGCGACGCCCGCACCGACCCGCGGTTCGCCGACAACCCCTTCGTGACGGGCGTCATCGCGCACGTGCGCTTCTACGCCTCGAGCCCGCTCATCACGCCGACCGGCGTTCCGATCGGCACGCTGTGCGTGTTCGACGAGGAGCCCGGGGAGCTCACCGCGGACAAGAGCGACGGGTTGAAGCTCCTCGCCGGCCAGGTCGTCGACGTCCTCGAGCTGCGTCGCCTCACGCGGGAGCTCGGCGAGGCCAATGCGCAGCTGGAGAACTTCGCCGGCCAGGTCAGCCACGATCTGCGCAACCCCCTCACGGCGCTGTCGGGCTTCATCGAGCTCGCCGCCGACAGCCCGGAGCTGGCCGACGCGCCCCGCGCGGCGCGCGCCCTCGCCCGCGCCGAATCGGCCGCGGCGCGCATGGCGACGATGATCACTGATCTGCTCGACTACGCCCGCATCGGCGGGGCCGCGGTGCGCGGAGCCGATATCGACGTGCCCGCGCTCGTGGCTGCGGTCACCGAAGACCTCGACGCGGCGCTGCAGGATGCGGGCGCGAGCGTCGAGGTCGAGGGGGTGTCCTCGATCACCGGCGATGAGACGCTCCTGCGGGTGCTCGTGCAGAACCTCATCGCCAATGCCGTCAAGTTCACGGCCGCCGCGGGCACGGTCCCGCGCGTGCGGGTACGGGTGGACGAGCTGTTCGGAGGCTGGCGTCTCACCGTCGACGACAACGGTCCGGGCGTGCCCGAGGCCGAGCGCGACCGGGTGTTCGAGCTCATGGAGCGGGCGACGGATGCCGAGGTGCCCGGGCTCGGCATCGGCCTGTCCACCTGCCGGCGCATCGCCGAGGCCCACGGCGGTCGCATCGGCATCGATCGCTCGGAGCTCGGCGGTGCGAGCGTCTGGGTGCTGCTGCCCCGGGCGGAGGCCGCCTGACCGCGCTGCCGATCGCCGGCCGCGCTGTCAACCCCTGGCCGCTCACGCGCGACCCGGTCCAGGCTGTCGGCATGGCCGGACTCGCAGTCATCCTTCTCATCGTCGGCATCGTGCTGCTGCTGCTCGGAGTGTTCGTCGAGGCGGTGAAGTTCTTGCTCTGGGTGGGAGCGGTGATCCTGATCCTCGCCGTCATCGCGTGGCTGATGCGCGTCATCCGGCGACAGACCTGACGCGGCGCGGTCAGGGCGCGACGGGCTCGACGACACCGCCGGCGGTGGGGTCTTCGCCGCCATCGGCGACGATGTCGGACGCGCCGGACATCGCCTCCAGGGCCGCCGCGACGCGCTCGGCGAGATACGCGTGGCCGTCCGTCGACGGATGGTCGCGTCCCACGTCGCTCGTGTCGATCACGGTGAGGTAGTTGGCCTCGGTGATCCACCCATCGGCGATGGGGGAGATGTACCACCAGCCGCGCGCGCCGGCGAGGCTCGCCAGATCGGTGTCGATGCGCGCCGTGGCCGCTTCGACGGGGAGCACCTGCGGTGCCGGGCCGAGGATCACGATCTCGGCCTCCGGATAACGCGCGGCCAGGGCGTCCCATGCGGCCGTGACCGCCTCGCGGTAGCCCTCGGCCGGCAGACGCCGGTCGTTGATGGATCCTTCGACGATGACGAGGTCGGGGTCCATTCCCGGATCGAGGGCGGCGATGCGCTCGCCGAACGATCCGCCGTCCAGTCCCGGCTTCAGGTAGCCGCTGCCGCGCACGCCGTCCACGACCGTGTCCCAGCCGAGCGTGCGCCCGAGGACGTAGGCGTAGCCGAGCGTGGGGTCGGATGCGGCCGAGCCGTAGGTCCACGAGTCGCCGAACACGAGCACCCGCGGGTCGTCGGGGAGGGCCAGCGCGGCGGGCGCGATGACGGGGTCCGCCGCGGCGGCCGACACCGACGCCGGGGCGGACCCCGGGGTCGCCCACGGGCGCCAGCCGGCCAGCGCGCACACGGCGATCACCGCCAGGGCGAGGACCGCGAAGGGCCAGCGCGGGCGGTGCGTCCGGGTGCGCACAGCGGGTGTCACGCGCAGAGCATAAGTCACTTCCGTCCGATGACGTGCATCGGTGCCCACACCCTGCGCGACCGATGTCCCGCCCCGGCCCGTGCCCTCCCGGGGGCGTGCGAGGATATCCCGGTGCTGCGCTCCGTGACCGCCGAGATCGATCTGGAGATCGCGGCTCCCGTCGACCTGATCTTCCAGGTCGCCGTCGCCCGCGGGGTGCCCGTCGCCGTCGAGCGCCTCGAGCTCCGGCAGGGCGACGCCGCCCCCGTCGTGACCGAGCTCGTCGACGCCCACGGAAGCCGGCTGCACCGGCTCCGTGCCGAGCCGGGTTCCCTGTCGATGCGGTACGCCGCGTCCATCGCAGAGCCCGTGCCCGTCGTCGCGCCGACGGCGCTGGAGACGATCACGTATCTCCGCCCGAGCCGCTACTGCCCGTCGGACGAAGTGTTCGCGCAAGCCCGTCGGCAGTTCGCCGGCCTGTCCGGCACGGCGCTGCTGGCCGCGGTGACGGACTTCGTGGCCGAGAGCGTCACGTACTCGCCGGGGCTCAGCGCCGGCACCGACAGCGCTGTCACGACCCTGCGCACGGGGCAGGGCGTGTGCCGCGACTTCGCGCACGTCGTGATCGCGCTGCTGCGCGCGATGGACGTGCCGGCGCGCTACGCCGCGTGCTACGCGCCGGGCCTGGAGCCGATGGACTTCCACGCCGTCGCGGAGGCGTGCATCGACGGCACGTGGTACGTCGTGGATGCGACCCGCCTGGCCGATCGTCGCTCGCTCGTGCGCATCGCGACGGGGCGTGACGCGGCCGACTGCGCCTTCCTCAGCTTCCACGGCGGTCACGTGGCGCTCACGCACCTGCGGGTGGACGCGCACAGCGATCCGGTCGCGCCGGACGCGGACGACCCCGCGGCGCTCCGCCTCATCGCCTGACATCGCCCGCACCGGGAGTTTTCTTGCGGTTGTCTTGAGGTTGCGTTGCGGTGACGTTGCGGGAGCGGTGCCAGCATGAGGTCAACGGCCAGATGCGAGGCCGGTGGGGGGAAGCGGAACGCCGTGGGGGCGGCGTTCCGCTCGCATCTCCGTCGGTCTCGTGCGCCTAATTCACTGGGGAAGGACGCACGACATGAACCGCTACGCCAAGGGAGCCATCGCCGCAGGGGCGGCGACGGTGCTTCTGCTCGGAGGTCTCGGCACCTTCGCGCTGTGGAACGACAGCCAGAGCATCGACGCCGGATCGGTCGCCACCGGTCAGCTCGCGCTCGACACCGACGACATGACCGGTCAGTGGTACCGGTACGTCGACGGCGAGGACGACCCGACGTACTACGTCGAGGAGGAGTCCCCGATCGATGAGGCGACCTTCAAGGTCGTCCCGGGAGACGAGCTCATCTTCGTCGCCACCGACCTGAAGGTGACCGCCGACGGCGACGAGATCTACTTCACCGTGGCCGGCACGCTCGGCACGCCCGACCCGCTGGCTCCGCAGGGCTTCACCGTGGGAGACCCCCAGCTGTTCGGCGACGACGAGATCGACAGTGCCGCCAACGGCTCCACCGTCGAGTACACCTTCGCAGCCGTGGACCCGGGCACGACCGTGTACGGGCTCGTGGGCAACGTCGGGGTCAAGACCGAGACGTTCGACGTGACGATGCGGCTGTCCTTCGACGCCGACGACCTCGACGACCAGGATGTCTCGATCGATCTGTCGGACGCCGCCATCGAGATCCAGCAGGTCGTGAAGGCCTGACCCAGCGTGCCGCTCGGGAGAGGTGCCGCTCTCCCGAGCCGGCGCATCGAGGGGGCGAGTCGCATGGTCCACTCACACCGCACGCCCGGCGCGCCGGCGGACTCCCGCCGCGCGCGCCGGGTCGAGGATCGCCGCCGACGCCGTGCGCGTGGGGGGCGGCGGATGCTGACGGCAGCCGCCGCGCTCTCCGCGTGGGCCGTCGTGTCGGTGGCCGCCACCGGCGGCACCTACGCGCTCTGGAGCGACAGCAGGACGCTGGACGCCGGCATGATCCGCTCGGGGACGAGCGACCTCAGCATCTCCGGGGTCATCCCTCCCACCGCGTTCGCGAACCTGCTGCCCGGTGAACGGGTGGCCGCCGCCGTCTCGGTGCACAACTCCGGCACGACCTCCCTCGCCCTGGACGGGACCCTTGCCGCCGCGGCGGCCGGCTTCGACGTGCGCCTCGCACTGAACGCCTCGGCATGCGGCACGACGCCGCTCGGCTCGGCGCCCCTCGCCTCCGCTACCCCCGCCTCGCTCGGCTCCCTCGGTCCGGGCTCGTCCGCGCCGCTGTGCGTCGAGGTCACCGCGCAGGCGGTGATGGTGCCCGGGGCGACCGCCGCGTTCGTCGTCGAGGTGGCAGGAGAGCAGTCATGAGGCGATCCGGGGCCGCCCTCGCCCTGACCCTCCTGCTCGTGGCGGCGAGCACCCCCGGCGCCTCGGCGGCGTGGACGGCATCGGCGTCGTTCTCGATGTCCGCCTCGGCCGCGACCGTCGGGATGGCCGAGAGCGGAGCCCTGGCCTCGCTCGCCTTCACCTACGACCCGGACGAGGACGCCTACGCCGTGGCGAAGCCGGTGACGGTCACCAACAGCGGCAGCCGCCCCGCGACCTATCGCCTCGCGGCCTCCTCCAGTGCCGCGTCGGTGCCCGCTCTTCCCGCGGCGATCTCCATCCAGATCGGCACCGTGGCCTCCGCCGCCGCGTGCACGACCGCGGTCACGCCCGGCGCCGCCCAGTCGGGCACGCTGGCCGGGTTCACCTACGACAGCGCCACCGCCGGGGCGACCCTCGCCGCCGGGGCTTCGGTGGTGCTCTGCGTGAAGACCTCGATCTCGGCGGCCGCCGCCGAGAGCCTGGGCGCCACCTCCCTGCAGCTTCACCTGCAGACTTCTCTCCGGTATGCCGCGGGAGCGGCGTGGACCGTGGCGGGCACGCCGGTCACCGCCGCCCAGACCGTCGCGTCCACGCTGCTGTTCTTCGACAATCCCGCCGGCCGCTACCTCATCTCCCTGCGGGATGCCGCCGGCACCCCGCAGTGCGTCTACCGCACGAACCCGAACACCGGCGGACGATTCCCCGCGCGCGGACCGGCGTGTCAGGACTGGCAGAACCAGTGGCGCCTGACCATCGGCGCCGAGAACCAGTGGTACATCGCGGAGGCGGTCAACAGCTCCGCACAGCCGACCGACCCGCGCTGGCAGGGCGGCGCCGCCGGCACCTCCATCACGACGTCGGCGCCGTCGGCCTCGACCGCGCAGGCGTGGGTGATCCTCGGCCGCGGTGACGGCACGTTCAGCGTCTCCAATGTCGCCAGCGGACTCTGCGCCGCGCTGAGCTCCACGCCGGCCTGGCAGGACGGACCGGTGCTGCTGACGACCGCGACATGCAATCTCGCCGATCAGCGACAGGCGTTCACGTTCACCCAGATCGGCACGCCCGTGCCGCCGCAGCCGCTCGCCACGACCTGCGGCGCCGGCAGTCTGCCGTGGTACCTGCCGCTGTCGTGGCCGAAGAACGTCGGCTACGAAGCGGAGGCCGACTACCGCATCCTCCTGGGCGGCGTGCTGTTCGGGGTGCAGAACGACGGATACAACCCGACCTTCGGGTTCGAATGGCAATCCTCGGCCCTCGCCTCCTACATCGCCGCGAACGGGGTCGGGACCAAGACCGTCACGGTGCAGCAGAGCATCAGCGGCAGCGCCTGGACCACCTACGCGACCGGGTCGATCCGTCTCTACACGGACGGTGGCCAGCCGCGGCTGGCGTGCTCGTGAGAGGGGGGAGGATCGCCGTGACGCTGGTTGCCGTGGGTGCACTGGTCCTCGCTGCCGCGCCCGCTCCGGCGGCTGCCGCCGCCGCGCTCGAGCTCAGCCGCGACGGCACCCGGTTCACCTCGTCGTTCCCGGGCTCCCTCTTCCCCGAGGGCCGGATGCTCGTGCCCGGGGACACGGCGGACGGGCGGTTCTGGGTGCGCAACGGCGGCGACACCCCCGCGTGGATCAGCCTCGGACTGGAGCAGGGCGCCGGCGGCAGCCGCGCGTATCTGCGGGCGCTGACCCTGTCCGTCGACGTCGACGGCGCGCGCCGGTCGCACCCGCTCGACGGCGCGGGGTGCCTCGACATCGCCGCCCCGCGCTCGCTGGCCCCCGGGCAGCGGGTGGAGGTCACGCTGTCGCTGGGCTTCGACGGCGTCACCGGCGTCGAGGCGCAGCGGGAGGTGGCCGATCTCACGTTCCTCGTCTCGATGACGGATGCCGCGGGCCTGCAGACGGGCATGGGCGCGTGCGCACTGGCAGCACTCCCGGCCTCGGCGTCGTCGACGGGCCCGGCGGATCCCGGCACGACCCCTGCGGTCGATCCCGGACCGGCCGGCGCGGCGGAGCGCGTCGACGCCGACGTCGAACTCGCCGGCCCCGCCCCACCGACCGAGCCGAACACGGCGGTCGATGGCGCGGGGTACGCGCTGATGGTGGTTCTGGCCGCCGCGCTCGCGGGTGCGGCGCTGCGGATGGGCAGTGCACGGCGGGACACCGCCGCGCCGGAAGGAGAGACATGAGCGAGCCGTTGCGACGTACCCGGCGGGGAACGCCCTCCTCCGGAGCCCGGGGGGTGTGGCGGGCGCTCGGGA
Organism: uncultured Microbacterium sp.; assembly: GCA_964496445.1. Taxonomy (GTDB): domain Bacteria; phylum Actinomycetota; class Actinomycetes; order Actinomycetales; family Microbacteriaceae; genus Microbacterium. The sequence continues at coordinate 52,369 of CAZBZR010000007.1, forward strand.
CGGGGATCAGTGCCGGGCTCCTGCTGCTGGTCGTGGCCGTGGCCTGCGCGGTCGTCGTCGTCCCGTGGGCGACCCGTTCGGTGCCCTTGACCGTCCTGACCACCTCGATGGAGCCCACGTACCCGGTGGGAACGCTCGTGGTGGTCAGCCCCGTCGCCGCGGCGGACATCCGGATGGGCGATGTCGTGACCTACCAGCTGACCTCGGGCGACCCGACGCTGGTGACGCACCGCGTCGTGGCCATCACGCAGTCCACGGCCGGCGCCTTCACCTTCACCACGAAGGGCGACAACAACGCCACCGCCGACGCCGCGCCCGTCACCGAGCCGCAGGTGCAGGGTCGCGTGTGGTACTCGGTGCCGTGGGTGGGCGTGCTCAACAACGCCGCCGGCGGGGCGCAGTCGTGGCTGGTCATCGCCTTCGCGGTGGTGCTTTTCGTCTACGCGGGCTGGATGCTCGCGGGGGGAGCGCTCGCCGACCGCGCCCGGCGGGCGCGGGCCCGCGCGAGCACCGAGGGGGACGAGCCCGCGCCGGTGGCGGTGCGCGCGCGAACGTAGAATGGGAGGGCTATGGATCCCGATGCCCTCTCCGCCGCTCTGCTCGCCGTCGTGACGCCGATCGCGGAGGCTCGACGAGAGGGTTCGACCGCCGCCCTCACGGCCGCCGACCTGCCGCTGGAGCGCCCCAAGAACCGTGACCACGGCGATTGGGCCTCCAACGCCGCGCTGCGCCTGGCCAAGCAGGTGGGGGTCCCGCCGCGGGAGCTCGCCGCCGAGATCGCCGCCGCGCTCGCCGAGGTCGACGGCATCGCGCGGGTCGAGGTCGCCGGGCCCGGGTTCATCAACATCCGCCTGGACGCGGCCGCCGCCGGCGCGCTGGCGAAGACGATCGTGGAGGCCGGCGCCGCCTTCGGGACGAACACGTCCCGCTCCGACGAGGTCATCAACCTCGAATTCGTCTCGGCGAACCCCACGGGCCCGATCCACCTCGGGGGCACCCGCTGGGCCGCGGTCGGCGACTCGCTCGCGCGCATCCTCGCCGCGCAGGGCGCGCAGGTCACGCGCGAGTACTACTTCAACGACCACGGCGCGCAGATCGACCGCTTCGCCCGGAGCCTCGTCGCCGCCCACGAGGGCCGCCCGACGCCCGAGGACGGCTACGGCGGCGATTACATCGGCGACATCGCCCGCCGCGTCGCGCTGGCCTACGACGGCGACGTCGACGCGCTGGACGGCGAGGCCAAGCAGGAGGCGTTCCGCGAGCTCGGCGTGAACTTCATGTTCGCCGAGATCAAGCAGTCGCTGCATCAGTTCGGCGTCGACTTCGACGTGTACTTCCACGAGAACGACCTGCACGACTCGGGGGCCGTGGACCGCGCCGTGAAGCGTCTGCGCGAGCTCGGGCACATCTACGAGGCCGACGGCGCGACGTGGCTGCGCTCGACGGAGTTCGGCGACGACAAGGATCGCGTCGTCATCAAATCCGATGGGAAGCCCGCCTACATCTCCGGCGACCTCGCCTACTACCTCGACAAGCGCGAGCGGGGCTTCAATCGCTGCATCATCATGCTCGGCGCCGATCACCACGGGTACGTGCAGCGGCTGATGGCGATGTGCGCGGCCTTCGGCGACGAGCCGTACGTGAACCTCCAGATCCTCATCGGCCAGCTCGTGAACCTCGTCAAGGACGGCCAGCCGGTGCGGATGTCCAAGCGCGCGGGCACCGTGGTGACGATGGAGGACCTGGTGGAGATCGTCGGCGTGGACGCTGCGCGGTACGCGCTGACGCGCAGCTCCGCCGACTCCAACCTCGACGTCGACCTGGACGTGCTGCAGAAGCGCACCAACGACAACCCGGTGTTCTACGTGCAGTACGCCCATGCCCGCACGCACAACGTCGCGCGCAACGCGGCGGCCTCGGGGGTCGACCGCTCCGCGTTCGCGCCCGAGCTGCTGGACCACGAGACGGAGTCCGCGCTGCTCGGCGCCCTCCAGGAGTTCCCGCGCACGGTGGCGTTCGCCGCCGAGGTGCGCGAGCCCCACCGGGTCGCGCGCTACCTGGAAGAGCTCGCGGGCCTGTACCACCGCTGGTACGACAACTGCCGTGTCATCCCGCTGGGGGATGAGCCCGTCACGGCGCTGCATCGCACCCGCCTGTGGCTGAACGACGCCACCGGACAGGTGCTGCGCAACGGGCTGACGCTGCTGGGCGTGAGCGCGCCCGAGCGGATGTGACGTGACCGGGGACCGCGGCGCCTTCCCGTTCGACCTGGAGTCCGCGGATCCGCCACGCCGACGGCGCGCGTGGCAGTGGCTGGTGACGCTCGCCGTCATCCTCGTGCTCGTCGCCGCGGCCGCCGTCGCTGCGGAGTGGCTCGCCCGCAGCGCCGTGAGCACCGGCGTCCGCCAGCTCGTGGCGACGCAGGTCGACCTCCCCGCCGACCAGGAGGTCGACGTCGAGCTCGACGGCTGGGTGCTGCCGCAGCTGGTGACCGGCCGGCTGGCGGAGATCTCGGTGTCGGCGCCGGACGTCGTCCTCGGCCCCGTCGCCGGCGACGTCGCGGTGACCCTCACCGACGTGCCCCTCCGGGCGGATGCGGCGGCCGGCCCCGGTACCGCACAGGTGCGCCTGGACGAGGCGCAGGTGCGCGCCCTCCTCGGGACGATCGACGGGTTCCCCGCCGACACCGTCGGGCTCGCCGCGCCGGAGGTGACCATGTCCACCGAGCTGTCGGTGTTCGGGGCGGCCGTGCCCATCGGCGTGGCCCTGCGCCCCGGCGCCGCCGACGGCGCGCTCACCCTCACGCCCACCTCCTTCCTGCTGGGCGGCGCCGGCATCGATGCCGGAGCGCTCCGCGACCGCTTCGGCGGGCTCGCCGACCTGGTCGTGCGCGATTGGCAGGTGTGCATCGCATCGCATCTGCCGGCCGCCCTCACGCTCACCGCGGTGGAGGTGGACGACGATGCGCTGGTGGCCTCCTTCGCCATCGACGGCGCGGTGGTCATCGACCCGGCCCTCCGCCAGGACGGCACGTGCCCGTGACCGGCGCCGCCTGGCCGGAGGGGATGCGGCGCGTGTCCTAGACTGGGCGCGTCCCCGCGCACGCCCGTCGCGCGGGGAACCTCGCCCGCACGCCGAGGCCGCCGCATCATCCGATTGGTTCCGACCGTGTCCGCCTCGCCGTCCGCCCCGCCCATTCCGGCGTGGCTCGTCGCGCCGGACGACGTGAACGGGCTCGCCGCCGGCGTGTGGCCCGCCTCGGCCGCCCGCGACGCGCACGGCGCGCTGCAGATCGCCGGAGTCGGGGCGCGCGAGCTCGCTGAGCGCTACGGCACTCCGCTCTACGTGCTGGATGAGGACGAGGTGCGCGCGCACGCCCGCCGCGCCCTCGCCGCCTTCCGCGATGCCGCCGCACGGCACGGCGCGAGCGCCCGGGTGTACTACGCGGGCAAGGCGCTGCTGACCACCGACGTCGTCCGCTGGGTCCGCGAGGAGGGGCTTCTCGTGGACGCGTGCAGCGCCGGCGAGCTGGCCGTCGCGCTCGCCGCCGGCGCCGAGGGCCCCGCACTCGGCTTCCACGGCAACAACAAGACCGTCGACGCGCTGGAGCGGGCGGTGACGGCGAAGGTCGGCACCGTCATCCTCGACAGCGCGATCGAGATCGAGCGGCTGTCCGTCGTGGCCGAGCGGCTCGGCGCGGTGCAGTCCGTGCTCGTGCGCGTGCGCACCGGTGTGCACGCCGAGACCCACGCCTTCCTCGCGACCGCCCATGAGGACCAGAAGTTCGGCTTCGCGCTGGAGGACGTGCCGGCCGCGGTCGCCCGCATCCGCGAGCTGCCGGCGCTGCGGTTCGTGGGCCTGCACGCCCACATCGGCTCGCAGATCTTCGAGGCCGACGGCTTCCGGGCCTCGGCGGCGCGGCTGATCGACCTGCACGCCGAGCTGCGCGCCGGCGGCGAGATCCCGCTGCTGAACCTCGGGGGCGGCTTCGGCATCGCCTACACCGCCGCCGATTCGCCGCGCCCGCTGGAGGAGATCGCCGCGGGCATCGTCGACGCGGTCGCCGATGAGTGCGCGGTCCGCGGCATCCCCGTGCCCGAGCTCGCCTTCGAGCCCGGGCGCATCATCGTCGGACAGGCCGGCGTGACACTGTATGAAGTGGGCACCGTTAAGCCCGTCGCCGTCAGCGCCGACCTCACGCGCGTGTACGTCAGCGTCGACGGCGGGATGAGCGACAATCCGCGCCCCGCCCTTTACGGCGCGCAGTACTCCGCCCGCCTGGCCTCGCGCGCGGGGGAGGGCGCCGCGGTGCTCTCCCGCGTCGTCGGCTCGCACTGCGAGTCGGGCGACATCGTCGTCGACGCCGAGTACCTGCCCGCCGACGTGACCGCCGGCGACCTGCTGGCCGTCCCCGCCACCGGCGCGTACTGCTTCTCGCTGGCCAGCACCTACAACTACACGCCGCGTCCCGCCGTGGTCGCCGTCCGCGACGGCCAGGCGCGTGTGCTGGTGCGGCGCGAGACGGTCGACGACCTCCTCGCGCGCGACACCGGCGCGGGATCGAACGAAGGGATCAGGACGAAGTGACCGACTACCGTCGCCTCCGTGTGGCGCTGCTGGGGGCCGGCGCGGTGGGGTCCCAGGTGGCCTCCCTGCTGCTCAAGCACGCCGACGAGCTCGCCGACCGCGCCGGGGCCTCGCTGGAGCTGGTGGGCATCGCCGTCCGCGACCTCGACGCGCCGCGCGACACCGAGCTGCCCCGCCATCTGCTCACCACCGATCCGGAGCCGCTCCTGGTCGGCGCCGACATCGTGATCGAGTTGATGGGCGGCATCGAGCCCGCCCGCGCGCACCTGCTGCAGGCCATCAACGCCGGCGCGGACGTCGTCACGGCCAACAAGGCGCTCCTGGCCACCCACGGGCCTGAGATCTTCGAGGCCGCCGACCAGGTCGGCGCCCAGGTGTACTACGAGGCCGCCGCCGCCGGGGCGATCCCCATCATCCGCCCGCTGCGCGATTCGCTCGCCGGCGACCGCGTGCAGCGCATCATGGGCATCGTCAACGGCACGACGAACTACATCCTCGACCGCATGGACACCGAGGGCGCCGACTTCGCCGATGTGCTCGCGCAGGCGCAGGCGCTCGGCTACGCCGAGGCCGACCCCACCGCCGACGTCGAGGGCTACGACGCCGCGCAGAAGGCCGCGATCCTCGCGAGCCTGGCCTTCCACACCACCGTCCCGCTGGAGGCCGTCCACCGCGCGGGCATCACCGCCATCGACAAGACGATGATCGACGATGCCCGTCACGCGGGGTATGTCATCAAGCTCCTCGCCGTGTGCGAGCGCGTCGAGGACGGCGGCGCCGAGGCGATCTCGGTGCGGGTCTACCCCGCGCTCGTCGACCGCGCGCACCCGCTCGCCAGCGTCCACGGCGCGAACAACGCGGTGTTCGTGCAGGCGGAGGCCGCGGGCGATCTCATGTTCTACGGCGCGGGCGCGGGCGGCGTGCAGACGGCCTCCGCGGTGCTCGGCGACGTCGTCTCGGCGGCCCGTCGCCATATCGCCGGCGGGGTCGGGGTGGCCGAGTCCACCCGCGCGAACCTCCCCATCGTCTCGATCGGCCACGTCACGACGCGGTACCAGATGACCCTCGAGGTCGACGACCGGCCGGGCGTGCTCGCCACGGTCGCCGGCATCCTCAGCGAGGGGCGCGTCTCGATCGCGACGGTCGAGCAGACGCTCCTCGCCGGCGGCGCCGCCGGGGCGGACGGCGGGGTCGCGCGACTCGTGATCGGCACGCACGCGGCGCGGGAACAGGATCTGAGCGATACCGTGCAGCGGCTCGCCGAGAGCGGCGTCGTCGAGCGCGTCGTCTCGGTGCTGCGGGTGGAAGGAGACGGATGATGGCACATCTCTGGCGCGGAGTGCTCCGCGAATACGCCGACCGGCTGGGCGTGACCGACGCCTCCACGGTCGTGCCGCTCGGCGAGGGCGGCACGCCGCTGCTGCCGGCGCCGGCACTGTCCCGGCAGACCGGCACGGACGTGTGGGTGAAGTACGAGGGCATGAACCCCACGGGGTCCTTCAAGGACCGCGGCATGACGGTGGCCCTCTCGCGCGCCGTCGAGCACGGCGCGCAGGCCGTCATCTGCGCCTCCACCGGCAACACGTCGGCATCCGCCGCCGCGTACGCCGCACACGCCGGCATCACCGCCGCCGTGCTCGTGCCCGAGGGCAAGATCGCGATGGGTAAGCTCAGCCAGGCCGTCGCGCACAACGGCCGCCTCATCCAGATCCGCGGCAACTTCGACGACTGCCTGGAGATCGCGCGCGAGCTGGCCGACGCCTACCCGGTGCACCTGGTCAACTCCGTCAACCCCGACCGCATCGAGGGTCAGAAGACCGCGGCGTACGAGGTGGTCGAGGTGCTCGGCGACGCGCCCGACTTCCACCTCATCCCGGTCGGCAACGCCGGCAACTACACCGCCTACTCGCGCGGATACCGCGAGGAGGTCGACCGCGGCGTCGCCACGCGCGTGCCGCGCATGTTCGGGTTCCAGGCCGAGGGGTCGGCGCCACTGGTGCGCGGGGAGGTCGTGCGCCACCCGGAGACGGTGGCCAGCGCCATCCGCATCGGCAACCCGGCCTCCTGGGAGCTCGCTCTCGAGGCCCGCGACGCCACCGACGGCTACTTCGGGGCCATCGACGACGATCGCATCCTCGCGGCGCAGAAGCTCCTGGCGGGGGAGGTCGGCATCTTCGTCGAGCCGGCATCGGCCATCAGCGTCGCCGGGCTGTTGGACCGCGTGGAGGCGGGCGTGATCCCCGCCGGCGCGCGGGTCGTCCTCACCGTCACCGGCCACGGTCTGAAGGATCCGCAGTGGGCGCTGCGCAACGCCGACGGCACCACCGTCGAGCCCACCGTCGTGGATGCGGCCACGACCGAGGTCGCCTCGGTGCTGGGCCTGGCGCGCACCGCGTCGTGACCGGTCGGCGGGGAGCGAACCGATGAGCGCAGCAGCAGAGCGGACGGTGCTCGTCCGGGTGCCGGCGACCAGCGCCAACCTCGGCCCGGGCTTCGACACGCTCGGCCTCGCCCTCAGCGTCTACGACGAGCTCGTGGTCACCGCCCTCGGGCGCCCCGGCCTGGAGATCGAGGTCTCCGGGGAGGGCGCCGACTCCGTTCCGCGCGACACGTCCAACCTCGTCGTGCGCGCGATGGCGCATGCGTTCGCCTCGGTGGGGCGTCCGATGCCGGGCGTGCGGCTGCAGGCGCGCAACGTCATCCCGCACGGGCGGGGGATGGGATCCTCGGGGGCGGCCGTGGTCTCCGGGCTCCTCGCCGCGCAGGGTCTCCTCGCCGGCGACGTGGACCTCGGCCCCGACACGCTGCTGCGTCTGGCCACCGAGCTGGAAGGTCACCCCGACAACGTCGCGCCCGCCCTGTTCGGCGGACTCACGATCGCATGGATCGACGAGCACGGACCGCAGCACAAGCAGCTCATCGTGCACCGGGGCGTCGCACCGCTGGTGTTCGTGCCGGAGTTCACGATGTCCACGAGCCTGGCCCGTTCGCTGCAGCCCCAGCAGGTGCCGCGGGAGGACGCGGTGTTCAACGTCTCGCGCTCCGCGCTGCTGATCGCAGCTCTCATGCAGAGCCCCGAGCTGCTGATGGCGGCGACCGAGGACAAGCTGCACCAGAGCTACCGCGCCCAGGCGATGCCGGAGACCGACCGGCTGGTGCGGACGCTGCGGGCCGCCGGATTCGCCGCCGTCGTCTCCGGCGCGGGCCCCAGCGTGCTCGTCCTCGCCGACGGCCCGGGGCGCCGGCTCGAGGCGGCCGAGCCCGTCGCATCCGCCGTCGCCCCCCCGTGGGCGGCGCTCATGCTCGCCGTCGACGTCAGGGGTGGTACAGTGAGGGAGTACGCGGAGGGTTCCACGGCACGTACGTGAATCTGGCCTCCGCCGCAAATCTGCGAACCACCACCGCCCGCACCTGCAACCCGTACGGCCGTTCCGGCCGACGAGTCGCAGTGCGACACCCTGAGCCGGTCGAAGGGTCGACGTCTGTCCTGACGGCGCCGAGTGCGGTCGGATCATCCGTTTCACAAGGGAGTACTCGTGGGGCCCATCTCCGAGATCCACACTGTCGACGCGTCCGAGAACGACGAGACGACGACCACCGCCGCGGCCCCCGAGGCTGCGCCGACCACCGACGCCGCCCCGGCGCCAGCCGAGGACGCGCCGGCTGAGCCCGCCGCCGAGGAGGAGCCCGCCGCCGAGGCGGCCGCCCCTGAAGCCCCGGCCGCGCCGGAGGCCCCGACCGCCGAGGAGCAGCCCGCCGCCGCGGACGCCCCCGCCGAGGTGCCCGCCGAGCCGGAGAAGCCCGCGAAGGCGCCGCGCAAGCGTGCGCCGCGTCGGGCGAAGAGCACCGACGCGCCGGCCGCCGAGGAGGCGCCGGCCACCGAGCAGGCGCCCGCCGACGCCGAGCAGCCGGCCGCCGCCGAGCAGCCGGCCGCCGCCGAGCAGCCGGCCGCCGAGCAGACGCCCGCGGCCGAGCCTGCGCCCGCGGCCGAAGAAGCCGCCGCAGACGCGGCATCCGCCACGACGGCGTCCGTGACCGAGGCTGCGGACACCGCCGCCCCCGGCGAGACCGCGACATCCGAGCCGGCGCCCGCCGCCGAGACCGAGGGCGCCGACGAGACCGCCGCGTCCGGCCGCAGCCGCGGACGCAACCGCAATCGGAACCGCAACCGCAACGGCGGTGCCGCGGCGGAGCAGGCCGACAAGCCCGCGCCGCAGGCCGCCGCCGAGCAGCCCGCTGCCGAGCAGGCGGAGAACGGTCAGGGCGGACGCAACCGTCAGCGCAACAAGCGCCGCGGCCAGAACGGTCCCGCCGACGAGTTCGAGACCGAGATCGGTGAGGACGACGTCCTCATCCCGATCGCCGGCATCCTGGACGTCCTGGACAACTACGCCTTCGTCCGCACCACCGGCTACCTTCCCGGCCCGAGCGACGTGTACGTCTCGCTCGGTCAGGTGAAGAAGTACAACCTGCGCAAGGGCGACGCCGTGGTCGGCGCGATCAAGCAGCCCCGCGAGAACGAGCAGCCCGGGCGACAGAAGTACAACGCCCTGGTGAAGGTCGACGCCGTCAACGGCCTGTCGGTGGAGGACGCCGCCTCGCGCGTCGAGTTCGGCAACCTCACGCCGCTGTACCCGCAGGAGCGCCTCCGCCTGGAGACCGCGCCGGAGAAGCTCACCCAGCGCATCATCGACCTGGTCGCCCCGATCGGCAAGGGCCAGCGCGGGCTCATCGTCGCCCCGCCCAAGGCCGGCAAGACCATCGTGCTGCAGCAGATCGCCAACGCCATCGCGCAGAACAACCCCGAGGTCCACCTCATGGTCGTCCTGGTCGACGAGCGCCCCGAAGAGGTGACCGACATGCAGCGGACCGTCCGCGGCGAGGTCGTGGCCTCCACGTTCGATCGTCCCGCAGAGGACCACACCACCGTCGCCGAGCTCGCCATCGAGCGCGCCAAGCGCCTGGTGGAGCTCGGGCGCGACGTCGTCGTGCTGCTGGATTCCATCACCCGCCTGGGCCGGGCCTACAACATCTCCGCGCCCACGTCCGGTCGCGTGCTCACCGGTGGCGTCGACGCCTCCGCGCTGTACCCGCCCAAGCGCTTCTTCGGTGCCGCGCGCAACATCGAGAACGGCGGGTCCCTCACGATCCTCGCCACGGCGCTCGTGGAGACCGGATCGAAGATGGACGACGTGATCTTCGAGGAGTTCAAGGGCACCGGCAACAGCGAGCTGCGCCTGAGCCGTCAGCTGGCCGACAAGCGCATCTTCCCCGCCGTGGACGTCAACGCCTCCAGCACGCGCCGCGAGGAGATGCTCCTCTCGCCCGACGAGGTCAAGATCACCTGGAAGCTGCGCCGCGCCCTGGCGGGCCTGGACCCCCAGCAGGCGCTGGAGGTCGTGCTCGGCAAGCTCAAGGAGACGCAGTCCAACGTCGAGTTCCTCGTGCAGATGCAGAAGTCGATCCCGGCTCCCAGCGGCGGCAGCGGGCACGGGCACGACAACAGCATCCGCTGACGATGGTCCCTGAGCCCGTCGAAGGGTCCGGCATCCTGGAGTCCGTCCGCGGGCTCCTGGAGGAGCATCGGCAGGTCGAGCAGGAGCTGAACGACCCCGCGGTGCACGCCGACGCCTCCCGGGCGAAGCGCGTGAACCGCCGGTACGCCGAGCTGAACCGCATCGTGCACGCGTACGAGGCGTGGCAGGCCGCATCCGACGACCTCGACGCCGCCCGCGAGCTCGCGCGCGACGACGCATCGATCGCGGCGGAGATCCCCGGCATGGAGGACACGCTCGCCGACGCGCAGGAGAAGCTCCGGCGTCTGCTGATCCCGCGCGACCCCGACGACGCGCGCGACGTGATCATGGAGATCAAGCAGGGCGAGGGCGGGGCCGAGTCGGCGCTGTTCGCCGCCGCCCCGCTGCGGCTGGGCGTGCAGTCCGCGGCGGCGCAGGGGGGGAGCG
>CAZBZR010000007.1:62928-73471 GCA_964496445.1 uncultured Microbacterium sp.
CCGCCCAGGGCGTGTGGGCGCACCTGAAGTACGAGGGCGGCGTGCACCGCGTGCAGCGCGTGCCCGCGACGGAGTCGCAGGGCCGCATCCACACGTCGACGACCGGGGTGCTCGTCTTCCCCGAGGTCGACGAGCCCGAGGAGATCTCGATCGACCAGAACGATCTGAAGATCGATGTCTTCCGCTCCTCCGGCCCGGGCGGGCAGTCGGTCAACACGACCGACTCCGCCGTGCGGATCACCCACCTGCCGACGGGGATCGTGGTGTCGATGCAGAACGAGAAGTCTCAGCTGCAGAACCGCGAGGCGGGCATGCGCGTCCTGCGGGCGCGGCTGCTGGCCAAGCAGCAGGAGGAGCGGGATGCCGCCGCCTCCGACGCGCGCAAGTCGCAGATCCGCGGCATGGACCGCTCCGAGCGCATCCGCACCTACAACTTCCCCGAGAACCGGATCGCCGACCACCGCACCGGCTACAAGGCGTACAACCTCGATCAGGTGATGGACGGCGCCCTCGGCCCGATCATCGAGTCGGCGATCGCCGCCGACGAAGAGGCGCGGCTGGCGGCCCTCGGCGCCGGCGCCTGACCCCGCCCCGCCCCGCCCGGCCCGTCCCCCGCCCGGTTTCCGCGAGACTCAGCCGCGCGGACGAGAATCAGCGCGGCGCGGGGTGTCTCGTCCGTGGCGGCGAGTCTCGGCGCGGGGAGGGGAGGGGAGGGGAGGGTCACCAGGACGGCGGATGAGGGAGCGCGCCGCGCGCGGCCTCCAGGTGCGCGCCGAGGGCCAAGATCGTCGCCTCGCCCCCAGGACGACCGACGAGCTGCACGCTGACCGGATGCCCCGCGCGGTCGCGCGTCACCGGCACGGTGAGGGCCGGGAGCCCCGCGACGTTGACGAAGCTGGAGTACGGCGCGTACTCCACCTGCTGCGCGAACGTCCGCTCGGGGTCGAGACCGTCGTACCACCCCACGCGCTGGGGCGGCAGCGCCAGCGCGGGCATGAGCACGGCGTCGTACGGGGCGAAGGCGGCGATCGTCTCGCGCTCGAACACCCGCGCCGCCGCGAGGGCGCCGATGAGGTCGGATGCGGTGAGCCGCCGCCCCTCGCGCACGAGCCAGGCGGTCAGCGGTTCCACCTCCGCGAGGTCGGCCTCCGTCAGCGGAATGCGCGCCGCGCTGGCCCGCCACAGCACGCGGAACAGCTCCGCGTAGCCCTGCGGCCGCCAGCGGGCCTCGTCGACCCCCAGCCCGGCGTCGGCGAACGTCGCCGTCGCGGACTGCACCGCGGCCGCGGCATCCGGATGCAGCCGGATGTCTTCGCTGTCGTCCCACGGCGAGACCGTGGTGACGCCGATCCGCGCGCCGACGACGCGGGCCGTGACGGCGTTGAGGAACGGGCCGTCGCCCGGGGCGCGGGTCGCGTAGCGGAAGGGCGCGAGGTCGATGAGCGCGTCGAGGAGGAACGCGGCATCGGCGACGGTGCGCGCGATCGGCCCCGTGACGGCGAGGCCGTCGGGGGCGTCGAACCCCGAGCCGATCGGGAGGCGTCCGCGTGAGGGCTTGAGCCCGACGACGCCGACGGTCGCCGAGGGGATGCGGATCGACCCGCCCCCGTCCGAGGCCACCGCCGCGGGCAGGAGGCCGGCGGCCACGGCCACGGCGGCCCCGCCGCTGGACCCGCCTGCTCCGTGGGCGGGGTTCCACGGATCACGCGCGGGGCACCCCGTGCGCGGTTCGGTGTATCCCGTCAGGCCGAACTCGCTCGTCGAGGTCTTGCCGAGGTTCACCGCGCCGGCGGCGTCCAGGGCGGTCGCGAGCGGGTCGGATGCTGCGGGCACGTGGCCCGCCCGCGCGCGCGATCCGTACCGCGTGGGCACGCCGGCGCGGGCGACGAGGTCCTTGTCGGCGAGCGGGACGCCGAACAGCGTCCCGCGCGCTGTCGCCGCCTCGAGGGCCTCGGCGCGCGCGAACGCCGCGTCCGCGGTGACCTCGGCGAACGCCCCGAGCGCCTCCTCACGCCGGATGCGGGCGAGGTAGTGTGCGGCGACGGTCTTCGGCGCGAGCTCTCCGGAGCGCAGCATCCGGGCCTGCTCGACGAGGGACAGCTCGTGCAGTTCGCTCATCCTCCGAGCGTAGGCCGCGCCGAGACCACATCCTCTCGCCGAGCCCACACGCCGCTGCGCACGACGGGATGTGTGCTCGGCGAGAGGACGTGGTTTCGACGAGGGAGGGGGAGAGGGAGGGGGAGGGCGAGGGGGCGGGGTCAGATGACGTACTCGGGCGCGGTCAGCACGGCCCGGGTGTCGTCGCCGGCCCGGCGTGGACGCGGCTTCGCCGGCACCCCGACCAGCACGCTGTCCGGCGGGGCGTCCTTCGTGACGACCGCGTTCGCCCCGATGACCGAGCGGTCGCCGACGCGGATCGGTCCGAGGATTTTCGCCCCGGCGCCCACGGCCACGCCGTCGCCGAGCGTCGGGTGGCGCTTCCCGCCCTCGCGCTGGCGGCCGCCCAGCGTCACGCCGTGGTACATCAGCACGTCGTCGCCGATCTCGGCGGTCTCGCCGATGACGATCCCCATGCCGTGGTCGATGAAGAAGCGCCGGCCGATCGTGGCACCCGGGTGGATCTCGACGCCGGTGACCGCGCGGGCGACCTGCGACCCGAGGCGCGCGAGGAAGCGGAAGCCGCGGCGCCACAGCCACGCGTTCACCCGGTACGCCCACACCGCGTGCAGACCCGAGTACAGCAGCACCAGTTCGACGGTGCCGCGGGCGGCCGGATCGCGCAGCTTCGCGGCGGCGATGTCTTCGCGGACGCGGGAGAGGGCTCCCACTCAGTCCTCGCGGAGGTTCTCGTACAGCGCCGTCGAGAGGTACCGCTCGCCGAAGGAGGGGATGATCACGACGATGTTCTTGCCGGCGGCCTCGGGGCGGCGGGCGATCTCCAGCGCCGCCCAGATCGCGGCGCCGGAGGACATGCCCACGAGGATGCCGTCCTGGGTCGCGGTGTCACGGCCGACGCGGATGGCGTCGTCGAACTCGACGTCGATGACCTCGTCGATGATGTCGCGGTCGAGGATCGCGGGGACGAAGTTCGGCCCGATGCCCTGGATCTTGTGGGGCCCGGGGTGGCCCTGGGTGAGCACGGGGGAGTCGGCGGGCTCGACGGCGATGACCTTCACGCCGGGAACGCGCTCCTTGAGCACCTGGCCGACGCCGGTGATCGTGCCGCCGGTGCCGATTCCGGCGACGAAGTAGTCGACCTTGCCGTCGGTGTCGGCGAGGATCTCCTCGGCCGTGGTCTTGCGGTGGATGGCGGGGTTGGCCTCGTTCTCGAACTGCCGCGCCCAGATCGCGCCCGGCGTCTCGGCCACGATGCGCTTGGCCTCCTCGACGGCGAAGGACATGCCCTTGGTCGGGTCGGTCAGCACCACCTCGGCGCCGAAGGCCTTCAGCAGCAGGCGGCGCTCCTTGGACATCGAGGCGGGCATCGTGAGGATGACGCGGTAGCCCCGGGCGGCGCCGACCATCGCCAGCGCGATGCCGGTGTTGCCGCTGGTGGACTCGACGATGGTGCCGCCGGGCTGAAGTTCGCCGGAGGCCTCCGCCGCGTCGACGATCGCGATCCCGAGGCGGTCCTTGACGCTGCCGGCGGGGTTGTAGAACTCCAGCTTCGCCAGGATGTTCGCATCGACGCCCGCCGCGATGCGGTTCAGCCGCACCAGCGGGGTCTGACCGTAGGCGGTCGTGATGTCGGAGTGGATGCCGGGCATGGCGGGCCTTTCGTCGTCGAAACGAGTACCGGCCCAGCCTACCGAGCGCGTCGGGCGGGGGAGGCCGTATGACGACGGCGACCGTAGGCTGGAGGACCGATGCCCGACACCGCCGAACCCACCCTCGCCGCACTCGTCCGCGCCGCCGCCGGACGCCTCGCCGCGGCCGGCGTCACCGACCCCGTCGTCGACGCCGAGCTCCTCGCCGCGCACGTGCGGGGATCGGGCCGGGGAGAACTGCAGGCGGCTCTCATCCGCGGCGACCTCGCGGATGCGGCGACCGCGGCCGCGTTCGAGGACCTCGTCGCCCGACGCAGCGCCCGCGTGCCGCTGCAGCACCTCACCGGACGGGCGCCCTTCCGCCACCTCGAGCTCGCCGTCGGTCCCGGCGTGTTCGTGCCGCGGCCGGAGACCGAGGTCGTCGCCCAGCTCGCGATCGACGCCCTGGCGGCCGCGGCCGGGCCGGCCCCCGTCGCGGTGGACCTCGGCACCGGCAGCGGCGCGATCGCGCTGGCCCTGGCGACCGAGGTGCCGCACGCGCGGGTGTTCGCCGCCGAGAAGTCCGTGGACGCGTTCGTCTGGGCCAAGGAGAACGCGCGCGCCATCGGGGCCGAGAACCTCCGCCTGGCCCGCATCGATCTCGCCGACGCGTTCCCCGAGCTCGACGGCACCGTGTCGGTCGTCGTCTCCAATCCTCCCTACGTGCCGGATGACGCGATCCCGCGCGACCCTGAGGTGCGGCACTACGACCCGCCGGCCGCGCTCTATGGCGGACCCGACGGACTGGACGTCCTGCGCGTGCTCAGCCGCGTGGGCCTGCGGCTGGGCCACCCCGGGGCGCTGATCGTCATCGAGCACGGGGAGTGGCAGGGCGCCGCCATCCGCGACATCCTCACCGGCGATGGCTGGCGCGCCGCGGCGACCCACCCCGACCTCACGATGCGCGACCGCGCCACCACGGCGCTGCATCCCTAGCCCCCCCGGCCCGCGCGCGTCGCCCGCGAGACGCGGGCTTTCGGGCCAGGCGCGGGCTTGCGAAGCCGGAATGCCCGCGCGCCGGCCGATTGCCCGCGCGCCGCGCGCGGCCCGCGCGGCGGGGCGGCCGAGGCGGCGGAGGCGGCGGGGGAGCGCGGAGGCGCGGGCCGTAGACTGTCGGGCGACATGTCACCTGTTTACGACTGCCGTGACGAGGCCGAACTTCTCGCCGGCATGCGGCACGCGCGCCAGGCCCTGGGCCGGGGACAGCTCGCCGTGCTGCCCACCGACACCGTGTACGGCATCGCCGCCGATGCCTTCAGCGCGCGCGCGGTCGCGGCCCTCCTCGCCGCCAAGGGCCGCGGGCGCCAGCAGCCGCCGCCGGTGCTGGTCGCGGGCGTGAGCACGCTGCGCGCCCTCGTGGCCGAGGTGCCGGAGCCGGTGGAGCGGCTGGTCGAGGAGTTCTGGCCGGGGGGACTCACGATCGTCCTGCCCGCCCAGCCGTCGCTGTCGTGGGACCTGGGGGAGACGCACGGCACGGTGGCGGTGCGGATGCCCGCGCACCGGATCGCGCTCGAACTGCTCGAGGAGACCGGTCCCCTCGCCGTCTCCAGCGCCAACCGCACCGGGCTCCCGGCCGCGGTGTCCATCGACCAGGCACGCGACATGCTGGGCGATTCCGTCGCGGTCTACCTCGACGCGGGCCCCAGCGAGAGCGGCATCGCCTCCACGATCGTGGATGCCACGCTCCTGGTCGGCGGCGCCGAGCCGCGGGTGCGCGTGCTGCGCGAGGGCGCCGTCTCGCGCGAGCGCCTGGCCGGGGTGCTCGGCGATCTGCTCGAACCGGCCGCCACGGAGGAGCCCGCCGCCGACGCGGGCGGGAGCGCGTGAAGCTCTATCTGCTCGTGGTGGTCTTCACCGCGGTCGTCACGCTCGCCCTGACGTGGCTGGTGCTGCGCCTGGCGCTGCGCTACAAGCTCCACCCCGCCATCCGCGAGCGCGACGTCCACACGCGTCCGACCCCGCGCCTGGGCGGCGTCGCGATGTTCCTCGGCGTCTGCGCCGCGTTCGCGTTCTCGACGCAGTTCCCGTTCTTCTCGCTGGTGTGGGCGAACCCCGCCCCGATCCTGTCGATCCTCGCCGCGACGTTCGTCATCGTCGTGGTGGGCGTCCTCGACGACCTGTGGGACCTCGACTGGATGATCAAGCTCGGCGCGCAGTTCCTCGCCGCAGGCATCATCGCCTTCTTCGGGGAGTTCCAGATCTACTCCCTGCCCATCGGCGGCCTCACGATCGGGTCGAGCTGGATGAGCTTCACGCTCACGGTGTTCGCGATCGTCGTCGTCATGAACGCGGTGAACTTCATCGACGGGCTGGACGGCCTGGTCGCCGGGGTCTGCCTCATCGCCAACGGCGTGTTCTTCGCGTACTCCTACCTCCTGGTGCGCGACACCGGCGCGAGCACGTACTTCAACATCGCCTCGCTCATCGCCGTCGTCCTCGTCGGCGCCTGCATCGGCTTCCTTCCGCTGAACTGGAACCCGGCGAAGATCTTCATGGGAGACTCCGGCGCGCTCATGCTGGGGCTCCTCATGGCGACCTCGGCGATCGCGATCACCGGTGTGCTCAACCCCGCCGCGCTCGACCCCGAGCGCCTCGGCCGCTCGCAGCTGCTGGGTGCGTTCATCCCGATCCTGCTGCCGATCGTGGTGGTGCTGCTGCCGCTGCTGGACTTCGGCCTGGCCGTGATCCGCCGCATGTCGGCGGGCAAATCGCCGTTCTCGCCCGACCGTAAGCACCTGCACCACCGGATGCTGGACATGGGCCACACCGATCGCGACGCGGTGCTCATCTTCTATGCGTGGACCGCGGTGGTGAGCTTCTCCTTCCTGCTGATGTACATCGGCACGCAGGAGGAGTGGCCCGGCGACTACCTCCTCGGCGCCGCCTTCGGCGTCGTGGGCGCCGCCGCCTGCCTGGTCCTCACCTTCCTGCCCTCGCGCCGTCGCGCGCGCCCCGTCCCCGTCGAGGAGCCCGCATGAGCCCCAGTCCCGTCTCCAGCACCCCGGTGCTGCGCACCGCCCTGACCTGGGGCGGGGTCGTCGCCCTCGCCCTGGCCGTCGTCGCCGCCGTCGTCGGATTCGCCGTGGCCGGCACGGCGGGCCTGGGCAGCGCCCTGGCCGGCGTCCTGGTCAGCGCCCTGTTCCTGGCCGTGACGGGCGCGAGCATCCTCATCGCCAACCGCTGGTTCGGCGACCCGCTCTACGTGCCGATCTTCTTCGGCATCGTCCTGGGCGGCTGGATCCTCAAGCTCGTCCTGTTCATCGTGGCGATCTTCGTGCTGCGCGGGCAGGGGTGGGTCGAGCCCGTCGTCTTCTACGTCGCGCTCGTGGTCAGCGTCCTGGCCTCGCTGGTCGTCGACGTGGTGGTGCTCCTGCGGATGCGGGTGCCCAGCGCCAGCGACGTCACCCTGCCGACCGACCCCGACGCGGGCGATCGGCAGGATTGATCTCTCGATATCGAGATATCGTCCCGGGATCGTCGGCGGACGGGCCCGGGTTTGATAGGGTGGATCTGCGCCCGCCCGCTCTACGAGCGCCCTCGGGGTGCGATCACCGACCATCGTCGCAACGGTTTCTACCGGTGCCCCGAAGCTGGAGCCAGCGCTGTCCACTCAAGCTGCGACCCTGATCGCGAATGTCGTGTCCGCTGCCGACGACGAATTCCACCCGCCGTCGATCAACGAGTTCTTCCCCGACGCCGTCCTGTTCGAGGGCACCGTCTTCGCGATCACGCGCATCAACCTGATCCAGTTCCTGGCGACGGCCGTGCTCGTGGTGCTGTTCCTCATCGGCACCCGCCGCATGAAGCTCGTCCCCGGCCGCTTCCAGAGCGTCATCGAGATGGGGCTGGACTTCGTCCGCGTCAACATCGCGCACGACCTGCTGGGCCGCAAGGACGGCAACCGCTTCCTGCCGATCCTCACCACGATCTTCTTCATGGTGCTGTTCATGAACATCACGGGTGTCATCCCGTTCCTGAACATCGCCGGCACGAGCGTCATCGCCGTCCCGCTGCTGCTCGCGCTCGTGTCCTACGTGACCTTCATCTACGCGGGTGTGCGCAAGAGCCCCGGGAAGTTCTTCAAGAACTCGCTGATGCCCTCGGGCGTGCCGTGGCCGCTGTACATCATCATCATCCCGCTCGAGTTCCTCTCGACCTTCATCATCCGCCCGGTGACGCTCACCCTGCGTCTGCTGATGAACATGATCGTCGGGCACCTCATGCTGGTGCTGTTCTTCGCGGCCACCCAGTTCTTCATCGTCGGACTCGGCGGCTGGTGGTCGGCGCTGGGCGCCGGAACGCTCGCCTTCGGCTTCGCGTTCACCCTGTTCGAAATCCTGGTGGCCTTCCTCCAGGCCTACGTCTTCACGATCCTCACCGCGGTCTACATCCAGCTCGCGGTCGCGGAAGAGCACTGAGCGGCCCGGCGCACGCCGAGCCACCCAACTGAAAGGAAAAACCCCGTGGACGCAACTACGGTTCTCGCCCAGGTCTCCGGTTCGATCGCGACCGTGGGCTACGGCCTCGCGGCCATCGGCCCGGCCATCGGCGTGGGCATCGTCGTCGGCAAGACGATCGAGGGCGTCGCTCGCCAGCCCGAGCTCGCCGGCCGCCTGCAGGTCCTGATGTTCATCGGTATCGCGTTCACCGAGGCCCTGGCCTTCATCGGTATCGCGACCGGCTTCAGCTGCGGCTTCTGATCCCGCACCCTCGACGTAAGGAGACAGGATGCTGAACGCTCTTGTCACGCTCGCCGCGGAGCCCGCGGGCGAAGAGGCGGCGCCCAGCCCGCTGATCCCGGCCTGGTACGACATCATCTGGTCGGCGGTCTGCTTCGTCATCATCCTCTTCGTGTTCTGGCGCGTCATCCTGCCGCGCATGCAGAAGCTGCTCGACGAGCGCGGTGCGGCGATCGAAGGCAACATCGCCAAGGCGGACGAGGCGCAGCGTCAGGCCGAAGCCGCGCTCGAGGAGTACACCGCGCAGCTGGCCGAGGCGCGCAAGGAGGCCGGCGAGATCCGGGAGGCCGCCCGCGAGGACGGCAAGAAGATCGTCGCCGAGGCCAAGGAGGCCGCCGCCGCCGAGGCTGCGCGGCTGACCGCGACCGCGCACACGCAGATCGAGGCCGAGCGCCAGTCGGCGCTGGTGTCCCTGCGCGGCGAAGTGGGCACGCTCGCCCTCGACCTCGCCGGCAACGTCATCGGGGAGACCCTCTCCGACGACGCCAAGGCGCAGGCCGTCGTGGACCGCTTCCTCGCCGACCTCGAAGCATCCGAGAAGGCGGCCCAGTAATGGGCAGCGCGACCACGCAGGCGCTGCAGGCGACCACCGCGGCGCTGACGGCGGCGCAGGGCGTCGACCTCGCCGTCGCCGGTGAGCTGTTCGCCGCGGGGCGCGCCGTCGCGGGCTCTCCGCAGCTGGCCGGCGCCCTCGCCGGTTCGGCCGCCGAGCCCGCCGCACGTCGCAAGGTGGTCGCGGATGTCTTCGGCGCGGCGTTGAGCCCGCTGACGGTGTCGCTGCTGAGCACGGCGGTCGAGCAGCGCTGGTCCAGCGCCACCGACCTGCTGGACGGCATCGAGGAGCTCGCGGTGCGCGCCGCCGCGGCCGCCGGCGGCGGAGACGATGTCGAAGCCGAGCTCTTCGCGTTCTCGCGGACGGTCGCACAGAACCCTGAGCTCGAGCTCGCGCTGGGCAGCCGCCTGGGCGACGCCGCGGCCAAGGGCGCGCTGGTGACGAGGCTGCTGGGCGAGCGCGCGAGCGCCGCCACGACGCTGATCGTCTCCTCGCTCGTGCAGCAGCCGCGGGAGCGGCGCGTGCGCGCGCTGCTGAACCGCGCGATGCGCCTCGTCGCCGACCAGCGCGGTCGCACGGTCGCCACCGTGGTCTCGGCCGTCCCGCTGGGCGACGCGCAGCGCACCCGCCTGGCCGCCGCGCTGTCCGAGCGCTACGGCTCCGACGTCTCGCTGAACATCGTGATCGACCCCGCTGTGGTCGGTGGCCTGCGCGTGCAGATCGCCGACGACGTGATCGACGCGAGCATCTCCACCCGCCTGGCCGATCTCCGCCAGCGCCTGGCGGGCTAACCGAAAAGGCTTGTCGTCCGCGAGGACGCAGACCGGGGGCGAGGCCCCCAGATACGAAGGAACGACAATGGCAGATATCACCATCAGCCCCGACGTCATCCGTGACGCGCTGAAGGACTTCGTCGCCGCGTACGAGCCCACCGGTGCTGCTGCATCCGAGGTCGGCACCGTCGTCGACGCCGCCGACGGCATCGCGCACGTCGAGGGCCTGCCGGGCGTCATGGCGAACGAGCTCGTGCGCTTCGCCGATGGCACGCTCGGTCTCGCGCAGAACCTCGACGAGAACGAGATCGGCGTCGTCGTGCTCGGCGACTTCGCCGGCATCGAGGAGGGCCAGGAGGTCACCCGTACCGGCGAGGTGCTCTCGGTGCCCGTGGGCGACGGCTACCTCGGTCGCGTGGTCGACCCGCTCGGCAACCCCATCGACGGCCTCGGCGACATCGCCTCCGAGGGGCGCCGCGCCCTCGAGCTGCAGGCGCCCGGCGTCATGCAGCGCAAGTCCGTCCACGAGCCGCTCCAGACCGGCATCAAGGCCATCGCTGCCATGACCCCCGTCGGCAGCGGTCAGCGTCAGCTGATCATCGGCGACCGCCAGACCGGCAAGACGGCCATTGCGATTGACACGATCATCAACCAGAAGGCCAACTGGGAGTC
>CAZBZR010000008.1:0-70010 GCA_964496445.1 uncultured Microbacterium sp.
CGGGCACGGGCACGGGCACGGGCACGGGCACGGGCACGGGCACGGGCACGGGCACGGGCGAAACCTTCAGCATTACTCCGGCAATCTCAACCTCGAGAGCGGTCCGGGCGAACGAAGGCCCACGAATTCACGTCAGGAGGGATCCGCCGCCGCGGCGACGATGGCGGCGTAGTCCTCGTCCGTCAGTAGGTCCGACGCATACGCGAACCTCACAGCGTCGAAGCTGTTGTCGACGAACTCCCAGTCGTCAGCAAGCCCAACGATCCGATATTGCGGCTCATAGGACCATGCCGTGAGTATCCGAACCAGCTCGTCATGGTCGATCTCGCCCCGCTGCGCACGTCGAACGACATCCATAGCCGTCTCCACAATGACCCCCTTCCTGGCCAGATCGGCTTGCGCCGACCTCAATCGATAGCGCGTTCGTAGTCAAGCGTTCCAATGGGAGCTATTGAGATCCGGCTCATCCCTCCCTCCTCATCAGTTCCCGATCATTGAAGGCTTTCGAGCGGCGTGCCGTCTTCGAGAACGTAGAGCGTGAATTGGTCGCGATGGAGTTCTGCATCGAACTGAGCTTCCGTCGCAGCTCGGACGAGATTCCAGTTTCTGACTCGGGATCAACGCGACCGGCGCGATCCACGGCTCGTCGGAGCGCGGCATGTCCAGATAGATGCTCGCTCGCGTCGCGGCGTGCTGATAGGCCTCGGGAGCTGCTTGACGAAGCCAACCTTGTCGTATTCCACTCGCATCACGAGCCAATCCTCATCATGGTGACAGCCCATCCAGGCAGCGCCCGATCGTCGACGAGCGAATCCGCGACGACTGTCGGGAAGAGCGTGTTGCCGACCACCCCGGCCGCGTACACCGCGACGACCGCCGCCACCGCAGCGCGCGGGAGCGACAGCGCCCGCCGCACGCCGAGCCGCCACAGCAGCAGACCGAACACCGCCACGCCCAGGGGAACCACGACCGGCATCACCGGCACCTCACCGAACAGCACCTCCCCACCGTGCCGCGGGCGGCGCGGTGGACGCATCATCCCCGAGGCGGATGCGGGTCATCCGGAGGGCGCGAAGACGGCCTCCGTCACCCGGGCTGCGGGATCACTTCTCGTCGGTGGAGTAGCCCGCCGCCCGCAGCATCCGGCGCAGTTCGAGCACCGTGTCCTCGTCGATGTCCTTATGACGCGGCGGGGTGATCGACACCGTCTGATCGCCCACCGACACCTTCACCTTCCCGTCGTGCTGATCGGTGACCTCGCCGACCTCCTCCAGGAGCGAGCGCACGTCGTGCCACTCGAGGTTGTGAGAGGTGGGGTGACGCTCGAGGTGGTACAGCGTGTTGCGGTGGTTCTCGGTGAGGTGCGGCGAGGTCATGGTCTCTCCCTGCGGGCGGCCGGCGCGCCGATCGCTCCGGATGCCGCGGATGCTACTCCTGCGCCGCGGTCAGCAGGAGCAGCGATGACACGGCGGCGGCGATGAGGCGACCGGCCGCGTCGGTGATACGCGCCTCCGCGGTGGCCACCCGGCGACCGAAGCTCACCAGTCGCCCCTCGCACCGCAGGGTGCCGCTGTCGAGCGTGGCCGGCCGCGTGAACTTCATCACCAGGTCCAGGGACGTGTAGACCGTGCCCGCCGGGAGCCGGGTGTGCACGGCGCATCCTAGGGCGGTGTCGGCGAGGGTGGAGAGGATGCCTCCGTGGACGGAACCGAGCGGGTTGTAGTGCCGGCGAGGAGTACGTGCTCACAGCCGCGGGGCACGACGCGATCACGGTGCTGGCCTCGCTCGCCGCGTGGGGCGATGCGCACCGGCCTCTGCCGGACGGCCCCAGCGTGCGCTACGAGACGTCAGGCGGCGAGGCGGTGCGCCTGGCCTTCGTCACCGAATCCGGAGCCGTGGTCGACGGATCGGACGTCGTGCCCCGCGTGAACCCGGCCTACGCGGTTCGCCGCCCCGCCTAACCCCCCGCGCCCTCCGCCCACCGAGAGTGCGTCGTCTCGCCGAGAGTGCACAGGATTCGGTGCCGGCTCGGCGAGACGGTGCACTTTCGCGGTCAGGCGGAGGAGGCGGGGCCGGCGGAGGGGGCGGAGTCGGAGGGGGCGGGGGCGGCGGAGGGGGCGGGCTCCCAGCGGAGGAGGTCGCCGGGCTGACAGTCCAGCGCGACGCAGAGCGCATCGAGCGTCGTGAGGCGCACGGCCTTCGCGCGCCCGTTCTTGAGCACCGCGAGATTGGCGGGGGTGATGCCCACCCGCTCGGCGAGCGCGCCCACGCTCATCTTGCGGCGGGCGAGCATGACGTCGATGTCGACGACGATCGGCATCAGATGACCTCATCCCATTCCGACCGGAGCTGCCGGACCTCCGTCTCCCGCGCGATCGCCTGACGCAGGAGCGCCCGCATCACCACGACGAGCAGGGCCATTCCCGCCAAGACCAGCGCCGCACCGCACACCAGCCCGACCACCCCGGGAGCAGCCTGGCCGGCCCGCAGCAGCACCGCGAAGCCGAGGGCGACAGCGGAAGCGGCGGCGACGGCGCCGATGATGACGTCGACGTCGCGGAACGCCGCCTCCGAGAAGACCGCACCCCGCCGCACCAGGGTGAGGAGGCGCCACACGCACACCGCGAAGACCTGCATCGTCAGGACGCCGAGGACGGCGAGGACGACCACTCCGATGCGAGCGGGCGTCGCGGTGCCTGCCAGATCGAGCCAGAGGAGCGGCACGATCACGAGCTGGACGACCAGCGAGCCCGCGAGAGACAGCGCGACGATGACGCGCAGGATGGTGATGGTGGTTCTGCCCATGCGTTCACACCCTTCCGAGGAACGGTGTGAATCTATCGAGAAACGATCGTTATCTCAAGAGTTTCGGTCGGATAGGCGACCGCGGTCGTGCACCAGTGCCGGCAGCCGGCGGTCCAGGAGCACCAGGATCACCGCGATGACGACGCCGATGGCGAGCACCACGAGCGAGTTGCGGAGGGAGTCGGCGAACCCGATCTCGGTGACGTCGAGGAACGGGTACGGATACCAGCCCGTCACCGCGCCGTGGACGAACGTGTACACCAGCCACAGCACCGGCCAGATGAACGCCAGCGGCAGGGTCATCCACGTCATGCGCGGACGCGGCCCGAAGATGAGCCATCCGATGAGGGTCGCCCACGGCGAGATGTAGTGGAACCCGATCGTGGCCACCAGCGCCCAGCCCTCGAGGTGCACGAGCGGCGCGAGGATCGTCTCGTACACCAGGCCGGTGATGATGATGCCCAGCAGCGCATCCAGCCGCAGCACGCGCCACAGCCGTCCGTCGCGCCGGATGGCGAGCACGAGCGCGATCGAGGTGCCGAGGACGAACAGGTTGCTCTGGACGGTGAAGAAGCTGAAGAGGCGCACCAGACGCGTGCCCACCGGGCCGGTGGCGTTCGATCCCGAGTTGGCGTCCTGCCCGCCCACCAGGATGAGCACGATCTGGATGACGAGGGCGGTCGCGACGACGACCGCGATCCCGCCGAACCACCACCGCGCCGCCCGCTCGCGACGACCCGCCCCCGTCTCCGCCACCGTCGCCGTCATGGCCTCCCCCTTCGGTCACTGCCGCACACCCTAGGGGAGGAGGATGCGCCGCCGCGCGCGGCACGACCGGGCGGTGCGCGATCGGCGGACTATGCTTCCCCTGCCGGATGCGGGGGGCGCACCCGGCGTGGGGGGATACATGGCCGCCGATCCGGGCGCGCGCACGGCCGCGCGCACATCCGCCGCGCAGCGCCGGCGTCGCACGACGGCCGCGGTGATCGCCGTCGCCGTCGCGGCGGTCCTCGCCGGGGGCGTGGTGACCTTCGCGCTCACCCGTCCTGCGCCGTCCGCCGCCGCCCCGGCGCCCACCGCGACGACCACGCCCACCCCGACCCCCACGCCGACGCCGCCCACGCCCGCCGAGGCGCTGCTGTCCACCACGACCGACCCGCAGGCGTGTGCGGTGAGCTTCGCGGGGGACGGCGTGGACCTCCCGCCGCAGCTGCAGACGCAGGGCGCCCGCTATGCGGGGCTCCCCCTTCCCCGTCAGGACGGCCGGGTGTTCGCCGGCTGGTACGCCTCGCCCGCGGATGCGGCCGCCCTGGCGATCCCGGCACGCGTCAACGGCGCCGACCTCGTCGCCTGCACGCAGCGGCAGATCACCCTCCACGGCGCGTGGACGACCCCCGAGGCCAACGCGGCGGAGAACGCCGGCATCCCGATCCTGATGTACCACCAGTTCACGACGAAGCCGGAGGGCGAGTCGGGGTGGCTCCGCGGCAACTACGCCTACATCGGCGACTTCGACGCGCAGATGGCCTATATCCAGGAGTCGGGGTTCTACCTGCCGACGTGGGACGAGCTGAGCGCGTTCATCGACGGCGCGCTGTTCCTGCCGAAGCACTCGGTGATCATCACCGACGACGACGCCGACTCCACGTGGCTGGAACTCGCCGCCCCCGTCGTGCACGCCCGGCAGCTGCTGACCACCTCGTTCGTCATCACTTCCGCGCGCACGGAGCCCACCCCGAACCCGTTCGTGCTCCAGCGCTCGCACACCCACGACATGCACCGGGCGGGCGCGAACGGCCAGGGACGGATGGTGAACGACTCGGCCGAGGCGATCGCCGCAGACCTCGAGCAGTCGGCGCAGATCCTCGGCGCGAAGGAGGTCGTCGCCTACCCGTTCGGGCATCACGACGACCGCTCGAAGCAGGGCGTCGCCCAGGCGGGGTTCGACCTGGCCCGCACGATCGAGCAGGGCTACGTCCGCATCGGCACCGACAAGCTCGCCCTCCCCTGCATCCGGATCAATTACGGCATGGGGGTCGACGCGCTCGTCCGCCTGATCGGCTGAGCCGGTGAACGGGGTGTGAACTCCCACCGAGCACTGTGCCGATCGGCGGGCCGCCCTCAGGGTCGCGACATTAGGCTGAGAGCGCCCAGCCCCTCCGGATCGCGAGCACCCATGGACCTCTCCGTCGTCGTTCCCACCTTCAACGAAGGCCCGAACGTGCGGGAGCTGCTGCGCCGTCTGCGCGCGACCCTGGCGGACGTGTCCTACGAGGTCGTCTTCGTCGACGACTCCACCGACGACACCCCCGACATCATCGCCGCGGCCGCGGCCGACAGCGATGTCCCGGTGCGGATGCTGCACCGGGACGTCGCCGCGGGAGGCCTCGGCGGCGCGGTCATCGCCGGCATCCGGGCCGCGCGGTCCGACCGCTGCGTGGTCATGGACGGCGACCTGCAGCATCCGCCCGAGGTGGTCCCCGACCTCATCGATCGGGCAGACCGCGGCGACGTCGACGTGGTCGTCGCCTCGCGCTACATGAGCGGCGGGACCTCCTCCGGGCTCACGACGGCGCTGCGCACCACCGTCTCGCGGCTGTCGACCCTGCTGACCAAGGCGATGTTCCCGCGCAAGCTGCACGGCTGCTCCGACCCGATGACCGGGTTCTTCCTCCTCGACCGCCGCCGCGTCGACCTCGAGAGCCTGCGCCCCCGCGGGTTCAAGATCCTGCTGGAGATCCTCGCCCGGCGGCAGCTGCGCCTGGCGGAGGTGCCGTTCGACTTCGCCGAGCGGTACGCCGGCCGGTCGAAGGCCTCGTTCACGCAGGGCGTGAGGTTCCTCACGCAGCTGACCATGCTGCGCTTCGGCCGCATGTCGGCGTTCGCCCTCGTCGGCGGCTTCGGGGCGCTCGCCAACCTCGCGATCATGTGGGCGCTGGTCAGCGCCGGCATGGAGTACGTCGTGGCCGCCGTCATCGCGAGCGTCGTCACGATCATCGGCAACTTCCTCCTCCTGGAGTACCTCGTGTTCGCCGACATGCGGGCCGACTCCGGGAGGATGCGCCACCGGTTCCTCAAGTCCTTCGCCTTCAACGGCCTCGAGGCGCTCATCCGCATCCCGGTGCTCGCCGTGATCGTCGAGTTCACGCACATCCCGAGCGTCGTGGCGGCCGGTCTCACCCTCCTCGCCGCGTTCGTGGTCCGTTTCGTCTTCCACGCCCTCGTCGTCTACGCCCCGCAGCGGCGCCGCGAGGAGGCCGCCGCGGCGGCGGCGGTGCCGGCCGACGAGCTCGCCGCCTGAGCGGCCTTCCGTCCGCGCGGCAGCCGTAGGCTGGA
This sequence comes from uncultured Microbacterium sp., assembly GCA_964496445.1. Lineage (GTDB taxonomy): Bacteria > Actinomycetota > Actinomycetes > Actinomycetales > Microbacteriaceae > Microbacterium. Next base: position 6,142 of record CAZBZR010000008.1, read on the forward strand.
GGGATGACCGCTCCCGTGAAGATGTTCGGCGCCGACTGGTGCCGCGACTGCCGCCGCACCAAGGCCCAGCTGGACGAGCTCGGCGTCGCCTACGACTACGTCGACCTGGAGGCCGACCCGGCCGCCGCCGACGTCGCCCGCGAGATCTCCGGCCGCACGAACATCCCCGTGGTCGTCTACCCCGACTCGTCCCACCACGTCGAGCCCTCCAACGCCGACGTCGAGGGCAAGCTGCGCGAGCTCTCGCTCATCTGAGGCCGTGGTGAGCGTCTCCGACGGCTTCGACGATGAGGCCGCGGAGCGGGACGCCGCCGACCCGCTCGCGCCGGCGCGCGCCGCGTTCGTCGGTGCGGAGCGGCCGCTGGTCTACTTCGACGGCAACTCGCTCGGGCGTCCGCTGCGCGTCACCGCCGAGCGGCTGGCCGCGTTCGTCGCCGGCGAGTGGGGCGATCGCCTCATCCGCGGCTGGGACGAGCGCTGGATGCGGCTGCCGTTCGAGATCGGCGACCGCCTCGGCGCCGTGGCATTGGGCGCGGCGCCGGGACAGACCGTCGTCGCTGACGCGACGACGGTGCTGCTGTACAAGCTCGTCCGCGCGGCCTTCGACGCGCAGATCGCCGCCGACCCCCGGCGCGTGGAGATCGTGGTCGATCGCGACAACTTCCCCACCGACCGCTACATCGTCGAGGGGATCGCCGCCGAACGCGGCGGCCGCGTGCGGTGGATCGAGGTCGACCCCGCCGGCGGGGTCGACGAGGCGGCGCTGTCGGCGGTGCTGGGCCCCGCGACGGCGGTCGTCGTGCTCAGCCACGTCGCTTACCGGTCGGGCTACCTCGCCGATGCCGCGGCGCTCACGGCGCGCAGCCACGAGGCCGGCGCGCTCGTCGTGTGGGACCTCTGCCACTCCGCCGGGGTCGTGCCGGTGCAGCTGGACGCGTGGGAGGTCGACCTCGCGGTCGGCTGCACCTACAAGTACCTCAACGCCGGCCCGGGATCGCCCGCGTTCGCGTACGTCGCCGCGCGGCACCAGGGGCGGCTGCGATCGCCGGTGCCGGGCTGGATGGGCGCCGCCGACGTCTTCGCGATGGGGCCGGAGTACCGGCCGGCCGACGGCATCGCGCGATTCGTCTCCGGCACGCCGCCGATTCTGGGGATGCTGCCGCTGCCCGACATGCTCGACACCATCGAGCGGGCCGGCATCGCCCGCATCCGGGCGAAGTCGGTGGCGCTGACCGAGTTCGCGGTGCGCGTCGCCGACGCGCTCCTCGGCCCCCGCGGCGTGCGCGTGGCCTCACCGCGTGATCCGGCACGGCGCGGCGGTCACGTGACGCTGTCGCATCCGGCGATGCGGCGGGTCGTGGCGCGGCTGTGGCGCGAAGACGTCCTACCCGACTACCGCGACCCGGGGGGCCTGCGCATCGGCCTGTCGCCGCTGTCCACCGGGTTCGGCGAGACGCTCACGGGCCTGCGCGCGGTCTCGGCCGCGCTGAGCGCCGAGTCCTAAGCTGGAGCCCCGCCCGAAGGAGAGCGCCATGACGACCGACGTGCCCGCACCGGCCCTCGCCGACGCCGAGCGCGCGGCGATCGACGCCGCCGTGGCAGAGCTGCGCACCGGCTCGCGGGTGTGGTCGACGCTGACGCTCGACCAGCGCGCGCGGCTCCTCGAGCGTCTCGCCGAGACGATCGGCGCCGTCGCGCCGGAGTGGGCACGGGTGGCCGCCGCCTCGAAGGACCTCGCGGCGGACTCGCCCCTCGCGGGAGAGGAATGGCTCACCGGCCCCTGGGCGAGCATGTCGGCCCTCGCCGCCGCCCGCGACACGCTCCGGCGCCTCGCCGACGGCGGAAGCCCGCTCGACGGCGTGAAGATCGACGAGGCGCCCGGCGGGCGTCTCCGCGCCCACGTCTTCCCCGCCGCCGCGCTCGACCGCCTCATCCTGTCGGGCTTCACCGGCGAGGTCTGGCTGCGCCCCGGGGTGTCCCGGAGCGAGGCGATCGCCGCGGCGGGTCTCGCCCAGCGCACGCCGACGGCATCGGGCGGCGTCGGACTCGTGCTCGGCGCCGGCAACATCACCTCGATCCCGGTGCTGGACGTCCTCTACGAGCTGCTCGCGTCCAATCGCGTCTCGCTGCTGAAGGTCAACCCCACACAGGACGACCTCGTGCCCGTGCTCGAACGGGCCCTGGCGCCCCTTCTCGAGCCGGGGTTCCTGCGGATCGTGCGCGGCGGCGGTGACGTCGGGGCCTATCTGACGCAGCATCCGGCGTTCTCGCACGTGCACATCACCGGCTCGGCGGCCACGTTCGACGCGATCGTCTGGGGCACCGGTGCGGATGCGGAGCGCCGGCGCGCGGACGACGAGCCTGCGCTGCGCGTGCCCATCACCGCGGAGCTCGGCGGCGTCGCCCCCGTCATCGTCGTCCCGGGCGCCTGGACCGACGCCGACCTGCGCTTCCAGGCGGAGCACATCGCCACCATGCGGCTGCAGAACAGCGGACACAACTGCATCGCCGGGCAGGTCGTCATCCTCAGCGCCGACTGGCCGCAGCGCGGCGCGTTCCTGGCGGCGCTGCGCACCGCGTATGCCGCCGCTCCCGCACGCCCGGTGTGGTACCCGCGATCAGACGATGCCCTGGCGGCCGCGCGGGCGGCGTACCCGGCGGCCGCGTGGCTCGGCGACGACGGCACCCGCGCGCTGGTGGAGGTCGACCGCGACGCCGCCGCCGACGCCGTCGAGACCCGCGAATACTTCGCGCCCGTGCTGGGGGTGCTCACCCTTCCCGGGACCGGTCAGGCCTTCCTCGACGCCGCCGTCGCCCACGCCAACGAGCGCCTGACCGGTTCGCTCGGCGCCAACGTGCTCATCGATCCGGATGCGGAGGCGGCACTCGGCGACGGCTTCGAGAGGGCGATCGCCCATCTCCGCTACGGCGGCATCGCCATCAACGCGTGGACGGGCGTGGCCTTCACGGTGCCGACCCTGACGTGGGGCGCCTTCCCCGGCGGCACCCTGCAGGACGTCGGCAGCGGCATCGGCGTGGTGCACAACGCCCGGCTCATCGACGGCGTCGAGCGCTCCGTGCTGCGCGGCCCCTTCCGGCCCTTCCCCCGCGGCGCGGGCCGACGCGGGCGCTTCACGGTGCTGCCGAAGCCGCCGTGGTTCGTCACGGCGCGCACCGGTGCCGCGGTCAGCGAGGGGCTCACCCGCTTCCAGATCGACCGCAATCTCGCCCGCCTCGCGGTGACGCTCGCGAAGTCGTTCGGCGCGTGAGCCGCGCCCTCGTCGCCGACTACGTCGTGGTCGGGGCAGGATCGGCGGGCGCGGCGCTGGCCGCGCGGATGAGCGAGGATCCGGGGGTCTCCGTGCTCCTGCTGGAGGCCGGCGGCCCCGACCGCGCGCTCGCGCTGCACGTGCCGGCGGCGTTCTCGACGCTGTTCCGCGGACCCTACGACTGGGGCTACGACACGGTGCCGCAGCCCGAGCTGGAGGGGCGCACGGTCTACTGGCCGCGCGGGCGGACGCTGGGCGGGTCGTCGTCGCTGAACGCGATGATGTGGGTGCGCGGTTTCGCCGCCGACTACGACGAATGGGCGGACAGCGCCGGCGAGCGGTGGTCGTGGGACGCGCTGGTGCCCTACTTCCGGCGCGTGGAGCGGACGCAGGACGCCGCCCACCCCACGCAGGGCACCACGGGCGCCCAGTCCGTCGAGCGCCAGCGCGACCCGCGCCCCCACACCGCCGCCTTCCTGGCCGCCGCCCGCGAGCTCGGCCATCCGGTGACGGCGGCGAACCTCCCCACCGGTCAGGGGTTCTCGCAGACGATGGTGACGCAGCACCGCGGCGCCCGCGCGTCCACGGCCGACGCGTATCTGCGGCCCGCACGCCGCCGGCGGAACCTCCGCGTGCTCACCTCGGCCTTCGTCCGGCGGATCACGTTCGCCGAGGGCCGCGCCGGCGAAGCGCCGCGGGCGAGCGGCGTGGACGTGGAGCTCGCCGGGCACCGCACGCGCGTGCTCGCTCGGCGCGAGGTCGTCCTCTGCGGCGGCGCCATCAACACGCCGCAGCTGCTGCTGCTCTCCGGCATCGGGCCCGCCGATGCCCTCGCCGAGGCGGGCGTCCGGATGCGCGTGGAGAGTCCGGGCGTGGGCGAGAACCTCCAGGACCATCTCGTCGCCGGCCTCGCCCCGGCCGCCCACGGCGGGACGCTGTTCGGCGCGGAGACCTCGGCGCAGCTGGCGCGCTACCTCTCGGCGCGCCGGGGGATGCTCTCCTCCAACGTCGCGGAGGCCTACGGGTTCATCCGCACGCCGTTGGCGGATGCGGCGGGGGTGCCCGCCGGCCTCCCCGACATCGAGATCATCTTCGCGGCCGCGCCGTACGTCGGGGAGGGTCTCGTCCCGCTGCCCGCGGAAGGACTCACGGTCGGGGCGATTTTGCTGCGGCCGCGCAGCCGCGGCACCATCCGCCTCGCCTCCAGCGATCCGCGCCGGCATCCGCTCATCGACCCCGCCTACCTGCGCGACCCGCTCGACGCTGAGACCCTCCGGGCGGGACTGGCGGAGTGCGAGCGCCTTCTCGCGACCGAGGCCCTCGGGGCCGTCACGACCGGCGGATGGATCCAGCCCGAGGGCGGCGAGCGCCTGAGCGCCGCCGAGCGCGGGGAGGTGTCGCTGCGGCGGTACTCCCACACGCTCTACCACCCCGTCGGCACCGCGCGGATGGGCACCGACGACGCCTCGGTCGTGGACGCCGAGCTCCGCGTCCGCGGCGTGCGGGGGCTCCGGGTGGCCGATGCCTCGGTGATGCCCACGGTCATCCGCGGCCACACCAACGCGCCCGCGATCGTCGTGGGAGAGGTCGCCGCCGATCTCCTCCGCGCCTCGGCGCGCCGCTGAGCGGCCGGCTCAGCCGCCGAACCGGTCGGCTGCCGCGCGGAGGGCCCGCGCGATCCCCGGTTCGGTCGCGGAGTGCCCGGCGTCGGGGACGACCACGAACTCCGCCTCGGGAAGCGCGCGGTGCAGATCCCACGCCGTCATGATCGGGGTGCAGACGTCGTAACGCCCCTGCACGATCACCGTCGGGATGCCCCGCAGCCGCGGCGCCTCCTCGATCAGCTGCCCCTCCCGGAGCCAGCCGCCGTGGACGAAGTAGTGGTTCTCGATGCGGGCGAAGGCGACGGCATGCGCGGGCTCGCTCATCTCGGCGAGCAGCTGCGCGTCGGGCTCGAGCGTGATGGTCCCCGCCTCCCAGCGGGTCCAGGCCCGCGCCGCCGGGCCGTGGACTGCCGGATCGGGGTCGTTCAAGCGCCGGTGATACGCCTCGATGAGGCGGGAGCGCTCCAGCACCGGGATGGGGGCCAGGTACTCCTCCCACAGGTCGGGGAACAGCGCCGAGGCGCCGCCCTCGTAGAACCACTCGAGCTCATGGCGGCGCAGCGTGAAGATCCCGCGCAGGACGAGCTCGCTCACGACGGTGGGGTGGGCCTGCGCGTAGGCGAGGGCGAGGGTGCTCCCCCACGATCCGCCGAAGACCTGCCACCGCGCGATGCCCAGGTTCTTGCGCAGCAGCTCCAGGTCGGCGACGAGGTGCCACGTGGTGTTGTGGCGGAGGTCGGCGGCCGGGTCGCTCGCGTGCGGCGTGGAGCGGCCGCATCCGCGCTGGTCCATGAGGATGATGCGATACACGGCGGGGTCGAAGAAGCGGCGCTGCCACGGGCTCGTTCCACCGCCGGGTCCGCCGTGGAGGTAGATCACGGGCTTGCCCGCGGGGTTGCCACTCTGCTCGTAGGAGAGGCGCTGGCCGTCTCCGGCGAACAGGACCCCGGTGTCGTACGGCTCGATCGGCGGGTAGAGGATGCCGTCGAGCCGCTCGATCCCGCTCACAGCGCCGCGCCGTCGACCGCGAACGTGTCGCACGCCCCCGGCCCGCTGTCGTAGCCCGCGTCGAACCACCGCTGGCGCTGCTCGCTGGAGCCGTGGGTCCAGGTGTCGGGGTTGACCACGCCGCCGGACTCCTGCTGGATGTGGTCGTCGCCGACGCTCGCCGCGGCATCCAGGGCGTCCCGGATCTGCTCCGGCGTGGTCGCCTGCAGGTAGGGGGTGCCGGTCTCGTCGTCGGCCTGCGTCATGCCCCGCACCCATGCCCCGGCGTAGCAGTCGGCCTGCAGCTCGGTGCGGACGCTGTTGCTGTCGGGGCCGGAGCCGTTGGCGGGATAGGCCTCGAAGATGCCGGTGATGTACTGCACATGGTGACCGTACTCGTGGGCGAGCACGTACAGCTGCGCGAGCTCGCCGGCGGAGGCGTCGAAGCGCTCGCGCAGGAGGGCGAAGAACGTCGGGTCGACGTAGACCGTCTCCTCAGGCGGGCAGTAGAAGGGGCCGGTCGCGTTGGAGGCGGTGCCGCACGCCGAGGGGGTGGATCCGTCCACGATGACCAGCTGCGGTGCGCGGTAGCCCTCGACCTCGCCCGCCCAGAACTCGTCGAGGGCGAGGGAACCGGCCGCGAGGCGGCAATCGTCGTTCTCGTTCGCGTCCTGCCCGGTCTGGCAGTCGGCGATCGCCGTGCCCTCGTCCTGCGGCTGCTGCCCGCCGCCGCCACCGAGCAGTCCGGAGAAGTCGCCGCCGGTGAACAGGTTCAGCAGCAGCACCACGATCACGCCGACTCCGGCTACGCCGCCACCCGCGATGGCGGCGCCGCGGCCACGTCGGCGCGCGCGGTTGCCGCCCACGCGGGCATCGTCGTTGAAGGTCACCCCCTCACGGTATCCGCCGGGTGCGCGCCATCCGAGGGCTTGCCCTCGCGCCGTGTCGTGCTCCATCATGGCGGCGGGCTCCCGCCGCTACCCTACGAAGGTGACCGACCAACTCGTCGTCGTGCTCATCGCCGCCGTGGTGATCGCCCTCGCCACCGCGCTCGCCCCGCGCGTGAACATCGCCGGGCCCCTCGTCCTCATGGCGATCGGGCTGGGGGTGAGCCTGCTCCCGTTCGTCCCGGCCTGGGAGGCCGATCCGGAGTGGATCCTCGTCGGGGTCCTCCCGCCCCTGCTCTACTCGGCGGCCGTGCAGCTGCCCGCGGTGGAGTTCCGGCGCGACTTCGGCCCCATCGCGGGCCTGTCGGTGCTGCTCGTGGTGCTCTCCTCGGTGGTGCTCGGGTTCTTCTTCGCGTGGGTGATCCCGGGCCTCGGCATCGCGATGGGCATCGCTCTGGGGGCCCTGCTGAGCCCCACGGATGCGGTGGCGACCTCGATCGCCAAGCGCGTGGGCATCTCGCCGCGCGTCGTGACGCTCCTGGAGGGCGAAAGCCTCCTCAACGACGCGACCGCGCTCGTGCTGCTGCGCACCGCGATCGCCGCGATCGCCGGGGGGTTCGCGTTCGGCGACACGGTCGTGGCGTTCGCGTGGGGCGTCGGAGTGGCCGTCGTGGTCGGGGCGGTCATCGGGTGGGTGAACCTCCGCGTGCGCGAGTGGGTGAGCCACTCCGCCGCCAACACCGCCCTGAGCTTCACGGTGCCCTTCCTCGCCTACCTCCCCACCGAGGAGCTCGGCGGCTCCGGCCTCGTGGCCGCCGTCGTGGCGGGCATCGTCACCGGCCAGGGAGCCGCGCGCCGGCTCACGCCCGAGCAGCGGATGAGCGATCACCTCAACTGGCGCACCATCGAGCTCCTCCTGGAGGGCGCGGTGTTCCTCATCATGGGGCTCGAGCTCAAGGAGATCGTGCGGGCCAACTTGCAGGAGCACGAGGGGCTGTGGCACGGCGCCTGGCTCGCGCTGGCGGCCCTGGGGATCGCGCTGGCCGTCCGCGCCGTCTACGTCGCCGGCCTCATCTGGGTCCAGGGCCGCCGCGCGCATCCGCGGCGGCGGGCACGGCTGGAGGCGGCCCAGGAGCGGGCAGACGCCTTCGAGGAGCGTCTGCGCGACCCCGCCGCGCAGGGCCTGCGCCACGCCTCGCCCGAGCGGCTGCAGCGGCGCCTCGGCGGGTTCCGCGCCCGGCTCGGGCGGATGATGCGCGACCTCGACTACTATCGCGACTCACCGCTCGGCTGGCGGCACGGCACGATCATCGTGTGGGCGGGGATGCGGGGCGTCGTCACCCTCGCCGCCGCGCAGACGCTCCCGAAGGACACCGCCGACCGGCCGCTGCTCATCTTCGTCGCCTTCCTCGTGGCCGTGTTCAGCCTGTCGCTGCAGGGGCTCACGCTCCCGTGGCTGGTACGTGCCCTCGGGATGCAGACGGCGGGGGCGGTCGGACCGGCGCGCAGCGAGCAGCGGGCGCTGTCGGCCGAGCTGCAGGCGGCAGCCGCTGCCGCCGTGGCCGCCGAGACGCTTCGCCGCCGCGACGGCGAGCCGTTCCCGGACGGTGTCGTGCGGTCGGTCGGGGCGCGGATGACGCGACCGCCCGAGGACGCGCCGGGAACCGCGGTGCGCGACCTGCTGGAGCTGCGTCTGGCGATCATCGAGGTCATGCGCACGCGGCTGGACGCGCTCGGGCGCGACGGCCGCTTCAGCACCGCGGCGCTGCGGCAGGCGCTCGCGGAGCTCGATGCCGACCAGGTGAGCCTGGAGCTGCGCCTGGACGGCGAGGACTGAGTCGGCATCCTCGCCCGCGACCAGGCACAATGGGACGGCGGGAGGTGCACCCATGACGGAGACGATCGAGTCGCCCGACGCGCGGACGCGTATCGGAGGCGAGCGCGCCGACACGAGCCCGCTACACCTGCCGCACGCCGCGGCGGAGTGCCCGAAGTGCTTCACCGAGCTGCAGCAGGACCGCAACTGGTGGCTCGCCCGCCCCGCCGGGGCACGGCTCGTGGGTCTCGTGGTCTCGCGCCCGGAGATGCCCTCGGTGGTGCAGCAGCGCGACGACCTGACGCGCTTCGGCGTGCCGATCGAGGGGTTCCGCCACCCCTCGCCCGAGACGCTGGAGGACTGGTCGGAGCGCCTCGCGCGCTTCTTCCGCACGCTCGGCCGAGGCGACGTGCTGGTCGTGGCGACCGTGCACGCGCTCGGCACGACGCTGGAGGAGGAGACGCGTGCCGTCTCCGAGCTGCACGCCCGCGGCGTCGTGGTGAAGGTGCTCGGCCACGGCGGCCGCCACCTGTACGACACCGGCCGCTGAGGTCGGAACCCCAGCGGCCGGTCGCGGTGGCCGGTCGAGCGCCGCTCAGTCGGCGAGGAGACGCACGGTGCCGGCTGAGACCTCGACGCTCACGCGGGAGGCCGCATCCGTGGCGGTGCGCAGTCCGTTCACGAGGTCGCCCGCCGACACGTCCGACCGCACGTCGTAGACCTCGTCGGGGAGGGTGAGCTCGAGCGTGCCTGCCCCGACCCCGACGGTGACGGCGTCGGGGGCGCTGCCGGTCATCCGCACGAACATGTCCCCCGCGCTGAGGTCGAGCTCGGCCTCGCCGACCCCGGTGACGTCGATCTCCGCCCGGCCGGCGCTCACGTCGGCATCGAGCGTGCGCGCGTCGCCCTCGAAGACGAGGCGCCCGGCGCTGACGTCCAGCACGAGGTCGCCGAAGTCGCCGGCGACCAGGAGCGAGCCTGCCCCGAGCGTGAGCCGGGCGTCGGCGCCGGCGAGGTCGGCGGGGAGGGTGAGCGTCGCCTCGCCGTTGCTCTGCCCGAAGGTCGGGAAGAACCACGGGTGATCGGGCGAGGCGACCCGCAGGGTGGCGCCCGTGCGCTCGAAGCGCCAACCGGCCGCGGCGTCGCGCAGCTCCAGCGTGGCCTCGGGAACGTCGGCGAAGACGACGCGGAGGTCGGTGGCCCCGGCATCCACGGCCAGATCGGTGACTCCGGCCACCTCGAGCGAGCGGGTGTCGTCCACGGCACCGCCGGAGACCACGGCGGCACGGATGCCGGTCCAGGCGACGGCGAGGAGGATGGCCGCCCCCAGCGCGATCGTGAGGATCGCGATCACGCGGGGCGCGGTGCGCGGGCCGCCGGCCGGGGGCACGGGGGCGGCCGGGGGCGCGGGCGGGGTCTGGGTGATGCTCATCGGGATGCTCCTGTCTGCGGCGTGGTGCCGCCGTGTTCGAGATGGACGAGCGCAGCCTGCACGCGTCGGTTGCCGGATTCGCCGGCTTCGAGTCCGAGCTTCTGGAAGATCGCGGTGATGTGCTTCTCGACGCTGGCCTCCGAGACGAACAGCGTCGCCGCGATGGCCTGGTTCGACCTGCCTTCCGCGATGAGCGCGAGCACCTGGCGCTCGCGCTCGGTGAGCCGCTGCATCCGCTCGTCGCGGCTGCGCCGACTGAGGAGCTGGGCCACCACCTCCGGGTCGAGCACCGTGGCGCCGCCGCCGATGCGGACCACCGAGTCGAGGAACTCCGCGACGTCGGCCACCCGGTCCTTCAGGAGGTAGCCGAGGGCGCCGCCGCCGCCGGAGATGAGGTCGCTGGCGTAGCGCTCCTCGACGTACTGGGAGAGGACGAGCACCGCCAGCTCCGGATGGCGGCTCCGCAGCCGCATCGCGGCGCGGATGCCCTCGTCGGTGTAGGTGGGCGGGAGGCGGACGTCGAGGAGGGCGAGATCGGGGGCCGTCTCGGCGACGGTCTCGTCGAGCGCCCCGGCATCCGGAAGGGCGGCGACCACGTCGTGGCCGGCGTCGGCGAGCAGCCGCACGAGCCCTTCGCGGAGGAGGACGCTGTCCTCGCAGATCAGGATGCGCACGTCAGGCCTCCTTCGTGAGTCGCCGAGAGTGCATCCTTGCGCCGAGAGTGCACGCAACGGGGAGCGGTTTCGGCGAGACGGTGCACTTTCGGCGGGGTGGGGGTCAGGAGGCGCACGGGACGGTCACCTCCAGGGCGGTCGGGCCGCCGGTCGGGCTGTCCAGGCGGTACGTGCCGCCGGCGCCGAGGATGCGGTTGGCGATGCCGTCCAGGCCGCCGCCGGGGAGGAGGCGTGCGCCGCCGATCCCGTCGTCCTCGACCCGGGCCCACAGGGTGCCGTCCTCTCGGCGGCGGACGACCACGCGCACCGCCGAGGCCCGCGAGTGCTTCGCGGCGTTGGTGAGCGACTCCGCGATGGCGAAGTAGACCGCCGCCTCGGCGCTGCGCTCGCAGCGGCCGTCGATGCGCACATCGAGGTGGACGGGCACGTGGGAGCGCCCGGCCAGCGCCGACAGCGCGGCGTCCAGGCCCCGGTCATCCAGCACGGAGGCGTGGATGCCGCGGGCGAGCTGGCGCAGTTCGGTGATGGCCGACTTCGTGGAGGTGTGCGCCTCCTCGATGAGCGCCTTGGCCGCAGCGGGGTCCTCGTCCATCTTCTGGCGGGCCAGGCCCAGGGTCATCCCGACGGAGACGAGCCGAGGCTGGACCCCGTCGTGGAGGTCGCGCTCGATGCGCGTGCGCTCGACGTCGGCCGCGCGCACGGCTCCCGCGCGCTGCTGGTTCGACAGACGGGCTTGGGCCGCGAGCTGGCTTTCCTGGGAGGGGACGAGGATCAGGCGGGACAGCACGCCGTGAAGGATGCCGGTGCCCGCCAGGGCCGCGAGCGCGAGGAGCGCCAGCAACGGACCCGCCACGGCGGACCAGCCGGCGACGGCATCCAGCGGCAGGCCCCAGACGCGGGTGCCGGCGCCGCCGCCGAACAGCGGCGAGAGCGTCATCGCCACACCGGCGAAGACGAGGGCGAACAGCGCGAGGGTGACGAAGCCGAGCACCGTGGCGACGGCGAAGTTCGCCAGCGCGCGCCACACGCCCGGGTCGATCGCCTGACGCCAGAACATCAGCAGGACGCCGCCGAAGCCGGGCCGGGGCGGCCGGTGCACGACGAGGTCGGGGACCGGGTAGTCGTACAGGCCGGCGACCCGGGCGTTCTCCAGCCACGCGACCGCCCACAGGACGTACACCAGCCCCACGAGCAGGACGAGGCCGATCCCGAGGGCGAAGATGGCCCCGAGGCCCGCGCCCAGCAGCGAGAAGACGACGGTGAACACGAGCGGGCCGACGATGCTGAGGGCGACCAGCTGCGCGAGCGCCCCTGCCACGCGCAGGGGGGCGACCGCGGCGGAGCGACGGCGGACGGATGCGGCGGGGGCCGCGGGCTCGGGAGCCGGCACGGTCTCGGTGGGCAGCGGTGAGGTCATGCCCCCACGCTAGGACGCGGGCGGGCGGCGCGTCCCCCGAGCCATCCGTAGCGCTTCTTCGGGATATCCCTACCCCGAGCGGCGCTCAGTCGGTGAACAGCACCGCACGCGAGGCCAGCCGGCCCGCCGCGAGCAGATCCAGCGCCTCCGCGGCATCGCGCATCGGGTAGCGGTCGACCACGGTGCGGATCTTCCCCTCCGCGGCCATCCGCAGCACGTCGCGCATGTCGGCGCGCGAGCCGAGGATCGACGCCTTGATCACCTGCGCCTTGTTGAAGGGGAAGGACGCCACCGACAGCGGCACTCCGGTCACCAGCGTGCCGCCCCACTTCAGCGCGCGCAGCGCCTGCGCGGTGACCTCGTCGGAGGGCGCGAAGGTGAGGGCGGCGTCGAGCGAGTCCTCGAGGATCTCGCCGGCGTCCACGGCGGACGCGTCGATCGCCTCGACGGCGCCCAGCTCCAGCGCGACCCGGCGGTGCTCGGCCGAGCGGGCCACCGCGACGACGTCGGCCCCGGTGAGCACCGCGAACTGCAGCGCCAGGTGGCCGACGCCGCCCAGCCCGAACACCCCGACCCGCTGGCCGGGGCCGACCTCGAGCTTGCTCACCGCGCCGTAGCCGGTGATGCCGGGGCAGAACAGCGGTGCCGCATCCACGAGGTCCAAACTCGCCGGCACGTGGTAGGTGTGCGCCGCGTGGGAGACCATGAACTCCGCGAAGCCGCCGTCCACGTGCTCGCCGGTGATGATGCGGCGGTGGCACAGCTGCTCGCGGCCGGAGGTGCAGAACTCGCACTCCTCGCACGTCCACCACAGCGGCTGCACGCCCACGGGGTCCCCCACCGCGAACTCCGTCACGCCCTCGCCGAGCGCGGCGACGCGACCGGTGACCTCGTGACCGGGGACGATGGGGCTCTGCGCCGGCACGCCGCCGTCGACCCAGTCGCCCTCGATCATGTGCAGGTTCGAGCGGCAGACGCCGCATCCGGCCACCGCGATGAGCAGCTGCCCGGGGCCGGGGGCCGGCGTGTCGGTCTCGCGCCACTCCAGCGGGCGCTCGGCCAGCGGGGCGGGGGTGTCGAGCAGGTTCGCGCGCATGACGTCTCTCAATCGATGGGGTGGGCCACGGCTGCGGCCTGGAGCCGGGGACGCACACGCCCCGCGGAGATGAGCGGGTCGCCGTCGACGGTGAGGCTGCCGTGCGACGCCCGGAGGTCTTTGACGATGTCCCAGTGCACGGCCGACTCGTTCACGCCGCCGCACTGCGGGTAGGCGCGGCCGAGCGCGATGTGCACGGTGCCGAGGATCTTCTCGTCGATGAGGAGGTCACCGGTGCCGGTGGTCAGAGCGGCGTTGGTGCCGATGCCCAGCTCCCCCACCCGGCGCGATCCCGCGTCGGTGTCCAGCAGCCGACGGACGAACTCCACGCCGGTCGTGGCGTCCTCCCGCACGACGAGCCCGTCGGCGAACTCCAGCTCGAGGTCTTCGATGCGCACCCCCGCGAAGGAGAACGCGCCGGGGAAGCGGATGACGCCGGAGACGGCGTCCTCGCGCGGCGCCGTGGCGATCTCGCCGTCGGGCCAGTTCGCCTCGCCCGAGAACGACACCCATCGCCGGCCGGCGACGGGAAGCTCCAGGCGGCCGAAGTCATCCTCGATCACGACGCTGCGCGCGTCGTCGAGGCCGGCGCACAGGGCGTCCATGCGCTGCGCGGCCTCCTGCCAGTCGGCGTCGAAGGATGCGGCCCACTCGCGCAGGAGGCGGCCGGCGTCCAGCCCCATGGCCTCGGCCCACACCGGGGTGGGCACGCGCACCAGCGCCCACCGCGTGTTCTGCCAGCGCATCGTGGAGACCAGGCCCCGCCCGCGGCGGAGGGCGGCGATGCGCTCCGGGGCGGCATCGACGACGGGCGAGGTCATCGCCCGGAACGACACATGCACGTCCGACCAGGCCATGGCTGCGGCCTCCAGCGGCGGCGCCTCCTCCAGGACCGCGGCATCCGCAAAGCGCAGCGCCCCGTCGTCGAACCGCTCGTCGGTCGCGACGACCTGCGGCACCGCGCCGCGCCGCCAGCACTCCGCCACGAACGGAGCGACGGCGTCCATCGCCGAGACGTCGGTGAGGAACACCGACACGCGGTCGCCCCGCGCGATGTCCAGGCCGTCGGCCACGAGCCGCGCGATGGAGTTCCACTGGATCGTCGTCATGTGGTCTGCACCCGTCTGTGGGAAAGGGGGGCCACGGCCCGGTAGAGCGCGAGGAAGTCCTCGTGGTCGGCGCGCAGCCGCGAGGCCTGAGCGGGATCGGGGTGCACCTCGGCGCGCACGCCCACCCACTCCGCCACGTCGTCCGGGCGCCCGAGCGCCCCCACGCCGTAGGCGGCCAGGAAGGCGTCGCCCAGCGCGGCGCCGGCGCTGTCGGCGATCTCCTGATCGAATCCGGTCAGGGTCGACACCGCGCCGATGATGATCGGATTGCGCGTGGCTCCGCCGACGGCGCGCACGCGCCCGACGCGGGCTCCTGCCGCGGTGAACGCGTCCAGCGCTGCCGCGATGGAGTGCGCGACGCCCTCGAGCACGGCGCGCGCCACGTCGGCGGACGAGTGCTCGAGGCCGAGGCCGAGGATCACGCCGCGGCTGGCCGGATCCTGGAACGGGGTGCGCTCCCCGGCGAGATGCGGGAGGGCGAGCAGGCCGCGCGCGCCGGGCTCGGACTGCGCGGCGAGGTCCAGCAGGCTCCGGAACGTGGTCTCGTCGTCGGCGGCGGTCAGGCCCAGGAGGTCGGCGATCCATCGGGTGGAGGTGCCCGCCGTGGACGTGCCGGCGGCGAGCACGTACGTGCCGGGGAAGACGAACGGGGCCGCCCACAACGCCTCGTGCACCTGCGGGCGGTCACCGACGCGGATGAAGTAGCCGCTCGAGCCGTACATCGCCATGAGGTCGCCGTCGGCGACGACCCCCGATCCCACCGCCTCGGCCGGCGAGTCGGTCGTCCCGACCACGACCGGCGTGCCCACCGGGATGCCGGTCTCCGCGGCGGCCGCGGCCGTCACCGAGCCGGCGATGTCGGTGCTCCACGCGATGCGGGGCAGCCGTGACTCGTCGACGACGTCCTCACAGCCGGTGAGGTCCCACCGGCCCTCGTGCAGGTCGTAGAACGGATGGAAGTACCCCGCCGTGGCGTGGTCGATGACCACTTCGCCCGTCAGGCGCGCCACGAGGTAGGACTGGCTCGTCATGAACCATCGTGCGCGTCGCCACACGTCCGGCTCCTCGTCGCGCAGCCACGCGATCTTGGGACCGGCCGACTGACTGGTCAGCGCGTTGCCCGATCGGCGGCGGATCTCCGCCGCACCCAGCGCGGCGGTCATCCGCTCGATCTGGGCCGTCGCGCGGGTGTCGACCCCGTACAGGATCGCGGGGCGGAGCGCCCGGAGGTCGGCGTCGGTCGCCACGACGCACGGCCCGATCGCGCTGACGGCCACGCCGCGCACGCCGGCCGCCTCGGGATGGGTCATGAGCTGCGTCGCGATCGCCGCGACATCCGCCCACCACACCGCCTCGGGGTCCTGCTCCACGTGTCCCGGGAGCGGCGTGGCGATGCCGTGGCGACGCCGGGCCTCCGCGAGCACGGTGCCGCGCTCGTCGACGAGCACGCCCTTGCTCTCGAAGGTCCCGACGTCGATGCCCAGGAACACGCTCAGCGGACGCCCTTCGCGACGCTCATGAGGTCGCGCACGCGCACCACGTCGGCGTCGTTCTCGAACTTGCCGTCCTTCTTGAAGAAGGTGCCGACGATCGCGGCATCGGCGAACTGCATGCTCTCGGCGAGGGTGTCGGGGCGCACGCCCGTGTTGACGAACACGGGCACGCTGGCGGCGTTGTCCTTCACCGTCTTCAGGGTAGACGTGTCGGTGGGGGCACCGGCCGTCAGGCCCGACACGCACAGGCCGTCGGGCACGCAGTTGAACACCGTCGAACGGGTCAGCTGGGCGATGTCGCGCTCGGCGACGTAGGCCGCGGCCTCGGGGACGATGTTGAACAGCAGCCGGACGTCGTCGCCGGAGACGGCGAGGCGGTGGCGGGCGGTGCGTCCGACGTTGGTGTCCCACATGCCGAAGTCGCTGGCGTAGACGCCGGTGAAGACCTCGCGCACGAAGGCGGCACCGGTGGCGACGGCGAGGTCGATCGAGGCGACCGCATCCCACAGCACGTTGACGCCGAAGGGCACGGCGAGCTCGCTCTCGAGCTCGCCGACCACGCGGGCCATGCTGATCGCCGTGATCGGGTCGGTCTTGGTGAGGTACGGGAGGCTGAACTCGTTCGAGATGAGGATCCCGTCCACCCCGCCCTCCTGCAGCGCGGTGATCTCTCGGCGCGCGTGCGCGAGGACCGCGGCCATGCCGCCGACCTTGTCGTAGCCGGGGTCGCCGGGGAGAGCGGGCAGATGGCACATGCCGATGATGGGCTTGGTGACCGGGAAGACGTCGTCGAGCCAGGTAGTCACGGAGGGTTACCGCCTTAAGGGTGTTGCAGGGTGATGGTCGGAAGAGGAGACGGTCAGCGCACGGACTGCGCGGTGCGCCACGCCTCGACGAAGCGCAGCAGCGCCGTGGCGCCGGGATCGGCGATCCCGATGCTGCGCTCCTGGAGCCACGAGGCGCGCCCGCGACGGGACTGCAGTCCCTTGGTGCGCTCCACCGCGTCGGCCGCGGCGGCGATCGAGGTCTCCACCGCCGCGTCGGCGTCGGCGGCCTCGGACAGCGCCGTCACGACGGCGGCGAGGCCGTCGTAGATGGTCTTGTCGCCGAGCTGGGTCTTGCCGCGGGAGGCGATGCTCTCGGCGGCCGCGTCGGTGAACGCGTGCGCGTCGGCCACGGTGATCTCGGTGGTGTCGGCCCACACGCGCGATCCCGCCAGCAGGGCACCGGCGACGAGGGCCGCCATGGTGGACGGGTTGGCGTTGGCGAACGCCTTCGCCGTCGCCCGCGCGAGCTCGGCGGGGGTGGCCTCATCCGGCAGCTGGGAGAGCGCGGTGATGACGGCGGTGGACCCGGCCGAGATCGTGATGCCGAGGTCGCCGTCACCGAGCGCCTGGTCGAGCTCGCGCAGCTCGTCGGCGGAGTCGATGAGGACGGTGAGGGTGCGGGTGAGGTGGGACTTCAGTTCGGGGGTGCGCATGTCAGCTCTCTGAGAAGAAGGGGGAGCGGGCGGGGGCTTCCAGGAGCGCGAGGCGGGCGTCGTCGACCTCGAGGAGCGAGATCGAGGCGCCGGCCATCTCCAGGCTGGTGGCGTACTCGCCGACGTAGTTCTTGGCGATCGCGATGCCGCGCGCGGAGAGCACCTGGTGCACGCGGCGGTACAGCACGTACAGCTCCTCGAGCGGCGTCGCGCCCATGCCGTTGACGAGCACGGCGACCCGGGCGCCCTCGGTGAGACCGAGGTCGGCCACGAGCGCGTCGACGAGGTGGTCGGCGATCTCGTCGGCGGTCTCCAGCGGGCCGCGACGGATGCCGGGCTCGCCGTGGATGCCGATGCCGATCTCCATCTCGCCCTCGGGCAGCTCGAAGCTCGGGCTGGCGGTGGTGGGGAGGATGGTGGGTGCGAGGCCGATGCCCATGGTCGCGGTGTGCTCGATGACGTCCTCCGCGATCGCGGCGACCTCCTCGAGGGAGTCGCCCCGCTCGGCGGCGGCACCGGCGGCCTTGTAGGCGAACAGGATGCCGGCGACGCCGCGCCGGTCGGCCTTGCGCTCGCGCGGCTGGCTGGCGACGTCGTCGCGTCCGAGCACGGTGCGGGTGGGGATGTCCTCGAGCTCGGCCAGGTCGGCGGCGAGGTCGAAGTTGAAGACATCGCCCCCGTAGTTGCCGTAGAGGTAGAGCACACCGGCCCCGCCGTCCACGGCCTTGGTCGCCTGGAAGATCTGGTCGGAGCTGGGCGAGCTGAAGACGTTGCCGATCGCGACGCCCGAGCACAGCCCCTCCCCCACGTAGCCCTTGAACAGCGGCAGGTGGCCGGAGCCGCCGCCGGTGACGATGCCGACGCGGCCGGGGCGCGGGGCATCCGCCCGCACCAGCACCCGGATGTCCTCGCCCGGGGTCTTCACCAGGTCGGGGTGGGCGAGGACGATGCCCTCGACGAACTCGTCGACGAACGCCTCGGGGTCGTTGATGATCTTCTTCATCGCGTGGTGTCCTTTCCTCCGCGCTGGGTGGCGATGGCGACGGTCTCGCTGGCGGCAGGCAGCGCCTTGCGCCGGCGACGTCGGAAGGTGAGCTGGTCGGCGACCATGACGGCGATCAGGAGCACTCCCTGCGCGATGGCGTACTCGTAGGCCGAGAGACGCAGCGCCGTGAAGCCGCTGGAGACCACCTGCAGCGTCAGGGTGGCGAGGATCACCCCGAACACCGTCGCGAAGCCGCCGTTGGGGTTCGTGCCGCCGAGGACGGCGATCACGATGGCCAGCAGCACGTAGCTGGAGCCGTAGTCGGCGCTGGCCGAGGGGTTGCGCGCGAGGAAGATGAGGCCGGCCACCCCGCCGAGCACGCCGCTGAGCATGTAGGCGAGCATGAGCGTCTTGCGGCTGCTGATGCCGGAGTAGCGGGCGGCGACGGGGTTCGCGCCCTGCAGCTGGATCTTCCGCCCGACGGGCGTCCGGTCGATGACGAGGGCCACCACGATGGCCGCGACGACGAGGACGACGAACAGCACCGGGATGCCCGCGAGGGTGGCGCGGCCCACGGCGCTCAGGCCGGAGGGGGCGCCGGAGATCGTGACGCCGCCGGTCCACACCAGCGCCAGGCCGTTGAACAGCTGCATGGTGCCGAGCGTGGTGAGGATCGGGGTGACGCCCACGACCGTGATCAGCACGCCGTTGACCGCACCGAGGCCCGCGCCCACGGCGATGCCCGCGAGGATGAACAGCACCGCCATGCCCTCGGCCGTTTCGGCGCCCGCCCCCACCGACACCGCGGTGTACAGGGAGGACACGGTGATCGCCGAGAAGTTGGCGATCGCCACGATCGACAGGTCGATGCCGCCGGTGAGCATCGCGATCATCATCGCCAGCGAGATCAGGCCGATCTCCGGAGCGCCGACGCCGATGTTCTGCAGGTTCAGCGGGTTCAGGAACACGCGCGGGTTCAGGATCGCGAAGATCGCGAACACCACCACGAGGAGCACGATCATGCGCCCCGCACCGTGCGGGACCTGGATGCGGGAGATCAGACCGCTGACGCCGCGGTCGATGTTGCCGTTGGCCTGGCGGAGGCCCTTCGAGCCGGAGTCGCTCATGCGCGGCTCACCTCTTCCTCGAGCAGGACGGGAGCCCGCCGCGACCGGAGGGCGGCGACGGCCTGGATGCTCACCCCGACGATGAGCAGGATGCCCACGGCAGCGCGCTGCCATGTGCTGGGGATGCCGATGAGCACCAGGTTGTTGTTGATCAGCTGCACCAGGACGACGCCGAGCACGGTGCCCAGCACCGATCCGCGTCCGCCGAAGATCGACGCGCCGCCGAGCACGACCGCGGCGATGATGTCCAGCTCGGTGCCGACGAGCGTCTGCGGGTTGGCGTTCTTGCCGAGGATCACCGAGACCACGCCGCCGAAGGCCGCCAGGGCGCCGACGAGCACGTAGAGCAGCACTTGCGTGCGGACCACCTTGATGCCCACGCGGCGGGCCGCCTCGACATCGCCGCCGATGGCGTAGATGCTCCGGCCGAAGGTGGTGTACTTCAGCAGCCACCACACCGCGACGGTGATGAGGACCACGGGGACGAGCATCCCGTGGAGGAACCCGGCGCCGGGGATGTCGACGATGTAGGCGCTCCCGGCGTCGCGGACGCTCTCCGGCAGGCGGCTGGAGGAGATGTAGGCGGAGCCGATGTAGGCCAGCAGGATGCCGCGGATGATGCCCTGCGTGCCGAGGGTCACGATCAGCGTGGGCAGGCGGAAGCGGGCGATGACGACGCCGTTGAGCAGACCCCAGGCCGCGCCGATCACGAGGGCGATGGCGAAGACCCCCACCAGCGTCGGGTCGAAGCTGGCCGAGCTCGACCACGCGACCGTCGTGTAGGCGGCGAAGATCGCGATCGCGGGGAAGGACACGTCGATGCCGCCGGAGATCAGCACCATGAGCACGCCCAGGGCGAAGATGAGGGGCACGAGCGAACTGCGCACCAGGCCGAAGAACGTGTTCGGGGTGAAGAACGCCGGGCTGGCGATCGCCATCGCGATCACCACGACGATGATCACGGCGGCGAGGATCCCCTCGTTGTTCGGACCGCGCAGACGGCGGATCGCGTTCATCAGGCGGTCATCCTTTCCTGGATGCTCTCGACGTCGAGCTCGTCGCCGGAGACTTCGGCCACCACCCGGCCCGCGCGCACGATGATCACGCGGTGGCAGCTTGAGATCAGCTCGGGGATGTCGTCGGAGATGATGACGATGCCCATGCCCTCGGCGGCCTGGGCGCGGAGGATCGCGAAGATCTCCTCCTTCGAGCCGATGTCCACCCCGACGGTGGGCCCGTTGAGCATCAGCACGGCAGGCTTGCGGTCCAGCCACTTGGCGATCACGACGCGCTGGGCGTTGCCGCCCGAGAGGCTCCGCACCGGCGCCTGGGCGTTCGGCGCCTTGATGCGCAGGCGCTGGAAGAGGCCCGCCATCGACCGCGCGATGCGCGAGCGGTCCAGCAGCCCCACGCGGCTGCGGTAGGAGTTGAGGGAGGCGGCGACCATGTTGTCGGCGATCGACTTGTCCAGGAACAGCCCCTGCGTGAGGCGGTCCTCGGGGACGTAGCCGATGCCGGCGCGCACGGCGTCGGCGATCGAGCGGATGCTGCGGGTCGTGCCGTCGATCGTCACCGTGCCGGCGTCGGCGGGCGAGACTCCGAACACGGCTTCGGCGATCTCGGTGCGGCCGGAGCCGAGCAGGCCGGTGATGCCGAGGATCTCGCCGCGACGCAGCGAGAAGGAGACGTCCTCGAACGCTCCGGCCCGCGAGAGCCCCTCGACGCTCATGAGCGCCGGGGCGTCGGCGGGCAGCTCGTCGACGAGACGGTCCTCGCTGACGTCACGGCCGGTCATCGCCCGGGCGATGGAGCGGCCGGTGTGCTCGGAGGCGGGGCCGGAGGCCACCACCTCGCCGTTGCGGAGGACCGTGACGTGCTGCGAGATGGCGAGCACCTCGTCGAGCTTGTGGCTGACGAAGACGATGGCGACGCCGCGCTCCTGGAGGCGGCGGACGATGGTGAACAGGCGCTGCACCTCGGCGTGGGTGAGGGCCGTGGTGGGCTCGTCCATGACGAGCACGCGGGCCTCCCCGACGAGCGCGCGGCAGATGGCGATGAGCTGCCGGTCGGCGACGGAGAGGTGCTCGACGTCGGCGTCCAGGTCGATGTTCAGACCCAGCTCGGCGACGATCTTCTCGGCGGCGGCCCGGATGCGGCGGCGCGAGGAGAGCTTGCGGCGGTCGGCCAGCTCGCTGAGCATGGCGATGTTCTCGGCCGCAGTGAGGTTGGGGAACAGGGAGAAGTCCTGGTAGATGACCTGGATGCCGGCGCGGATCGCGCCGGCGGGGGTCGTGTGGGAGAGGACTTCGCCGTCGACGACGATCTCTCCGGAGTCGGGTCGTTCCACGCCGCTGATGATCTTGATCAGCGTGGACTTGCCGCTGCCGTTCTCGCCGGCGAGGCAGTGGACCTCGCCCGGCTCGAGTCGGAGCGAGACCCCGCCCAGGGCACGGACACCGCCATAGGTCTTGACGATGTCGCGCACCTGCAGCACGGATTCTGCGGTGCTCATGAGTTCGGACTCCTTCTGGCCGGGAGGCGGGAGGGGGCTCGGCGAGCTCCCTCCCGCCCTCCGACGGGGATGGGGCGTGCGATCAGAAGTCGTAGTCGCCCATGTTGGAGGCGTCGACGGCGACACCGGCGTTGCCGGCGAAGACGTTGTCGTAGCCGTCGAGCTTGACGAGGGACTCGTAGCCCGGAACCTTCAGGTCGGTGCCCTCTTCGATGGTCCCGCCCTCGGCGAGGATCTTGGCGATCGCCAGCTGGGCCTTACCGGCCAGGGCCGGGTCCCAGAAGAAGATCTTGTCGATCGCACCGGTCTCGAGGTAGCTCTCCGAGACCGAGGGGATCGAGGTGCCCATCACGCACACGCTGTCGGCCTTGCCGGCCTCCTCGACGGCGCGCGCGATGCCGACGACGTCGGTGCCGGCCGAACCCTGGAAGCCCTTGATGTCGGGGTACTTCGCGAGGAGCTCCTTGGCCTTGTTGTAGGCGACCTCCTCGTCCTCCTCCGACTCGATGGGGTCTTCCAGACGCGTCATGTCGGCGAAGTTCGCCTCCTGGTTCTCCAGCGCCCCGGTGACCCACTCGCTGTGCGAGCCGTTGGTCAGGCGGCCGACGAACTGCACGTAGCCGCCCTCCTCGTCCATGCACTCGGCGAGGTTGTCCATGATCTGGGCGCCGTACGCCTTGTTCTCGAACGCCTCGATGTCGATGTCGACGTTCTCGATGCCGGCGGCCTCGTGCGCGACGACGATGATGCCCTTGTCCTTCGCCTCGCCGAGCACCGTGGCCAGGCCCGCGACGTCGTTGGGGACGACGGTGATGGCCGTCGGCGCCTGGGCGATGAGGTTCTGGATGATGTCGACCTGGCCCTCGTTGGTGGCCTCGGCCGGCCCCTCCTGGCGGGCGTCGATGTCGTTCTCGACCGCCCACTCGTCGACGCCGACCTCCATGCGGTCGAACCAGCCGATGCCGGTCGCCTTGACGACGGTGACGTAGGCGCCCTCGGCGCCCTCACCCGACGACGATCCCCCGTCGCCCGAACCGCCGGCGGTGGTGCCGCAACCTGCCAGGGCCAGAACGGTCGCCCCGGCGAGCAGTGCGACAGCAGGATTCCTGTGCTTCATACTCACTCCCTCGTGATCGGTCGCTCCGCAGTGAGTGGGGGCGACGATTTCCAGTCGTGAAAGTAATCGGATTCGCGCACCAAAGTCAATCGAAAACGCGCGGCTTCTGCTCATATCGATCACCTAATCGTTATATTGAGCGTTATTCGAGCATCTCCTGCGCGATATCGCGCAGCGATCCGAGTACACTCAGTCGAGGACGCGTCGCAGGGAGCAATGGGGATGTCTCGACAGGCTCAGATCGTTGAGCGCCTCGGGGAGCACGGATTCCAATCGGTGATCGAGCTGGCCGAGGTGTTCGGCGTGGCACCGTCGACCGTGCGCCGTGACCTCGAGCAGCTGGAAGCACGCGACCTCGTGCAGCGCACGCACGGGGGCGCCCTGCCAGTGCGGCAGAGCGACGCGTTCGATCTGAAGGAGACGCTGCATCACCGCGAGAAGGTGGCCATCGGCAAGGCCATGGCCGACCGCATCCTCGACGGGCAGACCGTGCTGCTGGACAGCGGCACGACGACGCTCGAGGTGGCGCGGCACCTCAGCGGATCGCGGCTGACGGTCGTCACCAACGATCTGCAGATCGGGACGGTGATCGCCCAGCGGCGCACGGCGAGCCTGGTGTTCATCGGCGGTGAGCTGCTGCCCAACGACGTGTCGATGTGGGGGCCCACGTCGGTGCAGCAGTTGCAGAACCTGCGCGTGGACGTGGCCGTGGCCGGCTGCGACACCGTCATGGACGACGGGATCTACAGCACCTCCAGCTACGAGATCGAGCTCAAGCGCACGATGGTCTCCATCGCCACCGAGGCCTTCTTCGTCGCCGACAGCTCGAAGTTCGGCCGCGAGGCGCTGTTCAAGTGCTTCGATCTGGGACCCTTCACCGCCGGCATCACCGATGCGCGGCTGGATCCGCTGCGGGCGGCGACGTTCCCGCTGCCGCTGATCCGCGCGGCCGTCTGATCCGCGCGGGGTCTGGTCGCCGCGGTCAGGGGACGCAGGCGCGGGCAGGCTGCGAGGCCTGGCCGTTGGCGCGCCGCGTGAGCACCTCGATGCAGGTCGTCCCGGAGGGGTCGGCCGGCACCGTCACCGTCGGCTCGGTGACGCTCTGCAGTGCGGGCTCGCCGGCCCCGGCGGTGACGACCCCCCACAGGTAGGCGTCGCCGTCGGCCGGGTCGGGGTTGACCCACGTGAACACCACTCCCGCGGGCGTGACGGTGCCGCTGAGCTCCTCCGGCCGGGGAGCAGCGGCGGGGAGCACGTCGATGGGCTCGTCGGTGGCCGAGGCCGTGGGGCTCGGCGCGGTGCCGCCGCCGAGTACCGCCGGCAGCGACAGCGCGAGCGCCGCGCCGACCACCACGACGAAGGCGGCCGCACCCACCGCGAACCACACGCCGCGACGAGACGCGCGGCCGGGGGTGGCGTCCGACGTCGCGGCGGGGGCCGCATCCGGCGCGGTCGCGGAAGCCGGGACGCCGGCCGGTCGGGGCGGAAGCGGCGGTACGGGCGGCGCGGCGACGGGTGCCGGCAGCCGCGGTGCCGAGCGGACGGTGTCCTCGGCGACGGGAGCGATCACGGCGGGCGGCCGCTGCCGCGTGGCGTCGTCCTCGCGCGCGCTCCCCCGCGTCGCGGCATCCGGAGCCCACACCTCGGGCGAGCTGCGGCGCGTGGTGCCGGCGGCGGGGGCGGTCTCGGGGTCGATGCTCACCACACCCCGCACGCGCGTGAGGCCGTCGTCCTCGTCGTCCACGACGCCGTCGGGGGTGCCGTCATCGAGGATGTCGATGGGCGTGACGCCGTGCGCGAGCTCGATCTGCACCTTCTGCAGCGCGCGGGCGAACGCCAGCGCGGTGTCGTAGCGGTCGGCGGGGTTCTTCGCCATCGCCCGCTCCAGCACCCGCTGCAGCGACACCGGCGCGTCGGGGCGGCCGAGGGCCGGCAGCGGCAGGGTCTCGATGCGCTCGAGGAGGTCGGCGCCGCCGTTGCGCTGGCCGACCAGCTCGAAGGGCGAGCGGCCCGCCAGGAGGCTGTACACCGTCGCACCCAGCGACCACACGTCCGAGCGGCGATCGCCGCGGGGCACGTCGCCGAGGGCTTCGGGGGGCGACCACGGGATCGACAGCCCGCCCGCCTCGTCGGCCCCCGTCGTGGAGGCGATGCCGAAGTCGGTGAGGGCGGGGCGGTTGTACTCGGTGACGAGGATGTTCGCCGGCTTGATGTCGCGGTGGAGCACCCCCGCTCGGTGAGCGGTCTCCACGGCCGCCGCCACCTGCACGCCCACCCGAAGGGCCTCGGCGACCGAGAACGGCTCCCGCCGGTAGCGGGCCTGCAGATTGGGCTTCGGGCAGTACTCCATCACCAGGTACGGACGCCCGTCGCCGGCGACGCCCGCCTGATGGATGGTGACGATCGCCGGATGCGTCGAGAGCATCGCCATGACGTTCGCCTCGGCGGTGAACGCGGCCACCGATCCCGAGGTCATGCGCTCGGTCAGCAGCACCTTCACCGCGACGCGGCGCTTGGGCAGCTGCTGCTCATAGAGGAAGACGTCGGCGAATCCGCCCGATCCGAGCGGCTCGACGTAGGTGAATCCGGGGAGAGCGGGAGGGGGCTGCGGGGGGCGCCGCGTGGTCACGGAGCATCCTCGACGGCCACCGTGATGCCGTCGCCGAGGTCGAGCACGTCGCCCGGGACGATCACGGTCGCCTCCCCCGGATGCAGCCGCACCGGCTCGGCGCCGCGGCGGTGCAGCGTCGTGCCGTTGGTGGTGTGGAGGTCGGTCGCGAGGATCGTGTCGCCCTCTGCGCGCACCTCGACGTGATTGCGGGAGATGTCCTGCTGCGGGGAGTCCAGCGCGACGAGGTGCGGCAGATCCGTGCCGCTCGCCCGCGTCGAGCGCGGCCGGCGGCCGAGGATCACGGTGCGATCCAGCAGCACGACCTGACCACTGGAGACGCGCAGCCGACCCGCCGCGACCGGCGGCGGCGGGGGTGCCAGCGGGGGCGCGACGGGCGGGAGCTGACCTGCCGCGCGCAGCGCCCGCGCCTCGGCGAGCGAGATGGTGGCGTCGTCCTCGGCTTCCGCGGCGCCGCCGCGGATGATGGTGGCCTCGACGTCGTCGTCGAGCGCGGCGGTCCCGGCGGCCGGTGTCGCATCGTCGGGGACGGGCGCGGGCGGAGGAGGCGGTGGCGGAGCGGAGGCGACGGCCCGTGGCCTCCCGGTGCGCTTCGGGCCGGGCGCGGCCGGCGGATCCGCCGGGACGGCCGGGGGCGCGGGAGGAGCGGGAGGTGCCGCGGCGGCGGGCGCCGGCTCCGGCGCCACGCCGGCCGGGGCCTCCTCCGGCGCGGCTTCGCGCACTTCGCGCACGCTGTGCGGCTGGACCGGCTCGGTCGCTGCCGCCGGGCGCGCTCCCGTGGCGCCGGGCGCGGCGGGGGAGGCGGCGGCGGGCTGGCGGATCAGATCCACCCGGGCGACGGCGGCGACGCCGTCGCGGAGCGGCAGGCCGGGCTCGGCGGCCGCGGCGTCACCGATCCGCAGGTCGTCCGCGGAGCGGATGCTGCGCTCGGTCCACGTGCTCGCCCCCGCGCCGTCCACCCGGTCGTCGGCGGCCGTCACGACGAGGTCGCCGCGGACGGCCACCCGCCAGCCGTCCGGCTCCTCCAGAGCCACGGCGAACGCGGGGATCGCGGAGAGGGGGCCGCCCGCGGCGAGCGCGTCCACGACGCCGGCCAGTCCCGCACCGGCTCCGAGCTGGCGCCACACGTCGGCGGTCACCGCATCGGGGGTCTCGGCGGCGAGGACGGCGACGCCCTCCGGCGTGACGACGGCGCGCAGGGATCCGGGGGTGTAGCGCACGATGCTCATCGCGTTGTCCTCTCAGGCCCGCGCCCGCGCTCGGGGCAGGGTGTCGCCCTCGATCTCGTCGAACGAGGTGGTCGGGATGGTCTCGGAGCGGTCGCGTACGCCGCGGATGCGCACGGCCAGCGCATCCACGACGACGACCGTGACGTTGTCGCGCCCGCCGGCGGCGACCGCCTCGCGCACCAGCCGGTCGGCGGCGGCCTGCGGATGCCGTTCGCCCCGGAGGATCGCGTCGATCCGGTCGTGGCCGAGCTCCGTCGGCAGCCCGTCCGAGCAGATGAGGAGGCGGTCTCCCTCCTCCGCCGGCAGGAGCCAGAAGTCCGCCTCGCTGTCGCTGCCGGCGCCGATCGCCCGGGTGATGACGTTGCGCCGCGCATCCTGGGCGGCCGAGGCGGCATCGAGCTCCCCGGCGTCGATGAGCTCCTGGACGACGGAGTGGTCGACGCTGATCTGCTCGAGCACGCCCTCGCTGAGGCGATACGTGCGCGAGTCGCCGAGGTTGAGTGCCAGCCAGTAGCCCTCCCCCTCGATGTCGGCGATGCTGACCCCGGCCAGCGTCGTCCCCGCGCCGGCGCCGCCGCCGTCGGGGAGGCCGTCCACGCGGGAGCGGGCGCGACGCAGCGCGGTCTGCACCTCGTCGATGGTCAGGCTCACCCGCCCCGTGAGCTGGGAGAACTCCTCGATCACGGTGGCGCTGGCGATCTCTCCCGCCTGATGTCCGCCCATGCCGTCGGCGACGAGGAACAGCGGCGGGGCGGCGAGATAGGCGTCCTCGTTCAGCGAGCGGCGCCGGCCGACGTCGGTGGCGGCTCCCCAGGACACGGTGACGGGCGGCTCGCTCACGGCGCCTCGCTCACCGTGGCGCGGCGGTCGCCGAGTTCGAGCACATCGCCGGAGCGCACGGGCACGCGCTCTCCGGGCCGCACCGGCAGGCGGTGTCCGTCGCGCAGCACCGTGGTGCCGTTGCGCGACCACCGGTCGGTCAGCCACGCGCCGCGTTCGTCCCCGCCCACTTCGAAGTGGGTCTTGGACAGCGACAGCGTCTCATCGCGCACGACCACCGTCGCGCACGGACCGCCGAAGGGATCACGACCGAACACGGTGCGACCGTACACCGCAACCTGCTCTCCGGTGTCCCACGTGAGCACGGCGACCGGGGTCATGTCGTTCCTCCGTCGCGTCGAGGGCGGCGCGGGCGCGCACCCAGGAGCGCCGCGCGCTCCCGGAGCCCGGGGCCGGTGCGGGCCGGCCGGGGAGGCCGCGTCCGGCGCCGCTCAGGCAGAGCGAAGCGGGTGCCGGCCAGGAGCGAGCGGAGGTTCAGGCGCGCGCCGAGCCGCCGCCAGAACCCCGCGCGGGCTCCCATCCCGCCGACGATCCCGTCGACCTCCGCCCAGAACGCCTCGACGTCGGCGGGGGTGGGATCGCCCGGCCCGAACACCTCGGCATCCGCGCGGCGCGCCAGGGTGGCCACCTGCGGCTCCTCGAACGCCTCGCGCACGACGACGGCGTCCTCGGCGCGCGTGCGCCCGCGCCGGATCGGCGTGCCGTAGTCGCTGGCGCGGTCGATCAGCTCGTCCCACCCGCCGCTGATCCGGTCGGCGGGGCGCTCGGCGCCGCGGCGACGCCGGCGACGCGCGGCCTTGAGGGCGCCGATGACCACGAACGGCCCGAGGAGGACCGCGAGGACGCCCATGACGGCGCCGAGGACGAGCGCGATGATGCCGAGGATCCCCGCCAGGGGATTGTCCTCGTCCTCCGCGCCCCGCTCGTCGGGGACGGTGGGCGGCAGATCCACCGGCTCCTGCTCCGGCGGCGGGGGCTGGAGCACTTGCGGCTTGGGGTCGGCGCGCGGCTTGGTGGTCTGGTCGGTCGGCACCTGGTCCTCGGGCGGGGTGGGGTCGAAGGCGACCCATCCCGACTCCGAGAAGGCCACCTCCACCCACGCGTGCAGGTTCTCCCCGGTCGCCGCGAACGGCCCCGCCGGGGCGTCCTCATCGGGATAGAACCCCATCACCACGCGCGCCGGGATTCCCAGCTGTCCTGCCAGCAGCGCCATCGCGACGGCATACTGCTCGTCGTCGCCGACCCACTGGTCACCGCCCAGCAGGGTCGAGATCCGCTCGGCGCCGTGGCCCGCGCGCGAGAGCACCTGCCCCTCGAGGCCATGGCTGAAGAAGCCGTCCTGTGAGAGCGTCCGCTCCAGTGCCCGCACCTGTTCGATGGGGGTCGCCGCATCCGCGACGATCTCGGCGGCGATCTCGGCGAATTCGACCGGGACGCCCTGCTGCTTCGGCATCCGCAGCGGTGCGAAGGTCTCGTCGGCGAGCCGCTCGTCGCTGGGTTCGTCGGGCAGGAGCGTGCGGAACGTGTAGGCGTCGCCCTGCGCCAGGCGTGCCGTGACCACGCCGGTGCCGGTCGCCTCGTTGTAGTACGCCGCCCGTCGCAGCTCCTCGGCGCGGGGGCCCGAGAAGTCGATCGACTGCACCGCGCCGGCATCGGGGAGCCACACGCCGCGCAGCTCCCCGATCTCGATCCGGATGGTGGCCGGGTCGCCCTCGGCGTCCGCCGACATGGTGCTGCGCACCGGGGTGAAGGCGCTGGAGGCGCCGGCGCCGTCGTCGGAGACGTTGTAGACCATGCCGGTGTACGCGTCCATCGTGGCCACGCGGATGCGTGCCCCCTCGGGCAGTCCCTCGGCGGTGAACAGCGCATCTTCGGGGTAGTCGCGCACGTAGCCGCGGAACGACTGCAGCGGGCTCGGATACTGGCGCACGTCGAACGGCGGGATGATGACGTCCCGGAGCACGTAGCGCGGCCCGGCGGGGGCGGCCGCACTGGTGACCAACCCGGCCCCCACGGCCACCGCCAGGACCGCCACCGCGCCCAGGAGTCGACGCAGCGCCATGCCGCGCGGCTCTCCGCCCTCGCCGACGGCGACGGCCGCGCGCGCAGGCTGCCATGCCTGGCGCAGCGCGAGCCACGCGACGGCCACGACGGCGAAGAGAACCCCCTGCACCAGCGGGGCGGCGGGCTCGGAGGTTCCCAGCGCGATCTGCGCCGCGAGGACGACCGCTGCCGGCAGCAGCGCCCACGCCGGCGGGTGCACCCGCAGCGCGAGGCTCGCGGTCAGGACGCCGCCCACGAGCAATAGGAGGAAGGGCACGAGCAGATGGCTGTCGCCGGTGCCGACGGGGGCGACCGTGGTCAACAGCTCCTTCCACGAGGTCACCACGCCCACGGCGAGCGCGCGCAGCGACGGCCCGGAGGGGATCACTCCGGCAAGCCCCAGGTGCGGGAGGGCGAGGGCCGTGCCGAAGAGCACGTACGCGCCGACCGTGAGACCGGCGACCGGGAGGATCCCCCAGCGCAGCGCCGTCGCCGCCGCCGCGATGCCGACGCCGAGCACGAGGGCGCCGACGGCGGCGGGCAGATATCCGGGGCCGCCGAAGGTGGGCCAGAACCCCACCACGGCGACCGTCAGCAGCAGGGCGCTCGCCACGGTGTCCAGCACCCAGCGGCGCAGCTCCAGACCGCGCCACGATCGGGTCGCGAGGCCGTCGGCGCCGCTCATGCCAGCACCCGCCGCAGCGCGCTGGGGAGCGCGTCCAGCGTCCCGATCGTGAGGACGTCGGCGTCGGCGATGCGGCGCAGGCTCGGGGCGTCCGCCGAGGTGTCGGCGACGACGGCGAGGACGCGGGCGCCGAAGGGCACGCGCCCGCAGGCCACGCGCAGGCGCGCCGCATCCACCGTGCTGCCGCACACCAGCACGACGACGCTGGCCAGCACCATGCCCGCGGCGATCTGACCGGCGAGGTCGACGATGTCGCCCTCGCGGCCGCGTCCCACCTCCAGGCCGGACAGCGAGTCGAGGAACTGCTTGCCGGTGCCGGCGGGCAGCTCGGCCCCCTGCACCCGCATCTGCACCCGCTGCGAGTCGCGGAGGGCGCGCAGCCCCAGCGAGCCCGCGGCCGAGATGGCCAGCTCGAACTCATCCGGATCGGCGTAATCGCCCGGATGCCGCGACAGCCCGATGACGAAGTGGGAGCGGCGGGTCTCCTCGTACTGCCGCACCATGAGCTTCCCGGTGCGGGCCGTGGACCGCCAGTGGACGTTGCGCCGGTCATCTCCCGGCTGGTACTCGCGGAGGGCGTGGAAGGAGATGTCGTCTCGGGAGAGGTCGCTGGCGGCGAGGCCTTCCAGGTCGCGGAGGAATCCCAGCGACTGCCCGTCGAAGCGCACCGTGCGGGGGTGCACGTACAGGTCGACCGGCTCGTCGCGACGGTGGACCCGCTCGAACACCCCGAGGGGGTCGCCGCGCACGACGCTGACCGGCCCCACCGCGAGGATCGCGCGCCGCTGGGTGGGGATCGCGAACAGCTCCTCGGCCTCCTCGCCCGGGGCGAGGCGCTTGACGGCGAACTCGCCGCGCCCGGCGCCCACCGGCAGCACGACCCGCGAGGGCAGGATGGCCCGCGCGCCGGTGTTGGCGAGCGTCAGCGCGCCGACCGCCCGCTCCCCCACCACGACGCGGGTGCGGGTGAGATCCAGCCCCACGGCGTAATTCGTCCGGCCGATGAGGAACAGCGCGCACAGCGCCAGGACGAACGCGAGGATGAGCGCCGCCACGACGAGCTCACGCCAGCCCAGGAGCGCCCCGGTGAGCCACAGCACGACCGTCGCCACCGCCAGGAGCCACCCCAGCGGCCGCACGACGCCGAAGACCTCCCGCGCGCCGCGCAGGACGCGCGCTGCGAGCGGGGCGGCGACCTCGCTCAGCGCGGAGCGCGTGCTCGCGGCGGGGACGGTGGTCCCGAGCGTCTCCCCGGTCATCAGGCGGCGGACCTCGCCTGGGGTGCGGCCACCGCCTCGATCGTGCGGGCGATGACGGCGTCGGCGTCGATGCCGCTGAACTCGGCCTCGGGGTCGAGCACGAGGCGGTGCGTCCACACCGGCGCGACGAGCTCCTTGACGTCGTCGGGGATGACGTAGTGCCGCCCCTGCGAGGCGGCGCGCACCTTCGCGATGCGGATCATCGCGAGCGACCCGCGCACCGACACACCCAGACGCGTCGCCGCGTCGGTGCGGGTGGCCTCCGCGAGCTCGGCGGTGTAGCGCAGCACGGCGGGCTCCACATGCACGGTGGCGGCGAGGTCGGCCATGTCGGCGACGGCGGTGGTCGTGATGAGCGCCGGCAGGCTCGCCGAGGGATTGCGTTCGGCGGCTCCGGCGAGGATCCGCTCGGCCACCTCAAGGTCGGGGTAGCCGATGGAGGTCTTCACCAGGAAGCGGTCCAGCTGCGCCTCGGGGAGCTTGTAGGTTCCCGCCTGCTCGATCGGGTTCTGGGTGGCGAGCACGAGGAAGGGCCGGCCCACCTCGTGCGCGACGCCGTCGACGGTGACCCGTGACTCCTCCATGACCTCCAGCAGCGCCGACTGCGTCTTCGGCGACGCGCGGTTGATCTCGTCGGCGAGCACGATCGAGGCGAACACGGGTCCGCGGTGGAACTCGAACCGATGGGAGTCCTGGTCGTAGATCGTGACGCCGGTCACATCCGAGGGGAGGAGGTCGGGGGTGAACTGGATGCGGGTGCTCGTGCCCTGCACGGTGGCGGCGAGCGCCTTGGCGAGGCTCGTCTTGCCCGTTCCGGGGGCGTCCTCCAGGAGCACGTGGCCCTCGGCGAGCATCGCCGACAGCACGAGTCCCACCACCTCGCGCTTGCCGAGGACCGCGCGGTCGACGTTGTCGACGAGACGCGTGAAGGTGGTCTCGAACCAGGCGGCCTGATCGGGTGTCATGGTCATCTCGTCATCCTCATCGTCCTAGCGCCACGTGTATCTCTCGGAGTTGCCCCAGCCGTCGATGCGCACCCACACCTCGGTGTTGGGGTGGCCGTAGAAGCAGCCGAGCTGGATCGAGCCGTTGCGCGGCACGTTCCACGTGCGCCCGCCGCCGGCGAACTCACCGCGGGTGTTGCTGACGCACACGACGTTGTAGCTGCCGGCGGGGAAGTCGCTGGTGTTCAGCACGAAGTAGGCGCACGACGCCGACGAGCAGTCGGAGTTGTTGACGGAGCTGCCCTTGGTCACCCACGCGCGCGGCTGCGGCGGATCCGACGTGCGTGCCGCGGCACTCGCGGTCGAGGTCTGCCCCGCGGCGTCCGTGGCCCGCACGTCGATCGTGTGGCGCTCGGCGTGACCGAAGTCGCGCGTGCGCGATCCGTTGGCGCCGACGGCATCCCACGCGCCGCCGTCGATGCGGATCTCCATCTTCGTGATGTTGCGGCCGTTGGCGGCCGGCGCCGACCACGAGAACGTGATCTGCGTCCCGCTGGCCGACGCGCTCGCGCCGGGGTTGCGGATGGGGCCGTAGGGCACCTGCGCGGCGGTCGTGTTGGAGGCCGGCCCGGCGTAGGTCGTGCCGTCCTGCGTGGTGACGGCGCGCAGCGTCACGGTGTAGCCGTTGCCGTTGGCGATGCCGTTGGTGATGCGCGAGCCGTCCCAATCGCTGCGCCAGCCGCCGCCGTTGAGCGAGTACTCGTAGCGGATCGCGCCCGGGTCGGCGCCGTTGGTCGCCGCCGGCTGGTAGGCGACGTGGATGCTGTTGTCCGGCGACGGCGTGGACGCACTCACGCCCTGCGGGGCTCCCGGCGGCGTGAACGCGCGACGCGGCGCCGACGGCGGGCTGTCCGGACCCCAGCCGGCCTTGTTGCGCGCGGCGATCGTGAACGTGTAGTCGGTGCGGTCCGGCGGCACCTGCACGGCCTGCGAGGTCGCACCGGCCGACGGGTAGAGCGTGTTCACGACCGCGCCGCCGCGCAGCACCGTGAGGCGGTACTGGGCGATCGCATCGCCGTTGGGGTTGGGCGCTGCCCACGTCACCTGCATCTGGGCCTGCGATCCGACGGGCTCCAGCCGCGCCGTGGTGGGGGCGGCCGGGGCGGTCGGCGGGCCGGCGGGGATCTCGCTGGCGGAGTACCCGCTCCAGCTGGAGGGCTCGGGGGCGCGGTTGTGCGCCTGCACGCGCACCTGGTACGCGGTGCCGTTCTCCAGGCCGTCCCACACCAGGGCGTTGCCGGTGACCCCGGTCTTCTGCGTGATGCCGGAGGGCGGGGCGGGCGAGATCTCCAGGGTGAAGGATTCCACCGGGGAGCCGGGCGTCGACGGCGTGGTCCACGCGACGTTCAGCGAGCGGTCGCCGAAGCGCAGGGTCGGCGGGGCGGGCGTGTCGGGGCGCGCGTCGGGGCGGGCCGTCTCGGACGGGGCCGACGGATCCGACTCGCCCACGCGGTTGGTCGCGGTGACGACGAAGTTGTACTCGACGTTGTTGGTGAGACCGTCCAGCGTGCATGTCGTCGAGGCGCACTGCTTGGTGTAGCCGCCCGCGAGCGAGGTCACGGTGTAACCGGTGATCGGGGCGCCGTTGTTCGGCGGCGGGGTCCAGGACAGCACGACCGTCCGGTCCTGGACGCTCGAGACCGTCGGCACGCCCGGAGCATCCGGCTTGCCCTGCACGGTGAGACGGATCCGCCCCTCCACCTCGCGGTCGACGTCGCCGGTGGCGTCCTGGATGCGGTAGCGCACGACCATCGTGCCGAAGAAGCGGGCCGACGGGGTCACCGAGACCTGGTCGCCGCTGACCTCCGCGAGTCCGTCGCCGGTCTCGGTGGATGCGGCCACGACCTCCAGCGGCCGGTCGGGGAAGGGGTTGAAGTCGTTGGCGAGCACCGGCACCGAGATCGTCCTGCCCTGATCGGCCTCGGCGATGATGTCGTCGTTCGCGGTGGGCAACGGCCGCGTGGACGCCGTGACGCGCACCGTGATGGTGCCCTCGACCGGGTCGGTCTCGCCGTCGTCGATGCGGATGTCGATCTCGGCGGTGGTGCCCTTGCGCACATCGGCGTCGGCGCTGACCTGCAGGGTCTGGCCGTCGATCGTCGCGCGCATGCCCGCGGGCGATCCGCCCACGATCGCGTACCGCATGCCGTCGAGGTCGCCCTCGTCGGGGTCGGTGGTCAGCGCGGCGAGGTCGAGGGACGTGGCATCCTCGCCCGGGGCGACGTCCATCCGACCGTTGACGAACGTCGGCTGCTGGTTGTCCGGCGGCAGCACCGTGACCGGCAGCGTCAGCGTCGCCTTGCGCCCCTCCGGGTCGTCGGGCCCGTCGCCGTCGGTCACCTCGAAGGTGATCGCGTCCTGGCCGAAGTAGCCGTCGGCGGAGGTGTAGACGAGGGTGCGCTGGTCTTCCACCAGCGAGGCGCCGTCGTTGTGCGCGGCGACGACCTTGGCCGCCTCGGTGATCACGACGT
Source organism: uncultured Microbacterium sp. (assembly GCA_964496445.1). Classification (GTDB taxonomy): domain Bacteria; phylum Actinomycetota; class Actinomycetes; order Actinomycetales; family Microbacteriaceae; genus Microbacterium. The sequence continues at coordinate 41,307 of CAZBZR010000008.1, forward strand.
CGCGGCCGCCGGCGGCGCGGACATGCTCGTCCAGCGGGATGCGGATCGTCTCGCCGCTCTGCACCTCCACGCCGTCGGAGTCGAGCACCGGGGGCAGATCGCCCAGGGCCGGCACGAACAGGAACGCGGAGGCGGTGAGCTCGTCGCGATCGGTGATCGTGTACGTGATCAGCTGCGCCTCCTCCGTCAGCGGAAGGCGGACCACGCCGTCGCCGAGGACGCGCGCGCCGGCCGCGTCGACGGAGAGCTCGAGCGCCTCGACCGTGCCGTCGGGGTCTTCGTCGTTGACGAGGAGATCGAGGTCGACGTAGCCCTCCTCCTCGACATCGGTCGGACGCACGCGGTCGTCGCGGGCGATCGGGCGCTGCAGGGGCACGTCCTCGGCCACCGTGACCTGCAGCACCGCCCGCGCCTCGGCGCCCCGCGCGTCGCGGATCGTGTACTGCAGGCTCGTCTCCACCGGCTGGCCGGGCGAGGTGACCACGACGCGGTCGCCGACGACGCGGGCCTCCAGGCCCGCGACCTCCGGGAGGATGAGCCCCTCGGCGAGGAGCGTGATCGCGTCGCCCTCGGGGTCGGAGTCGTTCGCGAGCACCGGGACGGCCACCTCGCGGCCCGGGCGCATCACGACGGCGTCCTTCACCGCGTATGGTGCCTGGTTGGCCGCCTCGGCGGGAGCGATCCCCACCCGGACGGCAGCCGTGGCCTCGGCCCCCTGCCGGTCCCGCACGCGGTAGGTGAACGCGTCGGGCCCGGTGACGTCGCCGAACGCCACGTAGGTGAGGTGGTTCGCACCGACCTCGCTGACGCGGCCCTTCTGCGGCGCGGAGTCGATGCCGAGGAGTTCGACGGAGTCGCCGTCGGGGTCGAGCCCGTCGAGGGGGATGGGGATGCGCACCTCGGTGCCGGCGAGCGTGCGCGCGGTGAGGTCGCGGGGGCGCGGGGCCTGGTTCGTGGACTCGTCGACGGGGAGCACCTGGATGGTGATGTAGCCGGCGTCCTTCTGGCCGCTGGTGTCCATGACCTCGTACGTGGCGTAGACCGTCCCCGGCTCGCTGCCGGCGCGGAAGCGCACGGTGTCCTGGGAGATGAAGATCTGCCCGTCCTCCGCCGCGGGGAGGGGCTCCACGAGATCGGGCGCGAGGGTGAGGGCGTCGTCGTTGGGGTGATAGTCGTTGTCGAGGACCGGGATCGTCACGACGTCGCCGGCGCGCACCACGGCCTGGTCGTCGTTGGCCACCGGCGGGCGCAGCTGGTCGGGCGGGGGCACCGGGATCACCACGACCTCGCCCTCGGCCGTCTGCTGGCCGTTGGAGATCCGGTAGGTGATGCGGGTCTGCTCGCGCAGCGCCGCCTGATCGGTGATGCGCAGGGTCTCGTGCCCGAGCACGGCCACCGACACCCCGCTGGCAGGATCGACCGTCACCGACTGCACGACGAGGATGCCGCCGGAGGGGTCGGCGTCGTTGGCGAGCACGTTCACCAGCACGTCGGCACCGCTGGGCAGGAGCGCGACATCCCGCACCGCCACCGGCGGCAGGTCGGTGTCGGCGTCGGGGAGGACGTCGATGCGCACGAGGCCCGGTACCGCGTTGGGGCCGGCCGCCACGAGGTACTGCGCGTAGAAGACGCCCGGAGTACCCGAGCGGAAGGTGAAGGTCTTGTTGGGGTAGTCGGGCACGATGTCGGCACCGGGCACCTGGTCCACACGGGTCAGCCGCAGGGCCTCGCGGCCCGAGCTGGTGTCGTTGGACAGCGGCGCGACGGTCGCCGTCTGCCCGGCGCGCACCACCACGTGGTCGGCGTTGGTGACCGGCACCGTCGAGCCCTGCGGGCGCACGTCGAAGCGGATGATGCCCTCGGCGATGTCGCTGCCGTCGGAGACGATGATCGGCACCTCTTTGCGGCCCTGCGTGCCGCCGATCGCGCGGTAGGTGATGCGGCCGTCAGAGGTGAAGTCGGCTTCGTCGCCGGCAGCGGGGACCACCGAGGACAGGAAGATCTCGTCGCCGTCGGGGTCGATCCAGTCCGGCAGCACGTTGTAGGTGATGGCGCTGCCCGCTTCCACGATGACCGTCGTGATGCGCTTGGGGGCGGGGATCGCGTTGACGTCCCACGGCCGGACCGTGAGCCGCACGGTGGCGGTGTCGGTGCCGCCGCGACCGTCGTCGACCTCGTAGCGGAAGGAGTCGGTCCCGGAGGCGCTCTCGGGGACGGCGATCTGCAGGGCGGAGCCGTTGTTGATCGGCTGCACCTCGCCGAGGCCGGGGTTGCCGTCCGGAAGCGTCACGGTCAGCACGTCGCCGTCGGCGTCGGTGTCGTTGTCGAGCACGGGGAGGACGACCGTGCGGCCCGGGCGCACCCCGAACTCGTCGTCGGTCGCGATGGGCGGGGTGTTGACCTCGGTGCGCTCGGGGAGGGTGGTCTCCACCGTCTCCTCCGTGGTCTCCTCATCCTCCTCGGCCTCGCCCTCGGGCGGGATGATGTCGTCCCAGTTGTCCACGCGCTGCAGGGCGTCGGTGGCCATCCACGCCGCTCCGCCGACGACATCGTTGAGCACCACGACGTCACGGTTCTGCCGGAAGCGCAGCTCCGCGGTCGGCTCGAGGTCGTCGACCTGGGTCGTGAGGTCGTTGGCGTCTCCCGAGCAGTCGCGGACGAAGGCACCGCTGCCGCTCCACGCCGCATACGTGCAGCCGGCCAGGAACACCGGAGCGGCCGGGGCTCCCTCGCCGGCGCCGGAGGAGGTGGCCACCGGCGCCGAGCCGTCGAAGGGCACGCGGACGACGTCGGATGAGGTGGCGAGGACGACGGCGTCACCGGTGGCGGACGGCTGCTGGAGCACCGCATCCGCCGCGTCCTCCACCTCCGCCCGCAGGCCGCCGGTGGTCTGCACGGTGCCGGTCTCGGCGTCGAGCACCGCCGCGGTGGTCCCGACGACGGTCACCGACAGTTCGGAGCCGGCATCCACGCCGTCCAGTCCGCGCCGCGCCGGTTCGGACGCCTCCCCGTCGTCGCCGATCTCGATCGTGAGGATCTCGCCGGTCTCGGCCGACACCGCGTGCACGGTGCCGTCGCGACCGACGGCGACGTCGGCACCCGGGCCGAGCTCGGCGGTGGGGTCGGTGCCCTCGACCGTGAAGCCGGAGACGGCCCGCGCGGGCAGCACCCACAGGGCGCCGGATGCGGGGTCCAGGACCGCCATCGTGGGGCCGCCGACGACGACCTTCCCGCCCGGCGGGATGTCGGCCGCATCCGTGAGCATGACCATCGCGGGATCGACCGCGGTGACCGTCGACTCCGTCTCGTCGACGACGAGGACGGTCGCGCCCTCCTGGACGATGTCGTACGCGTCACTGGCGGCGCGCAGTCCGCTGTCGAGCACGCGCGACTCGTGGTTGAAGTGCCCGACGAGGACGCTGGAGCTCTTGGTGATCCACACGCCGCCGTCGTGGAGGTCGACCTCGGTCGTGGGGAAGCCCTGGTACGCCACGGCGGCCGTCGTCACGGCGAGCGCGGACACGGTGACCACGCCGGCGGACAAGAGTGTCCGTCGGCGTCGTCGAAGCCACGTAAAAGACCTCACGCGACGCTAGCCTCCCCGGGGGCGGAAACGAGCCGTCTTCCCGTCACCGACGGGTTGCTGGATGCCCCCCAGCGTAACCAGGATGTCGGGCGGCACCGAATCCCGCGAACGCTTGTCGCGGGCGAGAGCGCTGTGCTATCCGCCCGGTGCGGCCGGGTCAGGCCCCCACGTACGCCGCGAGGTGCCGGCCGGTGAGGGTGGCTGCGGCGGCGACGAGATCGGCCGGGCGCCCCTCGAAGACGACGGTGCCGCCGTCTCGGCCCGCCCCGGGCCCGATGTCGATGATCCAGTCGGCGTGCGCCATCACGGCCTGGTGGTGCTCGATCACGATGACGCTGTTGCCGGCGTCGACGAGGCGGTCCAGCAGCCCGAGGAGGTTGTCGACGTCGGCCAGGTGCAGGCCCGTCGTCGGCTCGTCGAGCACGTACACGGCGCCCGATTTCGCCATCGAGATCGCGAGCTTCAACCGTTGCCGCTCGCCGCCGGAGAGCGTGTTCAGCGACTGCCCGAGGGTGAGGTAGCCGAGACCGACGTCGATCATGCGCGCCAGGGTCTGGTGCGCCGGGCCCTTCGGGAAGAACTCCGCCGCATCCGCGGCCGACATCGACAGCACCTCGGAGATGTTCTTGCCGTCCAAGAGGTACTGCAGCACCTCGTCGGAGAACCCGGTGCCCTCGCACACCTCGCACGTCGTCTCCACGGTGGACTGGAAGCCGAGGTCGGTGATGATCACGCCGAGCCCCTTGCACGCCACGCACGCGCCCTCGGAGTTCGCGCTGAACAGCGCGGGCTTCACGCCGTTGGCCTTGGCGAAGGCGGCGCGGATGGCATCGAGGAGGCCGGTGTAGGTCGCCGGGCTGCTGCGGCGCGATCCGCGGATCGGGGCCTGGTCGACCACCACGACGCCCTCGCGGCCGGGCAGGTTGCCGTGGATGAGGGAGGACTTCCCCGATCCGGCGACGCCGGTGACCACGGCGAGGACGCCGAGCGGGATGTCGACGTCGACCGCGCGCAGGTTGTGCTGCGTCGCGCCGCGGATGGGCAGCGCCCCGGTGCGTTCGCGCGTGGCCGCCTTCAGCTGCGCACGGTGATCGAGGTGGCGCCCGGTGAGGGTGTCGGAGGCACGGAGCCCGGCGAGATCGCCGGTGTACTGGATGCGCCCGCCCGCGCGCCCGGCGCCCGGCCCGAGATCGACCACGTGATCGGCGATCGCGATGACCTCGGGCTTGTGCTCGACCACGAGCACGGTGTTGCCCTTGTCGCGCAGCTGCTGCAGCAGCGCGTTCATGCGCTGGATGTCGTGCGGGTGCAGGCCCGCGGTGGGCTCGTCGAACACATAGGTCACATCGGTGAGGCTCGAGCGCAGGTGCCGGATCATCTTCGTGCGCTGCGCCTCGCCGCCGGAGAGCGTGCCGCTCGCACGGTCGAGGGAGAGGTAGCCGAGCCCGATGTCGACGAACGCGTCGACGGTGCCCCGGAGGGAGCGGATGAGCGGGGCCACGGCGGGGTCGTCGACGGTGGCGAGCCAGGCCGAGAGGTCGCTGATCTGCATCGCCGCCGCATCCGCGATGCTGACGCCGTCGATCTTCGATGAGCGCGCGCCCTCGTTCAGTCGCGTCCCGGCGCACTGCGGGCACGGCTGGAACTTCACCGCGCGGTCGACGAACGCGCGGATGTGCGGCTGCAGGGAATCCCGGTCCTTCTGCAGCATGCTCTTGGTGATCTTGGGCACGAGGCCCTCGTAGGTCATGTTGATGTTCTGGATCTTGACCTTCGTCGGCTCCTTGTAGAGGAAGTCGGCGCGCTCCTGCTCGGTGTAGTCCTGGATCGGCTTGTCGGGGTCGACCAGGCCCGATTCGGTGAACCCGCGCACCATCCAGCCGTCGACGTTGTAACCCGGCACCGTGATCGCGCCCTCGGCGAGCGATTTCGTCTTGTCGAACAGCTCGTCCAGGTCGATGTCGCTCACTTCCCCGAGACCCTCGCAGTGCGGGCACATGCCGCCGGTGTTCTCGAACGCGCGGCGCTCCTTGACGGTCTTGCCGCCCTTCTCGAGCGTGACCGCGCCGCCGCCGCGGACGGAGGGCACGTTGAAGGAGAACGCCTGCGGCGAGCCGACATGGGGAACGCCCAGCCGGCTGAAGAGGATCCGCAGCATCGCGTGGACGTCGGTCGCGGTGCCGACGGTGGAGCGGGCGTTGGAGCCCATCCGCTCCTGATCGACGAGGATCGCGGGGCTGATGTTCTCGAGCGCGTCGACGTCAGGACGCGGCGGGGTCGACATGAACCCCTGCACGAACGAGGGGTAGGTCTCGTTGATGAGCCGCTGCGACTCGGCGGCGATCGTGCCGAAGACGAGCGAGGACTTCCCCGACCCGCTCACCCCGGTGAAGACGGTGAGCCGGCGCTTGGGGATCTCGACGTCGACGCCCTGCAGGTTGTTCTCCCTCGCGCCGAGAACGCGGATCACGTCGTGGGCGTCGGATGCGGCGGCCATGGCTCTCCTTCGTCGGGGATGGAGCCCAGTGTGCCGCACGCCGCCGACGTCCGCCCCCTCCGCCGGGCCGGACACTCAGGAGGCGGCGCGCTCCTGCCCGTCGCACAGGGAGACGGAGAAGTTGTCGGCGAAGAGCGCCTCCGGGTCGACCTCCCGCTTGACCGCGCGCAGCCGCTCGATCTTGCGCAGCGGGAAGGCGTCGAGGAGGCGGCGAGGGTCGGTCGAGGAATCGAAGCTCAGATACATGCCGCGCCCGTGCGCGCGCAGCGCCGCCCACGCGGCATCCAGACGCACCGGATCGGCGCCGAGGGCCACGACGGACAGCTGCGCGTCGCGGTGGGAGTATGCGGTGTCGTCCTCGCCCACGTCGCTGACCGCACCGCCGACCGAGCGGAACTGCAGGAAGTAGGGATACTCCCGAAGCGGATAGGTTGTCCGTTCTATCGGAAACACGGCACAACGACGACGAGACGGCAGTTGGGAACTGCCGTCTCGTCGTCGAGGTGGGGTGGCGCGGGTCGGGTCAGCCCTGCGAGCGACGGTTGGTGCGCGGGCGCCCGCCGACGACCATGCCGGTCGTCGGGGTGCCGCCCGACGTGCGCCCGCGGGCGGGCGCGGCGCTCTGGGCGCGCGCGCCCTGGCCGCGGGACGCCCCGGAGGCCTGACCGCGGGAGGCGCCGGCCGGCTGGCCCGCCGCGCCGCCGCCGCGACGGCCGCCACGGCCGCCCGAGGGACGCGCCGCGTCGCCGCCGGCGGCACGGGCGGCGCGCTTGCGCTGGGCGTTGGCGCCCTGCGACGAGCCGCCGCCTCGCTGCGGCTCCACGATCGGGGCCGGCGAAACGTAGGGGGCGACCTCGCCGACGAGCGCGGTGACGGCCGGAGCATCCGCCGTCACCGGCATCGGCGTCACGGCGATCGCGGCCTTGCGGAGGATGTCGCGCGTGTCACGACGCTGCTCGGGGAGCATGACGGTGACGACGTCGCCGGCGCTGCCGGCGCGGGCGGTGCGGCCGGAACGGTGCAGGTACGCCTTGTGCTCGACGGGCGGGTCGACGTGGACCACCAGGGCGACGTCGTCCACGTGCACGCCACGGGCGGCGACGTCGGTCGCGACGAGCACCTTCGCGGCCCCGCTGCCGAACGCGGCGAGATTCCGGTCGCGCTGGGGCTGGGAGAGGTTGCCGTGGAGGTCGACGGCGGGGATGCCGGCCGCGGTGAGCGCCTTGGCGAGCTTCTTGGCCTGGTGCTTGGTCCGGGTGAAGAGGATGCGGCGGGACGCACCGGAGGCGAGCGTCTGCACGAGACGCTTCTTCGCCTCGGCGTCGGCCACCTCGAAGACGTGGTGCGTCATGGCGGCCACGTGCGAGGTGGCCTCGTCGACCGAGTGCAGCACCTCGTTGCGGAGGAACTTCCGCACCAGCTTGTCCACGCCGTTGTCCAGCGTCGCCGAGAACAGCAGGCGCTGACCGCCGGCGGGCGTACGCGACAGCAGGCGCGTGACGCCCGGGAGGAAGCCGAGGTCGGCCATGTGGTCGGCCTCGTCGAGCACGGTGATCTCGATATCGTCGAGGCGCGCGAAGCCCTGGCCGATGAGGTCTTCCAGGCGGCCCGGGCACGCGACGAGGATGTCGACGCCCGCGGCGAGGGCGTCGACCTGGCGGCGCTGGTTCACACCGCCGTAGACGGTCGTCGTGGTCAGGCCCACCGCGGCGGCGAGGGGCTTGATGACCTCGTCGATCTGGTTGGCGAGCTCGCGCGTGGGGGCGAGCACGAGCGCGCGGGGCGCGCGGCCGCGGCGGCGGTCGGCCCGGGCGGCCAGGCGCGCGACGAGCGGGAGGGAGAAGGCGAGGGTCTTGCCCGAGCCGGTCTTGCCGCGGCCGAGCACGTCGCGGCCGGCGAGCGTGTCGGGCAGGGTGTCGGCCTGGATCGGGAAGGGAGTGGTCTTGCCCTGTGCGGCGAGCACGTCGACGAGGGCAGCGGGCACGCCGAGATCGGCGAAAGTCTGAGACATGGATGCTTTCATGCCGGCGCGCAGCGGCGCACACGGCGGTTAGAGGTGCGGCGCGAGCCGCGAGGCGAAGGCGCCGGTCGGCGCATCCGTTCGCCGTGGAAAGTTCGGGCCCGGGTCCGTGAGGCTCTCGGAGGGGGCCGATGCGTTCGACGACGCAGGGAGCAGAAGCGCTCCGCAGTGCACCCAGTCTACCGGACCCGCCTGTGCGCCTGCTCCACGGGTGCGCTCACGCGGCGCGCCAGCATCCGGCGAGATGGTCGTCGACCATGCCCGCCGACTGCATCAGCGCGTACATCGTCGTGGGACCGACGAACCGGAAGCCGCGTGCGCGCAGCGCCGCGCTGAGCGCCGTGGAGGCGGGCGTGACCGCCGCGACCTCGGCGAAGGAGGTCGGACGCGGCCACGTCTCCGGGGCGTATCCCCACATCAGCGCGTCGAGCTCGCCCTCGCCCATCTCGGCGACGAGGCGCGCGTTGGAGATGGTGGCCTCGATCTTCGCGCGATTGCGGATGATGCCGGCATCCGCCATCAGCCGCTCGATGTCGGCGGGACCGAACGCGGCGACGACCGCGGGGTCGAACCCGGCGAAGACCTCCCGGAAGCGCGGGCGCTTGCGCAGGATCGTGATCCACGCCAGCCCCGCCTGGAAACCCTCGAGGCTCGTCTTCTCGAACAGCGCCCGGTCGCCGTGGAGCGGGACGCCCCACTCCTCGTCGTGGTAGCGCCGGTACTCGTCATCACCGTCGGCCCACCCGCAGCGGGGAAGGCCGTCGGGGCCGACGCGCAGATCCGCAGTCACGGCGCCACCCTAGCGACCCCGTCCTCGCGACGCGGCCGACAGCGCTACTTCTTCGGCTTCTTCTCCGGCACCGGGGCGTTGCCGGATGCGGCGAGCGCGGCGTAGTACGCGGCCGCCTCGTCCTGCCGTTCCTGCTCCGCGCCCGAGGCGATGGGGGCGCGGACGTGCTCGGGTTCGTAGCCGAAGGCGTCGACCAGGTCCTGCGCGTGGGGGCGCAGCCGCGTGCACAGCCGGTCGATGTAGCTCGACACCGCGGCGGCGCGCTGGGTCGACAGCCGGCCGTTGATCAGGTGCCACGACAGGTGCTTCTCGACGAGGTGGAGGCCGAACAGGTCGCGCAGCCACGTGAGCACGCGGGCGGTGTCGGGGTCGGCGGTGCGGTTCACCGCATCCGTGAACGCCTCCCACTGCAGCAGCTCGCCGTGGGCGCGGGCGGCTTCGATGAGCTCGGCCTGGTTCTGGTTGAACAGCGCGGCGGCCTCCTCGCGGGGGAGCTTCGCGGCGGGGCGGAGGCGCCCGGCGATGTCGGCGACCATCTGCTGCACGCGCCCGGCGAGGAGCTCGTGCTGCTGGTCGGCCCGCAGGCCCCGCTCCACCGAGCGCGCGGTGGAGCCGAGGTCGCCGACGGCCTGGCCGAGCTGGCGCAGCCCCGCACCGTGGAACAGCTTCCCGGCGGTCGAGCCCACCGCGTAGGCGGCGAGGGCGCGCGCATCCTTGCCCTTGAACTGCCGCGCGAAGTCGGTGAGCAGGCGCTTGCCGACCAGCTGCAGGAGCACGTTGTTGTCGCCCTCGAACGTCACGTAGATGTCGAGGTCCTGCCGCAGCCCCACGAGGCGGTTCTCGAAGAGGAAGCCGGAGCCGCCGCACGCCTCCCGCGCCTCCTGGAGGGTGTCCAGCGCGTGCCAGGTCGACAGCGGCTTCAGTGCGGCGGCGAGGGTCTCGAGGTCTTCGCGGTCGGCGTCGGTGTCGGCCGCGCCGCTGAAGACGCCGTCGAACTTCTGCAGGAACTCGTCGTGCGCGAAGATCTGCGCGTACGTCGTCGCGAGCCGCGGCAGCAGGCGCCGCTGGTGCTTGCCGTAGTCCAGCAGCACCACCTCGGGCGTGCCGGAGCCCGAGTCGAACTGGCGACGCTGGTTGGCGTACGTGATCGCGATGTCCAGGCCCAGCGCGGAGGCCCAGGATGCCGCGCCGTCGAGCGACACGCGGCCCTGCACCAGAGTGCCGAGCATCGTGAAGAACCGGCGCCCGGGGCTGGAGATGTCGCTGGTGTAGGTGCCGTCGGGGGCGACGTCGCCGTAGCGGTTGAGGAGGTTCGTCCGCGGTACGCGGACGTGGTCGAAGTGCAGACGGCCGTTGTCGATGCCGTTGAGGCCGCCCTTGAGGCCGTCGTCCTCGCCGCCGATGCCGGGGAGGAAGTCGCCGTTCTCATCGCGCAGCGGCACATAGAAGCAGTGCACCCCGTGGTTGACGCCGTTCGTGATCAGCTGGGCGAAGACCGTCGCGGCGATGCCGTGGAGGGCGGCGTTGCCGAGGTAGTCCTTCCACGCCCCGCGGAAGGGGGTGTGGATGACGAACTCCTCGGTCTCCGGGTCGTAGGTCGCCGTCGTGCCGATGGCCGCGACATCCGACCCGTGCCCGGTCTCGGTCATCGCGAAGGCCCCGGGGATCTCCAGGCTCATGATGCCCGGGAGCCACTTCTCGTGGTGCTCGGCGGTGCCGAGCTGGAGCACGGCGGCGCCGAACAGGCCCCACTGCACGCCGGACTTGATCTGCAGGCTCGGGTCTGCCACGACCAGCTCTTCGAATCCGGCGATGTTGGCGCCGTTGTTCTCCTCGCCGCCGAAGCGCTTCGGGAACGCACGGTGCACGGCCTTGTTGTCGACCAGGAGGTGCAGCTGGCTGAGCACGCGCTCGCGGTGCTCGGCCATCGACTGCCCGTCGACCCGCCAGAACGCGGGGTCCTTGAGCATCTCGCGGGCCTGGCGGCGGGTGTCGGCCCACGTCCCCAGCAGCAGGTCGGTGACCGCGGGGATGTCGATGCGGGCTTCGGATGCCTCGGCCGCGGTGTGCGCGGCGGTGGGCGCCCCGCCGGCCGGGGTCCGGCGGTCGGCGGCGGGAGTGGAGGAACGGACGGCGGCGTCAGCCATGTGCAGCACCTTTCGACGTTGCAGGGAGTCGACTCGACGGTAGGTGTCCCACAACGCCGTGCCAAACGGGTTGGCGGATGCCGACAACCCCGCCCGACCGCATCCCCGCCCCCCCTTGTGCCCCCCGTACAGTCCCCCCGCTCCGCCCCCCGCCGTGTCGCCGAGAGTGCACCGGCTCGCCGAGAGTGCACCGTATTCCGTGCCGGTTCGGCGAGCCGATGCACTTTCGGCGACGGAGGGGCGGGATGCGGCGGGGGTCAGTGGGCGGCGACGACGGCGAGGATGCGGTCGCCGTAGGCCTCGCGCTTCTTCGCGCCGATCCCCGTGATCCCGTCGAGGTCGGCGGGCGACGCGGGACGGGCCTCGGCGAGCGCGCGCAGCGTCGCGTCGCCGAAGACGATGTAGGCCGGCACGCCCTGCTCGCGGGCCTGCTCCGCACGCCACGCCCGCAGCGCCTCGAACAGATCGCGATCGCCCGGGGCCACGGCATCCGCCGCCGGCGCCTTGCGTACGCGCGCCCCACCGCCGGTGCGGCCGAGCGTGTCGCGTCGCAGCGGCACGGCGACCTCGCCGCGCAGCACGCCGCCGCTCGCTTCGGTGAGGGCGAGCGTGCCGTACTCGCCGCGCGCGACGAGGAGCCCGCGGGCGAGGAGCTGGCGCACGACGCTGCGCCAGTCCTGATCGGACAGGTCGGCCCCGATGCCGTACGTGGCCAGCGCGTCGTGTCCCTGCGCGCTGATGCGCTCGGTCTTGGCGCCGCGGAGGATGTCGATGAGGTGCCCCGCGCCGAAGGACTGGCCGCGCTCGCGCTGGAGGCGGACGATCGTCGACAGCAGCTTCTGCGCGGCGACGAGGCCGTCCCACGTCTCCGGCGGCTCCAGGCACGTGTCGCAGTTGCCGCACGGTCCGGCGGGCTCGCCGAAGTAGGCGAGGAGGTTCTGCCGCCGGCAGGCGACGGTCTCGCACAGTCCCAGCATCGCGTCGAGGTGCTGCCCCAGGCGGATCTTGTAGCCGCGGTCGCCCGGCGACTGGTCGATCATGCGCCGCTGCTGCACGACGTCACCCAGGCCGTAGGCCATCCACGCCACCGCAGGGTCGCCGTCGCGCCCGGCGCGTCCCGTCTCCTGGTAGTACCCCTCGACGGACTTGGGCAGATCGATGTGGGCGACGAAGCGCACGTCGGGCTTGTCGATCCCCATGCCGAACGCGATGGTCGCCACCATCACGACTCCGTCCTCGCGGAGGAACCGCGACTGATGCCGCGCGCGCACCCCCGCGTCGAGGCCGGCGTGGTAGGGAAGCGCGTCGAACCCCTGCGCCTGCAGGAACGCGGCGGTCTGATCGACGCTCTTGCGGCTGAGGGCATAGACGATGCCGGCCGAGCCCTCGGGCAGCGAGCGGATGAAGCCGACCAGCTGCTTGCGCGGATCGACCTTCGGGGCGATGCGGTACTGGATGTTGGGTCGGTCGAAGCTGGCGACGAACCGCCGCGCGCCCTCGAGCCGGAGACGCTCGCCGATCTCGGCCGCCGTCGCCGGGGTCGCCGTCGCCGTGAGCGCCATGCGGGGGACCCCAGGGAATCGATCGGCGAGGTCGCCCAGCGCGAGATAGTCGGGCCGGAAGTCATGACCCCACTGCGACACGCAGTGCGCCTCGTCGATGGCGATGACGCTCAGGCGGCCACGGGCCAGGAGGCCCAGGGTCTGCGCGCCGTTCAGGCGCTCCGGGGCCACGTAGAGGAGGTCGAGCGTGCCGGCGAGGTACGCCTGCTCGACGGCCTGGCGCTCCGCGGCGCTCTGGGTGGAGTTGAGGTAGGCGGCCCGCACGCCGTTGGCCACGAGCGCATCGACCTGATCGTGCATGAGGGCGATCAGGGGGCTGATCACCAGGCCCGTACCCGCACGCACGAGCGCGGGCACCTGGTAGGTGACGCTCTTGCCACCGCCGGTCGGCATGAGGACGATCGCATCCCGGCCGCCCACGACATGCGCGACGATGTCGCCCTGATCGCCGCGGAAGGCGTCGTAGCCGTAGACCTCGTGCAGCACCTCGCGCGGGTCGCGGCCGGTGAAGTCGCGCGCCGCGGTCGCCAGTCCGGGCATCGAGGCGCCGGCCCCCGGGTCGAAGGGCGGCGGCGCATCGGGATCGTCGGGTGGCGCGAACAGGTCGGGGTCCCACGGCGCATCCGCGTACGGGTCATCCGGCGGCGCATCCGCGTACGCGTCGGTGTACGCGGGGTCGGGGCCGGCGATACTCACCCGTCCACGGTAACCCGGGCCGCCGACGCGCAGGCATGGCGGAACAGGATGCGGCGCGCCTACGTTGGGGGAGTCAACGGAAGGAACCGTCATGAGCGACGAGATCACGGTCACGCGCAACGAGGCGCGATCCCGGTACGAGGTGCACGTCGGCGACGAACTGGGCGGGTATCTGCTGTTCCGCCCGGCCGAGAACGCCGTCGTCCTCCCCCACACCGTGATCGACCCGGCCTTCAAGGGCAAAGGGCTCGGATCGATCCTCGCCGCCGACGCGCTGGCGGATCTCGCCCGCCGCGGCGACACGATCATCCCCACCTGCCCCTTCGTCACCCACTATCTCCAGACCCACGAGGTGCCCGGACTGCGGATCGAGTGGCCCTCCGGCGACGCCGACGCTCCGAGCCCGGCGGAGGGCGGCGAGCGGGCATGACACGCCTCGATGACGTCGCCGCCGACGCGCGCGATGCGCTGGATGACACCGGCGCGGACGCCGACGTGGTGATCCTGGAGTCGCGCGAAGTGCCCCTCGGCGGCGTCCGGGCGATGTCGGTGCGGCGGAGCCTGCCCCAGCGCGCGCTGCCGATGGTGGGCGCGTGGTGCTTCCTCGACCGGTTCGGCCCGCAGTCCACGCGGATGCGGGTGGAGCCGCATCCGCATATCGGACTGCAGACGGTCACGTGGCCGCTCGTCGGCGAGATCCGCCACCGCGACACCGTGGGCAGCGACGTCGTGCTGCGCCCGGGTCAGCTGAACCTCATGACCAGCGGCGCGGGGATCGCGCACTCCGAGTACTCGGTCGGCGAAGGTCCCATCCCGCTCGACGCCCTGCAGCTGTGGGTCGCGCTGCCCGAGACGCGGCGGAACGGCCCACCCGCGTTCGAGCGGCACGAGCGCCTGCCCGCCTTCTCGCTCCCCGCCGTCGACGGCGGGGCCGCCGAGGTCGTCGTCGTGCTGGGCGAGTTCGCCGGCGTGCGTTCTCCGGCCACGGTGCACACCCCGATCGTGGGCGCGGAGCTGCGCGTGCCCGCGGGAGCGCGCGTGTCGCTGCCACTGCATCCGGAGTGGGAGCACGCCCTCGTGCTGGTGGACGGCGACGCCCGCGTGGACACCGACCGCGGCACGGCGATCCTGGATGAGACGCACCTGCTGTACGTGGGCACCGGCAGGGACGCCGTCGAGGTGACCTCCGAGGCCGGCGGCCGGCTGTTCCTCCTCGGCGGCGAGCCCTTCGAAGCGGACATCGTCATGTGGTGGAACTTCGTCGGCCGTGACCACGACGAGATCGTGGCCGCGCGCGACGCATGGGAGGCTGCATCCGCCCGCTTCGGGCACGTCGTCGGGCACGGCGACGAGCGGGTGCCCGCGCCGCCGCTGCCCGCGGTGCGCCTCACGCCGCGCCGCCGCCGGGCCTGAATCCGTCCGGCCCCGGACCGGCTTCGGTCGCCGGCGCCGTCGGGCCGCCCGCGGGTCGGCCTCGGGCCGGCCTCGGGTCGGCCTCGCGCCGCCCGAACTCCTCACCACCGCCGCCCCCCGCCACGCATCCCCGGCGTGTCGCCCGATGCCGGGCCCGTCCTGAGGAGTTCGGGAAGGGCGGGCCGCCGTCCGGGCCGGCCTCGGGCCGCCCGAACCCACCTGCCCCCGCGCCCGCCCGAACTCCTCGCCCCCGCCGCCCTTAGCCGCATATCCCCGGCGTGTCGCCCGATGCCGGGCCCGTCCTGAGGAGTTCG
This sequence comes from uncultured Microbacterium sp., assembly GCA_964496445.1. GTDB lineage: Bacteria > Actinomycetota > Actinomycetes > Actinomycetales > Microbacteriaceae > Microbacterium. Next base: position 56,332 of record CAZBZR010000008.1, read on the forward strand.
GGAAGGGCGGGCCGCCCGCGGGTCGGCCTCGCGCCTGCCCCGCGCCTGCCCCGGGCCGCCCGAACTCCTCACCCCCGCCACCCGGCGCCGCATATCCCCGGCGTGTCGCCCGATGCCGGGCCCGTCTTGAGGAGTTCGGAAAGGGCGGCCCGCCGTCCGGGCCGGCCTCGGGCCGCCCGAACCCACCTGCCCCGGGCCGCCCGAACTCCTCACCCCCGCCGCCCCCGGCCGCGCATCCCCGGCGTGTCGCCGAGCCAGAGCCCGGAAGTGAGGAGTTCGGGCGGCGCGGGCCGCAGGCGGGCCGCCGCCACCCCCAGCCGCGCACGACGAAGGGCGTCCGGACCGAGGCCCGGACGCCCTTCGGATCACCCGGCTCAGCGGTACACGATGAACCCGCTGGCGCCCGTCGAGGCGGCGACGGTGTCGCTGCCGGCGTACTGCGCGACGACGACCTTCACGCCCTTGGACTGCTTCGGCAGCGGGATGGTGACCGCGCCGTCGACCAGCGTGCCGGTGTACGACTTCGCGTTCACCCACACGGTGACGTCGCCGGATGCGGCGGGCCCGCCCGAGGGCGTCACGGCCACGGTCACGGCATACTCCTGCGACGACGTGCCGATGTAGCGGTTCATCGTCACCTTGGTGTGCGAGCTGTACGGCACGAACACCCCGGCGGAATCCGCCGTGCCCGGCACGGGGTTGCCGGCGGCCGTGGCCGTCACCCGCACCGAGAGGGTCGTGCCGACATCGGCCTTGGTGACCTTGTAGGTCTTCGCGGTCGCCCCCGCGATCGGCTGGCCGTCGCGGAGCCACTGGTAGGCCACCTCGACGTCGGCCGGATCCCACTCGCCGGGCGTCGCGGTGAGCTTCTTACCCACGCGCGGTTCGCCCGAGATCGTCGGCGCGGTCGTGGCGCTCGGCGGCGCCTCGCCCGAGTCGACCGTGAGGATCGTGCGCACCGCGGAGTCGCCGTACTGGGCGACGCCCAGGTACCGCGACTGCGGCTGCAGGCCCGTCCACGACAGCGCGTACGACACCGGGGTGCCCTGCTCCACCACGAGCGGGTTCGGCGTCGCGGTGAGCGATCCTTCCCCACCGGGGAGGACCGAGCCCGACCACATGTCCCACGTGAACGGCTCCGCGAAGGCGTAGACGTTCACCTCGACGACGTACGTGCCCGCGGTGGGGTTCTGCAGCGTCACCTGCTCGTCCGCGGCGCCGCTGGCCGACTGCCACATCTCGTAGTAGCGCAGGTCGTCGGGGCTGACGACGCGGTACACGAAGAGGTCGAGGTCGCTCGTCTCGTCGTCCGACGAGTCCAGCGTGAACCGCGACAGCGTGGCGCCCTCGGGCACCTCGACGATCCAGCTCACGTAGCCGTCGTTGTCGACGCCCGAGTTCTGGTCGCCGGAGTGGCCCTCGACGGGGTTGTCGGGGTCGGCGAGCAACGTCATCGGGGTCAGGCCGCTGAGGGCGACCGGCAGTTCGCCGTCCACGCCCGGCGTGACGGACACCTCGGCGCTGCCGCTCGTGCCGGTGCCCGACACCTCGGCCGGAGCATCCGCCGTCACCGGCTGGATGACGATCGGCGAGCGCACCGATGTGTCGCCACTGGTCCACGTGAGCGAGCCGCTCGTCCAGGCCTCGGCGGGGGCATCGGTCCGCGTGAAGGTCACCGTGAACTGCTGCGTCTCGCCGGCGGCGCCGAACGTCAGGGTCGCCGGCTCCACCACGGCGTCCACGCCCGCCACGTCGACGGATGCGGTGAACGTGCCCGCCTGCGTCGAGGTGACCGATCGCGTGACCGTCTGCGGCTTGGACAGCGAGCCGATCGCGATCGACGCGAGGTTCAGGTCGCTGCCGTCGATCGGCTCGACGCCGAAGTCGGCGAGACCCTTGCCCTGCAGGAACGCGGCCCAGTCGTCGGGACCGTTGAGGTACAGCAGCCCCGGCTCGAAGAACCGCGTCGGGTCGACGTGACCGGCCCCCTGCGCGAACGGGTCGGCGTTGACCGAGCCGTCGTCGTTCTTGGTGTCGTACGCCGTGGTCATCATGGCCGACTTCACCTCGGCGGGCGTCGCGTTCGGCCGCTCACCGAGATACAGCGCGGCGAGCCCCGCGATGTGCGGCGAGGACATCGACGTGCCGGAGAGGAACTCCCACGAGGCGGGATCGCCCGGGGCGTTCGGGCCGGCGGCGAGGATGGCCACGCCCGGAGCGGTGAGGTCGGGCTTGAGGATGTCGCTGCCGTCGGCGAGCATCGGGCCGCGGCTGGAGAAGCCCGCGATCACCGGGGTCGGGGTCTCGACCCCCGTGACGTTCTCGCCGATCAGCGTGGCCGTCGCATCCGCCGCGGTGCGCACGTAGTCCAGCAGCGCCGCGCGGTACGTGTCGGCGATGTGGATGCTGGGCACCGAGTGGAAGTCGTTGTCGAGCGAGCCCGGCGTGACGTTCACGAGGATCATGCCGATGCCGCCGGCCTCCTGGACCGCCTGCGACTTCTCGACGCGCGCGTTCTCGCCCCGGTCGCACACCACGATCTTGCCTTCGGCCTGCGCCGGGTCCAGCGCGCCGATGTAGCAGAGCGCCGCCTGGGCGGGATCTGCCCCTGCCGCGGCGATGTCCCCGCCGTAGACGACCGGGCCGGTGACCTCCTCGCCGAAGGGCACCGACACCGAGGCGCCGGCGGCCTGGAAGCCGTTCGGCAGCTGCACGGTGCCCTCGTAGGTGGGGATCGTGGATGCGGCGACCGTGGTGTACCACGGCGAGGCGTGGTCGGCCGTGGCGCTGCCGGGGCCGTCGTTGCCGGCGCTGGCCGCGACGAAGATGCCGGCGGCGGCGGCGTTGAAGAACGCCCGGTCCTCGGTGGCGAGCGTCGTGGTGGCCGCGCCCCCGCCGATGGAGTAGTTGATGACGTCCACGCCGTCGGAGATGGCGGCGTTGATCGCGCCGAGCAGGTCGCTGAGCGCGCAGATGTCGTCCGTGGTCACGAGGGGATCGGGACCGACGAAGCACGCCTTGTAGGCGGCCACCTTGGCGCCCGGGGCGACGCCGGAGATCTCGCCGAAGTCGACGCCCGCCACGGTCGCGGCGACGCCGTCGTTGCCGGCCGCGGTGCTCGCCGTGTGCGACCCGTGGCCGTCGCCGTCGCGCGGCGAGAGGTAGTCGGGACCGAAGTCGAAGCCGTTCGCGGCGGCACCGGCGCTGAAGTACTTCGCCCCCACGAGCTTGGTCGAGTACGCATCGTTCGACCAGTCCTCGCCGGTGACCCGCTCGCTGCGGAACTCGGTGCCGTCGCCCTTGGCGAAGACGACCTCGTTGCCGTCGAGGTAGGGCTCGCTGCCGGGCGTCGTGCCGAGGGGCTCACCGGCGAACGACGGGTTCTCCGGGGCGATGCCGGTGTCGATCACGCCGACGACCGTGCCGGCGCCGGCAGCATCGGCCCCGCCGACCGACTCCCACACGCCGCCGGGGCCCTCGAGGCCGAGGAACTCGGTGGAGGGGACGGCGACGGGGTGGCGGATCTCGTCGGGCACGACGGCTTCGACGCCCTTCGTGGCGGCGAGCTTGCCGGCCTGCTCGGAGCTCAGCCGCGCGCTGAACGCGTTGAGGGCGAGCGTGTAGGAGTACTGCCGCTTCACGCCCGCCTCGGCGGCGACCTCCTGCTGGCGGTCATCGAGGTAGGCGGAGTACTCCCGCACCTCGGCCGAGCGTGCGTCGAGCTTGTCGCCCTCGTCGGGCTTGGTGGCCCGGAGGTCGGCGGCGCCGCCGTCATAGGTGGCCGCGGGGGCCTCCTCCAGCAGCACGATGTACTGACCGGTGGGGGACTCCAGCGGGACGGGCGTGTTCACCTCCCCCGCCGCGGTCGCGCCGAAACTGGCGGTTGCTGTGGCACCGGTGAACAACGCGGCCAGGGTGACGGCCGCGATCGTTCGCAGGGAACGACCCATACTGCGCTCCAAACGGGGGGATGAGTTGAGCGGTGCGCGCGGCATCGGTGGCGCGCGTCCGAGACACACTAGCTCACAGGAGAATGTCAGGTGCCACTCGGCCGACGTACATGTGGACAGTTATCCCCGGCGCCTCGCGGCCGGTGCCGCGCTCGCCCGGCGCTACGCTGAGCGGGTGGCCGTGGCATCCCGACTCCCGACGCGCGTCCTGCTGATCTGCGCGGCGATCGGTGTCGCCTCCGGCGTGCTCGGCGGTGCGGCCGGATGGCTCACGCCGGTGGTGCTCGCGACGGCGCCGTTCGCGTACGGTCTCGTCCTCGGCTCCCACGTGGTGCCCGGCATCATCGCGCAGGAGGTCATCCGACGTCCGTGGGTGGCGCTGCTGTCGCACCTGCTCGCCGCGCTGGTCGGGGCGGCGATCGCCCCGCAATGGGCGCTGCGCTACCTCGGCACCGCGCTGCTGTTCGGCGCGATCCAGGAGGGGATCGCCGCCCTCACCCGCTACCGCGCCTGGCAGGCGTGGCGCTTCTTCGTCTCGGCGGTCCTCATCGGCGTGATCGTGGCCGCGGTGGTGTGGTTCGCCGCCGACCTCGGCGCGCTCCCCGCGTGGGCGCAGGTCGCCTACCTCATCGTGTCGGTGCTGGGCCCGGTCGCCTGGACCGCCCTCGCCCTCGGCATCGGGGCGGGCCTGCGGCGCGCGGGCGTCGCACGCGGGCGCTGAGAACGCCGTTCCCGGGACCGGCGAAGGAACTAAGGGTAGGCTAAGTCCACCTCATCCGCCTGCCGTCTGGACACCCGTGGACCCCTTCGAGCGCGCTGCCTCCGGCCGCGCCCGGGCATCCGCATCCGCGCCGCTGCTGAGCGTGCGCGACCTCGCCGTCACCTACGAGGGCGCCGCGCTCACCCGGCCGTCCGCCGCCACGTTCGACGTGTCCCCCGGCGAGGTCGTCCTGCTCCTCGGCCCCAGCGGCTCGGGCAAGTCCACGCTCGCCCTCACCCTCAACGGGCTCATCCCGCACGCCGTGCCGGCCGATGCCACCGGCCGCGTCGTGGTCGCCGGGATGGATGCCGCCGACACCCCCGTCGCCACGCTCAGCACGCACGTGGCGATGGTGTTCCAGGACCCGGATGCGCAGCTGGTGACCGGAAGCGTCCTCGACGAGGTGGCCTTCGGCCCGGAGAATCTGCTGCTGCCCGCCGACGTCGTCCTCGCGCGCGCCGAGGAGAGCCTGCGCCGGGTGGGGCTGTGGGAGCGGCGGGGCGAGAACCCCGATGCCCTGTCCGGCGGCGGACGCCAGCGCCTCGCGATCGCGGCGGCCCTCGCGATGGGCGCCCCGCTGCTCGTGCTCGACGAGCCGACCGCCAATCTCGATCCCGCCGGCATCGAGGAGGTCTACGCGGCCCTCGCCGACGTCGTGGCCACGGGCGACCGGGCGATCGTGCTCGTGGAGCACAACCTCGACGCCGCCATGGACCTCGTCGACCGCGTGGTGGTCCTGGATGCCGCCGGCGCGGTGATCGCCGAGGGCCCTGCGCGCACCGTGCTGCGTGAGCGCGCAGCCGAGCTCCGGGCGACCGGCGTGTGGCTTCCGACCGCGACGCTGGCCGCCCTGCGCCTGCGCGCCGCCGGCTACGCGATCGACCCGCTCCCACTCACCCCCGCGGAGCTGCACGCCGCGCTCGCCGCGCTCCCGGCCGCATCCGGCCCCGCCCCGCCCGCCCCTCGCAGCGCGCGGCACGCGGCACCGGATGCCGCGCCGCTCGTGCGCGTGCGGGGTCTCGAGGTCGTCCGGGGCCGGGGACGCGAGCGCCGCCGGGTGCTGCAGGGGGTCGACCTCGACATCGCCGCCGGCGAGTTCGTGGCGATCGTGGGAGCCAACGGCGCCGGGAAGACCACGCTCGCCCAGGCGATCGCGGGGGTGCGCCGGCCGCCGCGGGGCACCGTGACCGTCGCCGGCGACGACATCGCACGCCTGGACCCGCGGCGGCTGTCCGCACGCATCGGGTTCGTGTTCCAGAACCCCGAGCACCAGTTCATCGCGGCGACCGTCTTCGACGAGATCGCGCACGGGCTGCGGCTGCAGGGGCTGCCCGAGCAGGCCGTCACCGCCCGGACGAACGAGATGCTCGACCGGTTCGGGCTCTCGCCACTGGCGGAGGTGCACCCGTTCCTCCTCTCCGGCGGACAGAAGCGGCGGCTCTCGGTGGGGACGGCCCTCGTCGCGGGGGCGGAGGTCGTCGTGCTGGACGAGCCCACGTTCGGGCAGGACCGCGCACGCGCCGACGCGCTCCTGCGCCTCCTGTCCGACCTGCGGAACGCGGGGACGGCGATCATCGTGGTGTCGCACGACATGCAGCTCGTCGCCGAGCACGCCGACCGGATGATCGTGATGGAGGCCGGGCGGATCGCGGCCGCCGCGCCCACCGCCGCGGTCTTCGCCGACGAGGCGCTGCTGCGGCGGGCGGGCCTGCGCCACCCGCCCCTCGGCCGCGCGCTGCAGTCGCTGCCCGCGCATCCCGAGCTCGACGGCCTCACGCGCCTCGCCGACCTGCCCGGGGGTACGTCGTGACGCTCCTCGCCGACCCCTACGCCCCGGTCGCGCCCGCCGGAGGCGTGCGGTTCCTCGCGGCCCTGAACCCGCTGGCGAAGATCGCCGGTCCGCTCCCGGCCATGCTGCTGCTCGTCTTCGTCCGCGACCTGTCCACGCCGCTGGCCTTCCTCGCGCTGGCCTACGCGGTGCTGCTGGTCGGTGCGCGGTGGTCGGCGCGCACGGCGCTCGTGCTCTTCGTCGCGGTGCCCACGGGCATCACCGCCGTCGGCGCGGGGTTCTCGCTGTGGGCGGATGCCGCGCAGGTCGACGACACCGCCGCGGTGCTGCAGGTGGGCGCCTGGACCCTCTACGCCGGCGCGCTCGAGGCCGGCTTCGGCACGGCGCTCCGACTGGGAGCCATCCTCGCCCTCGCGCTCATCGGCGGCATGAGCACGACGGGGACCGACCTCGTGCGCGCCCTCGTGCAGCAGCTGCGCGTGCCCTACCGCGTCGGCTACACGGCTCTGGCCGCCTTCCGCTTCGTCCCGCGCTTCGGGTACGAGCTGGATGTCATCCGCGCCGCCCATCGCGTGCGCGGCGCCGCGCGGGGCCGGGGGCCGTTCGCAGCGACCGCGCGCGCCGGAGGCTACGTCGTTCCGCTCCTGGCCGGCGGCATCCGTCACGCCGAGCGCGTCGCGCTGGCCATGGACGCGCGCGCCTTCGGCGCGCATCCGCAGCGCACCGAACGGCATCTCGTGCCCTTCCGCTCGCGCGACGTGGCGTTCATCCTGGTGTTCTGGGCGCTCACGGCGGCGCTGCTGTGGGCGCTGCCCCCGTGGTCCGCGGGCTGAGCGCACCGCTCCCCGTCCGGCCGGTCATACCGGGGCGCCGTCTCTCCTCCCCCTAGAATCGTGCGGACGCTCGGGGGAGCGCGCAGAAGGGATCGGCGTCATGGCGCGGCGACGCAGCACGGTGGCTCGGCACGCACGCCTGCGCTCGCCGAGCATCACCGGCCAGGTTCTGACGCTCGTCGCGGTGGCCCTGGCCGTCGTGCTCGTCGCCGCCGGCGGCACGCTGACGTATGCGACGTACGATCTGGCCGCGAGCTTCACCGCCGACGCCGTCGAGCTCGAAGACCAGCCCGCCCCGCCGCCGGACATCGGGCAGATCGAGGGCGGCGTGAACCTCCTCGTCACCGGCATCGACGAGTGCGAGCCGGAGTACGCGCACTTCTTCGGCGCGCGATGCACGGGAGCGGATGCCGCGGGCAAGCTCAACGACGTCAACATCCTGCTGCACATCTCCGACAGCCCCCGGCGCGTGACGGTGATCTCCTTCCCGCGCGACCTCATCCTGCAGGGCGCCCCGTGCACCCGCGCCGACGGCTCCCGCTGGGGCGGGGGCACGGTGCAGATCAATGAGTTGTACTCGATCGGCGGGCTCGGCTGCGTGGTCAACACCGTCTCCGACCTCAGCGATCAGCCGATCCCCTTCGGCGCGACGGTGAGCTTCGGCGGCGTGATCGAGATCACGGATGCGGTGGGCGGCGTCGAGGTGTGCCTCGCGCGGGGAATGCGTGATCGCAACACCGGCATCGACTGGCCGGCCGGCGCGCGCACGATCGCCGGGATCGAGGCTCTGCAGTTCCTGCGCACGCGCTACGGCGTCGGCGGCAGCGACCTCGCCCGCATCAGCAACCAGCAGCAGTACATGTCGCGCCTGGCGCGCAAGCTCGTGAGCGAGGAGGTGCTGAGCGATCCGGCCACCCTCTACCGCCTCGCCTCCACCGCGCTGCGCAACGTCGACCCGACCACGACCCTCACCAATCCGCTGACCCTGGTGCAGATCGCCCTCGCCGTGAAGGACGTGACCTTCGAGGAAATCGTCTCCGTGCAGTACCCGACCGTGGCCGCGCGGTCCGACCCCAACCGCGTCGAGCCGAACTTCGCCGCTGCCGCGCCGCTGTGGCAGGCGCTCGCCGAGAACCGGCCGATCGAGCTCACCGGCCGCGTGGGCGCCAACAACGGCGTGATCGAGGTGACCCCCGAGCAGCCGGTGGATCCGTCGGCGCCCGCCTCGCCCGACCCGACGCCGACTGACGTCGTGGCGCTGCCCTCCAGCATCACGGGGTCGACCGCGGCGCAGGAGACCTGCTCCGCCGGCAACCTCTCGCAGTAGCCCGGGTCAGCGCCGTCCGGTGATCTGACGGGCGACGAGGTCGCGCATGATCTCGTTCGTGCCGCCGTAGATGCGGTGCACGCGGGCATCCAGGAACGCGCGCGCGATCGGGTACTCGGTGATGTAGCCGTAGCCGCCGTGCAGCTGCACGCCCTGATCCAGCAGCTCCCACTCGCGGTCGGTCGCCCACATCTTCACCTTCGCGGCCTCTTCGGCCGTGAGCTTGGCGTCCTTGTACAGCGTCATCGCGCGGTCGATGTAGGCCCACATGACATCGACGGTGGTGGCCATGTCGGCCAGCGCGAAGCGCGTGTTCTGGAAGTCGGCGATCGGCTGCCCGAACGCCTCGCGGCTCAGGGTGTAGTCGCGGGTCCACACGAACGCCGCCTCGCCGGCCGCGGCAGCGGCGACACCGATCGACAGGCGCTCGAGCGGCAGGTTCATCATGATCTGGACGACGCCCTGACCCTCGGCACCGCCGATGAGGTTCTCCTCCGGCACGAACACGTCGGAGAAGGACATCTCCGCGGTGTCCCAGCCGTGGAAGCCCATCTTCTCGAGCTTCTTGCTGTGGTCGAATCCGGGCATGCCGTCTTCGAGGATGAGGAGGCTGAAGGCGTCGGGGCGGTTGCCCTCGCCGGTCTTGACGAAGGTGACGACGATGTCGGCGGTCTTGCCGGAGGAGATGAAGGTCTTCGCACCGTTGACGAGGTACCCGCCGTCGACCTTCTTGGCCGTCGTCTTGATGCCGCGGAGGTCGCTGCCGGTGCCGGGCTCGGTCATCGCGAGGGCCCCGAGGATCTCGCCGGTGGCCATGCGCGGGAGCCACTTCTCCTTCTGCGCCTGCGTGCCCATGTGGGCGATGTAGGGCACGGCGAGGTCGTCCTGGATCCCCAGGGCCCCGGCGAGGGAGCCCAGACCCGCCCCGATGACCTCCTCGAGCACGACCGCGCGGAAGCGGTAGTCCTGGAGCATCCCCGCGCCGCCGAACTCCTCCGGCACCGACAGCCCGATGATGCCGGCCTCGCCGGCGGCGAGCATGGTCGCGCGGTCGATCTCGCCGTCGGCATCCCACTGCCGGCGCTTGTCGTCGGTGGCGTAGCGCTTGACGAACTCCTTCACGACGTCGCGGAACGCCTCGTGGTCTTCGTCGTAGATGTCGCGGTCCATCAGAGGCCCCTCTGCTTCCAGTGGTGCGGGTCGCGGCGCGACCCAGTGTCACGTATCAGGATACGGAGTTTCACGATACGCGACACCCTGCCGCCCCCCCACACGCGGGCGCCGGCCGGCGCGGTCAGCCCGCGTAGTCAGGGGCCGGCGGCAGCGCGAAGAACTCCTCCAGCGTCGTCCACCCGCCCGCCGCGTACGCGCGGGCGAGTTCGGTGCCGATGTAGCGGAGGTGCCACGGCTCCGACGCGTAGCCGGTGACATCCGTGCGCCCTTCGGCGTAGCGCACGATCCAGCCGTACTCCGCGGCGTGGGCGGCGATCCACGCGCCCTGCGCCGAGGCGGCGAGGTCGTCGATCGAGCGGCACGCCCCGTCGCACGGCACGACGTCGGCGGTGAGCCCGGACTGGTGCTCGCTGAACCCGGGTCGCGCGCTCACGAGGTCCGCTCCGGCCACGCCCCGGTCGGCGACGTGCCCGTCGTAGGTCTGCTGCTGCGTCGCGTGGGAGCGGTACGCGCTCTCCACGGCGATCTCGCCGGCGCCCGCCTCGGCCGCCGCGCGCACGAGCGCGGTGAGCGCCCCGGCGGCCTCGGGGCGGAGGGCCACCTCATCGAGTGTGCGCACGCCCTCCGGGATGGCGAGCTCCGGGGGCGCCCAGTCGGCCGGCGCGTACGGGCGGAGCTTGTTGACCACGGTCCACGTGCGCGCGGGGTCGTCGAGCCGTACGCACGGCGCGAGCCCCGCGGCCACCGTGGCGCGGAACGGCTCGCCGCCGCCGAACGCGGCGATGAGCGCGCCGTCGTCCCCCGCGGCGAGCGCGGCGACGACGGCGGGCTGCTCGCACACGGTGCCGGCCGAGACGGCCGCGGGGGTGAGGGAGGGCGTCGGCAGGCCCTCGGGCGGCAGGCTCTCCACGCGCACCTGGAGGGGCTCACGTGGTGCGTCGGAGGGCGACGGGGCCGCCGGAGCCGCCGAGACGGGCATGGGCGGGGCGGATGCGGCCAGGCCCCCGCCCACCGCCGCGGTCGCGCCGGCGGCGACGACCACGGCCGCAGCGAACGCCGCGAGCGCGCCGCGGCCGCCCTCGTGGCGACGGGCGTGACGCGCCCGCACCTCGTCCGAAGGGGCGCGGCGGCGCCGCCGCGCGGCGCGGAGATCGCGGCGGGAGAGGGTGTGCACGTCGGGGGCCGTCACGGTCCCATTGTCCCCGGAGGGTCGGCGCACGTCGAATCACGCGAGCGGCATCGAATCTCTGTTCTCCTCCCTTCTTGACAGAGATTCGTGCTTATGTTCCCCTGAGGAGATGCGATGGCAAGGACAGCAGCTCGGCGTCGACGACCCCGCGGCCCTCCCGGGGATGGAGCGGATGGACGGCCTGGTGCGCTCGGTGACCACCCTGGAATTCGCCGGGATGACCTTCCACGAGGTGCTGTGCAAGAGCGCGTTGAACCGCGTGCCCGGAGCATCCGCCATGCCCTTCGATTGGACCGTGAACCCGTACCGGGGCTGCAGCCATGCGTGCACGTACTGCTTCGCCCGCGGCACGCACGAGTACCTCGAGCTGGATGCCGGGAGCGACTTCGATTCCCAGATCATCGTGAAGGTCAACGTCGCCGAGGTGCTGCGGGCCGAGCTGCGCCGGGGGTCGTGGGCGCGCGAGCCGGTGATGCTCGGCACGAATACCGATCCGTACCAGCGGGCGGAGGGCCGCTACCGCCTGATGCCGCAGATCGTCGAGGCGCTCACCGAATCGGGCACGCCGTTCTCGATCCTCACGAAGGGGTCGCTGCTGCGGCGCGATCTGCCGCTCCTGACGGATGCCGCGCGGTCGGTGCCGGTCTCGCTGGCGATGTCGATCGCCGTGTTCGACGACGCCCTCCAGCACGCGATCGAACCGGGGACGCCGTCGGCGCAGGCGCGGCTGGACACCGTGCGGGCGGCGACCGCGGCCGGCTTCCGCGTGACGGTGTTCCTCATGCCCGTGCTGCCGCATCTCACCGACTCGATCGCGGCGCTCGACGACGCCCTGCGCCGCATCCATGAGGCGGGGGCCGCACGGGTGGTCTACGGCGCGCTGCACCTGCGCCCGGGCGTCAAGCCGTGGTTCTTCGGATGGCTGGAGCGGGAGCATCCGGAGCTGCTGTCGTCGTACCGGGGGCTGTATCCGGGAGCCGCCGCACAGGCGCCGAAGGCGTATCGGTCCTGGCTCGCCCGTCGCGTCCGGCCGCTGCTGCGGGTGCACCGGCTCGACGGCTACGACGAGGACGATCATCCGCGCGGCCGCCCCGCGCCGGGCCTGGCCGACCGCCGCGACGCTCCCGGCGCCGGTCCCGGCCCGCAGCGCGGCCCCGGCCCGGTGCGCTCGCATCCCGAGCCCGCGCTCTTCTGACCCCGCGAACGCCGCGAGACTCCGCCCCACGGATGAGAATCGCGGCGTAGGCCGGAGTTTCGTCCGTGCGACGGAGTCTCGCGGGAGGGGTCAGCGGAGCGGTCAGGCCGTGACGTCGGCCCGCTGGCGGCCGGCGAGCTCCTCGATCACCTCGTCGCCGACACGGGCCTCCTCGAAGGGGGCGTCGATCTCGGCGCGCTCGAGCATCTCGGTCATGCGACGGCGGCGCTGACGCGGGATAAGCGTCACGACGGTGCCGGTGCGGCCGGCGCGACCGGTGCGGCCCGAGCGGTGGAGGTACGTCTTGTACTCGTCGGGCGCGTCGGCCTGGATCACGAGGTCGATGTCGTCGACGTGGATGCCGCGGGCGGCGACATCCGTCGCGACGAGGACGCTGACGCGACCCGAGGTGAGGCGCTCCAGGTTGCGCGTGCGCTTGCCCTGGTTGAGGTCGCCGTGGAGGGCGACAGCCGGGATGCCGGCGTCGTCGAACTGCTCGGCGAGCATCTCGGCGTAGGCACGGGTGCGTGCGAAGACGAGCGTCTTGCCGTCGCGGTCCACCATCGAGGTGAGGATCTCGGCCTTGTCGCGGTGGTCGATGACGAGAACGCGGTGGTCGATGGTGCCCGAGTCCTGGTCCTCGCCGGCCACCTCGTAGACGGCCGGGTCGACGAGGAACTCGTCCACGAGCGCGGCGACCTCGCGGTCCAGCGTCGCGGAGAACAGCAGCTTCTGCGCGCCCTCGGCGACGAGGCGGAGGATCCGCTGCATCGGCTCGAGGAAGCCGAGCTCGCTCATGTGATCGGCCTCGTCGAGGACGACCAGGCGCACCTCGGAGAGGTCGAGCTTGCCCTGCTCCTGCAGGTCTTCGATGCGACCGGGGGTGCCGATGACGATGTCGACGCCCTTCTTCAGCGCACCCACCTGACGAGCCTGGGGGACGCCGCCGTAGATCTGGGTGGTGAACAGGCCGACGCTGCGGGCGATCGGCTGGATGGTGCGGTCGATCTGCAGCGCGAGCTCGCGCGTGGGGGCGAGGACGAGCGCCTTGGGCTTGCGCCCGAACTCCCGGCGCTGACCCGCCTGGCCGCGGAGGATCGACTCGACCAGGGGCGCGCCGAACGCGATGGTCTTGCCGGAGCCGGTGCGGCCACGGGCGAGGACGTCACGCCCTTCCAGGATCGGCGCGATCGTGGCGGCCTGGATCGGGAACGGCGACGCGGCACCGAGGTCGGCGAGGGCCCGGACGATGTTGTCGCCGAGACCGAGGCTCGCGAACGTCACATCCGACACCTCCTCGGCCTGGACGGCCTCGGCCTGCAGCTTCTCGTGAACGACGTCGACGTGCTGCTCGAAGGCCTTCTGCTTGGCGTCGGCGCTCCAGTCCGATCGCCCGGGGCGCTCGTCGCGGCGGGGGCGGTCATCGAAGGAGCGGCGGGGGCGGTCGTCGAAGGAGCGACGCG
>CAZBZR010000008.1:70110-70197 GCA_964496445.1 uncultured Microbacterium sp.
GACGATCATCGAACGACCGGGCCGGACGGTCCTCGAAGGAGCGACGCGGACGATCATCGAACGACCGGGCCGGACGGTCCTCGAAGG
>CAZBZR010000009.1:0-63707 GCA_964496445.1 uncultured Microbacterium sp.
CCGGGCCACGGTTGAGCTGGGAGATCGCGACGACGGGGACCTCGAGCTCCTTGGCGAGGAGCTTGAGCGAGCGGGAGAACTCCGAGACCTCCTGCTGGCGGCTCTCGACCTTCTTGCCCGAGCTCATCAGCTGGAGGTAGTCGATGATGACGAGGCGGAGGTCGTGACGCTGCTTGAGCCGCCGGCACTTCGCGCGGATCTCCATCATCGTCATGTTCGGCGAGTCGTCGATGAACAGCGGAGCCTCGGACACCGCGCTCATCTTGCGCGCGAGCTTCTGCCAGTCGGCGTCGGACATCGTGCCGCTGCGCAGGTGGTTCAGCGCGATCGACGCCTCGGCCGAGAGCAGGCGCATCGCGATCTCGCTGCGGCCCATCTCCAGGGAGAAGAAGATCGTCGGCATGTTGTGCTTGATGGCGGCGGCGCGGGCGAAGTCCAGGGCGAGGGTGGACTTACCCATCGCGGGGCGGGCGGCGATGATGATCATCTGGCCGGGGTGCAGCCCGTTGGTGAGCTGGTCCATTCCGGAGAATCCGGTGGGGATGCCGGTCATCTGGCCGTCGCGACCGCGGGCGGCCTCGATCTCGTTGACGGCCGCGTCCACCGCGGTGGTCAGGGGGACGTAGTCCTCCGCCGTCTCGGCCCCCGAGACGTTGTAGATCTCGGCCTGCGCGTTGTTGACGAGGTCGAGCGCGTCGCCCTGGCCGGAGTAGCCCATCTGCACGATGCGCGTGCCGGCCTCCACCAGCCGGCGCAGCAGCGCCCGCTCGGCGACGATCGACGCGTAGTATCCCGCATTCGCGGCCGTCGGCACGATCGAGGTGAGGGTGTGCAGGTAGTCGGCGCCGCCGGCGCGCTGGAGCTCGCCGGTCTTGATCAGCTCGTCGGTGACGGCCACGACGTCGGTGGGCTCGCCGTGGGAGTAGAGGGAGAGGATCGCCTCGAAGATGAGCTCGTGCTTGGGCACGTAGAAGTCGGCGCCGCGCAGCGTCTCGATGACATCCGCGACGGCATCCTTCGACAGCAGCATGCCGCCCAGGGCGCTCTGCTCGGCGAGCAGATCGTGAGGAGGTGTGCGCTCGTGCTGACGGGGTCCGCCCAGACGGTCTTCGGCGATGTCAGCGATCGACACGTGCTCTCCTTCGGTCGGGTGGCTCGGGCATCGGAGCGTTCAGTGGCCGTCGTCTGCGGGCGCGCGTCACTCCGCGCTGACATCGCAGCACGAACCCCCGACACGCCGCCGCGTGAGACGCCGACTCTGGCGTCCTGAGTGGCTGGACCCACGCTAGGAGCGGCCCGTGTCGCCCGCAAACCGGGCTGTGGATAACCCTGTGGAAGGTGTGCGAGAAACGCCGCGCAGCCTGTGCACAACGCCTGTGGACAACCGCGGAAAACTCCTCCACCCAACGCCGATTAACGCCTCGCCATCAGGGTTTTCCTTCTCCACATCCCGCCTCCACCGATGTGGTTGAAGTACCGGTTGAAGGTTGTGTGATCCGCCCTGTGGGTTGTGCACAAATCCGGGGATAACACGGAGGCCGCTAGCCTCCCTCTCCGCCGCTGTCAAGACCGGTTGAGCCTCCGTCTTCCCGCGCGTACGTTGCAAGGAATCGAGGCTTCCGCACGTGTGATCACGAGGAGGTGGAGACATGGACAGAGCCCTGACGCTGCCACGGCACCGGACGGCCCGCCTGCTCCTGCTCGCTGTCCTCACCGGTCTCGCATGGTGCCTCCTCTCGTTGCTGGCGCCCTCGCACTCGGCCTCCGCCGATGACGCCGGTGAGCGCGGCACCGGGGTCCTCGGCGTCGTCGGTCACACGGCGGGCATCGTGGGGGAGACGCTGCAGGCCGCGCTGACGACGACGGACCACGTCGCCGAGGCAGCGATCACGACGACAGTGGTGCCCATCGTGCAGCCCGCCCTGCAGCACATCGTCGCGCCGGTGCCCGCACCGGTCGCCGAGCCGGTGGTGTCGGTCGCGACGGACGTCGTCGCCACCGCCGACGCAGCGGTCGACGTCGTCAACAGCACGCTGACCCCCGCCGTCGACACCGCGACGGGTGCGGTGGCGGATGCCGCCGGCGCCGCACCCGTCTCACGCACGCTCACCCCGGTCGTCGATCTTCTCGGCGCCACCCCCGTCGCCCCGGTACTCGACGCTCTGGGGGTCTCGCGCACGGTGACCCGAACCGCCGGCGCCCTCGACACGACCCTGGCGAGCGTCGTGGGTGTCACCCCCGCGACCCCGGCCCTCGTTCCCGCGCTGTCGACGTCCGGTCTCGATGCGCTGCTCGACGCCCTTCCGGCCGACGGCCCGGCAGGCCTGCCGCTCCCCGCGCTGGGCGGCGTCGTGCCGACCGTGCCCAGCGACGCCACGGTCGCGGTCGCCCCGGAGGGGGTGGCCGGCCCTCTCGCAGCCGCTGCGCTGCCCACCCCCCGACCCGTCTCGCCGTTGCCCGCCGCGGGAGTCGTCGCTGCAGCTGCGGCATCCGGCGACACCGTCGTCCCGGCAGGACGCATCGGCCTCGTCACGGCGCCCGCGGCTGAAGGCGGCGGCATCGCCCCGTCCGGATCGGCCGGGGCCACCGCCGCCCTCGGGGGCGACATCCTCGACGTCTCCCCTGCCGTGCTCCCGGGCGCGGCTCCGGCTCGGAGCGATGCGGTCCCGGCCATCCCGGTGTTCGACACCGACGTCTCCCCCGACTGAGCGGGGGGATCGCGCCGCACGTTCCGCGGCAGGCGATCCCGTGCGCACACGCGCACATCCTCACTCAGTCAGGAGAAGACATCATGCGCAGGTTCATGACACGCGCCCTCCTCGGCGGCCTCATCGGGGGCGGTATCGCCCTCGTCGGCGCCGGGATGGCGAACGCCGCCGAGACCTCCGGCGACGACGGGCTGCTTTCGGGCACCCAGGCACTGGTGGGCATCGAGATCCCGGTGACCGTGGGCGGCAACGCCATCTCGGTCGCGGGCGACTCGACGTCGGAGAGCGCCGCCACCGCCGCTCCGGCTCCGGCCGCGCCGGCGCCGGCTCCCGTCACCACCGGTGCCGACGGCACCGCCTCGGGGGCGCAGGCGCTGGTCACCGTGACCGTCCCCGTCACCCTCGGGGGCAACGCCATCTCGGTCGTGGGCGACAGCTCGTCCGGCGATGCGGCCGCCGCCGCACCGGCCCCGGCGGTCTCGATCGCCGACCCGGCCACCACCTCGGGCAGCGACAGCACGCTGGGCGGCACGCAGGCGCTCGTGGATGCAGCGGTGCCGGTGACGATCGGCGGCAACGCCGTCTCCGTCCTCGGCGACTCGTCGTCGTCGGATGCGGCGACCTCCTCCACCGGAGCCTCCTCCGGTGGCGCGTCCTCGGGCGGAGACGCCACGACGGGCGGCGACGACAGCATCGCGGGCGGCACGCAGGTCGTCGCACCGGTGCAGGCACCGGTGACCGTGGGCGGCAATGCCATCTCGGTGCTGGGCGACAGCTCGAGCAGCGACGCCTCGACGGCCGCACCCGCCCCGGCGGGCGCGTCCCCCGGTGCGCCGATGACGAACGGTGACGACGGGATCGCGAGCGGCAGCCAGGTCGTCGCCCCCGTGACCGCACCGGTCACCGCCGGCGGCAACGCGATCACCGTCCTCGGCGACAGCAGCACCGCCGGCTCGACGAGCGGCGGGGGCGATGCCTCCGCCGGCACCACCGACGGTGCCACCACCACCGGCGACGACGCCACCCTCGGCGGCACCCAGGTGATCGCCCCCGTGACCGCACCGGTCACCGCCGGCGGCAACGCGATCTCGGTGGTCGGCGACAGCAGCGCCGCGGGCTCGACGACCTCGCCGGCCGCGGCGGGCGGCACCGGCGACCCGGCGACGAGCGGCGATGACGCCACGGCCGGCGGCACCCAGGTGGTGGCGCCGATCTCCGTGCCGATCACCCTCGGCGGCAACGCGGTCTCGGTGGTGGGCGACACCACGACGACGGGCCCGACCACGGGCTCGCCGACGGCCCCGACCGGCCCGACCGCGCCGGAGGAGCCGGGTACGCCGGCTGCTCCGGCAGCTCCGACCCCCGGCGGCGGGGCGCTCGGCGCGCCCGCGGCGATCGCGGTGTCGGCCGCCGCATCCGCCGAGCTCGCGCAGACCGGCGGCGAGACCGCGTGGCCGGCGCTCGTGCTCGGCATCGTGCTCCTCGGTGGCGGGGCGGCGGCCTTCGCGCTGCGACGCCGCACGGCATGACCCTCTCCCTCCCGCCGAGAGTGCATCACCTCGCCGAGAGTGCATCGAATCCGGTGCACTCTCGGCGACACGGTGCACTCTCGGCAGGCGGGGCGGGGCGACGGGGCCGAGGGCGAGCCCGGAAACGCCGGATGCCGCGGACCCGAGGGGCCCGCGGCATCCGGTGATACGCGCGATTACTTCGCGGCGACCACCTGCAGGGTGATCACGGCGGTGAGGTCGTCGCGGAGGCGAACGGTCGCCTCGTGCTCGCCCACGGCCTTGATCGGCGAGGTGATGTGGATCTTGCGCTTGTCGAGGTCGCCGAGACCGGCGGCCTTGACGGCGTCAGCCACGTCGCCGGGCTTGACGGAGCCGAACAGCCGGCCCTCGTTGCCGGCCTTGACCGGCAGCTTGACGGTGTTCGCCTCGAGGGTGTTCTTCAGCGCCACGGCCTCTTCGTGGTCGTGGATCGCACGCGACTCGCGGGCGGCGCGGATGGACGCCACCTGCTTCTCGCCGCCGCGCGACCACGCCACCGCGAAGCCCTGGGGGATGAGGTAGTTGCGGGCGTACCCGTTCTTGACCTCGACCACGTCACCGGCGCTTCCGAGCCCGGCGACCTCATTCGTGAGAATCAGCTTTGCCATGGGTGCTCCTTAGCGGCCGGCGCCGGAGTAGGGCAGGAGCGCCATCTCGCGCGCGTTCTTGATCGCGCGAGCGATGAGGCGCTGCTCCTGCACCGAGACGCCGGTGATACGACGGGCGCGGATCTTCCCGCGCTCCGAGATGAACTTGCGGAGGGTGGCGACGTCCTTGTAGTCGATGACGCCGACGCGGATCGCCTTCGCGGGGGCGGCGTTCTTCGCGCCCTTCCGCGGCTTCCGGCGGTCGCCGGTGGCCTTTCCAGCCATGTTTCCTTCTTTCGTACGAGATCGGATGCGGCGCGCACGCCGTGGGCGTCAGCATCCGGAATTCACTTACTGAGCCGCGGAGCGGATCAGAACGGGGTGTCGTCTCCGTAGGAGCCCGGGGTGGACCAGGCGTCGCCGCCACCGCTGGCGGACCCGGGGGTCGACCACGGTTCGTCGGCCACGGCCGCCTGCTGCTGGCGCGGCTGTCCGCCGCCGCCACCGGAGCTGGCGGCGCGCGTCACCTGAGCGGTGGCGTAGCGCAGCGAGGGGCCGATCTCGTCGACCTCCAGCTCGATCGAGGTGCGGTTGTTGCCCTCGCGGTCCTGGTAGGAGCGCTGCTTGAGGCGACCGGTCGCGATGACCCGCGCGCCCTTCGTCAGCGATCCCGCCACGTGCTCGGCGAACTCGCGCCACACGGAGGCCCGCAGGAACAGCGCCTCGCCGTCCTTCCACTCGTTCGCCTGACGGTCGAACGTGCGGGGGGTGGATGCGATGGTGAAGTTCGCCACCGGCAGCCCGTTCTGCGTGTAGCGCAGCTCGGGGTCGGCCGTCAGGTTGCCCACGACGGTGATGACGGTTTCGCCGGCCATCAGGAGTCCTTCTTGGCCGTCCGGGTCTCGGGCGTGGCAGCCTTGCGGGCGGCCTTGGCCTCCTTGCGCTGCGCCTCGGCGGCGATCTGCGCGATGGCCTCTTCGGCACGGAGGACCTTGGTGCGCATGATCTGCTCGTTCAGCTTGAGCTGACGGTCGAGCTCCTGCGTGGCCTCGCTGGTCGCGGTGAAGTTCACGACGGCGTAGATGCCCTCGTTCTTCTTCTTGATCTCGTAGGCCAGACGGCGGCGGCCCCAGATGTCGACGTTGTCGATGGTGCCCCCATCGGTCGTGATGACCTTGAGGAAACCGTCGAGCTTCGGAGCGACCTGGCGCTCGTCGACCTCGGGGTCGAAGATGACCATGAGTTCGTACTGGTGCGTCACTAACCCACCTCCTTCGGACTAGAACGGCTGCCGGGCATTTCCCGGTAGCAGGAGGGTGTGTTGCACGTTGGGCGCGGACAGACCGCGCACAACCTTCACAGTGTATCGGATGCGGCGGCCGACTGCAGATCGGCGAGGAGGCGCTCGAGTCCCGCGAGGCCGGGGGCGTCGGCGATCTCGGCGGCGAGGGCACGGGCACGGGTGCGGAACGACGGCTCCGCCAGCACGCGGCGGACGGCGCCTGCCACCCGGTCGGGGCGGGGACGCTGGGTGCGGAGGTTGACCCCCGCGCCGCTCCATCCCACGCGCGCCGACACCTCCACCTTGTCTTCGGTCTGCCCCGCCACCACGATCGGCACACCGGCGGCGAGCGCCTGCTGCACGCCGCCGTAGCCGCCGTTGGTGACCAGCACGTCGATGCGGGGGAGGAGCGCGTCGTACGGGAGGTAGCGGGCGACCCGCACGTTCGCCGGCAGCGGCGGCAGGGTCTCGGGATCGCGTCCGCCCGTCGTGACGACGACGAGCACGTCCTCGTCGGCCAGGCCCCGGCAGGTAGGCTCCACGAGCTGGCCGAAGTCGGCGTTCGCGACCGTCCCCTGCGTGACGTGCACGATCGGGCGCGGGCCGTCGAGCTCCTCCCACCACGGCGGCAGGTCGCCCGCGCCGCCGGCCGCGGGGAGGGGCCCCAGGAAGCGCACGCGGGGCGAGAGGTCGGAGCGCGGGTACTCGAATCCCGGCACGGTGAACTGCGCGATCGCCTCGGCACCCGAGGCCCAGTCCAGGAGGAACCGACTGAGGGGGCGCCCCACCACCTCGCGGGAGAGCCGGTCGGCCGCGCGCGTGACGGGGCCGAAGACGCCGCGCTCGGCGACCGCGGTGAGCAGGGCGTTCCGGATGCGGCCGACCGCACCGGGCAGGGGTGCGATGCCGAGGCCGAACGGCGCGGTGTCGCGGCTCTTCGCGCCGAGCGGGAAGATCCCGAGCGCGACGATCGGCGGGCGCTCGGCGGGCGGGAGCTGCGCGAGCAGGGCGGCCCCGACGAACAGCGGCTCGGTGAGCACGGCGTCCACCCGCACGGCCGCGAGCACGCGCTGCAGCGCGTCGTATTGCGCGCGTCCCGGCGCGAGGAACAGCGTGAGCATGTCGAATCGGATGGCGGCGGGTCCGCGCAGCCCGGCCCGCTCGGGATATGCCGCATCCGGGTCGTCGAGGTCGACGTCGGCGGCAGGAGGAAGTGCCACGAACTCGGCGCCGGCGGCCATCACGCGGTCGGCGTGCCGCACGCTCGTGAGGAAGAGGACGCGGTGACCTGCCGCGACGAGATGCCGTGCGACGGTGCAGAGCGGAACGACGTGCCCGTGCGCCGGCGTGCAGGTGAGGAGGTAGGTGGACATCGGTCTCTTCCGGATCTAGATTTGATTACCTGTCAGAGTATTCACCACACCATGAGGGTAGTCAATAGTGGTTCCCGCCGAATCCCGGACTTATCGATCCGACCTGCGTGCCGCGCAGGCCGCGGAGACGCGGAGCCGGATCGTCGCGGCCGCCGCCGAGCTGTTCGCGAGCTCGGGCTATCAGGCCACCACGATGGCCGCGATCGCCCGCGTCGCCGGCGTGTCCACCGAGACCGTCAAGGCCGCCGGCGCCAAGGCGGAGCTGCTCGTCGCGGCCTTCGAGCGGACCTTCTCCGGCACCGAGGCCGCCCCCTCCCTCGCGGCCACCGAGGCAGGGGCCGGGCTCGGCGACGTGCCCGACGACGCGTTCCTCGACGTCGTGCTCGCCCGCATCGCCCGCGCCAACGCGCGGGCGCATGCACTGTGGACCGTGCTGCTCGGCGCCGCGCTGTCCGACGCGGTGGTCGGGGCCGCCCTCGCCGGCATGCTCGAGCGACGCCGTGCCGACTTCCGGATGCTGGTGGCCGAGCTCGCCCGCCGCGGCGCAGCCCGTAGCGGCGACGACGTCGCCGACGAGCTGTCGTTCCTGCTGTCCCCCGAGGGGTACCAGCAACTGGTGACGCAGGCGGGGTGGAGCCCGGCGCGCTACCTCGCGTGGCTCGGCGAGCGCGTCCGCGCAACCGTGGCCTGAACCCGCGCCGCGGTGGGTAGCGTGGGCGCATGGAGTGGACCTCGGACGTCGCCGCGGGATCCTGGCTGCGCGAACGCGGGCGGCCCGACGGGGCGGTGGAGGGGTTCGGGGCCGTCGTACTGCTGCCCCATGCCGTCCTCTCCGACGGCTCGGCCGAGGAGGGACGCTGGGATGCGGCGCGCCTGACCGCGGCGGTGCCGCACCTCCGAGCCCACACGGCGACCCCCGACGAGGTCTTCGTCGCGGTGTGGGACGGCTGGGGCGGGATCGTCGGCGCTCCGGCCCTCCCCTCCGCCGCGCCCGACATCGCCCCTGCCGTCGACCTCGCGGTGGCCGCCCGGCACGCCGAGATGCTCCGCCACAGCATCCGCGACCCCTTCAACAACGTCTTCCGTCGCCCCGAGTGGGAACCGGGGCTGCTCTCGGACGAGATCTCGCGCGGGGCGCGGCTGGAGATCGGCGCGCACACGCACGTGCTCTTCCTCGGCGCCCTCGCCGAGCTGGCGGATGCGGCGTGGCCCCGGCGCGTGCCGTGGGCGGACCCCGACCCGGAGTGGACCGCCTCACCGAGCCTGGTGTGGCCGGCGGATCGCGCGTGGGTGCTCGTCACCGACCCCGATGCCACCGCCACGGTGCTGTCGGGGTCGACCGGCCTCATCGCCGCGATCGCGGCCGACCCCGCGGTCGGCTCGGCACCGGAGCGGCGATGACCGCCCCGGTCGCGTTCGACGCCCGTCCTCTCACCGACCCCGTCGACGCGGCCGCCGCCCGCGCGTTCGCGAAGCAGCTGCGCGCCACCGGCCGAGCCTCGGCATGGTCGAGCTCCACGGTCCTCGGCGTCGTGCTGCTCGCCGTCGTCGCGCTCTTCTTCACCGGCTCGCTCGGCACCATCACCTCGGTTCTCACGAGCCTGGCGGGCACTCCGGCCGGACTGTTCGCCCTCATCCCCGTCGTGATCGGTCTCGTCGTCGTGGGGGCGCTGGTCGCGGCCGGCATCGCCCTCATCCGGGGCGGCGGCACCCGCATCCGGTGGTTCCGTCTCGACCGCTTCGCCAGGGCCAACGGGATGACCTACGAGCCCGCGGTGACCAATCCGCCGTTGCCGGGGATGATCTTCGGGCAGGGCAGCGCGCGGGCCTCGAGCGACCTGGTGCGAGGCGCCCAGCCGCGCTTCGTGGAGTTCGCCAACTACCGCTACACCACCGGGTCGGGCAAGAACCGCACCACCCACCGCTGGGGCTATGTGGCCGTCAAGCTCGATGTGCCGCTCCCGCACATCGTGCTGGATGCGGTGGGCAACAACGGCCTGTTCGGATCGAACCTCCCCGCCTCCTTCGACCGCGACCAGCGGCTCAGCCTGGAGGGCGACTTCGACCGCTTCTTCTCGCTCTACTGCCCGCAGGGCTACGAGCGGGACGCGCTCTACCTGTTCACGCCCGACATCATGGCCCGCTTCATCGACAATGCCGCCGCCCTCGATGTGGAGATCGTGGACGACTGGCTCTTCCTCTACGCCAAGCGCGACCTGTCGACCCTGGATCCGGCCACGTGGGCGTGGCTGTTCTCCATCGTCGCCGCGCTCCTGGACAAGCTCAGTCAGTGGGCGCGCTGGCGCGACGAGCGGCTGGCCGCTCCGCCGGCGACGGATGCCGCGGCATCCGGGATCCCCGGCGCGGAAAGCGCCGCGCCGGTCCCCCTGCTCACGCCGCCCGCGCCGGGCGTCGCCTCTGCCGGCCGCCGCCTCCGGCGCCGTGTGTCGTGGGTGACGATCGTCGGGGTGGGCGTGGTGGTGCTGTGGTGGGCGGCGAGCCTGATCCTTCCCGCCCTCGGCCGGTGAGAGCGCCTCACCGCGCGATGAGGTTCTCCGTCGCCCAGACGCCCAGCTGCGCCAGCACCGGAAGGAGCCGGCGTCCCGCCTCGGTGAGCTCGTAGCTGACCGAGACCGGCGGCCCGGGATCGACCGCGCGATCGACCAGGCGCGCCTGCGCGAGCTCGGTGAGGCGGTCGGAGAGCACGGCATCGCTGATGCCGGGGACGCCTCGCCGCAGTTCGACGAACGACAGCGCGCCGTCGCCGAGGGCGTCGAGGATCATCCCGTTCCAGCGCTTGCCGAGCACGGAGAACGCGAGGGTCACCGCGTCGTCGCAGCGCCCCTGTTCCTCGCCCTCTGTCGCCATGCCCCCAGTCTACGCGTGCTACTGTCTGCCTAGCCGCTCGTTTTTTATTAGCGACTATGTCTATCCATGCCATCGATCGGAGAATCATGTCATCCCTGTTCCGCCTGGACGCGAGCATCTTCCCCGCCACATCCGCCAGTCGGGAGCTCGCCGACCTCGTCGAGGCCGAGTGGACCGCCGCCCACCCCGACTCCACCGTCGTGCGGCGTGACCTGCCGAGCGACCCGGTGCCCGCGACCGCGTGGACCGACGCCGTCTCGGGCGGCTTCGTCGAGGAGGCCCAGCGCAGCGACGCCCAGCGCGCCGCGATCGCCTTGGCCACCACGTTCGCCGACGAGCTCACCGCCGCCGACGCGCTGCTGTTCGCCGTGCCGTTGTACAACTACGGCGTCTCGCAGCACTTCAAGGCGTGGTTCGACCTCACCTACACCGATCCGCGCACCTCGCCGACCGGCACCGCGCTGCAGGGCAAGCCCGCGACGCTCGTCACCGTCCTGGGCGGCAACTACTCCCCAGGCACGCCGAAGGAGGGCTGGGACCACTCCACGCCGTGGCTGCGCCGGGCCCTGGCGGATGTCTGGGGCCTCGACCTACGCGTCGTGCAGCGTCCCTTCACGCTGGTCGGGGTCAACCCCGCGCTCGACGCCTTCGCCGACACGGCGGCGGAGCTGAAGTCCGACGCCGAGCAGCACGCGCGCCGCTCGGGCCGCGAGATCGCCGACGCCCACCGCGCC
Organism: uncultured Microbacterium sp.; assembly: GCA_964496445.1. Classification (GTDB taxonomy): domain Bacteria; phylum Actinomycetota; class Actinomycetes; order Actinomycetales; family Microbacteriaceae; genus Microbacterium. Next base: position 11,103 of record CAZBZR010000009.1, read on the forward strand.
CGCGTCGCCTGACCCGCGCGGCGCCTGACCCGCGCGGCGCCTGACCCGCCCGGCCCCGCCCGCCCCGGCGCCGCGCCCTGCCCCGCCCGCGCCGCTCACCCCGACCCGCGCCGCCCGGCGTCGCGCCCTGCCCCCGCGCACCCCGACCCCTCCCCTTCCCAACCGAAACCACGTGGTCTCGGCGAACCCACATCCTGCGGTTCGCGGGGGCGGGTGTTCTCGGCGAGACCACGTGTTTCGCGGGAAACGTCTCGGGCAGGCGCGGGCGGGCGGGGCGCGGGCCGGGCGGGCCGGGGGCGGGCGGGGCGGGGGCGGGCGGGGGCGGGGTCAGCGGTTCATGTCGGCGAACAGCGCCACCGAGGCATCCAGGGCCTCGTCGTAGTCCATCTCCGCGAAGCGGTAGAACGCGGGGCGGCCCGTCGCCACGATCGCCCCACCCCGCGCGGCCTGCTCGAGCCACGCCTCGGCGGTCGGCAGCAGGTCGGCGGGCGCCGCGATCGCGTTGATGAGGCCGACCTCGCGGGCGCGCTCGACGTCGAACGGCTCACCGGAGCCCACGTTCTCCATCGCCCACCGCGCCCCGAGCCGGCGGATGAGCGGCACCTGCGCGACCATCGGCCAGATGCCCACCGACACCTCGCGCGTGCCGATGCGGGCATGCGGCACCGCGACGGCGAAGTCGGATGCGGCCACGAGGGCGGCTCCCGACGCCACCGCGTCGCCGTTGAGCGCCGCCGCCACCGGGGTCCCGAGCGTGGGCAGGAGCTTCAGCAACCCGGCGAGGGCAGTGGCGAACTCCACCGGATCGCCGCCGGCCTGGATCGCCGGGATGTCCAGCCCGCTGCAGAAGGCCGAGCCCGCGCCGGTCAGGACGATCCCGGTGACCGCGGGGTCGGCATCCGCCGTCCGCAGCGCGTCGGCGATGCCGGCGATCACCGTCGGGTTGAGCAGATTCCCCTCTCCGGAGGGGTTGTCGATCACGACGTGGGCGATGGCCATCGGTCACTCCTTCGTGCGGCGAACCGGATTCGGACGGTGGAACCGGATGCTGCGACCGTAACCGGATTCGGCTCCTGTCGCCGGATTCGGATGCGGCAGGCCGAGGCATCCGAATCCGCTGCCTTCAGCCGAATCCGGCGACGGGACGGCACGCACCCAGCCGGCAGCCGGCCGGCGCGCGGCGTCAGCCGCGGGCGGCCCACCATGCGCGCAGGCGCCGCTCGGCCTCGTCGGCGCCGAGCGGGCCCTCGTCCAAGCGCAGCTCGAGGAGGAAGCGGTACGCCTCGCCCACCTCCCGGCCCGGACCGATGCCGAGGATCTCCTGGATGCGGTTGCCGTCGAGGTCGGGGCGGACGGCGTCGATCTCCTCCTGCTCGCGCAGCTCGGCGATGCGCTGCTCGATGTCGTCATACGCCCCCGCCAGCCGCGCGGCCTTGCGCCGATTGCGCGTGGTGACATCGGCGCGCGTGAGGATGTGCAGTCGCTCCAGCTCGTCCCCGGCGTCGCGCACGTAGCGGCGCACCGCCGAGTCGGTCCAGGCCCCCTCCGCGTAGCCGAAGAAGCGCAGGTGCAGCTCGATGAGCTTCGTGACCGAGCCGATGGTGTCGGAGTCGAAACGCAGTGCCTGCAGGCGCTTGCGCGCCATCCGGGCGCCCTTGACGTCGTGGTGATGGAACGTCACCCCGCCACCGGGCTCGAGGCGCCGCGTGTCGGGCTTGCCGATGTCGTGCAGGAGCGCCGCGAGCCGCAGCGCGATGTCGGGGTCGGCACCCGGGCGGCGCGCGTGCTCGAGGTCGATCGCCTGCTGCAGCACGGTCAGGGAGTGCTCGTAGACGTCCTTGTGATGGTGGTGCTCATCGACCTCCAGCCGGAGCGCGGGCACCTCCGGCAGGAAGTGCCCGATGAGGCCGGTGTCCACGAGGATCCGGATGCCGCGGACCGGGTCGGCCGCGGCGAGCGTGCGGACGAGCTCGCCCTGGATGCGCTCGGCGCTGACGATCTCCAGGCTCGCGGCCAGCTCGCCCATCGCCGCGAGGGTCGCCGGCTCCACCGTGAACCCGAGCTGGGCGGCGAAGCGGGCGGCGCGCAGCATCCGCAGCGGATCGTCTCCGAAGCTCACCGCCGGGTCGACCGGCGTGCGCAGGCGCCCGGCGAGGAGGTCCTCCACACCGCCGGTGGGGTCGACCAGCGTCTTTCCCGGAACGCGCAGCGCCATCGCGTTGATCGTGAAGTCGCGGCGCACGAGGTCGTCCTCGAGGGTGTCGCCGAACGCCACCGTCGGCTTGCGGGTGACGCCGTCGTAGCTGTCGGCGCGGTACGTGGTGATCTCCACCTGCTCGCCCGCCACGCGCGCACCGATCGTGCCGAAATCGCGGCCGACGTCCCACCGGGCGGTGGACAGCGGCGTGACGATGCGCAGGATGTCGTCGGGACGGGCGTCGGTCGTCAGATCCAGGTCGTGCGTCTCGCGGCCCAGGAGCGCGTCGCGCACCGGACCGCCGACGACGGCGAGCTCGTGGCCGGCGTCGGCGAACGCGCGCCCCAGACGCGCGACGACGTCGGAGTCGGCGAGCGCGTTCAGGCGCGCGACACCCTCGGCCATGGAAAGCATGCGACGAGCCTAACTGCCGGCCCCGGTCGCCCCCGCGGCGGATGCCGGTGACACGAAGCCGGTGACGGCCAGCTCCCGGACGCGGGGGAACACGTCGGCACGCAGGGCCGCCGCATCCACGTCCAGCAGCTCGGCGACGGCGTCGAGGAGCACGCCCAGCGGCAGGTCGCCGTCGCTGGCCCCGACGACGGCGGCGAGGGCGGGGTCCACCGACAGCGCGCGGCCGAACCCGCCGCCCTGCCGCAGCTCGATCACGGTGGGAGCCTCCTCGCCCGGGCGATGGTGGCGGGCCTCGGTGACGTCGGGGGCGACGGTGAAGCGGACGGCGGCGAGCTCGGGGTCCGTCAGCGACGCCAGCCGGTCGTGCGCGGCGAGCGCCGCGGCGAAGGAGTCACCGGTGGGCGTGGCTCCGCCCTCGACGCGCTCGTAGCGCGCCAGGGTCGGCGGTCCCGCGTGCGGCCGGCGCAGCAGCACGTACCCGAATCCGACGGCGGTCACCCCGCGGGCGTCGAAGTCGTCGAGCCAGGCCTGCAGGAGATGTGCGTAAGCGGCCGTGCCCGGCACCGTGCCGCCGTCACGGATCCACAGCTCGGCGTAGGCGAGGGGGTCCAGTTGCTCGCGCTCGACGACCCAGGCGTCCACGCCGGGCGCGTCTCCGGGTGTCGCGGCAGCGATCCAGGCACGCACCCGCTCCAGCCCGTCCTCGCCGTCGCGGTACTCCCAGTTGCCGAGGAACTGCGCGATGCCGCCCGGGCGGAGATGCGCGGCCGCGCCGGTGACGACCTCGGCCATGAGCGCGTCGCCGACCCGGCCGCCGTCACGGTACTCGTACGCGGGAACGTCGGCGCCGCGGGGCGTGATCACGAACGGCGGGTTCGACACGATCCGGTCGAACCGTTCGCCGGCGACGGGCGCATACAGGCTCCCCTCGCGGGTCTGGATGCCGGTGACGCCGTTGAGGAGGGCGTTCAGCGCGGTGAAGCGGAGCGCGCGTGCGGAGACGTCGGTGGCGACCACGGCGCCGGCGGTGCGGCGCAGACGCAGCGACTGGATGCCGCAGCCGGCGCCGATGTCCAGGCCTCGGGCGCCCTCGGCGGCGGGGACCTGAAGACGGGCGAGGGTCTGCGACGCGCCACCCACGCCGAGCACGTGGTCCTCGGGAAGGGGACCGCCCACGGCGGCCTCGTCGAGGTCGCTCGCGACCCACCACTCGCCCTCGCCGCCCTCGTCGGCGAAGGACTGCGGGCGCACCAGCGCGTCGGCACGGACCGTGTCGCCGTCCACCTCGGCGAGCCCCAGCCGAACGAGCCCGGCCGCCCCGGCCGCGGGCAGGGCGGCCTCGACGTCGCGGAGCGGCTGGTCCGCGCCCAGCCCGAGGAGGCGGGCGAGCACCGCGAGCGGATCGCTCCGGTCCCCGAGGGCGCGCAGGGCGGGTGTCCGCAGCCCGCGCGCCAGCGCCTCGTCCCCGCGGGGCGTCCACGCCGCGCGCAGTGCCGCCGAGGTGTACCCCGCCACCCGAAGGTCGGCCGCGAGGGCGGCGGCGGTGGCGGGGTCCGGCGGAGGCAGCATCCGTCCATTCAACCGCGAGGCGCACGGGTGGCGCGCAGGCACCGCCCATAGAATCGCTGCGGTGCGGCCCGTCGCCGCGCCGGAGCCCGCATGATCCTGACATCCTCCGCCCCGGCCCGGCCCCCGCGCCGCAGCCGCCTGCCTCGCCGCACCGCGATGGCAGTGATCGCCGCGCTCCTGACCACGCTCGCCGTCCCGCTCGCCGCGATCGCCGCGCCGTCCCCCGACCCGTCGCCGACGCCCCTCACCGGAGAAGTGGCCTTGACGCTGGCGCCGGTGGGACAGGGCGTCGTCCGGCCCGGCACGACGCTGTCGGCCTCGGCGATCCTCGCCAACGGCACCGCCGCGGAGGTGCCGGCGACCACCGTCACGCTCGAGATCGGGGCCAGACCCCTCCCCGACGACGATGCCCTCACGGCGTGGCTCGCCGGCGAGGGCTCCGCTCCGCTGGAGGAGATCGGATCCGCGCGCCTGGAGGCCACCGCATCCGGGGCGGAGTCGGTCAGCGGCATCCTGGTGGCACCCGACGACCCGGGCCTTGCCGGCCGCGAGCCGGGCGTGTACCCGCTGCAGGCGACCGCCGACCTCGCCGGAGGAGCCGTGACGGCCACGAGCGTGATCGTGGTGCCGGATGATACGGTCTCCGCTCCCGTGGGCCTCCTGGTGCCGATCACCGCACCCCCGCGCACCACCGGCCTCGCCGGTGCCACCGCGCTCGCGGAGTTGACCGCGATCGACGGGACGCTCACCGCGCAGCTGGACGCCGTCGAGGGCACGGACGCGATCCTCGCGATCGACCCGGCCCTCCCCGCCGCCATCCGGGTGCTCGGCACGGCCGCGCCCGACACCGCCGTGGAGTGGCTCGCGCGCCTGGAGGCGCTCCCCAACGCCCGCTTCGCCCTGCAGTACGGCGACGCCGACCTGGCCACGCAGGTGGCGGCGGGAGTGGCCGAGCCGTTGCAGCCGACGTCGCTGGCCGCGTACATCACCCCGGCCGATCTCCCCTCCTCGCCCGCCCCCACCGCGACACCGCCCGCCGGTGATGACGCGGGCGCCGCGGCGCTGCCCGACCTGGCGACGCTGACGTCGATCGGCGCGAACACGCAGCAGGGCTTCTCGTGGCCGGCGACCGGCACGGCAGGCGGGGCGGTCGTGGCCGCTCTCGCCGGCACGGATGCGGGGGGTGCGCCGACGCTCAGCCTCCTTCCCGACACCGGCGCCCGCGACGCGGCCGGCTCCGTCCCGTCGCGGGCGCGCGCGACGGCGGATGCCGCGCAGGTGCTGCTGTACGACGGCGAGACCTCGGCGGCGCTTCGCCGCGCGGCCGACCAGAACGACACCGCCCGCCGGGCGGGAGAGCTCACCGCCGCCGTCGCCCACCTCACCTTCGCCGTCCGTGACGCCGGCGGGCAGCCGCTGCTGGTCACGGTGGATCGGGGAAGCGACCGCGAGCGCGTGGCGCTGCGCACCGCGTTGAGCGCGGTCGCCGCCGCGCCGGGAGTGGTGCCGGCGAGCCTGGGCGACCTCCTCGCCGCCGAGCCGATCGCCGTCCGCGTGGACGACGCCGAGGCCGAGGCGGCACGCGCGGCCGATCTCACCCAGCTCCTCGCCGACGAGGAGCAGATCGCCGCGTTCGCAACGATCCTCGATGACCCCACGCTGCTGACGGGCCGGCAGCGCGCCGAGATCCTGCAGCTGCTGGCCGTGGCCTGGCGGGGCGAGGACGCCGGCTACGCCGCCGCGCTCGCCGATCACCGGGCGCAGACCCGCGAGACCCTCGACGCGGTCGGGATCCTCCCCACCAGCACGTTGAACCTCATCAGCTACGACGCCACCTTCGCGCCCTGGATCCGCAACGACCTGCCGTGGCCCGCGCACGTGACCCTCGTCGCGCAGCCGGGCGATCCTCGCCTCATCGTCGGCGAGCGCACCGAGGTCGTCGCCTCCGCGGCGAGCAACACGCGCGCGGCGATCCCCGTGCAGGCCCGAATCGGCAACGGAGCCGTCACGGTCACGATGCAGCTGTACAGCCCCACCGGCGTCGCGATCGGCGCCGTTTCCAGCGCCGAGGTGGAGGTCCGGGCGGAGTGGGAGACGATCGGGCTCGTCATCCTCATCGCCCTCATGGTCCTGTTCGTCGGGCTGGGGGTCTTCCGCACCATCCGGCGGCGGCGCACCCGCCGCCTAGCCCGCGAAGATCTCGAGCCCGAGGTGCGCTCGGATCGGGCGCCGGAGGATGCGTCGTGAGCGGTCTCGGCCGCGCGAGCGTGCTCATCGGCGCCGGCACGATCGTGTCGCGCCTCACCGGGCTCCTGCGCACCGTCGTCCTCGTCGGCGCCATCGGGGCCGTCGGCAGCACCGCCGGCGACGCCTTCGCCGTCGCCAACCAGCTTCCGAACAACATCTACGCCATCATCTCGACGGGGCTCCTCACCGCCGTCGTGGTCCCGCAGATCGTCAAGGCGGGCGCCCACGCCGACGGCGGCCGCGCCTTCATCTCGAAGCTGTTCACCCTCGGCACGGTGGCGCTGCTCGCGGCGACGGCGATCGCGTTGGTGGTGGCCCCCTGGCTCGTCGCCCTCTACGCGGACGGCTTCACCCCGTCGCAGCTGGCGCTGGCCACGGCCTTCGCCTACTGGTGCCTGCCGCAGATCTTCTTCTACGGCCTGTACGCACTCCTCGGCGAGATCCTCAACGCCCGCCGCGTCTTCGGCCCGTTCACCTGGGCACCGATCGTCAACAACGTCGTCTCGATCGGCGGATTCCTCGCCTTCACGATGATCTTCGGCGGTCCGCTCGATGATGTCGCGCAGTGGGATGCGCCGATGATCGCGGTGCTCGCCGGCACCGCGACGCTGGGGATCGTGGCCCAGACGATCGTGCTGCTGCTGTTCTGGCGCCGCGCCGGCCTGCACCTGCGCCCCGACTTCCACTGGCGCGGAGTGGGCCTGCGACACATCGGGCGCCTCGCCGGCTGGACGTTCCTCATGGTCGTCGCCGGACAGCTCGCCGGCATCGTGCAGACGAACGTGCTCTCCGGCGCCTCCGGAGAAGGACCCTCGGTGTTCGCGTCGCAGAACGCGTGGCTGCTGTTCATGCTGCCGTACTCGATCATCGTCCTCTCGATCGGCACCCCCTACTTCACGCAGCTGAGCGAGCACGCCGCCGCCGGGCGGCACGCCGAGGTCGTCGACGACATCGGGCGCAGCATCCGGATCCTCGGTCTCCTCGTGGTGGTGTCCACCGCCGCTCTCGCGGTGGCCGCCGTCCCCGCCAGCCGGATCTTCACCAATTCGGCCGAGCAGGCCCGCGCGGCAGCGCCCGTGCTGCTGTGCTACCTCGTCAGTCTCGTACCGCTGGCGGTGCTGTTCGTGGTGCAGCGGAGCTTCTACGCCTACAACGACACCCGCACGCCGTTCTTCTTCACCATCGTGCAGTGCGTCCTCGTCGTGATCACCGCTCTCGTAGCCGGTGCGCTGCTGCCACGTCCGGAGCTCGCCGCCGGTGTCGCGCTGGGACAGTCGCTGGCCAGCACCGTGCAGGTGGTGATCGCGACCGTCCTGCTGCGGCGTCGACTCGGCGACATCGGCGTGACGCGATGGCTCGGTGCCCTCGGCCGCTTCGCCCTCGCCGCGCTTCCCGCGGCCGCCGCCGGATGGGGCATGTATCTACTGCTCGGCGGGGACGAGGGCTGGACGAGCGCGGACAAGCTGCTGGGCGCGGCCGGTGCGGCGATCGTCGGCACCGTCGTACTCGCGGTGTACGTGGCCATCCTGGCGGTCTTCCGCGCGCCGGAACTGGCTCCGGTGGCCGGGGTGCTCCGGCGTCTCCTGCCGCGCCGCTAGCCCTCCGGCGGCGGAATACCCCGCGGCTACCATGGGTTGAAGGCTGTGTCACAACGAAGGGAGCGACGCACGTGCGTCACGTCATCATCATCGGATCGGGACCCGCGGGGTACACGGCGGCGATCTACGCCGCCCGGGCGAACCTGGAGCCCCTCGTGGTCGCCAGTTCGGTCGAAGCGGGCGGTGAGCTCATGAACACCACCGAGGTGGAGAACTTCCCCGGGTTCCCCGAGGGCATCCAGGGCCCCGATCTCATGGCCAAGATGCAGGAGCAGGCCGAGAAGTTCGGCGCCGAGGTGCTCTACGACGACGTCGTCCGCCTCGAGCTCGAGGGACCCGTCAAGAAGGTCACCCTCGGTTCGGGCGCGTCCTACGAGGCCGAGTCGATCGTCTTCGCCACGGGCTCGGCCCCCCGCAAGATCGGCATCGAGGGCGAGGCGCGGCTGTCGGGACGCGGCGTCTCCTACTGCGCGACGTGCGACGGCTTCTTCTTCCGCGAGCGGGTCATCGCCGTCGTCGGCGGCGGCGACTCCGCCATGGAGGAGGCCACCTTCCTGACGAAGTTCGCGTCCAAGGTCTATGTGATCCACCGTCGTGACGAACTCCGTGCGTCGAAGATCATGCAGGAGCGCGCCTTCAAGAACGACAAGATCGAGTTCGTGTGGAACGCCGAGGTCGCCGACATCCTCGGCGAAGACGCCGTGACCGGCGTGCGGCTGCGCTCCACGGTCGACGGCACCGAGAGCGACCTCGCCCTGGACGGCGTCTTCGTCGCCATCGGTTACGACCCCCGCACGCACCTCGTGCACGGCCAGCTCGAACTCACCCCCGACGGCACCGTCTGGGTCGACGGACGCACCTCGCGCACCTCGGTCGCGGGCGTCTTCGCCGCCGGCGACGTCATCGACCCGACCTACCGACAGGCGGTGACCGCCGCCGGAAGCGGCACCGTGGCGGCCCTCGATGTCGAGCACTACCTGGCAGCCCTCGGTGATGCCGGTCAGCCCGCGCCGGATGTCGCCGAGATCGACGGGCTTCCCGACGCCGACGCGGCGTGAGGAACATCCGCGCCGTGTCCGGCGTTGGAATCAGAGAAGACTTCTGAGGAGGAGATGCACATGAGCGCAAAGGCCACGACCTCTGCGACCTTCGAGCAGGACGTTCTGCAGGCCGAGGGCACCGTTCTGGTTGACTTCGGGGCCGAGGGGGGCGGTCCCTGTCGCATGGTCGCCCCGGTGCTGGACGAGATCCAGTCCGAGCACCCCGACAAGATCACGATCCTGAAGCTGAACGTCGACGAGAACCCTGATCTCGCGATGAAGTATCAGATCACCTCGATCCCGGCCATGAAGGTGTTCCAGGGCGGCGAGGTGCAGAAGACGATCATCGGCGCCAAGCCGAAGTTCGCCCTCGAGCAGGACCTCGCCTCCTTCATCGGCTGAGCACCCCGAGATCACAAGAGCCCTCGCCCTTCGGCGGGGGCTCTTCCTCGTTCCGGGATCAGGACGCGTCCAGACGCACCGAGGCGTCCCAGCGGCGGTGGCCTTCATCCTCACCGAGAAGGCGCCACACCGCCTTCGTCAGCGGCGGGTAGTCCAGCGCGATCTGGCGGAGCACCCGGTAGTGGCGGGCGCGCGTGGGACGGGCGCCGCCGTTCTCGGCGATGTTCTCCGCGCGCAGCATCAGCACGACCAACTCGTCGACGGTGGGGAGGTCTTCCATGAACTCCCACGGATCCTCCCCCTCGAGGAGCCGCTCGTGCACGAGGACGGCGCGCTCGTCCGACGCCTCGGCACGCAGCACCTCGAGGCTTGCTCGCCGTCGCGGAGTGCTGTCGTGCGGGGCCATGCTTCCAGGGTACGTGGCCCGGAGATGACCGCGGGCCGGTCAGCCGCCGAAAGGCTCCTCACCCAGTTCACCGAGGATACGGTTGAGATCCTGGATGGTCGCAAAATCGATGATGATCTGGCCTTTTTTCGCGGTGAGCGACACCTTCACCCGCGTGTTGAGGCGGTCACCGAGGCGTTCGCCCACCTCATCGAGGTGACCGCGCCGGCCTCCCGCCTTCGCCGCCCCCGAGCGGCGCGGAGCGAGGCCCTTCGCAGCGGCCTCAGCTGCGCGAACGGAGAGATCTTCGTTGACGATCTTGTCGGCCAGCCGCTGCATCTGCGTCTCATCCTCGACGGCCAGGATCGCCCGCGCGTGACCCGCGGACAGCACGCCGGCGGCGACGCGCTGCTGGACGGGCACCGGCAGGCGCAGCAGACGGATCGTGTTGGAGATCTGGGGCCGCGAGCGGCCGATCCGCGAGGCGAGCTCCTCCTGCGTGATGCCGAAGTCTTCGAGCAGCTGCTGGTAGGCCGATGCCTCCTCGAGCGGGTTCAGCTGGGAGCGGTGCAGATTCTCCAGGAGAGCGTCGCGCAGCAGATGCTCGTCGGCCGTGTCGCGGATCACCGCGGGGATGGTGTCCAGCCCCGCCTCGCGCGACGCTCGCGTGCGGCGCTCCCCCATGATGAGCTCGTACGTGCCGTCGCCGAGATCGCGGACGACGACCGGCTGGAGCACGCCGAACTCGCGGACGCTGTGGACGAGCTCGGCCAGGTCGTCGGGATCGAAGTTGGTGCGCGGCTGCCGCGGATTGGGGACGATCTTGTGAGGGTCGATGTGCACCAGACGCGCGCCGGGGACGACCACGAGGTCGGCCGTCTCCTCGGCGGACGCTTCGGAGACCGTCGCCGACGGAGCGCCAGGGAAGAACACGTCCACCGGTCGTGCCTCCGTGGGCTCCGCCGTCGGGATCAGCGCGCCGATCCCCCGTCCCAGACCAGTCCGCTTCGCCATCAGGATTCCTTCTCCCTGGTTCCACCGCGGCGGATGATCTCCACCGCTGCCTCGCGGTACGCGATCGCGCCCGCTGAATTCCCGTCGTAAGCGATCACGGTCTGTCCGAAGCTCGGAGCTTCCGACACCCGGACGGACCGCGGGATCACTGTGTCGAGTACCTCATCCGGGAAGTGCGTCCGGACCTCTTCGGCCACCTGCTGCGCCAGTCGGGTGCGCCCGTCATACATGGTCAGCATGATCGTGGAGACGTGCAGCTCCGTGTTGAGGTGGCGCTGGATCATCCGCACACTTCCCAGCAGTTGGCTGAGTCCCTCCAGCGCGTAGTACTCGCACTGGATCGGAATGAGGACTTCCTGCGCTGCCGTGAAGGCGTTGATCGTGAGGAGCCCGAGGGAGGGAGGGCAATCGATGAGCACGAAGTCCATGCGGTGATCGGCAGACGCGAGATAGTCCTCCAACGCCGTCCGCAGCCGATGTTCGCGCGCGACCTGAGAGACCAGCTCGATCTCCGCGCCGGCGAGGTGGATGGTGCTGGGCGCACAGAAGAGTCGCGGTGACTCCGGGCTCTGCTGCACGATGTCCGCGAGGGGGAACTCGTCGATCAGCACGTCGTACACGCTGGGGATGTCGGCCGTGTGCGGCACCCCGAGTGCCGTCGACGCGTTCCCCTGCGGGTCCAGATCGATGACGAGCACGCGCGCGCCCACCGAGGCGAGCGCGGCGGCCAGGTTCACGGCGGACGTCGTCTTGCCGACGCCACCCTTCTGATTGGAGACCGTGAGGACCCGCGTCGTACCCGAAAGGTCGACCACCGTCTGCTCCAGAGCCCGACGGCGCGCAGAGAGGTCTGCGAGTTCTCGTGCGATGGGGGAGTCGAAGGCGACGCCGGAGCCGGTGTCGTCGGACTGTTTCACGTGAAACGCTCTCCCTCGCCGTTCGTATGCCGGTTTCTCCACTCTACCCTCGGGCCCCGACACGACCCGGGGGCACGGCGGGGCCGATCCGTTGATGTTTCACGTGAAACAACGTCTGTCCCGCACGGGCGCCTGAATCGCTGGTCAGGTGTGCCGCGATGTTTCACGTGAAACCGTCGCCCGGACGACGCGCGACGGCTCCGCGAGAATGCCCTCTCCGACGATCTCTACGCGAACATCCCGGAGGTGGTGGGAGCGGATCTGCGGGGCGGCCTTCTCGATCTCGGCCGGCGCTCCCGCGCCCTTGAGAAGAATCAGCTCTCCCCCTTCCCGAAGCAGCGGAGCGGTGAGAGGGATGAGCGTCCGCAGCGCGCTCACCGCGCGCGCGGTGACCGCATCCGCGCTTCCCGCGCCGTTCCATTCCTCACTGCGCGCACGCACCACCTCGACATGCGTGAGTCCCAGCGCGGCGACCTGTTCGGTGAGCCATGTCGTCCGCCGCTCCATCGGCTCGATCAGGACGATGTCCAAGTCTGGCCGCGCGATGGCGAGAACGAGCCCGGGAAGTCCGGCCCCCGAGCCCACGTCCACCACCCGACCCGAGAAGAGGGGCGCGATGACTGCACTGTTGAGAATATGGCGCGTCCACAGGCGGGCCGGCTCCAGGGGACCGATGAGCCCCCGTTCCTCGCCGTGCTCGGCAAGAGCCGCCGTGTAGGCGCGCGCCAGATCGATGCGGTCCCCGAAGATGCGTGCGGCAGCCGCGGGCTCTGCTTCGACGTCCGTCATCGGTGTTTCACGTGAAACGTCACGCGCGGCGCAGCACGGTGTGACGGTCGACGCCCTCTCCGTAGGACTCGGAGGTGAGTCCACGGTCGGCGGCGATGTCGTGGATGAGCTTGCGCTCGTAGCTCGACATCGCCGGCAGGGACGCCTGCGAGGCACCGTCGTCGAGGCGTGCCATCGCACGGTCCACCAGTGCCTCCAGCTCACGCTGACGCGCGTCGCGGGAACCCGCGACATCGAGGATCAGTCGGGAGAACCGTCCGGTCTGGTTCTGCACCGCCAGGCGCGTGAGCTCCTGCAGTGCCTGAACGGTCTCGGGGTTCGACAGGAGGGAGAGAGACGACTCGCCGTCCGCCTCGATGGAAACGTAAGCGCGTCCCCCGCGCACATCCAGGGCGAGGTCGCCGTCGATGTCGGCGATGTCGAGGAACTCCTCGAGATAGTCAGCCGCGATGTCGCCCTCTTGCTCGAGCTGAGCGTCGGAGACGGTCTCGGCGGCGGTGACGTCGGTGGATTCGGTCGTCATGATCGTCCTTCGGAGCTCAAGTGGAGGCGGGCGGAGTCGTCGGGGCGGCGCCACCGGCATCCGGGCGCTTCCCCTGCTGCTTCTTGGCCCGCTGCTTCCCGACGGGCTGCTGACGCTTGGGGGCGGCGGCACGGGCACGCTCGGCCTCCTCGAGGAGGCGCTGCTGCTCGGCGCGGTACTTCTCGATCGGGACCACCTTGCCGTTCGCGTCGATCGCCTTCCCCTTGCGGGCGAGACGCTCCTCGCGCGCCTTGGCGGCCTCGGAACCGGGAGTGGGCATCTCGCGGATGACGATGAACTGCTGAACCATCGTCCACAGGTTGCTGACGAACCAGTAGATGACGACGCCGAGCGGGAAGAAGACGCCCGAGAAGATGAAGGCCAGCGGCAGGATGTAGAGCATGATGCGCTGCATCTGGTAGGCCTGGCCGGTCTTGGCCTCGGGGGAGAGGTTCTTTGAGATGATCTGCAGCTGGGTGAAGAACTGCGAGCCGATCATGAGCACCACGAGGATGACGAGGATGACGACGGCCGTGGTGTTGCCGGTCTCGAACGCGTTGATCAGGGTCTCGTGCAGCGAGGCCACACCGAACAGCTTCGCGTCGTAGAACTCCTGCGTGAGCTCGGCGTCGAGGAGTCCGACGCCGCCGATGTTCGCGTTGGCGTGCTTGGCCACGTCGTTGAGCACGCTGAACAGAGCGAAGAAGATGGGCATCTGCACGAGCAGCGGCAGGCAGCTCGACACCGGCGTGGTGCCGTGCTTCTTGTACAGCGCCATGGTCTCGCGGCTCATCGCCTCACGGGAGAGCTGGTCCTTCTTGCCGCGGTACTTCTCCTGGACTTTCCGCAGTTCAGGGGCGATTTCCATCATCTTCCGCTGGCTCTTGATCTGCCGCACGAAGAGGGGGATGAGCGCAGAGCGCACGACGATCACCAGACCGACGATCGACAGCACCCACGTCAGGCCTTCGGCCGCCGGCATCCCGATGGCGGTGAAGAGCGCATGCCAGGCCACCAGCACGAGCTCGACCGCCCATTTCAGCGGCCAGAGGATGATTCCGAGTAGATCCGGCACGGATCAGTCCTTTCCAGGGGGCACGACGAAACCGTGCGGGGTGAGCTCATGACGGAACGCGCGATGCGGGGTCACATCGTCGATGCCGCCCTGAGCCCAGGGGTGACAACGGGCGAGACGAGCGGCGGTCAGGACCACGCCCTTGGCCAGTCCATGCTGCTGGACGGCCCCGACCGCGTAGGCCGAACAGGAGGGATAGTACTTGCACACGTCGCCGTAGACGTGGGAGATCGTTGCGCGATAGCTGTGAAGAAGGGCGAGACCCAGATTGCGGGGGACCAGCGGAAGCGACCGGGCGAGGGCGTCCACACGCCATCGACCTTCGCCGACGAAGGCCATGGGCAGCGTCGTCGCGCTCATGCCGCCGCCCTCCGGCGCAGGCATCGGACGACCTCGTCGCGCAGCACTCCGAACTCGACGGTCGCGGCACTCGGCAGAGCGCGGATCACCACGTCCGTGCCCGGACGCACCTCGGGGAGAGCCGCCGCGCACACCGCCTTCAGGCGCCGGCGCACGGTGTTGCGCACGACGGCGCCGCCGACCTGCTTGCTCACGATGAAGCCGAACCGGGTATCCGCGGACTCCGAGGCCGCCCCGACGTAGGTCACGGTGTGCGCTGCGGCGCACCGAGAGCCCCGCCGGACGACGGCCTTGTAATCCGATCCGCGGGTGATCCGGTTCGGCTTGGCGAGCACTGCTCGATCAGGCAGACAGCTCGCTGCGGCCCTTGCCGCGGCGAGCGGAGAGGATGGCGCGGCCGGCGCGCGTGCGCATGCGGGCGCGGAAACCGTGCTTCTTGGCACGACGACGGTTGTTCGGCTGGAACGTACGCTTGCTCATGAGGTCACTTCCGGAGGTGCGTCTCCCGGGAGCAGAGCGCCGGGGACTGGTCGTTCGGGACTGCCGTTACGGCATAAGTCAACCGACTAAGGCTACGTCGACACGCCCGATAACTCAAACCGCGTACGCGCGAGCGCACATTATCCCCACCCTGTGGACATCTCCCTGTGGAGACACGCGGACCGGATCTACAGTGGGGTTTGCTCTCCGCACCCCCGCTGGCTAGCGTGTCTCCGTCAGTTATCCACAGGCGCGCGCCGCCGATTCCGCCGGTTCGTGCGCACTGTCCACACCCAGGGGGACCATGTCATCGCTCGACACCTCGGACGTCCCCGTCTGGCCCGCCGTCCTCGAGCAGCTCCTGCAGGACGACCGCGTCACCCCCCAGCTCCAGGGCTTCCTGAACCTCGTGGTGCCCAGCGGCGTCTACGCCGGCGTGCTCTACCTCGACGTCCCGAACGATCTCACCGCCGCGCAGATCAACAAGCGCCTGCGCGTTCCGCTCATGGAGGCGCTGACGCGCATCGACGAGCCGGAGCCGGTGACCTCCTTCCGCGTCGCCGTCAATCCGGATCTCGTCGACGCGCACCTCACCGCCCCGATCACCGTGCAGTCGCCCGCTCCGCCACAGGCCGTCTCGCGGCCGGCCCCGGACGACGCCGGCGAGGCGTCCTCGCCCGCCTCGCGCAGCGATACGCGACTGAACCCCAAGTACACGTTCGACAACTTCGTCATCGGGCAGTCGAACCGCTTCTCGCACGCCGCCGCCGTCGCCGTCGCCGAGGCCCCCGCCAAGGCGTACAACCCGCTGTTCATCTACGGTGACTCGGGCCTGGGCAAGACCCACCTGCTGCATGCGATCGGCGACTACGCGGTGAGCATGTATGCCGGCATCCGCGTGCGCTACGTCTCGAGCGAGGAGTTCACGAACGACTTCATCAACTCGATCGTGAACAATCGCGGCTCCGCCTTCCAGGCCCGCTATCGCGACGTGGACATCCTCCTCATCGACGACATCCAGTTCCTCCAGGGCCGTGCCGAGACGCAGGAGGCCTTCTTCCACACGTTCAACACGCTGCACGATCACGACAAGCAGGTCGTGATCACCAGCGACGTGGCACCCAAGCTCCTCACCGGCTTCGAAGACCGCATGCGCAGCCGGTTCGAGTGGGGCCTCATCACCGACGTGCAGGCGCCCGACCTCGAGACGCGCATCGCGATCCTGCGCAAGAAGGCGCAGAGCGAGCGTCTGCTCATCCCGGACGAGGTGCTGGAGTACATCGCCTCGGTGGTCTCCTCCAACATCCGAGAACTCGAGGGAGCCCTCATCCGGGTGTCGGCGTTCGCGAGCCTGAACCGGTCGAGCCTGGACATGTCGCTCGCCCAGACGGTCCTCCGCGACATCATCGACAAGGACGACGCCAACGTCGTCTCGCCGACGGACATCATCACCGCCACCGCGCAGTACTTCAAGCTCTCCGTCGACGATCTGTATGGCTCGAGCCGGTCGCAGGCCGTCGCCACCGCACGCCAGATCGCGATGTACCTCTGCCGCGAGCGGACGAGCCTGTCGCTGCCCAAGATCGGCCAGCTCTTCGGCAACCGCGACCACACGACCGTCATGTACGCGTACAAGAAGATCAGCGACCTGATGAAGGAGCGCCGCTCGATCTACAACCAGGTCTCGGAGATCACCACACAGCTCGGCCGCTCGCGCTGACGCGACGCGCCCGAGCCGGTCCCGGTTCTTGACAGCGCGCCCGTGGTGGCTCCAGAATGCCGTTTCCCACAGTGTGGAAAACCTGTGGATAACCGTGGACGACACGCCTGCAGCGTGTGAGCGATGACCTCGGCGCCTGTGGACGAGCGGCACGGCGACGCTACCCAGGGGAGGCGTTTGTCCCAAGGTCCTCCGCAGCCCGCTCACATCTCACACGGATGTAGTTCCCATGCGC
This sequence comes from uncultured Microbacterium sp., assembly GCA_964496445.1. GTDB lineage: Bacteria > Actinomycetota > Actinomycetes > Actinomycetales > Microbacteriaceae > Microbacterium. Next base: position 28,068 of record CAZBZR010000009.1, read on the forward strand.
TGACGGGCATCGTCGCGGTTGTCCACAGATTCCACAGCTGTTAACAAGATGAAGAGAACTTCTCCAGAGAAATCCGCTCGATCACCTTTACCGGCCGAACCCGCGCTTCCGGTGCGCCACGGCGCGGGCACTAGCATGGGTACGCCAGACCCGCCGTCGAGGGAGCGCCCGTGAAGTTCCACGTCAATCGTGATGTGTTCAGCGAAGCCGTATCCTTCGTGGTCAAGTTGCTCCCGCAGCGCAACCCCCAGCCGATCCTGGCCGGCGTGCTCATCGAGGCGGGCGAGGCCGGTCTGTCGCTGGCGGCCTTCGACTACGAGGCCTCTGCGCGGACCACCATCGAAGCCACCGTCGACGAGCCCGGCACGATCCTCGTCCACGGCCGACTGCTCTCGGAGATCGCGAGCCGGCTGCCGAACGCCCCGATCCAGATCGTCGTCGACGACGACGGCGGGATCCTCCTGACCTGCGGGTCGGCGCGCTTCACGCTGGCGTCGATGCCGGTGCAGGAGTATCCGGCCATCCCCGAGGTCACGGGCCAGTCCGGTCTGGTCCCGGCGGAGGACTTCGCCACCGCCATCGCGCAGGTGGCCTTCGCCGCGTCGCGCGACGACGTCACCCCCGTGCTCACGGGCGTCCAACTGGAGGTCACGGGCACGAGCCTGAGCCTCGTCGCCACGGACCGCTACCGCGTTGCACTCCGGGAGATCCCGTGGGACGGCGGCGGGCAGAGCTCGGACGAGCCCATCACCGCGCTCGTCCCGGCGCGCACCCTGCAGGAGGTGGGCAAGACCTTCGCCCACGGCGGCGACATCGCCATCGCGTTCTCCGGGTCGGGTGACCGCGAGATCATCGCCTTCACCGCCGGCAACAAGACGGTCACATCGCTGCTGATCAAGGGCAACTTCCCGCCGGTGCGCCGGCTGTTCCCCGAGCAGACCGAGCACCACGCGGTCGTCAACACCGCCGAGCTCGCCGAGGCGGTCCGGCGAGTGTCTCTCGTGCTGGATCGTTCGGCACCGCTGCGGTTCACCTTCTCCGCCGACGGCGTGTCGATGGATGCGTCGGGCACCGAGCAGGCCCGCGCCACCGAGTCGGTGGACGCGACGCTCCTCGGCGAGGACGTCACCCTGGGTCTGAACCCCCAGTATCTGCTGGAGTCGCTCGGAGCCGTCCGCAGCGAGTTCACGCGCGTGACCTTCACCTCCAGCGAGAACGCGAACAAGCTCAGCCCCGTCCTGATCACTCCCCAGACGTCGGTCGACAAGGGCGGCGCGGAGTCGTTCAAGTACCTGCTCCAGCCGAACCTCCTCCTGCGCTGACGTCGGCACGTTCGGAGACCGGCGGGACCGGCGCGACGTCGGTGCGCGCAACTAGGGTTGTCGGGTGATCGTGGAGCAGCTCGCCCTCGTCGACTTCCGCAATTACGCGGCCGCCGAGGTGATGCTCGCTGCCGGTCCGAACGTGTTCGTCGGGCGCAACGGCCAGGGCAAGACGAATCTGGTCGAGGCGGTCGCCTACCTCGCCACCCTCGGCTCGCACCGGGTGTCCGCGGATGCGCCGATGGTGCGCGACGGCGCGGAGGCGGCGATCGTCCGGGCCCGGCTGTCCCACGGGCCGCGCTCGGTGCTGCTGGAGCTGCAGCTGAACCGCTCGGGGGCGAACAAGGCGCGTGTCAACGGGGCCAACGTGCGCACGGCCGAGCTGCCGAGGTACGCCCAGGTCGTCCTGTTCGCACCGGAGGATCTGCAGATCGTCCGCGGCGACCCGTCCGCGCGCCGGCGTTTCGCCGACGCGCTGCTCGTGCAGCGGACGCCCCGCCTGGCCGGCGTCCTCACCGATTACGACCGGGTGCTGCGTCAGCGCACCGCACTGCTGAAGTCGGCGCGGGCCCGCGGCATCCGCGGCGATGCGCTGTCGACCCTCGATGTCTGGGACGACAAGCTCGTGGCCCTGGGCAGTGAGGTGATCCAGGCGCGCCTGGACCTCGCCGCCGACCTGACGGCGCCGATGTCGGCCGCCTACGCCGCCATCGCCGGCGCCGACCACGGCCCCCGGCTGGACTGGGCGCTGTCGGTGCGGGGCGGTGATCCCGAGGAGGAGGATGCCGGGCCCGCCGAGCGCGCGGATGCCGGTGCCATCTCCGACCTCTTCCGCACTGCTCTGGCGGCCCGGCGCAGCGCCGAGCTCGAGCGGGGCCTGACCCTCGTGGGTCCGCACCGCGACGACCTCGTCCTGCGGGTGCGGAACCTTCCCGTGAAGGGATATGCCTCGCACGGGGAGTCGTGGTCGGTCGCGCTGTCGCTGCGGCTCGCGTCGGCGGAGCTGCTCCGCGCGGAATCGCAGCTCGGCGATCCGGTGCTGATCCTCGACGACGTCTTCGCCGAGCTGGACGCGGGCCGCCGAGAGCGTCTCGCGGCCCTCGCCGCCGGGTACGAGCAGGTGATCGTCACCTCCGCGGTGGAGGCGGACGTTCCCGAGGGCCTCCGGGCCCGCATCGTCCGGGTCGACGCCGGACGCATCCTGGACGGCGACGATGGCTGACCGCGACCCCGAGGTCCCCGAGACGCTGGCGACCTACCTGCGACTGCGGGGACTGGAGCCGCGCAGCTACCGTCGGCGCCGCCCCGGCCGCACCACCGCAGACGAGAACCAGCCCTTCACCGCCGGACGTGATCCGCACGGCATCGGCGACGTCCTCGATCGGCTGACCTCCGAGGCGGGATGGGAGCCCCAGCTGGCGCGCGCCGACATCGCCCGCACGTGGCAGGAGGTCGCCGGGGAGGAGACTGCCCGGCACACGCGTCCGGTGGCCTTGGACGCGGGCCTGCTCACCGTCCAGGCAGACTCCACGGCGTGGGCCAAGCAGCTCCAGCTCATGCGCGCGCAGGTGCTCACCGAGATCATGCGCCGCTTCCCGGAGGCCGGCGTCGACTCCATCCGCTTCATCGGGCCGGACGTCCCCTCCTGGAAATGGGGTCCCAGAGCCATTCCAGGGCGCGGTCCACGCGATACCTACGGCTGAGCCACGTCAGAGACCGTTCGATCGCATTTCATCGCGCCACAGAGCCGTACACGCCTCGCGTGGGGCCGGTCCTTGGTAGACTGTCATCACCTTTTCTCGACCAATGTGGAGCGCGCGAAACCTATGACGTCCGTGAACCCCGACAGCGTTCCCGAAGAACCCGAAGCCGCCTCCTCCGCCAAGGTTCCGAACGAGTACGGGGCCGATGACATCCAGGTGCTCGAAGGTCTCGAGGCCGTGCGCAAGCGCCCCGGTATGTACATCGGCTCCACCGGTGAGCGGGGCCTGCACCACCTCGTCTACGAGATCGTCGACAACTCCGTCGACGAGGCACTCGCCGGCTACTGCGACACCATCACCGTGACGATCCTTCAGGACGGCGCGGTCCGCGTCGTCGACAACGGCCGCGGCATCCCGGTGGACATGCATCGTACGGAGGGGAAGTCCACCGTCGAGGTCGTGCTGACCGTGCTTCACGCCGGCGGCAAGTTCGGCGGCGGCGGATACGCCGTCTCCGGCGGCCTCCACGGCGTGGGGTCGTCGGTGGTGAACGCCCTGTCCACGCGGCTCGAGGTCGAGGTCAAGCGGCAGGGTCATGTGTGGCGGCAGTCGTACCGCAACGGCGGCGTGCCGCAGGCTCCGCTGGAGAAGGGCGAGGCCAGCGAGGAGACCGGCACCACGATCACCTTCTGGCCCGACGCGGAGATCTTCGACACCGTCGACTTCGACTACGAGACGCTGCGCACCCGCTTCCAGCAGATGGCGTTCCTGAACAAGGGGCTGCGCATCGAGCTGCGCGACGAGCGTCCCGAAGCGATCTCGGTCGAGGCCGGCGCCGACGGTGAAGAGGTGCCGCATCACCCGCACGACAGCTTCCTCTACGAGCGCGGCCTCGTCGACTACGTCGAGTACCTCAACAAGGTGCGCCGTGCGGATGTCGTGAACGAGGAGATCATCGACTTCGAGACCGAGGACACCGAGCGCCACATCGCCCTGGAGATGGCGATGCAGTGGACCACCAGCTATACCGAGAACGTCTTCACCTTCGCCAACACGATCAACACCCATGAGGGTGGCACCCACGAAGAGGGGTTCCGTGCGGCGCTGACCACGCTGGTCAACCGCTACGCGCGGGCGAACAACCTCCTCAAGGAGAAGGACGACAACCTCACCGGCGACGACGTGCGTGAAGGCCTCACCGCGGTGCTGTCGGTGAAGCTGTCCGAGCCGCAGTTCGAGGGGCAGACCAAGACCAAGCTGGGAAACACCGAGGCGAAGGCCTTCGTGCAGAAGGTGGTCGGCGATCAGCTCGGCGACTGGTTCGACCGCAACCCGGTGCAGGCCAAGAACGTCATCCGCAAGGCGATCGATGCGGCCAACGCGCGCCTGGCTGCCCGCAAGGCCCGCGAGACCGCACGCCGCAAGAGCGTCTTCGAGTCGGCGGCGATGCCCGACAAGCTCAAGGACTGCACGAGCAAGGACCCCTCCATCAGTGAGATCTTCCTCGTCGAGGGAGATTCCGCCGGCGGCTCGGCGGTGCAGGGGCGCGACCCGCACACGCAGGCGATCCTGGCGCTGCGCGGCAAGATCCTCAACGTCGAGCGGGCGCGGCTGGACCGGGCCCTCGGCAACAAGGAGGTCCAGGCGATGATCCAGGCCTTCGGCACGGGCATCGGCGAGGACTTCGACATGGCCAAGGCGCGGTACCACAAGATCGTGCTGATGGCCGATGCCGACGTGCACGGCCAGCACATCACGACCCTGCTGCTCACGCTGCTGTTCCGCTACATGCGCGGACTCATCGAGGCCGGCTATGTCTACCTCGCGCAGCCGCCGCTGTACCGCCTGAAGTGGTCCAACTCCCCGCACGAGTACGCCTACAGCGACCGGGAGCGCGACGCCCTCCTCGTGGCCGGTCAGGCCGAGGGCAAGCGCATCCCGAAGGACAACGCGATCCAGCGCTACAAGGGTCTCGGCGAGATGAACGACCACGAGCTGTGGGAGACGACGATGGATCCGCAGACGCGGACCCTGCGCCAGGTCACCATCGACGACGCCGCCTCCGCCGACGAGATCTTCTCGATCCTCATGGGCGAAGACGTCGAGTCTCGCCGCGGTTTCATCCAGCGCAACGCCAAGGACGTGCGCTTCCTCGACATCTGACGCGTTTCGTCTCGACGACCCCCGGGCGTTGAGCGAGCGAAGCGGGACGAAACGACACGAAGAGAGAACATCGAATGGCTGACGAAGAACGCCCCACGCCGGAGCACGACCACGGCAGGATCGACCAGGTCGACCTCCAGTTGGAGATGCAGCGCAGCTACCTCGACTACGCGATGAGCGTCATCGTCGGTCGCGCGCTGCCCGACGTGCGCGACGGACTCAAGCCCGTGCACCGCCGCGTGATCTACGGCATGTACGACGGCGGGTTCCGCCCCGACAAGTCCTTCTCCAAGTGCGCCCGCGTCGTCGGCGAGGTGATGGGCCACTATCACCCGCACGGTGACGCCCCGATCTACGACGCCCTCGTTCGTCTCGTGCAGCCGTGGTCGCTGCGCTATCCGCTCGCCCTCGGGCAGGGAAACTTCGGCTCACCCGGCAATCAGGGCGCCGCCGCCCCGCGGTACACCGAGACCAAGATGGCCCCTCTCGCGCTGGAGATGGTGCGTGACATCGAAGAGGAGACCGTCGACTTCCAGGACAACTACGACGGGCAGACGCAGGAGCCGACGGTTCTCCCGGCGCGGTTCCCGAACCTGCTCGTCAACGGCTCCGTCGGCATCGCGGTCGGCATGGCGACGAACATCCCGCCGCACAACCTCCGCGAGGTCGCCGCCGGTGCGCTGTGGGCGCTGGACAACCCGGATGCCGATCGCGAGGAGCTCCTGGCGGCGCTCATGGAGCGCATCCCCGGCCCCGACTTCCCGACCGCGGCCCAGATCCTCGGCACCCGCGGCATCAAGGACGCCTACCGCACCGGCCGCGGATCGATCACGATGCGCGCCGTCGTGAATGTCGAGGAGATCCAGGGTCGGACGTGCCTCGTGATCACCGAGCTGCCGTACCAGGTGAACCCCGACAACGTCGCCGTCAAGATCGGCGACCTCGCGCGGGACGGCAAGATCACCGGCATCGCCGACATCCGCGACGAGACCTCCGGCCGCACCGGCCAACGCCTCGTCATCGTGCTCAAGCGCGACGCCGTGGCCAAGGTCGTGCTCAACAACCTGTACAAGCACACCCAGCTGCAGGAGAACTTCGGCGCGAACATGCTCGCGATCGTCGACGGCGTGCCGCGCACCCTGCCGCTCGACGGGTTCATCACGCTGTGGATCGAGCACCAGGTCGAGGTCATCGTCCGACGCACGCGCTTCCGGCTGCGCAAGGCGGAGGAGCGCATGCACGTGCTGCGCGGATACCTCAAGGCGCTCGACGCGCTCGACGAGGTCATCGCGCTCATCCGCCGCTCCCCCACCGTGCCCGAGGCATCCGCGGGCCTGCAGGCGCTGCTGGAGATCGACGAGATCCAGGCCGCCGCGATCCTCGATCTGCAGCTGCGCCGTCTCGCCGCCCTCGAGCGCCAGAAGATCATGGACGAGGCCGAGGAGCTCGGCGCGCGCATCGCGGACTACAACGACATCCTGGGCGACGCGGCACGTCAGCGCACCATCATCCGGGACGAGCTGACCGCGCTCGTCGACAAGTTCGGCGACGACCGCCGCACCGAGATCCTCCCCGGCTACGACGGCGACATGTCGATCGAAGACCTCATCCCCGAGGAGGAGATGGTCGTCACCGTCACGCGCGAGGGCTACATCAAGCGCACGCGTAGCGACAACTACCGCTCGCAGCATCGCGGCGGCAAGGGCGTCAAGGGTGCGCAGCTGCGTGCGGATGACGTCGTCGAGCACTTCTTCGTCACGACGACCCACCACTGGCTGCTGTTCTTCACGAACAAGGGCAGGGTCTACCGGGCGAAGGCATACGAGGTGCCCGAGGCCGGACGCGACGCCAAGGGTCAGCACGTCGCGAACCTCCTCGCGCTCCAGCCGGACGAGGAGATCGCGCAGATCCTCGACATCCGCGACTACTCCGTCGCCACCTACCTCGTGCTCGCCACGCGCAGCGGCCTGGTGAAGAAGACGCGGCTGACCGAGTACGACACCAACCGTCAGGGCGGCATCATCGCCATCAAGCTGCGCGGACAGGCCTCGGACGAGGGCGACGACACCGAGCCCGGGGCATCCGACGAGCTCGTCAGCGCCCTGCTCGTGGACGAGGGCGACGACATCCTCCTCATCAGCCGCCACGGCATGTCGCTGCGCTTCTCCGCCACGGATGCGGCGCTGCGCCCGATGGGCCGCTCGACGTCGGGCGTGAAGGGCATGGACTTCCGCGAGGGCGACAGTCTGCTGTCGGCGTCGGTCGCACGCGATGACGAATACGTGTTCGTCGTCACCGAGGGCGGCTACGCCAAGCGCACCGCCGTGGACCAGTACCGCATGCAGAACCGCGGCGGTCTGGGCATCAAGGTGGCCCGCCTGAGCGATGACCGCGGCGATCTGGCGGGCGGTCTCATCGTCTCGGAGGACGACGAGGTGCTGGTGGTTCTTGCCAGCGGCAAGGTGGTACGCTCTGCCGTGGCCGAGGTGCCTGCCAAGGGCCGCGACACGATGGGCGTCGTCTTCGCCCGCGCGGGAGGGGACGATCGGATCATCGCGATCGCCCGAAACGGTGAGCGGGGCCTGACCGAAGAGGCCGATGCCCCCGTCGACGCGGGAGCCTCGGAGCCCGCCGCCTCCGCCGACATCCCCGAGGAGAGTACTGACGCATGAGCACGGTAGCCGACAAGCTCGCGAAGAAGTCCACGCACAAGACCAACGCCAAGCAGGTGCGTCTGCGCCTGGTGTACGTGGACTTCTGGTCTGCGGTGAAGCTGTCCTTCCTCGCGGCCGTCGCGCTCGCGATCGTGACCGTCGTGTCGTTCTTCCTGATCTTCATGGTCGTGGAGACCACCGGTCTGATCGGGCGGGTGGACGAGTTCTTCACGAGCTTCTCCGACGGCGGCGTCTCCATCCGCTCGTTCATCGGACTCCCGCAGGTCATGGCGTTCGCGGCGATCGTGGCGATCCTGAACCTCATCGTCTTCACCGTGCTCGGGGCCGTGGTCGCGGGGATCTACAACCTGGCGGTGAAGGTGACCGGCGGCCTTCTCGTCGGCTTCACCTCGAACTGAGCGGATTCGGATTTGGCCCACTAATCGGGTAAAGTCTTCGAGGTTGACGACCTCGTCGTCACCGTCGTAGACGGGGCTATAGCTCAGGCGGTTAGAGCGCTTCACTGATAATGAAGAGGTCCCAGGTTCAAGTCCTGGTAGCCCCACTCACAGCCCCGGGGCCTTAGCTCAGTTGGTAGAGCGCCTGCTTTGCAAGCAGGATGTCGGGAGTTCGATTCTCCCAGGCTCCACCCTGCGGAAAGGGCCGGCCTCCGGGCCGGCCCTTTCGCGTCTCCCCCGCCCGCGCTCACGGTTCATCGCGGCTCCCGCCGCCTCGCGGCTCCCGGTGCCCGGCGGCTCCCGCTGCCGTGCGGCTCTCGTCTCCGCGGCTCGCGGTGCCTCGCGGCTATCGTTCTCCGCGGCTCACGGTGCCCGGCCGTTCGGTCCTCCGCGAAACCACATCCTCTCGCCGAGCCCACACCTCCCCGCGCGCGCCGACGTGTGGTTTCGGCGAGAGGACATGGTGTCGGCGGTGGATGACGTGACGCGCGTAGCGCGAGATGTCTCCGGGGCGACATCCGCGGGTAACACGAGACCCCTACCGTGTGAACCGATTGATTCATGCGGGAGGATGTCGTGGGTGCATTGCGGTTCGGGGTGTTCGAGGTGTTCGGACCCCAGGTGGGCGGGACGCTGAGCTGGCCGCATCCGCTCAGTGACTCGATCGAGTTCGCGGATCCCGAGCGCTGGGTGCGGATGGCGCGGATCATGGACCGCACCGGCTACGACTTCCTCTTCTTCGCCGACGGCTACGGATACCCGATCCTCGGCGACGACATCAGCGAGAGCGCCGTCACGCGGGGGATCAACTTCTCCGGCTACGATCCGGCCACCCTTCTGCCGGTGCTCATGCACGAGACGACCGACCTCGGGTTCGTCGTGACGGCCAGCACCGGGATCGATCACCCGGTGCAGGCGGCCCGCCGCTTCGCGACACTCGACGCCCTCTCGCGCGGCCGGATCGGCTGGAACATCGTCACCGGTGCGTCGCAGAACGCCGTCGCCGAGCTGTTCGGGCACGATGCCCTCGTTCCCCACGACGTCCGCTACGCGATGGCGGCGGAGTACGTCGACCTCGCCCGACGGTACTGGGAGGAGGCGTGGGACGACGACGCCGTCGTCGCCGACCCCGCATCCGGGGTCTACGTGCGGCGCGACGGCATCCATCGCATTCAGTACGACGGGGAGTACTACCGGTCCGCGGGGTACTTCGGGGCACCGCCCACTCCGCAGCGCACGCCGGTGCTCTTCCAGGCCGGCACCTCGCCCGCCGGACGCGCCTTCGCCGCCGCGCATGCGGAGTGCGTGTTCGTGCAGGCCACCTCGCCCGCGCACACGGCGGGCAACACCGCGGAGATCCGGCGCCTGGCAGCCGAGCTCGGCCGTCCGGCGCCGGTGCTCATGGCCGGGCTGACGGCCTTCGTCGGGCAGACCACGGCGGAGGCCCGCCGCCTCGCGGCGGAGTTCGACGCTCTCCAGACGGATGACGTCGTGGCCACGCTCTACGCGGGCAACACCGGCATCGACCTCCTCGCGCTGGATCCGGACCGCACGCTGCATCAGGTGCTGGACGCCGGCGGACCGGTCGGCCAGATGGGTACGAGCAACATCGAGCGTTTCCTGGGGGCGCCGGATCTGCCGGCCCCGACGGTGCGCGAGATCCTCGACTCGCTCAAGGGCCGCGGCACGCGCGGCTTCCGCCTCGTGGGCACCGCGGCCGAGGTGGCCGACGGCATCGAGGCGCTCGCGAGCGAGGCCGGGCTGGACGGGTTCCTCCTCGAGCCGGTGTTCGGCACCCGCGACGTCGAGGTCTTCGGCGAGGAGGTGCTGCCGCTGCTGCGCGAACGCGGACGACGCGGCGCCGCACCGGCGGGTGCCACGCTCCGCGCGCGGATGCAGCAGGCCTGAGCCGCGCCTCACCGGGCGAGGAGGGCCGCGACCGCGCGGTCGTGCGCGTCGTCGAGCGTCGCGGGGTCGACCCCCTCGAGCAGGGCGAACTGCAGGCCGCGCCACAGCGCGAGGACGCGGACGGCGGCCGCCTCGGCCTCGCCGGCGTCGTAGCCGTGCGCGCGGAGCGCGCGCGTGAGGCCCTGCGGCCACTCCTGGGCGATGTCGCTGAGCTGGGTCGCGCTGGCCGCGGGGTCGCGCACGGCCGTGCCGAACGCGTTGAAGAAGAGCCGGATGTAGGGGAGGTTCTCGGGCGCCCGCAGCGCGCGCCACGACGCCCGCAGCTGCTCGACGAGATCGCCGGGCTCCGCCAGCCCCGCCATGAGGTCGCGCGTGGCGGGATTGCGGTCGTATGCGGTGTGCAGCGCGGCGTTGAAGAGCGCGTCCTTCGACCCGAAGTAGTACAGCAGCATCCGGTTGTTGGAGCCGATGGCGCGCGCCAGCTGCGACAGCGAGAGCCCGCCCACGCCGACGGCGAGCATGTGGTCGGCCGCGAGGTCCAGCAGTCGGCGGGCCTCGGGGGTCAGCTGCGCCGGCATGCCCTCAGCATAGGAGCGTGCGCCGAGCCCCGTGGGTAGGGTGTGGAGACATGGACATGAGGGTCGCCGCCTACGCCGTGATCACGGATGAGGCCGGCCGCGTGCTGCTCGCCCACTGGAACGAGGGGCGTCACGCGGCCTGGACCCTCCCAGGCGGGGGTCTGGAGCCGGGAGAGGATCCCGAGCACGCCGCGCGACGCGAAGTCCGCGAGGAGACGGGGTTCCGCGCGTCGATCGACGCCCTTCTCGGCATCCACTCCCGGGTCATCCCGGCCGCGGACCGCATCAGCACCACGGCGACGGGGCCGCTGCACGCCCTCCGGATCGTCTACCGTGCCCACACCACGGGCGGCCGGCTGCGCAACGAGCGCGACGGTTCCACCGACCGCGCCGAATGGTTCTCCCTCGACGAGGTGCGGGGCCTGTCGCGGGTGCGGCTCGTGGACATCGGGCTGCGGATGGCAGAGCTGATCTAGCCCGCGTCGGCCTCGACGCTGATGTCGGCCACCGTCGCGTCGAACGCCGCGATGAGGTCATCCGCCGACACGAACAGGCTGTACCCGTGGGCTCCGGCACCCATGGCGATGCGCTGCCCGCGGATGCGCTCATCCGCGAAGACCGGCCAGTCGCCGGTCGCGCCCAGCGGCACGATGGTCCCGCGCTCATAGCCCGTGGCCGCCAGCGCGGTCTCCGCGTCGGGCAGCTGCAGCTTGTTCACGCCCACCACCGCCCGCAGTTTGGGCCACGAGATCGCGCGGTCTCCCGGGACAAGGGCGAAGAGGAACGTCCCGTCCGATCGCTTCACCACGAGGGTCTTCACGATCCCCGCGGGATCCAGTCCGAGCAGCTCGGCCGCTTCGGCGAGGCTGCGCGCGGCGGGACGCTCCCGGATATCGACGTCCAGGCCCCGCTCGGCGGCCGCAGCGCGCACGCGCGCCGTCGGGTCGCTCACGCGTCGGGCGCGCGCAGCGGGTCGTCGGCGACCCAGAGCTCGTCGTCGGCGCGGAGCGTCTGCCATGCGGCGTAGACCACTCCCACGGCGGCGGCGATGCCGAAGAGGATCGCGATGACCCCGCCGGCGCCCATGCCCGACCGCTGCGGCGCCGGCGCGAGCTTCGCCGACAGCGCCTTGGTGGCCTGCTTGCCGTACTTGTCGGCCTTCTTCGCGTACGTCTTGGCGTCGGGCAGCGACAGGCCGCGTCCGGCGGCGAGGCGCGAGCGCGTGTCGTTGGCCGCGTCCCACACCGACAGGGCCGATCCGACGACGGCGCCGGCGGTGGGCACCACGCGGTCGGTGAGGAGATGACGCGAGTAGCGTACGCTCTTGTCCACCAGCGGCGCGGCGTAGGTGCCGTAGGTGTCCTTGACGGCCGGCATAACGTGCTCGCGGCTGTAGTTGCCGAGCTGGCGGCCCGCTTCACGGGCGACGTTCGCGCTCTCGCCCAGCAGAACCTGCTGCGAATCCCACAGCTTGTTCGCCTGCTCCTGGAGCTTACGGAGTTCCTTCTTGCGCTTGCGGCTGAGGCCCACGGTCTTGCCCTCCCGATCGATGGGATGTCCTCGCCCCATCTTGCCAGACCGTCCCCGCCCCCGACGGAGGGGCTTGCAGATAACTCTGCGAGAATGTACCCATGCCTTCCCACTCCGCGGTCGCGACCATCCACACCAACCACGGCGACATCGTCGTCAACCTGTTCGGCGACCAGGCGCCGCGCACGGTGCAGAACTTCATCGGCCTCTCCGACGGATCGCAGGCGTGGACCCACCCCGCCACCGGTCAGCCGGGCGAGGGCGCGCTGTACCGCGACGTGATCTTCCACCGCATCATCCCGGGCTTCATGATCCAGGGCGGCGACCCGCTCGGACAGGGGGTGGGAGGACCGGGCTACAACTTCAACGACGAGATCAGCCCCGAGCTCGACTTCCAGACCCCGTACAAGCTCGCCATGGCCAACGCCGGCCTCCGCCGCAACGCCATCACGGGTCAGGCCGAGGGCACGAACGGCTCGCAGTTCTTCATCACCACCGACCCGACGCCGTGGCTCCAGGGCCAGCACACCATCTTCGGCGAGGTCGCCGACGCGGACTCCCGCGCGGTCGTGGACGCCATCGCCGCGGTGCCGACGGCCGCCGGCGACCGCCCGATCGAGCCGGTCGTGATCAGCTCGATCGACGTCACCCCGGTCTGAGCGGACGGCGGCGCGTGACCACGGACGAGTTCCGCCGCAACAGCGACAACTTCTGCTACCGGCACCCCGACCGGCAGAGCTTCGTGCTCTGCCAGCGGTGTCTGCGCACCATCTGCCCGGAGTGCCAGACGCAGGCGCCGGTGGGGGTCATCTGCCCCGAGTGCCTTGCCGAGCAGCGCGCCGCCCGCACGCCCGCCCAGCGCACCGCGGAGCGGCGATGGTCACGGCCGCGCCCGGTGGCGGTGTCCTCGGGGCGTCCGGTGGTGACGCTGTCGATCATCGCCGTCACGGCGCTCGTCTACGTCATCACACTGATCCCCGGGGTCGGCAACATCCTCACCACGATGCTGTCGTTCTATGCTCCGGCGCTGTACCCCCAGGTGAGCGGGGTCTTCCAGCCGTGGCGCATCCTCACCGTCGCCCTGGTGCACAGCGGGTTCTGGCATGTGGGGCTGAACATGCTCGCGCTGTGGTTCATGGGGCGGAGCCTCGAACCGCTCCTGGGGCGCGGGCGCTTCCTCGCGCTGTACCTTCTCAGCGCGGCCGGCGGCTCGGCGGCGGTTGCGCTCCTCGCGCCGAACGTCCCGGTCGTCGGCGCGTCCGGCGCGATCTTCGGTCTGTTCGGCGCGCTCCTCGTGATCGGGCGTCACCTCGGCGCCAACATCCGGATGATCGCGATCCTCATCGTGATCAACTTCGCGCTGCCCTTTGTCCTGGCCCTCGTCTCGGCGGTGGGAACCGGATCGTTCGGCGCGGCACTGGCGGCGATCCAGATCTCGTGGCAGTCGCATCTCGGCGGACTGATCGTCGGCGCTGCCGTGGGACTGATCTACGCACGCACGCGGGCACGGAGCGCGCGACCGCTCCAGATCGGGTTGCTGAGCGGGCTCGCCGTGCTCCTCATCGTGCTCTTCGCGCTGCCGCCGGTGATCTACGGCTGATCGGGACGGAAGTTATCCACAGGTCTGTCCACACGTGGGGACAAATGACACCGGTGTAATTACCGCCAGCGGGTGGTCATCAGGAAGCCGACGAAGGCGATGCCGAAGCCGATCACGAGGTTCCACGCGCCGATTCCGGGCACCGGGAACTGCATGTTGCTGAGGTAGAACACCAGGACCCAGATGAGCCCCACGACCATGAGGCCGATCATCACGGGGAGGAACCACACCGGGTTCGGCCGCGCGGCGGCCTCGCTGCGTTCGGCGATCGGGTCGTCGCCGCTGCTGGTTCGAGCCATGCGCACAGTCTAACTGCCAGGCCCTGCATAACCTTCGGTCGTAAGATCGCGGGCGTGCACACCACCGCCGCACCGACTCTCCGCGCGCGCCGCACCCGCCGGCGCTCGCGCGTGTCGGTCGTCGGCGTCCTCGGCGAGGTGCTCATCACGGTCGGGGTCGTCGTGCTGCTGTACGTCGCGTGGCAGATGTGGATCGGCGACGTCATCTACGCCGCCGAGAAGAACCGCGCCGGCGCGGAGCTCTCCGAGCAGTGGGCGGCGCAGGCGGAGGATGTCCCGCTGCCGACGGCCACCGAGACCCCGGACGCGGGGGCGGACGCTCCGGCGACGGTGGAGCCGGTGATCCTGCCCCAGCCCGCCGACGCCGAGGTCTTCGCGATCATGCACATCCCGCGGTTCGGCGCGGACTACGCGATGCCGATCGCGGGCGGGGTGTCGCGCCCGCGCACCCTCGACCCCATCGGCATCGGCCACTACCCCGATGCGGCGATGCCGGGCGAGGTCGGAAACTTCGCCCTGGCCGCGCACCGGACCACCTTCGGCAAGCCCTTCAACCGCATCGCGGAGCTGCACGTGGGCGACCCGATCGTCGTGGAGACCGAGGCGGGCTGGTACACCTACCGCTTCCGCACCCTCGAGTACGTCACCCCGGATGCCGTCGACGTCCTCCTGGACGTGCCCCGCAAGCCCGACGTGCCGGCCGGGGAGCGCTACATCACCCTGACCAGCTGCAGCCCGATGTACGCCATGACCGAGCGCATCGTCGGATACGGGCTGTTCGAGTCGTTCACGCCGCGGGTGGGCGACCAGCTGCCGCCCTCGCTGATCGAGGCGGCCGCCTGATGTACGGCGCACTGTGGCGCGTGCTGCCCGGTCCGTGGTGGATCCGCGTGCTGATCCTCCTCGCCCTGCTCGCGGCGGTGGTCTACGGGCTGTTCTTCTGGGCGTTCCCGTGGGTGAGTCAGTACGTCAACCCGCAGGACGTCACCGTCCAGTGACCGCGTTCCGCGTGCGCGTGGTCGACAACCACGACAGCTTCGTCCACACCCTCGCCGGCTACCTCCGCGAGCTCGGTGCCGAGGTCGACCTCGTCGAGGCGGACGCCATCGACCCCGCGGCCGCCGCCGCGGCCCTGGCGGGCGCGGACGCCGTGCTCGTCTCCCCCGGCCCGGGCGACCCGGAGCACGCCGGGGCGTCGATCGAGGTCGTACGGGCGGCGGCGGAGGCCGCCCTCCCCCTCCTCGGCGTGTGCCTCGGGCATCAGGCCATCGCCGTCGCGTTCGGGGCGACCGTCGCCCACGCGCCCGAGCTCATGCACGGCTTGACCTCGCCGGTGCACCATGACGGGCGCGACCTGTTCGCCGGAGTGCCGAGCCCGTTCGCGGCGACGCGGTACCACTCGCTCACCATCGTCCCCGACACGGTGCCGGCCGAGCTCGTGGTGACCGGCCGGACCGACAGCGGGGTCATCATGGCGCTCGCGCACCGCACGCTGCCGATCCGCGGGATGCAGTTCCACCCCGAGAGCATCCTCACCGCGCACGGTCACCGGATGCTGGGCAACTGGCTCTCCGCAGCGGGGCTCGCCGGTGCGGCCGATCGCGGCGCGCTGCTGCATCCGGCGCGTTAGCCGGAGCAGACCGTCAGCACGATCTCGGAGTGGATCGGCACCTCGCCCGGACCTGCCGACTGCCGGATGACGGTCGGGCTTGCCGCGGCGGCGCACGAGGGGTCTTCCTCCGCACGCACGGTGAGGCCGCGTTGCGGGCTCTGCAGCTCCCGGGTGGCCGCGTCCAGCGTGTAGCCGGTGTAGTCGACGATCACGACGCGGCCGGTCGCCACCACGAGGTTGACCGCCGTTCCCAGCGCGACGGTCGCGCCGCTGTCCTGGTCGGCCTCGAGCACCGTCCCGGCGGCCGCGGATGGATCGTCGCGCTGCCGGATGGCGCCCACCATGAGCCCGGCATCGGCGATCGCCTGGCGGGCGGATTCTTCGGGAAGCC
Source organism: uncultured Microbacterium sp. (assembly GCA_964496445.1). Lineage (GTDB taxonomy): Bacteria > Actinomycetota > Actinomycetes > Actinomycetales > Microbacteriaceae > Microbacterium. Next base: position 44,286 of record CAZBZR010000009.1, read on the forward strand.
CCACGAGCGTGGGGACCGTGGCCGTCTCCTGCCCCTTCGAGACATAGACCGTCACCTCGTCGCCGGGGGCCACCGAGACGCCGCCGGCCGGGTTCGTCCGCACCACGTTGCCGACGGCGACGGTCTCGCTCGCCTCCTCGGCGCGGATGGCGACGAGGTCTTCGGCCAGCAGCAGCTCCTCCGCGCGCTCCCACGCGACGTCAGTGACATCGGGAACGATGCGCGCGTTGCCGGGGACCTCGGAGCCGGGCCGGATGGTGACGACCCAGAACAGCACCGAGACCAGGAGCACCGCCAGCAGCGCCACGCCCGCCCAGATCCAGGCGACCGGGGGTCCGGACTGGGTGCGGCGCATGGTGGTGTCCGTGCTGAGCTGGCGGAGCGACCGCGCGGTCTCGGCCGCCTGCCGGGGGTTCGGACCATACAGTTCACTGGTCAGCGCCCCGAGCTGCCGCTTGCTGGGCTGCTTGCCCTCGGCGGTGCCGTCCAGCGCGGCGCGGAAGGTCGCCGCATCCGGGAAGCGCTGGAAAGGATCCTTCGCGAGCGCGCGCAGCACCACCGCGTCCATCGCGCGCGGCACGGTGTCGGCGATCTCCGACGGCGCGACGGGCGCCTCGCTGACGTGCTGGTAGGCCACCGCCACCGGGGATTCGCCGCGGAACGGCGGACGCCCGGTGAGGAGCTCGTACAGCACGACGCCGGCGGAGTACAGGTCGGCGCGGGCGTCCACCGGCTCGCCCTTGGCCTGCTCGGGCGAGAAGTACGAGGCGGTACCGAGGATCGTGGTCGTCTCGGCGACGGTGGAGGAGGAATCCGACACCGCGCGGGCGATGCCGAAGTCCATCACCTTCACCTGCTCGTCGGCGTCGGTGATCATGACGTTGCCGGGCTTGATGTCACGGTGCACGACACCCGCGCGGTGCGAGAACTCCAGGGCCTCGAGGATCCCGTCGACGTAGCGCCGCGCGTCGGCCACCGGCACCGGGCCGCGCTCGATCACGTCCTTCAGCAGCGAGCCGCGGACGAGCTCCATGACGATGTAGGGCACCGGACGGGTGGTGCCGTCCGGGAACGTCTCACTGTCCTCCCCCGCATCGAACACGCGGACGATCGCGGGGTGCGCCATTCGAGACGCCGACTGCGCCTCCATCCGGAAGCGCGTGCGGAAGGCGGTGTCCTCGGCGAGGTCGCGCCGCAGGATCTTGATCGCCACCTCGCGCTCGAGCATGACGTCGTAGCCGCGGTAGACGCTGGCCATTCCGCCCTTGCCGATGAGCTCCTCGACGCGATAGCGGCCGGAGAGCACCCGCGTCTCGGTCGTCACGGCGCATCCTTCAGGTGGGGGGACAAAGAGCCAGCTTATCCCTCGGATCCAGACGAGGACGTGGGGTCGGGCTCGGGCGCGGCCTGGATCTGCACCTGCGCCTGCGGCGAGGAGGCCGAGTCGCGCTGCTGGCCGCCGCCGCTGCAGACGGCGACGTAGCTGGCGGAGATCGTGCCGCTGGCGGCCACCTGCACGGTCGCCGACAGGGTGCCCGGCGCGAAGTCCTGACGCTGCCCGCCGCCGTTGCCCTGGAAGGTCGCGTTGCCGCCGAGGGTCACGGTGTACCCGCTGAGGGTCGTGCCGCTCGGGCAGCGGTTGTAGGCCGCCCACGACACCGTCGCCGTGGAGTTCGCGATCGCGGGCGCGGGGTCGATCGTCGGGGCGGAATCCGGAGCCGGGATCTGGGTCTGCTCCGTGAAGCACGTGATGGTCAGGCGGCTCCCCTCGTCGAGGTTGCCGCGTGCCGGATCGGTGGATTCGACGGTGCCGACCTGCGCGGCCGAGCCGGCCGGGGAGCCCGCGCTGACCTGCGGAGCCAGGCCGGCGTCGGTGGCCGCCTGCGCGGCGGCGTCGCAGGTCATTCCGACCAGCCCCAGCGCGTCGAGGTTCACCGGGGTGGACTCCGGGGTGGGGGTGTCGGACGGGGTCGGCGACGCGGGCGCCGAGGACGACGTCGTGGGTGCGGGTGCCGGACCCTGATTGGCGAAGAACGCGATGAGCGTGCCGACGAGAACGAGCACCAGCAGCGCGATGAGGGCGATGAGGGGCCACGTCCAGGGGCTCCGCTTGCGCGGGGGCGGTGCGGCGTCGTCCTCGGTGGTCGTCGCCGTCTCCACCACGGCGGGCGCGGGCAGCAGCCGCGTCGCCGCCGACGTGTCGGCTCCCGGGGTGAGCAGCTGCGTCACGTCGTCCGCGGCGGCCGCGGCTCCGGCGATGGCGGGGACGGCGGCCACCGCGGCGGCGAGGTCGCCGCGGCGGAGGGCCGAGGCCGCGCGCGAGACGGCCGCGGCGGAGGCCGGCCGCTCCTCCGGCTTCTTGGCGATCATCGCCATGACGAACCGCTGCACCGGCTCGGGGACGGTCGCCGGCAACGGCGGCGGCTGCTCGTTGATCTGGGCCATCGCGATCGCGACCTGCGACTCGCCGGTGAAGGGGCGCTTGCCGGCCAGGCTCTCGTACGCGACGATGCCGAGCGAGTAGATGTCGGTCGCGGGCGAGGCGGGGTGGCCCGACGCCTGCTCCGGAGAGAGGTACTGCACGGTGCCCATGACCTGGCCGGTGGCGGTCAGGGGCACCTGGTCGGCGATGCGGGCGATGCCGAAGTCAGTGATCTTCACGCGCCCGTCGGGCGTGATCAGCAGGTTCCCCGGCTTGATGTCGCGGTGCACGAGGCCGGCGGCGTGCGCCGCCTGGAGGGCGGCCGCGGTCTGCGCGACGATGTCGAGCGTCTTGTCCGTGGACAGCGCGCCGTCGCGCTCGAGGATGGTGGACAGCGCCTCGCCCGGAACGAGCTCCATCACGAGGAACGCGCTGCCGTTCTCCTCGCCGTAGTCGAACACGCTCGCGATGCCCTCGTGGTTCACCAGCGCCGCGTGGCGGGCCTCGGCGCGGAAGCGCTCGAGGAAGCCCGGGTCGCCCATGTACTCGTCCTTGAGGATCTTGATGGCGACGGTGCGGCCGATGACGTGGTCGGTGGCCTCCCACACCTCGCCCATGCCGCCGATCGCGATCCGCGAGTCCAGCTCGTAGCGTCCGCCGAAGGTCACACCCTGTGTCGGTCTCATCTGCCCAGCACCGCCTCCATGACCTTTTTCGCGATGGGAGCGGCGATGGTGTTGCCGCTGCCCGACTGTCCTTGCCCGCCACCGTCCTCGACGACCACGGCGACGGCGACCTGGGGGTCGTCTGCCGGGGCGAATCCGGTGAACCACAGCGTGTACGGGCGGTCCCCGTTCTCCGCGGTGCCCGTCTTACCGCCCACGTCGACGCCCTCTATTCTTGCACCGGAGGCCGCGCCGTCACGGACATTGGCGACCATCATGCTCGCCATCTCCCCGGCCAGCTCGGCGCTCAGAGCGCGGGCGAACTCGCTGTCCTCGAAGGTCTGCTGCACGGTGAGGTCCGGCCCGATGACGGCGTCCACCATCCGCGGATTCATCACCGATCCACCGTTGGCGATGCCGGCGCTGACCATGGCCATCTGCAGCGGCGTGGCGATCACCTGCCCCTGACCGAACCCGGTGAGGGCGGTCTGCGGGTCATTCAGCCCGCGGGGGTACTCCGAGGGGATGGATTCCAGCGGCAGCGAGAATGCGCGGTTGAAGCCGTACTTCTCGGCCTCCTCGCGGATGGCGTCATCGCCCAGCTGCACCGCCAGCTCCGCGAACGGGATGTTGCAGCTCAGGCGCAGCGCGTCGGCGATCGTCACCTCGGCGCCGTCGCCGCACGTGCCGCCCCCGGCGTTGCGCACCGTGTTGGAGGACTGCGGCAGCTGATACAGCGCCGGATTCGGCAGCGTCGAGTCGGGGGTGTACTCGCCCGAGGCGAGCGCCGCCGAGGCTACGACGAGCTTGAACGTCGATCCGGGCGGGTTGAGGTCGCCGCGCGTCGCGCGGTTGTACAGCGGATGCGTCGGGTCGTTCTCGAGCGTCTCGTACGCCGCGCGCACCGCCGTGGTGTCGTGGGACGCGAGCACGTTGGTGTCGAAGCTGGGGCTCGTCGCCAGGGCGAGGATGCGTCCGCTCGCCGGCTCGATCGCGATGACCGCGCCCTCGAGACCGGCGAGGGCGTCGTACGCGGCACGCTGGGCGACAGGGTCGAGGCTGATCTCCACGTTCGACCCGCGCGGCGGCTGCCCGGTGAGGATGCGGTCCAGGCGCGAGAGGAACTGCGCGTCGGAGGTGCCGCTGAGCACCTGGCTCATCGCCTGCTCGAGTCCGGTCGACGAGTTCAGCACGGGATTGATGAATCCGGTCACCGGCGCCCACATGTCGGCGTCGACGTACACGCGCTGCCAGCTGTAGACGTCGTCGGAGGGGACCGACGACGCGATCGCGGTGCCGCCCGCGATGATCGACCCGCGCTGAACCTCGTAGGAGTCGTACAGCGCGCGGGTGTTGGCGGGGTTGCGGGCCAGTTCGTCGGTCTGGACGACCTGGATGACGCTGGTCGAGGCGAACAGGGCGAGGAACATCGCGAGCATGAGGATGCTCAGGCGCCGGAGCTCCTTGGTCATCCGATCACCACCCGGGGGCGGCTGCGCACCGCATCCGAGATGCGCAGCAGGATCGCGACGATGAGCCAGTTCGAGATGAGCGAGGATCCTCCCGCGGTGAGGAACGGGGTGGTGAGCCCGGTGAGCGGGATCAGGCGGGTGACGCCCCCCACGATGATGAAGATCTGCAGCGCGATGGTGAACGACAGCCCGGTCGCCAGCAGCTTGCCGAAGTCATCCTGTCCGGCGACGCCGATGCGGATGCCGCGGCTCACGAACACCATGTACAGCGCGAGGATCGCGAAGACGCCCACCAGGCCCAGCTCCTCGCCGAGGCTCGGCAGGATGTAGTCGCTCTGCGACAGCGGGGTGATGTAGGGCCGGCCCTGACCGAGACCGGTGCCGATGAGGCCGCCCTGCGCGAGGCCGAAGATGCCTTGGACGAGCTGGAAGCTGCCGCCCTGCGCCTCGATGAGCTCGGGGTTGAAGGCGTCGAGCCAGGCGGAGAACCGGCCCCCGACGTAGGGCAGCACGCGCGACGCGGCGAACGCTCCGCCGGCGGCGAGAACGACGCCGAGGAGCACCCAGCTGGTCTTCCCGGTCGCGACGTAGAGCATCGCGACGAACATGCCGAACAGGAGCATCCCGGTGCCGAGATCGCGCTGGAGGACGATGATGCCCACCGACATGAGCCAGATGACCAGCAGCGGGCCGAGCTCGCGGGCCCGCGGCCACGTCATCCACAGGAAGCGCGTCCCCACCGAGGACAGGCTCTCGCGGGTGCGGACGAGATAGCCGGCGTAGAAGATCGCGAGCGAGATCTTCGCGAGCTCTCCCGGCTGGAACTGGAACAGTCCGCCGACCGAGACCCAGACGTCGGCGTTCTGATCGGTGCCGAGGCCGGGGACGAAGGGGAGGAGGAGCAACAGCAGTCCGGCGAAGCCGAAGATGTAGGTGTAGCGGAACAGCACGCGGTAGTTGCGGAGGAACCACACGATCGCGATGGCCCCGGCGATGGCGATGGCCGACCAGGCGAGCTGGCGGGCGGAGGAGGCATCCCATCCGGCGTGGCCGCGCGCGATGTCGATGCGGTAGATCTCCGCCATCCCGAGGCCGGTGAGCAGCGTGGCGATGGGCAGCACGAAGGGGTCGGCGTCGCGCGCACGCAGGCGCAGCACGACGTGGAGCGTCAGTGCGAGCAGCGCCGGGACGCCGCCGTACAGGAAGATCGAGCCGTCGAGGGTGCGGCCGGTGCCGAGCTCGACGAGGGTGACGGCGGCGGCGTTGACGACCAGGGCGAACAGCAGCAGCCCGAGCTCGCGGTTGCGCTGGGTCTGCGGGACGCGGATGCGGCGCAGTGCGCGCAGCACCGCGGTGTCGGCGGCGACGGAGGCGGTGCGCGCGGTGGGCGACTCGGTGCTCATCAGCCCCCCGCGTTCTCGCGCAGGCGCTCGACGATCAGCTGGGCGTCGGTGAGCGAGCGGGCGTTGATGGTCGCTTCGACCGTGGCGCGGTCGAAGGGCGGGAGGTCGGCGAGTGCGATGCCGGTGTCTTCGTAGGGCGTCGACAGCGAGATCGGTCCGATCCCCTGCTGCACCCCGCGATAGAGCACCACGGTGTCGTCGTCGGCGCCGACGAAGTAGCGGGTCTGCGTCCAGTTGTACGCGGCGAACAGCGCTCCGGCGAGGAGGGCGAGCACCACGAGGAGGCCCACGACCCAGCCGATCCGGCGGCGGCGCGCGCGGCGGCGATCCTCCTCGATGAGCTCCTCGAGGAACTCCGCATCCGGCTCGAAGTGGGTCGGCTCGTTCGCGGCCTGACGGTTCGGGTGCAGCCAGCTGCTGCGGCCCGCGCGTGCGGCCGGCACCTCGATGCCGATCGGGTTGGACGCCGACCCGACGATCGTGGGCGTGCCGATGAACACCGGATGCTGCCCGCCGACGTCGACGAGGACGATCGTGACGTTGTCGGGCGCCCCGCCGTCGAGCGCCTGCTTGAGCAGTGCGTCGGCGGTGCGGCCCGGGGCGAGGCCCTGCGCGAGCGCCTTCGCGGTGTGCGTGTCGTCCACGACGCCGGACAGGCCGTCCGAGCACAGCAGCCAGCGGTCGCCCGGCTGGGTGGGCATGATGAAGGTGTCGACCTCGGGGTCGGGGTCCATGTCGCCGAGCACGCGCATGAGCACCGAGCGCCGGGGGTGGTAACGGGCCTCCTCCGGCGTGATGCGCCCGGAGTCGACCAGGCGCTGCACGAACGTGTGGTCGGTCGTGATCTGGGTGAGCGCGTCGTCGCGGTAGAGGTAGATGCGCGAGTCGCCGATGTGCGCGATGACGGCGTAGTCGTCGACCATCACCAGGGCGCTGACGGTCGTGCCCATGCCGGCGAGCTCGGGGCGGCGCCCCACGGTGTCGATCAGTTCCGTCGCGGCATCCGAGATCGCGTCGCGGAGCGCCCGCTCGGCCTCCGCGGTGGAGGCGAAGGGCTGGTCGAGGGCCTCCAGTCGCGCGATCGCGAGGCTCGAGGCGACGTCGCCGCCGGCGTGGCCGCCCATCTCGTCGGCCACGACGAAGAGGTTGGAGCCGGCGTAGCCGGAGTCCTGGTTGTTGGAGCGCACCTTGCCGGTGTGCGAGATCGCGGCGCTCGAGCCCTGGAAGACCATGGGGTGGGCAGGCTACTTCCGCAGCTCGAACGTCGTGGCGCCCACCTTGATGGGTGCGCCGATGCGGACGGGGACGGGTGAGGCCACCCGCACCCCGTCGTGGAAGGTGCCGTTGGTCGAGTCGAGGTCCTGGATCATCCACTGATCGCCCCACAGCACCAGGCGCGCGTGGTGGCTGGAGGTGTAGTCGTCGCGGACGACGAGGCCGGATTCGCTCGACCGCCCGATCGTGAGGGGCTCGTTGCCCAGCGGCAGCTCCAGGCCCGCTTTGGGGCCGCTGGTGATGACGATGCGTGCGACGGAGGAGGTGGTGGCGGTGCTTCCCGGGGGAGGGCTGATCGCCGACCCCGCTGCCGCGGGGCGGCTCACCGGGGCCGTCGCATCCGCGGCCGGGGCGCTCGCCGCCGGGGCCGCCGGGGCGGGTGAAGCGGCGACCGCTTCGGGGAGCTTTCGCACCTTCACGCCGAACAGGTCCGCGCGCAGCGAGTACACCACGGCGAAGACGAAGAACCACAGCAGCAGCAGGAAGCCGATCTGCAGCAGCAGGAGGGTCAGTTCGCTCTCGATCACGCGAGCGGACCTCCTTCGCCGAGTGTGAAAGCCCGGGTCTGGTCGGGCGCGGGGCGCCGGGCGGGGGCGGCCTGCGGCACGACGCGGAACACGATGCTGGTGCGTCCGATCGTCACGGTGGAGTCGGGAGGCAGCGGCGCCTCGCTGATCTTGCGACCGTTCAGCTGGGTGCCGTTCGTGGACCCGAGGTCTCGTACCATGGCGCGCTCGCCGTCCCACAGGATCTCGACGTGCTTGCGGCTGGTCCCGGCGTCGGGGAGCGTGATGTCGGCGTCGCTGCCGCGTCCGATGACGGTCCGCGCCTGGGTCAGCGGATGACGGCGACCGTCGATGTCGACGACGCCGCGCCACGCGACCGTGCCCTCGGCCGTCTGCGACTGCACGCGCAGCGTTCCGGTGGAGACCGATTCGTCGCGCTGGAGCGTGATGCTGACGGGCCCGCCGAACGAGTAGCCCTGCGTGCGGGCGTGCGTCTGCACGAGGGCGTCGAGCTCGTCGCCGAGAGCGGCGCCGAGCTGGCGCATCCGGTCGTCGTCGGCCGGCGCGAGCTGCACGACGAAGGTGTTGGGCGCGAGGATGCGGTCGCGACTGACCACCGCCGCCTTCTTGTCCAGCTCGCTGCGCAGGGCGGACGCGATCTCCACGGGCTGGATGCCGCTGCGGAAGGTCTTCGCGAAGGCGCCGTTGACGGCGCGTTCGAGACCCTTCTCGAAACTGTCGAGTAGTCCCACGAGACTCCTTCAGGCAGGCAGACCGGTGGGTACATCGTAGTCAGGACGCCTGGGCGTCTCCCGTCCGCCCGAAACTCACCGCCCCGGACGACAATCCGTCCGCCGCCCGGAGTCTCGTCCGTGCGGCTGAGTCTCGCGCTTTCGGAGCCCGCGCGCGGCCGTGATATCGTGGGCAAGTTGAGTACGCGGGATCCGTCCCGCACTCGCGCGAGTGGCGGAATAGGCAGACGCGCTGGCTTCAGGTGCCAGTGCCCGAAAGGGCGTGGGGGTTCAACTCCCCCCTCGCGCACAGAGCGCCAGAGGCCCCCGGCTGATCCCGGGGGCCTCTGCTGTGTCCGCAGTGCAGGATTCCCGGCGCCGGACCCGGGATTTATGCGGTAGAATACAGATACCCGCCGGAGGCAGCGTCGCGACCGGAGTCACCCTCGTCGATGCTCAAGGAGAGTGCGATGTCCCTGCTCGTCCCCGCCGCCCTGGTCGCCCTGCTCGTGTGGACGTTCCGCGTCACCGCCGTCGACGGATACCGCCGTCGCCCCGCGCACAAGTACTACGACACGCGCCAGCCCGCCTGATCGCCGTCGTCACTCCAGCGTCGGCGGGAGAACGGCTCGTCCGTCCGAGCCCGCGGGCCCGGTGAATCCGAGCTGCGCACGCACATCGCCGCCGGCGTCCCCGTCGCCGGCGCGGAGGTAGAGCGGACGCTCGGGCTCCCGCGAGACGAGGAGCCGCAGCGTCTCGGCCGCCGTCTCGGCATCGTCGGGGTCGAGGAGCCGGTAGGCGACCTCGCGATCGCCGTCCGCGGTGAAGGCGGCGGCCGCTCCGACCACGTGGCGCCCGTCGGCGACGGCCCAGACGGTCGCTGCGGACCGTCGCCGGTGCTCCGCGACCCATTCCCCCAGGTCATCCGGTGCCCGCCGGAGCCCGCGCGGGTGCTCGGCGAGATCGCGCAACTCGATGTGGCTCATGTCGCCACCCTACGAGGGGCGGGCGTCCGCAGACTTTTCTCTCCGCGGTGTCGCATACCGGCGCATCTATCAGTAGAGTGATCGCAGTCACGCTCTGCGTGGCCTATCCGGGGGGATCCGTCGACGCCCGGGCTTTGAGCGTCATGCTCGGCCCGGGCGTCGTATGGTTAACGCCCGCTGTGCAACGTTTGTGTCACCATCCCGTGCGCTGCGCGCCGCCGACCATTAGCGTGGGGATCGCCCGGGGCAGACGGTCCCGGCGACATAGAACGGCATGTAATGAGTACCCAGGGCACGGTCAAGTGGTTCAACGCGGAGAAGGGCTTCGGCTTCATCGCCCCGGATGAGGGCGGTGCCGACGTGTTCGCGCACTACACCGCGATCTCGGCGTCGGGCTACCGCTCGCTCGAGGAGAACCAGCGCGTCGAGTTCGAGATCGCCCAGGGCCCCAAGGGCCTGCAGGCGGAGAACATCCGCCCCATGTGAGCTCGGTCGCGGCGGGCGCGCTCAGCGCTCGCCGCGCACCAACTCGACCCCCGCCCCGGCGAACTGACGCCAGGTGGCGGTGGGGAGGAACGCGCGCGTGAGCGCGGCGCCGATGCGGGTGAGGTCGGCCTCGTCGCGGTACAGCAGATACATCGTCTCGTACCGCGGGTGGAACTTCTCCTTGAAGCGGTGCAGCGACGCGAATCCGTACACCGGCTCGAGGGTGTCGGCCAGCCACGACGTGAGGTCGGCGATCATGCCGGCGTCGGCGGGGTACTCGTGCGCGAGCGGCGCGCCCGACAGCGACAGGATCTCGGCGCCCTCCTCGGCGAAGGTCTGGGCGGAGGAACCGATGAGGAACTCCATCACAGGTCCGAATCCGCCGTCGCGTCGGCGCATGAGATCGAGCGTCCACCCGTGCACCCGTCCGGCGGCGCCATAGACCGGCAGCCACGACAGGAAGCCGTCCACATCGCCCTCCGGTGACAGCGCCAGCGCGACGCGCACCTCGGGGTCGGCTGCTTCGGCGAGGGTGCCGAGCGTGAACCCCATCTCGGGCAGGCCCTTGTCCCCCACCCAGCTCTCCGAGATCGCGCGCAGCTGCTGCTGGATCCCCCACGGCTGATCGCGCAGACGCGTCATCCGGAAGGTCATTCCCTCGCGCGCCGCCCGGTTGAGGGAGGTGCGCACCGCGGCCCAGGCCTTGCCGGTGAACTGCAGACCGGGCAGGTCGACGATCGTGTCGTCGGCGACCACGATGCTCCGCCAGTCCGCCGGGACCGCTGCGCGCGTGGCCTCCCCGGCGCTGAAGAAGCAGGGGATGAGCCCGGCGCGCTCGGCCTGGGCGATGAAGCGCGAGACGGCGGCGGGGCGCGCAGCCTCCGGGCCGAGCGGGTCCGCGAGCGCGAGCGCGACGCCGGCGCGGCGCTGATAGGCGATGATCCCGCCGGCCTCGCGCGCGTAATCGTTGTTCTCCCACGTGGTCATCCACGACAGGGTCCCGCCGCCGTGCGCGCGGATCTCCTCCTTGACCTCGTCGACCGTGGGCCGCGCGCCGTCGCTGATCGGCGCCTTCCGGTGCGCGCGGAAGGCGCGGCGCACGAGCAGCAGGTAGACGAGGGTGAGCGCCCACAGGACCGAGCTGGCCAGCGACACGCTGAGGTCGGCGTCGACGGTCGACTCCACCGCGGCGATGCCGAGGGTGGCGACGAGGACGAGAAGGCCGATTCCCACGACGATGTTCAGCACCGACAGCGCGACGCTGACGATCCAGGCCCAGCGCCGGCCGCCCCGCATCCCGTTGGCGACGATCAGGATGACGAGGGCGTCGAACGCGACGTCGAACCAGGGCGCCTCGTACGGCGCGGTCCGCCCGAACGGGCCCGAGGTCGGCACGAGGAGCGTGATCAGCTGCACCGCGCCGAGCACGACGAGCACGACGAAGGCGATCCAGCGCTGTTCGCGCACGCTCACGCGCTGCGGGCGCAGCGACCGGTCCACCGCGAGGATGAGGGCGACGGCCAGGAGATGCTCGAGGTCGGCGACCGCGCCCCAGAACAGCACCGCGAGGAAGACGAAGGCCAGGAGCACCATCCACGCGCGCAGGCGCCACGGCGCCGCGAAGAGCGTGATCGCTGCCGCGATGCACGCCATCGTGCCGCCCGAGGGGCCGACATCCAGCGCGGCCGCCTGCGTCTGCGCCCACGGCCACGGCAGCAGCGCGCACGCCCACAGCACGAGCGAGGTCGCCAGCACGGCGAAGAGCTGACCGATGCCGAAGTAGGCGAGTGCGACGCGGGAGCCGCGGCGGTACTCCAGATACCCCATACCCCAGAACCCCACGACGGCGACGGCGTAGACCCACGGTTCGCCGGCGAAGAACGTGCCGGTGAGCGGTGTCCACCACCGGCCGGCTTCGAACGCGGGGAGGCCGTATGCGACGCTCTCCCACAGCTCGGAGCTCTGCAGCGGCTGCCACAGCCCCCGGGAGAGGACGCCGGCGACCAGCAGCACGGCGACGAGGGTCAGGGTCGCCGGGATGCGGCGGGCGACGCGCACCGCGCGTCGCACCGGGGCAGGACGGTGCGCCATGCGTTCACCCTAGAGGGGGGCGGGCCGCGGCCCGGAATCCGGGAGCGTCAGGCGGATGCGGCGGTACCGACGGTGCTGTCCGGCTGAGAGGCGTCGCCCTCGGGGAGGAGGAGCAGGCGCCGCAGGGCGTCGGCGTCGGCGACGCTCGCCTGCGCGCCCTCCGCCTCGTGCGGCCAGCTGAACCCCCACTGCACGAAGATCACCGGAACGCCGTTGGCCGCGCCGCCTTCCACGTCGTGGTGGCGGTCGCCGATCAGCACCGGGCGGGAGGTGTCGACGCCGGCCGCGGCGAGGCGGCGCAGGGCCTCGGCGACGATGTCGGATTTCGCGCTGAGGGTGCGCTCGTCGGGCGTGGCGCCGACCATGGCGGTGAAGTACGGCGCGAGGCCGAAGTGGTCCATGAGGGCCACGACCTGGGCTTCGGGCTTCGAGCTCGCCGTGGCCTGGGGCACCCCCGCCGCGCCGAGCTCGGCGATCAGCTCGCCCACGCCTGGGAACAGCACGGCGCTGGAGGTGTAGCCCTCGGCCTTGTTGAGGCCGCGGTAGAAGGCGACGGCCTCCGTCGCCTGGTCGGGCGTCATGCCGACGTTGGCCTGGAACGACTCGAACATCGGGGGTCCGATCCACCGCGACAGCTCGCCGCGCGTGGGCGGCTGCATCCCGAAGTGCTCGAGCGTGATGCTCAGCCGGCGGAGGATCCCCTCGGACGCGTCGACGATCGTGCCGTCGACGTCCCACAGGATGCATGACCAGGGTGAGCGCATGCCTCCACGCTACCGGCGCACGACGGGGGCACCGGCCGTGGGCTCAGAACAGGCGCGGCGCGCCCGACTCGACGCCCTTCATCTCGTCGTAGTCGAGGGTGAGGCAGCGGATGCCGCGATCGGTGGCCAGGACGCGGGCCTGGGGCTTGATCTCCTGCGCGGCGAACACGCCGCTGACCGGGGCGAGGTGCGGGTCGCGGTTGAGCAGCTCGAGGTATCTCGTGAGCTGCTCGACGCCGTCGATCTCGCCGCGGCGCTTGACCTCGATGGCGATCGTGCCGCCGGCGGGGTCGCGCAGGAGCAGGTCGACGGGACCGATCGCGGTGGGGAACTCGCGCCGCACGAGGGTGACCCCCTCCCCCACGATCGTCACCTGCTCGGCCAGCAGCCGCTGCAGGTCGGACTCGACGCCGTCCTTGACCAGGCCCGGGTCCACGCCCAGGTCGTGCGAGGTGTCGGAGAAGATCTCGTGGATGCGGACGAGGAGCGCATCGCCGGTCTTGGCGTGGGTGACGCGCCACCGCTGGATGACGCCGTCCTCGAGGTCTTCCGCATCCGGGTCCTCGGTCACGAGGCTGCACGGGGGGCTCATCCAGTTCAGCGGCTTGTACGACCCGCCGTCGGAGTGGACGAGGAGGCTGCCGTCGCCCTTGTGCACCAGCAGGCGCGTGGCGAGCGGCAGGTGCGCGTTCAGCCGGCCGGTGTAATCGACGGAGCAGCGGGCGATGACAAGACGCACCCGACGAGCCTAATCCGCCCCCATCCGCCGAGTGTGCACCGTCTCGCCGAACCGGCACCGGATTCGGTGCACTCTCGGCGAGACGATGCACGTTCGGGGGAGGCGGAGGTGGGAGGCGCGGGCGGGGGCGGAGAATCGAATCGATTCGACACGGGTGCGGGATAGGATGCGCGCATGAGCGCACGCCGAGCCACGATCGCCGACGTCGCGCGCGAGGCGGGCGTGTCGGGCTCGACCGCGTCGGTGGTCTTCAGTGGCCGGACGCCGGTGTCGGAGGCCACCCGGGAGCGGGTGCTGGCCGCGGCCGCGCGACTGGGCTACACCGGGCCCGACCCGCGGGCCGCGTCGCTGCGGCGCGGGCGGTCGGGGATCGTCGGCGTCGTCGTCGAGGGACGCCTGGGCTCGGTGTTCTCCGATCCCGTCATGCGCCTGCAGATGGACGGACTGAGCGAAGGGGTCGCGCGTGCGGGGGCGGGCGTGCTGATCCTCCGCGACACCGGCGACCCCGCCGCCGAGCCGTCGCTGCTGTCGACCCCGCTGGATGCGGCCGTGCTCATCGGCTGCAATGCCCGGATGCGGGAGTCGCTCGTCGTGCTCCGCGCCCGCCACGTGCCCGTGGTGGTGATCGAGGGCGACGGGGGATCCGAAGTGCCCCAGATCCGCCTGGACAACCGCGAGGCGCAGCGTCAGCTGGCCAGCCACCTCGCCGGGCTCGGCCACCGCGACGTGGTCATCGTCACCCTCGCCGTCGACGTGGATCGCCGCGGCGGATGGCTCGACGCCGATGCCGAGCGCGACATTCGCGTCGATGTGGCCGCCGACCGCCTCGCGGGCGCGCGGGAGATCTACCCGGATGCGCCGGCGTACGCGGCGGGTGCGAGCCTCATCGATGCGGGGCTCGCCGCGGGTCGGGAGATCTTCGCCGCTGCCGAGGCGCGTCCCACCGCGGTGATCGCGCAGAGCGACCTCCTCGCCGCCGGCATCATCCGCGCCGCCGAGGAGGCGGGCCTCCGGGTCCCCGCCGACGTGAGCGTCACCGGGTTCGACGGCGTGGTCGTCGACGGGCTCGCCCCCTACGTGCTCACCACCGCCGTGCAGCCGGCGGCGGAGAAGGGGCGGGCGGCAGGCGACGCCGTCGCCGCCATGCTCGACGGCTCGGTCGCGGCGTCGCTGCGCTTCACCTGCACGTTCCGCGAGGGGAACACGACCGCTCCGGTCCCGCCTGCTGCGTCCCGCGCGCCGGAGGGACGGACGCGCCCGGTAGAATAGTGCGGACGACCTGAGAGCCCGGGCCTCGCGCCCGTCGACCCCGAGGAGGCCGCCGTATGCTGCTGCTCCTCGGCGCGTTCTGCGTGGTGCCGCTCGTGCTCCCGTGGTTGGTGTCGCGGATCGGCGCCCGGGCCTTCTACGTGGCCGCGATCGTCCCGACGGTCGCCTTCGTGCAGGCCGTCCTCGCCACGCCCCAGGTCGTCTCCGGGAACATTCCCTTCGAGACATACGACTGGATCCCCGCCCTGGGCATCGCCCTGTCCATGCGGATGGACACGCTGGGATGGCTGCTGGCCCTGGTGGTGACCGGCGTCGGCGCCCTCGTGATGTTCTACTGCCGCTGGTACTTCCGCGGGAAGACGCAGGGGGTCGGGCAGTTCTCCGCCGTCCTCCTCGCCTTCGCCGGGGCGATGTACGGCCTGGTCCTCACGGACGACATCGTCGTGTTGGTGATGCTGTGGGAGGTCACGAGCATCCTGTCGTACCTCCTCATCGGCTACTACCACGGCCGCGGTGCCAGCCGCCGCGCCGCCCTGCAGGCGCTTCTGGTCACCACGATCGGCGGGCTGGTGATGCTCGTGGGCGTCGTGCTCCTCGTCGTCGAGGCGGGCACCACCAGCCTCTCGGAGATCCTCGAGATCGTCCCGGCCGGCCCGGCGGTGGACACCGCTCTCGTCCTCCTTCTCGTCGGGGCGCTGAGCAAGTCGGCGATCTTCCCGTTCCACTTCTGGCTCCCCGGTGCCATGGCCGCGCCGACGCCGGTGTCGGCGTACCTGCACGCAGCCGCGATGGTCAAGGCGGGCATCTACCTCATCGCGCGTCTCGCGCCGATCTTCGCGTTCGCCGCGCCCTGGCGGCCCATCGTCATCTCGCTCGGCGTCTTCACGATGCTCCTCGGCGGCTTCCAGGCGCTTCGTGAGAGCGACCTCAAGCGCGTCCTCGCGTTCGGCACCGTCAGCCAGCTCGGGTTTCTCACGGTGGTCCTCGGCTACGGCACCCAGGAGGCGGCGCTGGCCGGTCTCGCGCTGCTGCTCTCGCACGCGCTGTTCAAGTCGGCGCTCTTCCTCGTCGTCGGCATCATCGACCGCCAGCTGTCCACGCGCGACATCGGCGAGCTGAGCGGCGTCGGGCGGCAGGCGCCGGTGCTCACGCTGTTCTCCAGCGTGGCTGTCGCGTGCATGGCCGGGGTGATCCCCACGCTCGGCTTCGTGGCGAAGGAAGGGCTGCTCGCGGCCTTCCTGGAAGAGGCCGTTCACGGCGAGACGTGGGGCGTCGTCGCCCTCATCGGGGTCACGCTCGGCTCGATCCTCACCGCCGCCTACGGCGCGCGGTTCATCTGGGGCGCCTTCGCCACCAAGCGGGACGCGGCCGGGGTGCGGCGCGAGCCCACTCCGTGGCCGGATCCGCCCATCGGCTTCCTCGCCGCGCCCATCGTGCTTTCCACGCTCACCGTGGTCGCGGGCCTTGCGACGACGTGGCTGGATGCCGCGTTCCAGCCCTACGCGCGGACGGCCGCACCGGCGAGCCCGGGACTGCCGGCCCCGGAGGGCACGCCGCATCTGGCGCTGTGGCACGGCTTCGAGCCGGCACTGTGGATCTCGCTCGGCACGATCGTCGTCGGGATCGGGATGTTCGTCCTCACCGCGCGTTCGCCCACGTTCGCCTCGGCGCGCATGCTGCCGTTCACGGCCAACGACGTCTACAACGCCTCCGTCCGTGCCATCGCCCGCCTGGCGGTGTTCACGACATCGCTGACGCAGCGGGGTTCCCTGCCGGTATACGTCGGCACCATCTTCATCGTGTTCGTCGCCGCGGAGGGCACCGCCCTGCTGTCCAGCCCGACCTGGCAGCTGCAGCTGGACGCGTGGCAGTCCCCCGCGCAACTGGCGGTGGCGCCGGTCATGATCGCCGCCGGCCTCCTCGCCGTGAACGCTCGCAAGCGCTACACCGGCGTCGTGCTGGTGTCGGTGACGGGCCTCGGAATGGTGGTCCTCTTCGCCACCAGCGGCGCCCCCGACCTCGCGCTCACGCAGATCCTCGTCGAGACCGTCACGCTAGTGGCCTTCGCCCTGGTGCTGCGCCGCATCCCGGCGCGGATGGGGGAGCACAACGCCTCGGTGTGGCCGCAGGCCCGCGCGTTGCTGGCGATCGCCGTCGGCGCCACGATGGCGATGGTCGCGCTCGTGGCCACGAGCGCGCGGGTGGAGCGTCCGATCTCGGACTCCTGGCCGGTGCTCGCCTACGAGATCGGACACGGCCGGAACATCGTCAATGTGGCCCTCGTCGACCTCCGCGGGTGGGACACCATGGGCGAGCTGTCCGTCCTCATCCTCGCGGCCACCGGCGTCGCCTCGCTGGTGTTCGTCACCCACCGCGCCGACACGCTGAGCGAATTCACCGAGCCCCTGCCGCGGCTCAGCTCCCGCGGCCGCGCTCCCCTCGTCGAGACGGAGGAGGGCCCGCGCCCGCGCACCGCCGATACGCGTCATCGCCCGCAGACCTGGCTCCTCGGCGGGCAGAAGGTGCGGCCGGAGAACCGATCCCTCATCCTTGAGGTGATCGTCCGCGTGCTCTTCCACTCGATCATCATCGTGTCGCTGTATCTGCTCTTCGCCGGTCACAACCTGCCTGGCGGCGGCTTCGCCGGCGGACTGGTCGCGGGCATGGCGCTCGTCATGCGCTACGTCGCGGGCGGTCGCTACGAGCTCGGCGCCGCGGCGCCCGCCGACGCCGGACGCCTCCTCGGCGCCGGCATGACGCTCGCGGTCGCCTGCGCGATCGTGCCGCTGTTCTTCGGCCAGGCGCCGCTGACCAGCGCCTTCTTCGAGGCCGAACTACCTGTGATCGGGCATGTCGAGTTCGTCACCTCGACCCTCTTCGACATCGGCGTGTACCTCGTCGTCATCGGTCTCGTGCTCGACGTGCTGCGCAGCCTCGGGGCCGAGGTCGACCGGCAGACGCAGGAGTTGCGCGCACAGGGGGTACTCGCCTGATGCCGGTCTCGCTCGTGCTCATCGTGATCATGGCCGTGCTCTTCGCCTGCGGCGTGTACGCGATGCTCGAGCGCAGCCTCACGCGCGTGCTCATCGGCTTCCTCCTCCTCGGCAACGCGGCCAATCTCCTCCTGCTGATCGTCATGGGCCGCCCCGGTGTGGCGCCGTTCTTCGGCTCGGCCGACGCGGAGGACACGTCCGATCCGCTGCCCCAGGCGCTCACCCTCACCGCGATCGTCATCACCTTCGCGGTGTCGGCGTTCCTCCTCGCCCTGATCTACCGCTCGTGGCAGCTCGGCCGCGCCGACACCGTCGAGGACGACGCCGAAGACGTCGCCCTGCGCGCACGTCCGAGCGACGAGGACGAGATGGACGTCGAAGTCGAGGAGGAGGACGACGACGCGACCACCGACTTCGTGGGATCGGAGACCTCCCCCATCCGCCTGCTGCGCAACGCCGACCTCGCCGGCATCCGTGACGACGCCCCCGCCGACCGTCCCTACCGCCGCGCCGACGAGGAAGGAGAAGACCGATGAGCGCCCTCGTGCCGCTGCTGGTCACGCTCCCGCTCGTCGGGGCAGGCATCGCCCTCATCGCCGGCCGGCATCGCAAGACCCAGGTCGCCGTGTCGGTCACCACGCTCACCGCGACGCTCGTCATCGCTGCCGTGCTGCTGGCGATGGTCGACGCCTCCGACGAGCCCTTCGTCGTATCGGTGGGCGGATGGCCGATCCCGTTCGGCATCGTGCTCTATGTCGACCGCCTCTCCGCGCTCCTGGTGGTCGTCTCCAGCATTGTGCTGCTCGCGGTGCTCCTCTTCTCGGTGGGGCAGGGCGCCGCCGACGGCGATGACGACACCCCGGTGTCGATCTTCCACCCGTCGTACCTGATCCTGTCGGCGGGGATCTTCACCGCCTTCATCGCCGGCGACCTGTTCAACCTCTACGTCGGCTTCGAGATCCTCCTCGTCGCGTCGTACGTGCTCATCACCCTCGGGAGCACCGAGTCGCGCATCCGCACCGGTGTCGTGTACATCGTCGTCTCGCTGGTCTCCTCGATCCTCTTCCTCGCCTCGATCGCGGTCATCTACGGAGCGCTCGGCACCGTCAACATGGCCCAGCTGTCGGAGCGGATGACGCAGCTGCCGCAGGAGACGCAGCTGGTGCTGCACCTGATGCTGCTCCTGGCGTTCAGCATTAAGGCGGCCGTCTTCCCGCTGTCGTTCTGGCTGCCCGACTCGTACCCGACGGCCCCGGCCCCGGTGACCGCGGTCTTCGCCGGCCTCCTGACGAAGGTGGGCGTGTACGCGCTCATCCGCACCGAGACGCAGATCTTCCGCGAGAACGACGTCAACACGCTGCTGCTGATCGTGGCGCTGGCCACCATGATCGTCGGCGTGCTCGGCGCCCTCGCCCAGGCCGAGCTCAAACGCATCCTGTCGTTCACGCTCGGCAGCCACACCGGCGACATGACCTTCGGGCTGGCCATCGCCACGCCGGTGGCGATCGGCGCGACCATCTACTACACCGTCCACCACATCGTGGTGCAGACGACCCTCTTCCTCGCGGTCGGTCTCATCGAGCGCCGCGCGGGGTCGACCTCCATCCTGCGGGTACGCGG